>NZ_CALFXI010000031.1 GCF_937958065.1 uncultured Steroidobacter sp.
GCCTCCCAGCCACGCGAGCCACCGTCACCTCGCGCAGCGCGAACCACTGAGCGCCTCCCGCCGACGCGAGTCACCATCACCGCGCGCGACGCAAACCACCGTCACCCTCTGCCGCCGGCAAACATTTGCCGCCATCGCATGTGATCCACGTCGCGACTTTTTTATTTGCTAACGGTCGCGAGCAGCGCGCGGCCCAGGAAACATGCGGTCCGCGTCGAGGTGGCACGCGCCTTGCTAACTACTTTCGCAGACAGTTTTCTGGCGGATGCAGTCATGACGAGCGCAATCGACAAACATCTTGGAGTGCACGCGCAAGCGTTGACGCTGCGCTCGCAGCGTACCGAGCTGCTCGCGGCCAACCTCGCGAATGCGGACACGCCTGGCTATCGCGCTCGCGACATCGATTTCAGAAGTGCGTTGGCGCAGGCGAGTGGCAGTGCCAGGCAGGGCGTGCATCTGCAGACCACGAACGCTGCGCACATCGGTCCGAAGATGGTTAACGGCGCGCCGGCGCCTGAACTGAAGTACCGCACGCCGCTCGCCCCCTCGCTCGATGGCAACACCGTCGACGCGCAGCTGGAGCAGGCGCAGTTCGCTGAAAACACCGTTCGCTATCAGGCGACGCTGCAGTTCCTGAACTCCAAGTTCCGCGGCCTCATGACCGCCATCACGGGCCAATAATAAGAGGTAACGACGCATGTCCTCTTTCAACATTTTCAATATCGCCGGCTCCGGCATGAGCGCGCAGTCCGTGCGCCTCAACACCACCGCCAGCAATCTCGCCAACGCCGACAGCGTCAGCGGCGATCCGAATCAGGTCTACAGGGCCAAGCATCCCTTGTTCGAAGCCATTCGCAGCGGCCTCGGCAAAGACGCGGCGTCCTCCGGCGTTGCCGTCAAAGGCATCTTCGAGAACCCGGAAGCCCCGAGCGCGCGCTACGAGCCTGGCAATCCGCTCGCGGACGCCAATGGGTATGTGTACGCGCCGAACGTGAACGCCGTCGAAGAGATGACCGACATGATCTCGGCCTCGCGCTCGTACCAGAACAACGTCGAAGTGATGAATACCGCCAAGGAAATGATGCTGGCGACACTGCGGCTCGGCTCGTAACAAGTCTTCGGAGTTGACATGACCATTGGCACCGATCCGATCCAGAACTGGGCCGCGCAGGCGCAGGCAGCCGCCGAGGCGCAGGCCAAGAAGGATCAAACGCTCGGCATCGATTCGTTCCTGACGCTGATGACCGCGCAGTTGAAGAATCAGGATCCGTTGAAGCCGCTGGAAGGCACCGAGTTCATTTCGCAGCTGGCTCAGTTCGGCACCGTCTCCGGCGTGCAGGGCATGCAGACCTCGTTGGAAACATTGGCCGCGTCGCTGCGCTCCACGCAGACCTTGAACGGCGCGACCATGATCGGTCGCGACATTCTCGCCTCCGCGGCCAGCTTCGACCACACCCAGGGCGGCACCGTGAACGGTCAGATCGACGTGCCCCCCGGCACGACTTCCTTGCAGCTGCGCATCACCGACTCCAGCGGCGTCGTGGTTCGTGAGATTCAGCTCGAAACGGCCGAAGGCACCCGCGACTTCACTTGGGACGGCTTGCGTACCGATGGTACGCAGGCTGAATCGGACACTTATGACATCGAGGCTGTTGCGACCGTCCGCGGCCAGACCGGCTCGCTCGAAGTGCTGATGGCGGGCCGCGTGTCCAGCGTCAGCCTCGATGCTTCCGGCACCAATCTCACCTTGAACACTGCCGCGCTCGGCCCGGTTTCGATGGCCGCCGTGCGCAGGGTGCAGTAACGAACAGTGGTTTAACAGGTATTCCCAGGAGCGAATTCCATGTCTTTCGGTATCGCACTCAGCGGCCTCAATGCGGCTCAGCAGGACTTGAACGTCACCGCGAACAACATCGCGAACTCTTCGACGACCGGCTTCAAGCAGTCGCGTGCCGAGTTCGCCGATTTGTTCGCTGTCTCGCCGTATGGCGTCAACCGTAACGCGACCGGCAACGGCGTGAAGGTGGCCTCGGTGGCGCAGCAGTTCACCCAGGGCAACATCAACACCACCAACAACAGCCTGGACCTGGCCTTGAGCGGTCAGGGCTTCTTCGTGCTGAGCGACGGCGGCGCCACTGTTTACAGCCGCGCCGGCGCGTTCCGCCCGAATAATGACGGTTACGTGGTCAACAGCCAGGGCCAGCGCCTGCAGGTGTATCCGCCGGGCGTCAACGGCAATTTCAACACCAGCACCATGGCCGATCTGCGTCTGGTGACGAGCGAAAGCGCGCCATCCGCCACGTCGCAAGTCGAGACGGTGTTCAATCTGCCCTCCGCCGCCACGGTGCCGACCACGACGCCGTTCGATCCGGCCGATGAAACCAGCTACAACACGGCACGTTCGATGACGGTGTATGACTCGCTCGGTGCCGCGCATACCGCCAGCATGTACTACGTGAAGACGGCGACCAATGAATGGGACTTGCACGTGACCATCGACGGCAACCCGTCCGGCACGCAGCACCTGGTGTATGACCAGAATGGCAACCTCACGAGCCCGGCCAACGGCCAGTTCGTGCTGCCGACCTACGATGCAGCCGCCGGTTTGGCGACGGGCGCGGCGCCGATGAACTTGACCATGGATCTGAGCCGTACGACGCAATACGGCGATACGTTCACCATGACCTCGATCACTCAGGACGGTTACACCACCGGCCGTTTGATCGGCATCGACGTCGATTCCACCGGCGTGGTGCAGGCTCGCTTCACCAACGGTCAGTCGACGGAGCTCGGTCAGGTCGCGATCGCGAACTTCCAGAATCCGCAGGGCTTGCAGCAGCTCGGCGATACCACCTGGGCGCAGACGTTTGCTTCCGGTCAGCCGTTGAACGGCCAGGCCGGCAACTCCGGCTTCGGTCTGATTCAGTCGGGCGCGCTGGAATCGTCGAACGTCGACATCACCGCGCAGCTGGTCAACATGATCACCGCGCAGCGCAACTTCCAGGCGAACTCGCAGATGATTTCCACGGCGGACCAGATCACCCAGACCATCATCAACATTCGCTAACTCACGCCAGGTGAGACCGAGTAACCAATGGATCGATTTCTTTACATCTCGATGTCGGGCGCCAAGGAGACCTTGCGCGCCCAGACCGCGAACAACCACAACCTCGCGAACGCGAGCACGACGGGTTTTCGCGCCGACATGAGCGCGTTTCAAACGCGCTCCGTGGCCGGGTCGGGATATGCCTCGCGTGCTTATGCCACCAACTCGACGACCGGTTGGGATCCGACGCAGGGCGCATTGATCTCGACGGGGCGCGAGCTGGATGTGGGCATCAACGGTTCGGGCTGGATTGCCGTGCTCGGCAAGGACGGTCGCGAGGCGTACACGCGGGCGGGCGATCTGCGCATCGATCCGAACGGCATGTTGCTCACCGGCGCGGGTTGTCCAGTGATGGGCGACGGAGGGCCGATCAGCGTGCCGCCGAACACGTCGGCGACCATCGGCTCGGACGGCACGATTTCCGTCATTCCCCTCGGCCAGGGGGCCGAGACCACCGCGATCGTCGGCCGGATCAAGCTGGTGAATCCGCCGGATGCGGAAATGGTTCGTGGCGAGGACGGTTTGTTCCGTAGCGTCTCCGGCGCCGAAATGCCGGCGGATGCGAGCGTGAAACTCGTGACGGGCTCGCTCGAGACCAGCAACGTCAACACCGCTGACGCCATGGTCAACATGATCGAGCTGGCGCGTCGCTTCGATCTGCAAGTGAAGGCGATGCGCACCGCCGAAGAGAATGCGGCGAGCTCGGCACAGCTGCTCCGCGGCGGCATCTGATCCACAGTCATCGACTACAGGTACTCATCATGAATCCAGCCTTGTGGGCCGCTAAAACCGGACTGGACGCGCAGCAGACGCGCATGTCCGTCACTTCTCACAATCTCGCCAACGTCAACACGACCGGTTTCAAGAAGGGCCGCGCCGTGTTCGAGGACCTGCTGTATCAAAACGTGCGCCAGGTCGGCGGCGCGACCACGCAGGACACGTTGGCGCCCACTGGCTTGTCGCTGGGCACCGGTGTTCGTGTCGTCGCAACGGAGAAGCAGTACACGCAAGGAAACATGCAGACCACCGGCAACAGCCTGGACCTCGCCGTGAGCGGCCGCGGGTTCTTCCAGGTGCTGCTGCCGGACGGCACGATGGGCTACACGCGGGATGGCGACTTCGAAGTCAATGCCCAGGGAGAGCTCGTGACCTCCAGCGGTTATCGCGTGCAGCCGGGCATCACCATTCCCGACGGCGTGCAGACCATCACCGTCGGCAAGGACGGCGTGGTCACCGCGAAAGTGGACGGCCAGGCGACGCCGATGCAGATCGGCACGTTGCAGCTGGTGGATTTCATCAATCCCGCCGGTTTGCAGCCCAAGGGTGAAAACATTCTGGTGGAGTCGGCCGCGAGCGGCACGCCTCAGACCGGCACGCCAGGCTTGAACGGCCTGGGGTTCATCGAGCAGGGCGCGCTGGAAGCGTCCAACGTCAACGTGGTGGAAGAGCTGGTCAACATGATCGAAACCCAGCGCGCCTATGAAATGAATTCCAAGGCAATTTCGACCACCGATCAGATGCTGTCGTATCTCACGAATCAGCTTTGAGCGACTCGATCAATGATCCAACTCATCTTCCGTAACCTGCTTGTGATGCTCCCGGCTGCGTTCGTGCTCGGCGGCTGCGTGATGCCGCCGAGAGAGCCGGACTATTCCGCGACCTGGCCCGAGCCGGCACCGACGCAGGAGCAGGGCAATGGCGCGATCTATCAAGTGGGCCACGATGTCGCGCTGTTCGAGAATGCGGTCGCGCGCCGCGTGGGTGACACGCTGACGATCAGGCTCAACGAAAGCACCAACGCCACCAAGAGCTCCAGTACCTCGACCAGCAAGGCGACCAACGTCGAAATGCCCGGGGTGACCATTGCCGGCCGGCCGGTCACCGCCAACGGCACTCCCATTCTCACCGCGCAGGTCGACAACAGTGCCTCGTTCGACGGCTCCGGCGACAGCAGTCAGAGCAACCGACTCGTGGGCGACATCACGGTCACGGTGGCGCAGCGCCTGTCGAACGGCAATCTTCTGGTCAGGGGCCAGAAATGGATCACGATCAATCAGGGCCGCGAGTACGTGCGCATTCAAGGCATCGTGCGTCCCATCGACATCGATCCTGACAACTCCATCTCCTCTTTGAAGGTCGCCGACGCGCAGATCGGTTACGGCGGCAAGGGCGCGCTCAATGACGCGAACACGCCGGGCCTGTTGGCACGATTCTTCAATGTTCCCTGGCTGCCGTTCTGAAGACGGCGCCGAATACGAGTCGAAAGGGTGATGAAGCTCACAAATGCAGTTGCCGCGCTGACCACGGTCGCGATGCTGGTCGTGCCGGCCATGTTGATTGCGCCACAGGCGCAGGCCGAGCGCGTCAAAGATCTGGCGACGGTCGCCGGCGTGCGCGGCAACCAGCTGGTGGGCTACGGCCTGGTCGTCGGCCTCGACGGCACCGGCGATCAGACCAGCCAGGCGCCGTTCACCATTCAGAGCATTCGTAACATGCTCGCGAAATTCGGCGTGACGATTCCGGCGAATGTGAATCCGCAGTTGAAGAACGTCGCGGCGGTGACGGTGCGCGCCGATCTGCCGGCGTTCTCCAAGCCCGGCCAGACCATCGATATCACGGTGGATTCCATCGGCAACGCGACCAGCCTGCGCGGCGGCAGCTTGTTGATGACTCCGTTGCGCGGTATCGATGGCGAGGTGTATGCGATCGGTCAGGGCAGTCTCGTGGTCAGCGGCTTCGGCGCGCAGGGCAGGGACGGCTCGCGCATTTCGCTCAACGTTCCCAGCTCGGGTCGAGTCCCGAACGGGGCGACGGTGGAACGCGCCGTGGCGAACAACTTCGCCAGCGAGCCATACGTCACGTTGAATCTCAATACCCCGGACTTCACGACCGCCGCTCGTCTGACCGAGGGCATCAACAGGATGCTCGGGCCCGATACGGCTCGCGCGATCGATGCCGTGTCCGTGCGGGTGCAGGCGCCGACCGATTCCAGCCAGCGTATCGCTTATCTGTCGACGCTCGAAGCGATCGAGATTCAGCCGGGCGAAGCGCCGGCGCGAGTGATCGTGAACTCTCGCACCGGCACCGTCGTGATCGGCTCGGCCGTGCGCGTTACGCCGGCGGCCGTGGCTCACGGCTCGCTGTCGGTGACGATCACCGAGCGCTTCGATGTGAGCCAGCCCAATGCGCTGTCCGATGGTGATACTGTCGTGACGCCTCGTTCCGACATCAAAGTCGATCAGGGCGCCGCGCGCATGTTCGTTTTCAATGCGGGCGTCAATCTCGATGAGATCGTGCGCGCTGTGAATCAGGTCGGCGCGGCGCCGGGCGACCTCGTCGCGATCCTCGAGGCGCTGAAAGAAGCGGGCGCGCTACGCGCCGAGCTGATAGTGATTTAAGGGCGCCCTCATGACCGCGCCCATCAATACCTCCTTCGACTTCGTCGGCCTCGCGTCGTTGCGCAATGACGCGACCAAGACGCAGGACACCGCGACGCTGAAAGAGGCTGCGAAGCAGTTCGAGAGCCTGTTCACGCAGATGATGCTGAAGAGCATGCGTGACGCGAATCGCAGCTTCAGCGAAGGCTCGATGCTCTCCAGCTCGCAGGGCGACTTCTACCAGGACCTGTTCGACGACCAGATCGCGATGGAGTTGTCCAAAGGCAAGGGCCTCGGCCTGGCGGACGTGCTCGTGCGTCAGCTGGCGCAGCCGGGCATGGCCTCGGCGCCGTCGAGCGCGCAGAGCGTTCCTGCCACCAACGATCATCGGCCGCTGGCCAGCTCCAAGGAAGATTTCGTGAAGATGATGTGGCCGCACGCGCAGCGTGCCGGCGAGGCGCTCGGGGTCGATCCGAGTGCGCTGGTCGCTCAAGCGGCGCTCGAAACCGGTTGGGGCCGCGCGGTGCCGAGCCACACGGGCGGTTCCAGCTTCAACCTGTTCGGTATCAAGGCGGGCTCGGGCTGGGAAGGCGCGACCGCCAATGTGCCGACGCTGGAATTCGAAGACGGGGTCGCCGTGCGAAAGGTCGAGCGCTTCCGTGCTTACGAGTCGCCGGCGGACAGCTTCGACGATTATGCCCGGCTGATCGGCAACAACCCTCGGTATGAAAACGCCCGCGGCGCGGGTGGCGATGTGGCCACCTTCGCCTCGGCATTGCAGGAAGGTGGCTATGCCACCGATCCGAACTACGCGCAGAAGATCGTCGCAGTGGCCGACGAGGTTCGCGCGCTGACCAACAACCAAGCCTCTTCGGACCATTCGCTAAAGTTCGCCTCGCTCTCGCCGACAAACGGCGGTAGCGGCGGACTGCGTCGGTTCTGATCCGATGAGCGCGCAACCGCTGTCCGGGTGAAGTCATGGCAGACCTATTGAACACCAGCATTTCCGGCCTGCTCGCGTTCCAGCGGGCGCTGGATATCACCAGCCATAACATCACCAACGCCAATACCCCGGGTTACAGCCGGCAACTGCCGGACTTCCAGACCCGCACACCGCAGTTCCTCGGCGGCAACTGGGTCGGCAGCGGCGCGGATGTCGCCGCCGTCAATCGCGCCTACGACAATTTCCTGTCCAGTCAGGCGCGCAGCGCCGCCAGCGCGTTCAACCAGTCCAACATGTACGCGACGCAGGCCTCGCGGATCAGCAATCTGTTCGGCGACTCGACCACCGGCTTGAGCGCGACCCTGCAGAAGTTCGTCAACTCCCTGCAGTCCGTCGCCGACTCGCCGAATTCGGTGGCCGCTCGCCAGACCATGCTCAGCGAGGCGCAGTCGCTGGTGGAGCGTTTGAAGGGCTACGACGCGAGCTTGAAGAGCCTCGACGCGCAGGTGAACGCGTCCATCTCGACCGAAGCCGACACCATTACCTCGCTGGCACGCGGCATCGCCGATCTGAACAAACAGATCGCCAGCGGTTACGCGCGCAGCGGCCAGGCGCCGAACGATCTGCTGGATCAGCGCGATCGCTTGATCGATCAGCTCTCGACGCACGTGAACGTCAACGTCGTGCAGACCAACGACAATCAGCTGAACGTGTTCATCGGCAACGGTCAGCCGCTGGTGGTCGGCAGCGATCCGGCGAAAGTGGTCGCGACCAGCGATCCTTACGATCCGACGCGCAAGCGCCTGGCGGTGCAGTCGAGCGTCGGCACGATCGATATAACGGGCTCGGTGTCCGGCGGTACGTTGGGCGGCCTGCTCAGCTTCCGCTCGGAGATGCTGGATCCGGCGCGCAATACCATCGGCAAGATCAGCGTCGCGCTCGCCGATGTGATGAACGAGCAGCACAACGCCGGCATGGATCTGAACGGCAACATGGGCGGAGACTTTTTCTCCGTCGGCGATGTTGTAGTCCGCGGGCACGTCAACAACACAGGCAACGCCAGCGCGACCGTCACGCGTACCGACACAGGCGCGTTGACCAACACTGATTACATTCTCACGAACACTGCGGGCGGCTGGACCCTGCGCCGCGCCGACAACGGTGCCACGGTGCCGATGACCGGTACTGGCACGGCGGGCGATCCATTCGTGGTCGATGGCATGTCCATCGTCGTGAGCGGCACTGCGAACGTCGGCGACAGTCTGAAGATCATGCCGACCTCGGGCGCGGTGAGCTCGATGCAGGTATTGATCACCGATCCATCCGAGATCGCGGCCGCCGCACCGATTCGCGCGCAGGCAACTGCGGGCAACCAGGGCAATGCCACGATCAGCGCAGGCGAGGTGTTGAATCCCACCAACCCGGCGCTGCGCACCTCGGCGACGATCACCTTCACCAGCGCCACGACCTACACGATCAGCGGCGATCCCACTGTCTACACGTACACGCCAGGCTCGAACATCGACGCCAACGGCTGGCGCGTGCAGATCAACGGCACGCCCGTGGCAGGCGATTCCTTTACGGTCGGCGACAACAGCAACGGCACCGGCGACAACCGCAACATGCTGCTGCTGGCCGGTCTCATGAACGAGCCGGTGATGGACAACGGCACCACGTCGCTGTCGCAAGGCATCGGCAAGTTCGTCGGCGACATCGGCGTCAAGACCAATCAGGCTCAAGTGACAGCTGCCGCGCAGAAGATCGTGGCCGAGGAAGCGCAGGATGCCATGCAGTCGGTGTCCGGCGTCAACCTCGATGAGGAAGCTGCCAACCTGCTGCGTTATCAGCAGGCTTACATGGCCATCTCGCAAATGATCCGAGTCGCGGACAGCTGCTTCCAGTCCGTGCTCGATGCCACCCGCGGGTGAGCCCGGATGCCTTTTTGAAGACACTCAACGTGTCTTCAAACCGGGCGAACGCCGGTACACGGATGTAACGGCTGGCTAACGTTCCAGGGATGGCTGCTTGAGAAGAGGTTTGAACATGCGCATGTCCACTCTCGGCTTTTCGATGGGTTCGCTCAGCGCGATGCTGGAACAGCAGTCGGCGCTCGCGAAGCTGCAGAACCAGATGGCGCTCGGTCTGCGAGTCATCACACCGGCGGACGATCCGATTGCTTACGTGCACATCCAGGAGCTGCAGCGCTCGCAGGCCGAGTCCGAGCAGTTCGCAAAGAACAGCACCATCGCGAAGAATCGTCTGAGCCTGGAAGAGCAGGCGTTCGTCGATACCGCGAACGTCATGACGCGCGTGCGCGAACTGGTGGTGCGGGCGGGCAATACGGCGACTTTGAGCAATGCCGATCGCGAATCGATTGCGACCGAGCTGGCGCAGCGCCTGGACGAGCTGCAGGCCATCGCCAACCGCCAGGACGGCAACGGCGAATTTTTGTTCTCGGGCTACTCGACCCGCACGCAGCCGTTCTCCGGCGGCAGCGGCACCCCGATCAACTACGTGGCCGACCAGGGCGCGCGGCAGCTGCAGATCTCCAGCACGCAACGCATTGCCGACAGTCACAACGGCTATGAAGTGTTCGTGAACATTCCCGAAGGCAATGGCACGTTCTCGACGGCCGTGAACATGAGCAACACCGGCTCGGGCGCCATCGACGTGGGCTCGGTGGTCGATCGGCCCAGCTGGGTGCCGGACGATTACACCATCACGTTCACCTCGCCGACCGAGTATGAAATCACCGATGGCGCCACCCCGGCGAACGTGGTCCAGACCGGAACATATGCCGCAGGCAGCGCAATCACATTCAATGGCGTGAGTGTCACCATCACCGGCGCGCCCGCGGCCGGCGACACGTTCACCGTCAATCGCAGCCGTAACGAGAGCATCTTCGAGACGATTGGAAACATCGTCGACGTGCTCAGGCTGCCGGCCGGCGATGCAACATCGAATGCCAAGTTGTCGTCGTCGCTGCAGGGCGCCCTGCAGCAGCTGGATCAAGCGACCGATCATTTCCTCGGGGTGCGCGCGCAAGTGGGCGTTCGGCTGGCATCGATCGACGCCGCCGATGCGACGCGCGAAGCGATGGATATCGATACCGCGAGCGCGCTATCAGATCTGCGCGATCTGGACTATGCGCAGGCGCTCACAAAAATGAACCAGCAGCTGGTGGGGTTGCAGGCGGCGCAGCTGTCCTACAGCAAGATCTCCAACCTGTCGCTCTTCAATTACCTGCGTTAGTGCCGGGCCGTCATCGGAAGGGGCCTCGGCCGCTTTCGATCCTGAATCAGACGGCTGCTGCGCGGGCTTTTTACCCTTTGCGCGGCACTGTTAACAGTCTGTCCGTGACCGAGTCCTCAGTTTGCAGCGATATGGGAACACCCACTCAAGTTCCCTCCAGGCGCACCGATACAGGACTCGAACAGCAGTCCGGCGCACATCACGCCGTAAGTGCTGAGAGCAAGCCAGAGGACAGGGGTCCCGCGGCAAGGTAATCACCAGGAGTTAGATTCATGGCACTTGTTATCAACACGAACGTGATGTCGCTGAACGCTCAGCGTAACCTGTCGACATCCGCCAACCAGTTGGCGACCTCCCTGCAGCGCCTGTCTTCCGGTCTGCGCATCAACAGCGCGAAGGACGACGCCGCCGGTCTCGCCATTTCCGAACGTCTGACCTCGCAGATCAACGGCCTCACGGTCGCTGCTCGTAACGCGAACGACGGTATCTCGCTGGCGCAGACGGCCGAAGGCGACCTCGCCCAGATCGGCAACAACCTGCAGCGTATGCGCGAGCTGGCGGTGCAGTCCGCCAACGCGTCCAACAGCGCCTCCGACCGCGATGCGTTGAACGCCGAAGTGCAGCAGCTGGTCGAAGAAATCGACCGCGTCGCGCAGGCTTCCGCCTTCAACGGCGTGAAGCTGCTGGACGGTTCGTTCAGCGCCCAGACCTTCCAGGTCGGCGCGAATGCGACCGCCACCGACCAGATCACGGTCGCCTCGATCGCCAATGCCCGTTCGAGCGCGCTGGGTGCGTTCAACGGCTTCCAGGCGAACAACCAGGTCTTCACCACTGCCGGCACGTTCTCCATCGACACCGGCGGTGGCGCAGTGGAAATTGGGGGCGGTGCGTCGTTTTCGGATACGAAAGCGCTCGTGAATGCGATCAACTCGCAGGGCATCACCGGCCTGACCGCGCATGCCGACGCTACCACTGGCACCGGTACTCTGACGGGCGCTGGCACCGTGACCGCGGCTGGTACCTCGACGTTCACCCTCAACGGCATCCAGATCTCGGTCTCTACCTCGGCGAGCGATGCCAGCAACATTGCCAATACGGTCACCGCGATCAACGCGCAGTCCGCTGCTACGGGCGTGACGGCGACGGACACCGGCACGGGCCTGCGGTTGACGGCTGCCGATGGTCGTAACATCACGATTGCGAACTTCACGGGTGACAGCGGTGCGACTCTGGGCAATCTCGGCCTGGAAGGCCTGGACACCACCACCCGCGCGACGTTCGACATCAGCTACGTTGCTCCGAATGACGTGACGGGAATCACTTTCGGCGGCACGGCGGTCACCGATCTGGGTACTGCCGAGAACGAAGTGACGCAGACCGGCACGGCCATCTCCGCCATCAACGTGTCGACTGCCGAGAACGCGCGTAACGCGCTCGCCTCGATCGACGCCGCGCTGAGCCAGATCAGCGGCGCGCGCGCTTCGCTCGGTGCTACGCAGAACCGCTTCCAGTCGGTCGTCGCCTCGCTGCAGACCACTGCCGAGAACTTGACTGCTTCGCGCAGCCGAATCCAGGACGCGGACTTCGCGTCTGAAACGGCCGCCATGACCAAGGCCCAGATCCTGCAGCAGGCGGGTACGGCGATGGTCGCGCAGGCGAACTCGGCTCCGCAGAACGTGCTCTCGCTGCTGCGCGGTTGATGAGTGATCGATGAACAGGCTTGACGCAAGTCAGGTCGAAGCGGGCGGGGAGATCGCAAGATCTCCCCGCTCGCCGTCATTTCCGCAGCCGACCACGGCTGCCGAAGTGGCGCGTGTGCAAGGGGCGGCGCAGAACCCGGGCGGCGAGGCGCCCACCGGTCCGATCGATCGGACCGTGTAACGAACAAGGAACAGACAATGGCAACTTCAGGTGTGGTGGGCGGCTCGACGATCGATGTGAACAGCCTGGTGTCCCAGCTGGTCGCGGCCGAACGCAAACCGCTGGACGATCAGCTGGCGCGTGCTGTTTCCAAGAACACCCTGAAGATTTCCGCCACCAGTGCCTTGCTGGGCGCGCTGTCTTCATTTCAGACGGCCTTGAATGGGCTGAAGACCACGAACGTATTCAGCGGTCGCTCCACCACCAGCACCAATAAAGACATCGTGACCGCCACCGCCACGGCCACGGCCGCGCCGGGGCGCTACGATATCCAAGTCGAGCGGCTCGCAAGCTCGCAACAGATTTCCTCGACGGCGTTCGCCGGCGGCGCCACCACGGTGGTCGGCACCGGCACCCTGACGTTGTCGCTCGGCGGAACCAGTTTCTCGGTCAACATCGCCGATCCCGCCAACACGCTGGCCGACATTCGCCATGCCATCAACGCGGCGGCCGACAATCCCGGCATCAGCGCGGCGATCGTCAATGCGGCGGACGGCGCGCACCTGGTGCTCACCTCGACCAAGACCGGCGCCGCCAACGCGATTGAAGTGACCCAGACGGGCACGTTGTCGGCACTCGAGTACACGAGCACCAACCAGGCAAACTACACGCAGCTGCGCGCGGCGCAGGATGCGCTGGCGACTGTGGCCGGTTACGAAGTGACCAGCGAAACGAACACTCTGGCGAGCGTGATCGACGGTGTGTCGTTGAACCTGGCCTCGGCTTCGCCGGGTACGACCGTCAGCATCGAAGTGGGCTATGACAAGGCCGCGGCGAAGGACAAGATCAATGCTTTCGTGACTGCGTACAATTCACTGCGCAGCATGATGACGCGCCTCGGCGGCTACGACTCCGCCAGCAAGACCGCCGGCCCGCTGCTCGGCGATTCGATCCTGAGCGGCATCGACGCGGAAATTCGTCGTACGCTGTCCACGCCGGTGACCGAAGCCGGCGCGTTCGCACAGACGCTCTCAGCCATCGGCGTCAATTCCTCGGCGAAGGATGGCACGCTCTCCATCGATGCCAGCAAGCTCGATGAAGCGCTGGCCAACGACTTCGACGGAGTGGCGCGGCTGTTCGGCAATCCCCAGACCGGCGTGGCTGCGAAGCTGCACGCCCAGATCAGCGATCATCTTGCCGATGGTGCCGCCATCGACTCGCGCAGCAAGAGCCTGCAGGACGAGCAGCGCGCGCTGACCAAGAAGAAGGACGATATCGACGTTCGCATGGCGATCGTCAGGCAAACGTACATGAAGCAGTTCACCCGACTCGACACGCTGCTATCGAGCCTGTCCGCGACCTCCGCCTACCTGTCGCAACAGATCGATTCGCTGCCGGGCTGGTCGACGAAGTAACGGTGCAACCGCGGTTTCGGCGCCTCAAGTAAGCACGTCGGGCGCCGTTATCTCCACCAAGGATCGATGGAGCATTCGAGCATGCTGGGTTACGCAAAATCGTCGAATCTGGCCGCCTATCAGAGCGCCGCAGCTCATGGTGGCGTGGCGGCTTCGGACCCGCATCGCTTGATCGTGATGTTGCTGGATGGCGCGCTCGAACGCATCGCAACCGCGCGTGGCTGCATGCAGCGGAACGAGACGTCCGAGAAGGCACGGCTGATCAATCGCGCCATGTCCATCATCGGTGAGCTGCGCAACAGTCTGGATCTGCGCAATGGCGGACAGATCGCCGCCAATCTCGCCGAGCTGTACGACTACATGTGCCGCCGCCTGCTGCTCGCCACCACCGAAAACAAGGTGGAGATGCTCGACGAAATCAGCACGCTCCTGCACGAGATCCGCAATGCCTGGCTGGCGATCGCTCCGGAGGGCCGTGGCCGATGAGCTCGATCATTGCTGATGGAGTGCTGGCCGCGACTCACAAGCTGGTCCACCAGGCCATGACCGGCCAATGGCAAGAGGTGCCCAAAACGGTCCAGGAGCGCCGTGAGCTGCTCGAGAATCTGTCGGCGTCCGCGTCGCCGCAGGACCGGCAATGGCTGGGCGCGCTCCAGCAGGCGATGGCGGAATCGGATGCGGCCGTGGCGAAGATCGCACCGGCGAACGTATCGACTCACTTTCATGGTCAGGTACAGGCACAGGGAACGGTCGCGAACGGCGCGCTCGAGACGCCCGACCCGGCTGCGGTGGACAGCATGA
The DNA here is from genome assembly GCF_937958065.1 of uncultured Steroidobacter sp. Lineage (GTDB taxonomy): Bacteria > Pseudomonadota > Gammaproteobacteria > Steroidobacterales > Steroidobacteraceae > Steroidobacter. The sequence goes on from NZ_CALFXI010000031.1 coordinate 14,755, forward strand.
TGGAGCTGCTCAGACAGAGCAGATAGCCGCTATGTACGAAGGATTGGACACGGTCATTCTGTACGAAGAGCTCGCCTACGAAGACGTGTTGCCGGTGGCATGGAGGCCGCTGCCCGAACCTTTCGATCCCGCCATCGTCAGCAGCTTCGCCGATCGCAACCTGCGCGTGTTGCAGGCGGTCGCCGCGCTCGATGAGCACGGCCAGATCGAAAAGCCCGACGAGAGCTCGCCGCATGCCGCCGACATCCTGCGGCTGGAAATGAAAGTGAATCTGTTGCTGGACATGGTCGGTGCGCTGCTGATCGCCAGCCGTCCGCGCCCCAAGCCGGCTGCCGTGCGTTTCAATGCGCTCGGCGGTGTGTTCCAAGGCTCGTCACCGTTCCCGCCGCTGGGCAACCAGGGCGTGCTCGAGGTCTACCTGCGCGATTGCGTCGCCGATCCGTTGCGGCTGTTCGGCCGCATCGCTTCGGTCACGCCCGATGGCAAGGTCAAGGTGCGCTTCGTCCCTCCGGGGGAGAACATTTCGGACCTGCTCGAGAAGCTCGCGTTCCGCAAGCATCGCCGGCAGGTCGCGGGCGTGCGCCAGCCCAAAAAGTAATCCTCATCACCGCCCGGCCGTTGAGTTGGCAAGTGTTGTCACACCACCAAGTGTGACGCGCATCGCACCCCATTTGCGCGCGTCCCGATTTCGGTACTGCCTGGCCGCCGCAAAAGTGCGCGCCAGTGCGCATTTCTTCGCGCTCGACACCCTGGTTTATTGAGCACCTCCCTGAGCCGGGCGCCAAATTTCTGGCAGCAGTTCACGCACGGGAGGCGTTCAGGGATAGTCTGATAGAGCCCTTCGTTGCCACGTCCAGAATGCCTCGCAGGCAGACCAAGAAACACGCGTCTCGGCGCGAGGCATAAGAATGCATTTGAACGATACCCAGGCTAGGAGCCTGACCATCCAGCAAGCCGTCGTCTATGACAGCGATACTGGGCGGGCAGAAACAGTCGCGGAAGTTTTGCGTGAGCTGAGTCTCGAACCGCTGCTGATCGATCACTGCGCGCTGATGCGCGCCATGATCCAGACTCCGAGCAATCCGCCCGCGCTGCTGGTTGGCGATGTCGCGGACTGCGACTGGGTCGAGTTGGGTGCCGCGTTGCGCGAGCAGCTGAGCGACATCCCGGTGGTCGCGTACGGTTCGGCGTCGGTGGCGGATCAATTGATCGCCGCAGTCGGCGCGGCGCGTGTGCGCCGTCTCACATTTCCGTTCAAGCCCGCAGCGCTCGGCACGGCCTTGCGCATGCCTGCACAACCCACCCCGGCCGAGATCGGCGATGTCGCCATGCCCACGGGCAGCTCGGCCGCGATTCGCGATGTCACGCGCCTGATTCGCCAGGTCGCCGCTCACGACTCCAGCGTGCTGATCCTGGGCGAGTCGGGCACCGGCAAGGAGCTGGCGGCTCGTGCCGTTCACGACGCGAGTCCGCGTCGCCAACGTCCGTTCGTAGCCATCAACTGCGGTGCCATCCCGGCGGAGCTGCTGGAGAGCGAGCTGTTCGGACACGAGAAGGGCTCCTTCACCGGTGCCATCGCGGCTCGCAAGGGCCGCTTCGAGATCGCCGAGGGCGGCACGCTGTTTCTCGACGAGATCGGCGACATGAGCCTGCCCATGCAGGTAAAGCTGCTCCGGGTCCTGCAGGAGCGCGTGTTCGAGCGTGTCGGCAATCACACCCCGATCCGCTGCAACGTGCGCATCATCGCTGCGACTCATCGCAACCTCGAGGAGTCGATCGCGAAGGGCACGTTCCGCGAGGACCTGTTCTATCGCTTGAACGTGTTCCCGATCGAAATGCCGGCACTGCGCACTCGCATCGAAGATCTGGCGATGCTGGTGCGGGACTTCTCCGAGCGCAATGTGGCCGAAGGCCGCGGCCGTGTGGAGCTGACCGCGCGCGCGCTCAAAGTGCTGAGCCATTATCCGTGGCCCGGCAACGTGCGCGAGCTCGGCAACCTGATCGAACGTCTGTCCATCCTGTGTCCGAATCGCTCGGTCGATGTATCCGATCTGCCGCTGAAATATCGGCCGGCGGATCTGCTCGCGGAGCTGGACCTCAACGCCGATCTGGAATTGCCGGTCGAGACGCTCGAATCGGAGCTGGAAGCGGAGCAGGCACTGGATGAAGAGCGCGAGGTCATGTCCATGCTGTCGAGCGAGCCGAGCGAACATGCGGTCGTGCAGCTGCCGCCCGACGGCATCGACCTGCGCGATCACCTGTTTACGATCGAACGCGATCTGATCCAGCAGGCGCTGACCCGCGCCGGCGGCACGGTCGCGCATGCGGCGCGTCTGCTGAAATTGCGTCGTACCACGCTCGTGGAAAAGCTTCGCAAATTCCACATGCTCAACGAGGCCGCCGCGTCGGAACTTTGACGGACGCGGCTCGCGCCTCGGGCAGCCCGGGTGCTTCGCTGAGCACCAGCCCGAGTCGCATGGCCGCGCTTGCCGCGGCAAACCTTTGCCGGTGTGATGGGCTCCACAGGATTCGACGGCAAAAGCTCATCCCTGCGGCTCTGGAACAGAACTTGCTCCCTTCCTGGCGGCAACGAGAGATCCGAAGGAATGAGCGCAGTGTCACAAACAGAATTCGACCCGGCGAGCACCGGGCAGGCGGTCAATGACGACGCCGTTGCGGCCTCGTCGAACGCATCGAATTCGCCCTCCGACGATATGGTGGCGATCGCGGATACCTCGCGACGCTTAGCCGACCTCGCACGCCGTGTCGCAGCCAGCGACTGCACGGTGCTGATCGCAGGCGAGTCGGGCACCGGCAAGGAAGTGCTGGCGCGTTTCATTCATCGTCATTCGCCTCGCGCCAATCGCGCCTTCGTGGCCGTGAACTGTGCGGCGATTCCGGAAAACATGCTCGAAGCCATTCTGTTCGGCTACGAGAAAGGCTCGTTCACCGGCGCGCACGCCAGTCACGCTGGCAAGTTCGAGCAGGCGCAGGGCGGCACGCTGTTGCTGGATGAAGTGACCGAGATGCCCCTGGGCCTGCAGGCCAAGCTGCTGCGCGTTCTGCAGGAGCGTGAAGTCGAGCGCCTCGGCGGTCGCTCGTCCATTTCTTTGGACGTGCGCGTGCTTGCGACGACGAACCGCAACCTGCGTGCCGAAGTCGCCGCCGGTCGTTTTCGTGAAGATCTCTACTATCGCTTGAATGTGTTTCCGCTGCAGACCTCGCCGCTGCGTGAGCGTCGTGACGACGTGCTGCCGCTCGCGATGCGTTTGCTGACGGCCCGCTGCCGCGCCGGTGAGCGCATTCCGGCGCTGAGCGCCGATGCCGCTCACATGTTGTTGCTCTATCCGTGGCCCGGCAACGTCCGCGAGCTCGACAACGTCATGCAGCGTGCGCTGATTCTGGCGAACGGCTCGGTGATCCATCCCGAGCACATCCATCTGGAGATCGAAGGTCTGGATGCGTTGCCGGCCGCGCTGGCCGCCGCGAATCAGACCGTTCGCGATTTCGTGGCCGCCCCGCAGCGCTCCACGGAAACATCGAGAAAGAACGGCACGGCGGAGGGCGGCTTGTCCGATTCGCTGTCCAGCGCCGAGCGCGATTTGATTCTGGACGCTTTGCGTTCGGACAACGGCAATCGTCAGGCCGCCGCCAAGCGCCTCGGCATCAGCCCGCGCACGCTGCGTTACAAATTGCAGCGGCTGCGTGAAGCGGGCTTCGTGGTTCCTGCCGCCTGAGTCAGCTGGAGTAAGCACCCATGTCCTCATTGCAGATCGACGCCGTGCTCTCGCAGATCCGCGCCATGCAGTCGCAGATCAAGGGTGTCGGCGCCCCGCAGAACGATGTCGCCAAGGTGGCGGGCGTGGAAAGCGCGGTTCAGGCGCCGACCAGCTCGTTCGCGAACGTGTTGAAACAAGGGCTGGATTCGGTCAGCCAGGCGCAGGCGCGCGCCTCGGAGCTGGCGACCAGGTTCGAGCAGGGTGTGCCCGGCGTCGAGCTGCCGCAAGTGATGTTGGAGATGCAAAAGGCCAGTGTTTCCTTTCGCGCGGTCACCGAAGTGCGCAACCGCTTCGTGAGCGCGTACCAGGAAATCATGAACATGCCGATCTAGGCCTGAGCATCAGCCATGAATCTGGAGTCGCCGAATTTTTTATGGAACGTGGGTACGTTCGGAGTGAAGGATGAGCGCTGAAGCAGCAGCATTGCCGTCACCTGCGCCGCAGATGGCGGGTGTGCCGGAACCGTCGACGCCGGCGCAGCCGCCGCGTCCGACGCTCATTCCGCCGGCCTTCAAGCCGCTCGCGCTGCTGATCGGCATTGCAGCCGCCGTGGCTGCGGGTGTCGGCGTCGTGTTGTGGTCGAAGGAGCCGACCTACAGTCTGCTTTACGGCAATCTGGGTCAGCAGGACGCAGCGCAGATCGCGCAGGCGCTCGATACCAACGGCATTCCTTATAAGCTCGAAGGCAGCGGCACCATCACCGTGCCGGCCGACCGTGTGCACGATGCGCGTTTGAAACTCGCCGCTCAGGGCCTGCCCGAGAACGAAGGCGGCTTCTCCGTGATGTCGAAGGATCCGGGCTTCGGCGTCAGTCAGTTCATGGAAGGCGCGCGTTATCAGCATGCTCTGGAAACCGAGCTGGCTCGCACGATCACCAATCTGCAGGCTGTGGAAGGCGCGCGTGTGCACCTCGCGTTGCCGCGTCAGTCCGCGTTCGTCCGCGATCGTCGCAAACCGAGTGCGTCCGTGTTCCTGCAGCTGAAGCCGGGCCGTCGCCTGGAGTCGGAGCAGGTCACCGCGATCGTCAACCTGGTCGCCTCCAGCATTCCAGAGCTGGAAGCGCAGCAGGTCACGGTCGTCGACCAGCAAGGCCGTCTGTTGTCCTCGCCCGATTCGAATACCGAGCTGGCGGAGCGCGACAAGCAGATGGGAATCGCGCGCGAGCTGGAAGATCGTTATACGCAGCGTGTTCAGCAACTGCTGGCGCCGCTGGTCGGCAGCGATCGAGTGCGAGCGCAGGTGGTCGCCGATGTGGAGATGTCCACGACGGAAGAAGCCCGCGAGCAATATCGCCCGGAGAGCCAGGTCGTTCGCAGCGAACAGCTGGCGGAAGAGCCCAGCCGCAACGGCTCGGGCCCGCAAGGCGTGCCAGGGGCGTTGACGAATCAGCCGCCGCAGCCGGGAACTGCATTGCCGCCCGGTACGGGCGCCGCGCCCGCGCAAGCTCAGGCTGCGCCGGCGAATGCTAACGGCACCACCACGGTTGCGCCGCCGGACAACACCTCCAAGCAGCAGACTCGCAATTACGAAATCGATCGCACGGTCGCTTACACCAAGTTGCCGGCCGGTCGCTTGAAGCGCCTCACCGTGGCCGTGCTGGTGGACAACCTGCGCACGACTGCCGAAGACGGCACCGTGACCGAAACGCCGATCACGCCCGAGCAGATCGAGAACATGACGCGCCTGGTCAAGGACGCGATCGGCTTCAACGAAGCGCGGGGTGACAGCGTCAGTGTCGTGAATCAGTCGTTCCGCGGCGAGACCAAGCCCGACGACATCGTGCCGGACGAGATCCCGTTGTGGGAACAACCGCTGATCCGCGACGTGGCGAAGCTGGTCGTCGGCTTGATCGTGCTGCTGGTGCTGGTGTTCAGCGTGCTGCGCCCGATGCTGCGCAGCCTGCTGGGCGTGCCGCCGAAGCCCGAGAAGAAGAGCAAGGACAAGAACCAGGACTCGAAACAACTTCCGGTGCAGCAGGTCACGCCGGTGGCGATGGCGGCAGTGGCGTCGGCCGATGGGGCCGCCGCGGCACCGCTCGATTATGACGGTCAGATCGCAGCAGCCCGCGCGCTGGTGTCGCAGGATCCCGCGCGGGTGGCGCAGCTGGTAAAGACTTGGGTTGGCGACGATGAGTAGGGAAAAGGCGGAAACCAAGCGCAATGGCACCGAGCGGGCCGCGATTCTGCTGCTGTCGCTCGGCGAGGCCGAAGCGACCGAAGTGATGAAGCACATGGGCGCCAAGGACGTGCAGCGCATCGGCGCCGCCATGACGCAGCTTCAGAACATCTCGCGCCAGGAAGTGCAGGGGGTGCTCGCGGAGTTCACCAGCGAGCTGGAGGAGAAGACCGCGCTGGGCATCGGCGTCGACGATTATCTGCGCAAGGTGCTGATCGGCGCGCTCGGCGAGGACAAGGCCGGCGGCGTCATAGATCGCATTCTGTTCGGCCGCTCCAGCAAGGGCCTGGAGGCGCTGAAGTGGATGGACGCGCGCGCGGTCGCCGAGCTGATCCGTCAGGAACATCCGCAGATCATTTCCATCGTGCTCGCCTATCTCGATGCCGATCAGTCGGCCGAGATCCTGTCGCAGTTCCCGGAGTGGCTGCGCGCCGACGTGATCATGCGCATCGCGACGCTCGACGGCATCCAGCCGACGGCCTTGCACGAGCTCGACGAAGTGATCGAGAAACAGTTCGCCGGCAAGACCGGTGCGCTCAAGACCTCGGTGATCGGCGGCATCAAGATTGCCGCGCAGATCATGAACTTCCTGGACTCCAGCCAGGAGAGCGTGCTGATCGAGAACATCCGCAAAGTGGACGACTCGCTCGGCGGCAAGATCCAGGACCTGATGTTCGTGTTCGGCGATCTGGTCGACATCGACGATCGCGGCATGCAGGAAGTGCTGCGCGCCGTGCCGGGCGAGAAGCTGCTGCTGGCCATGAAGGGCGCCGACGATGAGCTCAAGTCGAAGATCTTCAGGAACATGTCGCAGCGTGCGGCGGAAATGCTCAAGGACGATCTGGAATCGCGCGGTCCGGTGCGTCTGTCCGAAGTGGAAGCTGCGCAGAAGGAAATCCTGCTGCAGGTTCGCAAGATGGCCGAGGCCGGTACCATTCAGCTCGGCGGCAAGGGTGAACAGTTCGTATGACGCGAGCGTTGCGCTACGAGCTGCCGAGCATCAGCAGCGAGATCGCCGTGCAGGGGCGCCGCCCCGGCAAGACCGTGCAGGAGCTGGAAGAGCTCGAACAGCGCACTTACGAAGAAGCGTTCGCCAAGGGCCACGCCGAAGGTCGCGCTCAAGGTCTGGCCGCCGCCGAGCGCGAAATGCGTCCGCAGATCGAACAGCTGCAGGCACGAGTGCAGCGGCTCGACACCATCATCGATTCACTGGCCCGGCCGCTGGCCGAGCTCGACCCGGAAGTCGAGGATCAGTTGTTGCAGCTCGCGCTGACCATCGGTCGGCACCTGGTGCGTCGTGAGCTGCGCATCGATCCCAGTCAGGTCATCGCGATCATTCGCGAGACCGTCGCTCTGTTGCCCGCGTCGGCACGCGACGTGCGAGTTCATTTGCATCCTGAAGATGCCGCGGTAGTGCGCGAAAAGCTGTCGACGCCCGTCGGCGAACGTGTCTGGACGATTGCCGAAGATCCTGTGATGGGACGGGGCGGTTGCCGCGTCACGACCGAGACGGCGCAGATCGACGCGCGTCTGGATACGCGCATCGCCAGTGTCATCAGTGCACTTCTAGGCGACGAGCGTGTGACGGCGAGCCGCGGCGAAGAGCCTCCGGTCGACGCCGGCGCTTCGTCCGACATGGTCGAGAACGGTTCGGGACCGGCATGAGCACACCAGCCCTGCAATTGAAGCGCGGCGCGAATTGGGCCAGGCAGCTGCAGCGTGCCTCTCGTGTGGTGGAACGATTGGAACCGCCGCCGGTCGAGGGGGTGCTCACCCGCATGATCGGCCTCACGCTCGAAGCCGCCGGCTGTCAGGCGGCCATCGGCGATCGTTGCGACGTGCTGGGAACGAACGGTCACAACGTCGAAGCCGAAGTCGTCGGCTTCTCCGGCGATCGCTTGTATCTCATGCCCACAGGCGACATTCACGGTCTGAAGCCGAATGCGCGTGTCGTTCCTCGCACCGGCGCCGGCACGGCGATCGTCGGCGCGCCGCTCATGGGGCGCATCATCGATGGGGCTGGCAATGCGCTCGATGGCCTCGGGCCGCTGAACTGCGAAGATCGCATTCGTATGATCGGGGCGCCGATCAATCCATTGATGCGCAAACCGATCGAGGAGCCGCTCGACGTCGGCGTGCGCGCCATCAATGCGCTGCTGACGGTAGGGCGAGGTCAGCGTATCGGTTTGTTTGCGGGCAGCGGCGTCGGCAAGAGCGTGCTGCTCGGCATGATGGCTCGCTACACCACCGCGGATGTCATCGTCGTCGGCCTGATCGGCGAGCGTGGTCGCGAAGTGAAAGAATTCGTCGAGCGCATTCTGGGGCCGGAAGGCCTGGCTCGATCCATCGTCGTCGCGTCGCCGGCGGACAATCCGCCGCTGATGCGGTTGCACGGCGCGTGGCGTGCCACTGCCATCGCCGAATATTTCCGGGATCGAGGCAAGAACGTGCTGCTGATCATGGACTCGCTCACTCGTTTCGCCCAGGCGCAACGTGAGATCGGGCTCGCGATCGGCGAGGCGCCGGCCACCAAAGGGTATCCGCCGTCGGTGTTCGCCAAACTGCCGCAGCTGGTCGAGCGTGCGGGCAATGGCGACAGCGGCTCGGGCTCGATCACCGCGTTCTATACGGTGCTCAGCGAAGGCGACGATCAGCAGGATCCGATTGCCGACTCGGCACGCGCGATTCTCGACGGTCACATCGTACTGACGCGTCGTTACGCCGAAGCGGGCCACTATCCGGCCATCGACATCGAAGCGTCCATCAGCCGCGTCATGCACGAGATCGTGCCGCAGGAGCATTCGGCGATGGCGCGGCAGTTCAAACAAGCTCTGTCCACGTTCCAGCAGAACCGGGACCTGATCGCGATCGGCGCTTATAACAAGGGCAGCGATCCTCGCATCGACGCGGCCATCGCCGCGTGGCCGGCGATGCAGAAGTTCCTGCAGCAGGACGTGCACGAGTCGGTCGACTATCGCGCCAGCCTCGCGAGCCTGCAGGCGCTGGTCGGAGGCGGCTGACTCAGATGAAGCGAGCAAAACGACTGGAGCCCGTGCAGCACATCGTCGAGGAGGCGCAGAAGCGTCTCTCGATGAGCGTGGCTGGGTTCGAAAAGCGTCTGCTGGACGGCGAGCAGAAGCTCGACGAGCTGGTGCGCTACAAGGCCGAGTACGAACAGGGCTTCCAGCAGCGGGCCGCGGGTGGAATCGGCGTGACCGAGCTGCGCGACTACCAGGCTTTTCTCGCGAGATTGGCCGAGGCGATCAAACAGCAGCAGGCGCTCGTCAACCGCGCCCGCGCGGAGCATGAGGCCGAGCGCATGAGGTGGCAGGAAGCTTTGAAACGGTCCAAGGCGCTCGGTCATGTAGTCGAGCGCTGGCAGGCCGAAGAACGCCATGTGACCGAACGGCGCGAGCAGCGCGACAGCGACGAGCGCGCGCAACGAAAGATTTCCCGACCCTGATCCCGATCATGACGCCCAGTGTTCCTTTTGCAGGTACTCCCATGCCAGTCGCCAGCACTTCCAGCTCCGGCACCGCTGCTGCAGCGACGTCCCCGGCCGCTCCGTCAAGCGTGTCGGTGGATTTCGTGTCCATGCTGGGGCAGCTCGCCGGTGCAGTTGCGCCGACCCCGGCGTCAACGGCCATCCAGACCGCTCTGCCTGTGACGAAGGATGCCGAGGAGCTCGATACCGATCCCGAGTCGACCGACATGCTGGGCATGATGCCGCTGTCCTTGCCAGTGATGCCGACGGAAGTGACAGCCGATACCGATGCGCAGACCGCGATCCTGCTCGGCGTGGCCGCGGCTGCGCCGAAGGGTAAGGAGGCCGTTGCGCCCGAGGCGCAGCTGCTGACGGATTTGATCGAACCCGAGCAAACCTCCGCTCAAGGCAAGTTCGAGATTCCCCAGCTGCCGTCTAACGACAACGTATCACCATTGCGCCAGGCGGAGCCGGCGCATGCCCGCGCGGTGAATGTTCCTGTCGGCAGCCCGCAATGGGCCGATGAGATCGGCTCGCGCATGACCATGATGGTGGAGCAGGGCAAGCACACCGCTTCGCTGCGTTTGTCGCCCGAACATCTCGGCCCGCTCGAAGTGCGGATCACGATGAATGGCGATCAAGCGTCCGTGCAGTTCGGCGCTGCACACGTAGATACGCGCAACGCCCTCGAAAGCGCGTTGCCTCGCTTGCGTGAAATGTTCGCGTCGCAAGGCTTGTCGCTGGCGGATGCCAATGTTTCTCGCGAACCGCCCCGTCAGCAGCAGCATTCCACACCGCAATCTTCGCCTTCGCCGTCTGGTTTCGGCGGCGAGGAGGGCGTGACTTCCGTCTCGGCGGCCCAGGTCCGCCTCGGACTGCTCGACGCGTACGCCTGAGATCAGCCTTTTTTCTTTCGCAGCCCGTCGTACATGGAGAACACCCACGGGCGCAGGGCAACCAGCAGTCCCATGCTGCGCTTGTCCTCGTCCGGCAGTCCGGAGTCGAGTGCGGCCAATTCGGCGAAGTCTCGGGCGAGCATCTCGGCCTTGCGCGTCAGGATCTTCGCTGAAGCTTCGGACAGCTCGGCCGAGGCAAAGCTGATCGATTCGTGACGACCGGTGAACTCGGCCTGCAGAAACTCCGTCTTTACCTGCTGCTCATACAGGCGTCGCACCGGTCCGTTGCTGCGCCAGGAAATCACATTCGAGGTGCGCAGCCGTACTTTCAGTTTGGGCTGCAATTCGATCAGTTTCGCGGCATCGAGCTTGATCAGCAGCCGCCGCAGTTCCCGTTCCGACAGGTCCAGCTCAGTCGCGATCGCCGTGCTTTCGCGTCCGTTGAGCAGCAGATGAAAGCAGGCGAGCAGGCGTGAGTCGCTGGCCAGCATCTGTTCCTGCTCGATCGTGAGCTGCTGACCGCCGGGCGTGGTTTGCTGAGCCGCCATCCTGGCGACTTCCATGATGCTCAAGCCCAGCGCTGCGCAGATCTGCTCCAGCCGCGCCAGCGAGAAGGTCTGCTCGGCGAAGATCCGTTTGATCGACGCCTCGCTCAGGCCGACCGCCGTGGCCAGTTCACGATACGTGGTGCCGCGTGCCTTCAGACTCCGTTTCAACACGGCAACGATCTGCGCGCACTCGCTCATCGGGTGGGTTCTCAGTCCGGTGGGGTGAGGCCTAGGGTATTGAATTTCGCTACTTCCGCAAGGTCGGTTGCGACGTCCGAGCATCGCTCCGCACGCTTGCCGCACCCATGAGCTGCACCAAAGGGACGGCATGAGCGCGCTGGCAACGTTTTCATCTGCACGGGACGAGCACCGCGAGATCTGTAACGACAAACATTCCCACCTGAATTCGACCAGCGTGCTCGGGCGTATTACGCCGCGGTCGGTCGAGGACGTAGTCAGCGCTGTACGGCGGATCGCCCAGCGCGGCCAGAGTCTGAGCGTTGCGGGGTCGTGTCACGCGATGGGAGGACAGCAGTTTGCGACGGATGCGTGGCTGCTCGACATGCGCTCGATGGACAGGGTGCTCGATTTCGACCGCGATCGTGGAGTCATCCACGCGCAGGCGGGCATCACGTGGCCGGACTTGATCCGACACTACGTGATCGCGCAGCGTGATGGAGCAAGTGCGTGGGGCATTCGCCAGAAACAAACGGGGGCGGATCGCCTGACGCTTGGTGGTGCCGTCGCGGCAAACATTCATGGACGAGGTCTCGCCTATGGGCCCTTCGTCGAGGACATCGAATCTCTCTCGGTGGTACTCGCCGACGGCTCGATCGTCGAGTGCAGCCGCGCGCGCAACTACGACTTGTTTCGTCTGGTGGTCGGCGGCTATGGACTCTTCGGCGTCGTCGCGTCGGTGAAATTGCGTTTGGTACCACGGCAGAAGGTAGCGCGTGTCGTCGAACTCGCACGAGTGGAGCAGATCATGGAGCGCTTCGAGCAGCGGATCGATGCCGGTTATCTCTACGGCGACTTTCAATTCTCGAGCGCGCCGGAGGATCGCGGCTTCCTGTCTCGCGGCGTCTTTTCGTGTTATCGGCCGGTGGATCCCGAGACCCCGATTCCACCCGGCCAAATCCGGTTGTCGCCGGCCGACTGGCGCCGGCTGCTATATCTCGCTCACCGCAACAAGCTGCAGGCGTTCAACGAGTTCGCGGACTTCTACCTGCAATCCTCGGGGCAGATCTACTGGAGCGATACGCATCAGTTGAGCGTGTACCTCGACGACTATCACGGCAAGCTCGATCAGGTGCTGCAGCCTCAGGTCGCTGGCTCGGAAATGATCACGGAGTTGTATGTCCCGAGGGCGCGACTGGCGGCTTTCATGGCGGACGTGCGTCGGGATTTCCTCAGGCATCGGGTCGATTTCATCTACGGCACGGTGCGCCTGATCGAGCCGGACACGGAAACGTTCATCGCGTGGGCACGAGAGCGCTTTGCCTGTGTGATCTTCAATCTGCACGTGGATCACGACGCGCGTGGCCTGGCCAACGCGGCGGAGGCATTCCGCCGCTTGATCGATATGGCCATCCACCACGAGGGCAGTTATTTCCTCACCTACCACCGTCATGCCACGTCCGCTCAGCTGCGGACGTGCTATCCGGTGTTCGAGCGATTCCTGGCGGCCAAGAAGCGTTTCGATCCGCGGGAGGTGTTCCAAAGCGATTGGTATCGGCACTACCGTGACGCGCTCGCGGAGGCTCGATGAAGCCGGACGCAGCCGGACTCCGGTCGGTTAACATGGCTGCGTGTTCAACAGAGGCTGAAGCATGCAGATCGAGTTCTGGTTCGAGTTTGCCAGCACGTATTCGTATCCGGCGGCGATGCGCATCGAAGCGCTCGCTGCCAGTCGGGGGGTGCAGGTGGCGTGGCGGCCGTTCCTGTTGGGGCCGATCTTCAATCAACAGGGCTGGAACGATTCGCCGTTCAATATCTACCCGGTGAAGGGGCGCTACATGTGGCGCGACATGGAGCGGATCTGCGAAGGGCTCGGCCTGCCGTTGCGCCGCCCCAGTGTGTTCCCGCGCAATGGCTTGCTCGCCGCCCGAGTGATCTGCGCACATGCAGAAGCAGCGTGGGTGCCGGATTTCGTGCGGGCGATCTATCGCGCGAACTTCGTCGATGACGCGGAGATTTCCAATCCTGCCGTCGTCGGGAAGTGCCTGAGCGAGCTGGGTCAGGATGCCACGACCATTCTGGCAGCGGCGCAATCGCAGGCGGCCAAGGACAAGTTGAAGGCGCAGACGGCCGAGGCGATGGAACGCGGCATTTTCGGCGCGCCCACCTTCCTGGTCGGAAACGAATTGTTCTGGGGCAACGATCGCCTGGAGGATGCGATTGCATGGGCCTTGCGCTGATTTGAATTGTCAGACAATATAAATCCCGTCGGCCGATACGGATCAGTCACTCATCCAACGGGAGATTCCAATGACGGAACTGCACGGCCGGATACCTTTGCTCCGCTTCCTGGCGTCGATCCTGTTCCTGGTCAGCTCGCTGCTGCTGTTCAACCAGGCGACGCATGCACAGTCGGCGCCGAGTCACGACCCCTCGCGCATCGTTCGCAATGTCGACGGGCGCTATTGGATATTCACCACCGGCGACGGCGTCTGGGCGATGTCCTCGAGCAATGCCAATTTCACCGACTGGCGGGTCGAGTCGCCGGTGTTTCCGATCGGCACCTGGCCCAGTTGGATCAACAACTATGTGAGCGGATTCAACGGCTTCTTCTGGGCGCCGGATGTCATCAACGTCAACGGCCAGTATCGCCTGTACTACTCGTGCGCCGGCCAGGGAGCGCCGGCCGCGATCGGGCTGGCGACCGCGACGAACCTGGCGGGGCCGTGGACCGATCAGGGACTGGTGGTGGCAGGGAACAATGCCATCGATCCGGCGCCGCTGGTCGACGGCGGCAATCATTGGCTGACGTGGGGCAACTGGCAGACTGGCATCGATCTGCTGCAGTTGAATCCATCGAACGGCAAGCCGCTCAATTCCAGTCGCTGGGACCTGGTGCCAGGGCAGGTGGAGGCGCCGTATCTGCACAAGAACGGCAGTTATTACTATCTGTTCTTCCAGCGCGGCCTGTGTTGTAACGGCGTGAACAGCACGTACTACACCGTCGTCGGCCGCTCGACCAGCATCACCGGCCCGTATCTCGACAAGACCGGCGCGAGCGTGTTGAACGGCGGCGGCACGGTGTTTCTGCCCAATCGCGATGGTCGATACATCGGGCCGGGCCACGTCGGCATCGGCGAAGGCAAGCTCACGTATCACTTCTACGATGGCAACGACAACGGCGCGGCCAAGCTGAGAGTCACGACGGTGAGCTTCAGCAATGGCTGGCCGGTGGCGGCGGGGGTGAACTTGCCGTCCCAAGGCGGCGCGCTCGCCAATGGCACGTATCGAATCCGCAATCGCGCCACCGGCAAGTATCTGGACAATCTCGGCGCAACCGGCGATGGCGCCGATGTCGCGCAATGGGCCTCCAGCAACAGCCCCAATCAGCGCTGGGTTGTTACCACTTCCGGCGGTTATTCGAGATTGCGAGCGGTCACGGGCGGAAAGTATCTGGACAGCGTGAATCGCACGGCGGACGGTTCGGCGGTCGGTCAATGGACCGACAGCCCCAGCTTCAACCAGCAGTGGACGCTGGTCGCCGTGGACTCGTACTACAAGATCGTCAATCGTGCCAACGGCAAGGCCGTGGACACCGGCGGGCAGACGGGCGACGGCGCCGTGATGCAGTTCTGGTACGACAACATCAGCTTCAACCAGCAGTGGACCTTCGAGTACGTCAGCTCGGCGACCAGTCCGTAGCGCTCATTTGCCGGGCATGGCCGGGCTCGTCCCGGCCATGCCCGCGGCGTGCTCTCTGATGCGAGTGTCTCGAGCCAATACTGCTGCTGCGGCGGCCCGCAGCTGATCCGCAGGCACGTCCGACAGATCATCTCGGACGGGTGTCGAGCCGTGCGCGGACAAGTGAGCCTGCAGATCGCGTAGCACTCGTTTGTTTGCAAACAGGTGCGGCGCCTGCTCGTCATCGCCTTGATCGCGATTGAACTTGCCCAGCAGGAAGCGCAGCGAGTCCCGGGCCATCCACAGCTCGGTGAGTTTCGCGCGATATTCCAGTTCCCAGGGCGCCAGGCTCGGGAATTGCCGGAGATCCGCGAAGTGCTGGGTTTCGTGACCAAGCAAGCTGGCGCGGAATGCCTCGCTGTCCAACCCCTGCGGAAACGCCGGGCCGACGGCATATAAACGTTCGTCGGTGGCCCAGCCGCCATTCGAGCTGCGCTCGCAGCGGGCGTAGGAGCTCCATCCGCGGGTCACGAAGTCATCCAGGACTTCGACTTGCACCGGATAGGTGCGCTCGGGCAGCTCGACTTCGTGCAGCGAAGAGACCTGTTTGCGCCAGACCATCAACTCGCGCAGCGGCGGAGTATTTCCCAGCTGCGAATAGTAGCCTCGCGCGCGCAGCTCGCCGGCGACGCGCTCATCCAGCTCGTCCCAATCCTCGATCACGGTCGACTCGCCCAGCGCACTACTGAGGTCGCGCTGCAGCTCGCGACTGTATCTGTCGCGCTCCGGTGGCGACATGAGAGAGTGCCACCAATAGGTTTGGTACAGGCCAAGCACCTCGCTCACGAATGGATCGCCCACATCCGGCCGTGCAGGAGGCGCGGCGTTGGTGCCGAAGCGCTGAAGCATGCACTGACGGTAGGTGATGTCCTTGCCGGCGAAGTTGTTCGGCGGCACGGCTCGCAGATGGGAGGCGGCGAGCCTGGCGTTTCCCTGCAGAGCGGCCTTCGTGGATTGACCGATTGCAGCCTCGCCCGCGGCAGTGCTGGCGCCGCGGGTTTCGCCTGCCGAGCAACTGGTAATGCTCAGCCATCCGCAAGCGAATAGAATTGCGCCAGCCGCGCCCGCTCCGAATTGCTGAAACATCGCGTCCTCGACGGAAGATGCCCTGTCTGGCGTTTCGACGCGAGCGGCGGGCCGAAGGGTTACACGACGGATTCAATGAGCAACGGCTGCGATAACGCGCTGCCGTGAGGTGAGAAATTGAAACACATGCTGCTGGTCGCGCTCGGCGGTGCCATCGGTTCGATGGCGCGGTTCAAGCTGTCGGGCTGGGTATTGCATGCGACGCCGAACTGGCGCTTTCCCGCCGGCACGCTCGCGGTCAACGTGATCGGCTGTTTCATCGCCGGACTGCTGGCCGGCATGGCAGTGAAGCAGGATGTGTTCACACCGGAAGCGCGCCTCCTGCTGTTCACCGGACTGCTCGGCGGATTCACTACTTTCTCGGCGTTCGGACTGGAGACGCTGCTGCTGTTGAAGCGGGGCGAGGCGGGCGTGGCGCTGGCCAACGTGGTCGTGAGCATCGTGGTTGGCTTGCTGGTCGCATGGCTGGGTTATGGGGTCACGGCTCGGGGCGTGACCTGAGGACAGACGATGAAGTTCGTGACGTGCACGCTGGCCACCCATGGCGCAGCGATTCTGGACATCCTCAACGAGCAGATCCGCACTTCGACCGCGGTGTACGAGTATGTGGAGCGCACGCCGCAGAGCATGGTCGCCTGGTTCAAGGCCAAGGAGGCCAGGAACTACCCGGTCATCGGTGTGGAGGACGAGAGCGGCACGCTGATGGGATTCGCCACGTACGGTGTGTTCCGCGAACGTCCGGCATACAAGTACACCGTCGAGCACTCGGTGTACGTACATCAGGACCACCGAGGCAAGGGTCTCGGTCTGGCGTTGATGGAACGCCTGATAGAAGCGGCTCGTGCGCAGGATCTGCACGTGATGGTGGGCGGCATCGATGCCACCAATGCGGGCAGCATTGCCATGCATGAGAAGCTCGGCTTCGTGCACGCCGGGACGATCCGCGAATCGGGGTTCAAGTTCGGCACCTGGCTCGATCTGGCGTTCTATCAGCTGACCTTGCAGACGCCGCTGCATCCGACCGACGGCTGAAGCCGCGTCCAGCCTTTGACGCTGGCTCGAAGCGCACCGACGCGCACTTGAGCAGCACGTCACAATTGCCCGCGCCAAGATTCCGTCGCGGCTTTGCGATGTGTCGCAGTTCACACTGTAGATTTCGCGTATTTCCGTTCTGAATTAACGACTTGCGTGCGCGCCGGGCAGCGTGGCACGTCGCTTGCTCTTACTGGCCGGCGACGAAGTCTTCGAGGAATGCGCGATGTCTGATGCTCCTGCCGGTGACGCCCCCGCGGCGCTGCCCGGCAAATCCAAGATGCTGGTGATTGTGTTGTGCTCGATTCTGGCTGCGGGAGCGGCGGGCGGCGGCGTGTATTTCATGACCGCGAAGAACAACGGCGACGAGCATGCG
This sequence comes from uncultured Steroidobacter sp., assembly GCF_937958065.1. Taxonomy (GTDB): domain Bacteria; phylum Pseudomonadota; class Gammaproteobacteria; order Steroidobacterales; family Steroidobacteraceae; genus Steroidobacter. The sequence continues at coordinate 32,049 of NZ_CALFXI010000031.1, forward strand.
GCCGCGGATGCGACTGCAGCGGCCAAGCAGCCGGCCATCTACAGCAAGTTCGATCCGCCGTTCGTGGTCAACTTCCAGAACAAGGGCATGATGCGCTTTCTCCAGGTCAGCATCGAAGTGATGACCCGCGACCAGGCGACGGCCGACATGATCAAGCAGCACGATCCGAAGCTGCGCAACGACCTGTTGATGCTGCTCGGTGGCCAGACGTTCGAGACCTTGAGCTCGCGCGAAGGCAAGGAACAGCTGCGCACCCAGGCGCTGAAAGCGGTCGCGGACGTGATCGCGGCCGAAGGCGGCAAGGCCGAGAAGGTCGAGCAGCTGTACTTCACCAGCTTCGTGATGCAGTGACTGACGGCACCTCCCACCGAAGAGATTGAGACATGTCCGGCAGTGACATTCTGAATCAAGACGAAATCGATGCCCTGCTGCATGGCGTAGACAGCGGCGCCGTCAAGACGGAAGCACCCGCCGCGCCCGGCGAGGCGCGCAGCTACGATTTCTCCAATCAGGTTCGCATCGTGCGCGGGCGCATGCCCACGCTCGAGATGATCAATGAGCGCTTCGCGCGCCTGTTCCGTATCAGCCTGTTCAACCTGCTGCGCCGGACGCCGGAAGTCGCGGTCGCGCCGGTGAAGATGCTCAAGTTCAGCGAGTACGTGCACTCGCTGCACGTGCCGACGAATTTGAACCTGGTGAAGATCATGCCGCTGCGGGGCACCGGCCTGATCGTGCTCGATCCGAAGCTGGTGTTCACCACGGTGGACAACTTCTTCGGCGGCAACGGCCGTTACGCGAAGATCGAAGGCCGCGAGTTCACCGCGACCGAGCAGCGGATCATTCACATGCTGCTCAAACACATCTTCGCCGACCTGAAGGAAGCCTGGTCGCACGTGCAGCGGCTGGACGTGGAGTACATCAACTCCGAGATCAACCCGCACTTCGCCAACATCGTCAGCCCGACGGAAATCGTGGTGATCACCAGCTTCCACGTCGAGCTGGACGGCGGTGGCGGCGACATTCACATCACCATGCCGTACGCGATGATCGAGCCGCTGCGCGAGTTGCTGGATGCGGGCGTCGCGAGCGACCGCGTCGAGCACGACGAGCGCTGGGTCAGCGCACTGAAGGAAGAGATCGAGGACGCCGACGTCGAGCTGACCACGCTGCTCGGTCGCGCCCGGCTCACGATGCGTCAGCTGATGGACATGAAGGCAGGTGACATCCTGCCGTGCGACTTCAACGGCCGCGCCACCATCATGGCCGAGGACGTGCCCATCTTCAGGGGCAAGTTCGGTGTTTCCAACGGCCAGCAGGCCGTGCAGATCGAAGAGCGGATTTCCCGTGTGCGTCCGCGGCTGCTGGACGTGTTGAACGCGAAGGTTTGAACCCATGAGCATGAGTAGAGAAGCGATGGAGGCGGCCCAGGCCGCCCAGTTTGCCGAGCTGCTGGAGCAGGAGCAGCGTCAGCGCGCCGCGGCCGCTGCGCCCGAGCCCAGCCTGCCGAGCGGCGCGCCCAGCGATGTGAACCTGGACGTCATCCTCGACGTGCCGGTCACGCTGTCCATGGAAGTGGGCCGCACGCGCATTCCGATCCGCAATCTGCTGCAGCTCAATCAGGGCTCGGTAGTCGAGCTGGATCGCGCCGCGGGCGAGCCGCTCGACGTGTTCGTCAACGGCACGCTGGTCGCGCACGGCGAAGTCGTGGTCGTCAACGAGAAGTTCGGTATCCGTCTCACCGACGTGATCTCGCCGTCCGAGCGCATCCGCAAGCTGAAGTGAGTTGATGTCGACGTGAGCCAGGCCAAAGTTCTGCTGCCGCGCACCTTGATGCTGTCCGTCATTCGTGGCGTGGCCATTCGAGCTCTGGCCGTTACGGCCGTGATCGGCGTTTTGTGTTTAGCCGCACCGATGGTGTTCGCCGCCGAGAGATTCGCGGCTCCCGAAGCGTCGCAAGCGCCTGCTGCCGTCGGTGCGGGCAGTCTGACTCAGGTGACGCTGTCCTTGTTGCTCGTCCTGGGCGTGGTGTTCGCGGCGGCCTGGGTCACGCGTCGACTGCGTGGCTTCGGCAAGTTTGGCGGCGGCGCTCTGCAGGTCGTTACCGAAATCGCCGTCGGCACCAAAGAGCGCGTCGTGCTCGTGCAGGTCGGTAAGCAGCAGTTGTTGGTCGGCGTGGCTCCGGGCCGCGTGAGCACGCTGCACGTTCTCGATGAGCCTGTGACTCCGCAGAATCCCAACACTCCAGTCGCTCCTACGGATGGCTCGACCCCGCAGCATCCCACCGATTTCAAGTCCATCCTGAAGCGGAGCCTCGGACTGTGATGCGCCCTTTCGACAAGCTGCGCGGCCGAGGGCTCGCGCGGTATGCGTTGGCGGCGTTGTTGCTGCTCGCGCCGTTCATTTCGTTCGCTCAGGGCATTCCGGCGGTCACGGTGTCTACCGCGCCGGGCGGCGGTCAGCAGTATTCGCTGACACTGCAGATCCTGATCCTGATGACGGCAATCACGCTGTTGCCGGGCATCGTGCTGATGATGACCGCGTTCACGCGCATCGTCATCGTGCTGGCCATCCTGCGCCAGGCGCTGGGCGCCGGCCAGGCGCCGCCGAACCAGGTGCTGATCGGGCTGTCGTTGTTTCTTACGTTGTTCGTCATGGGGCCGGTCGTGGACCAGGTGAATACCGTGGCCGTGCAGCCGTACATGGAAGGCAGGATCGACGCGACCACGGCGATGAACACGGGCGTGGAGCCGCTCAAGCGATTCATGCTCGATCAGACACGTGAAAGCGATATCGCCACCTTCGTGCGCATCTCCGGCGGCCAGGGCTTCGAGAAGCCCGAGGACGTGCCGCTGCGCATCCTGGTGCCGGCGTTCGCGACCAGCGAGCTGAAGTCGGCGTTCCAGATCGGCTTCCTGATCTTCATTCCGTTCGTGATCATCGATCTGGTGGTCGCCAGCGTGCTGATGTCGATGGGCATGATGATGCTCTCGCCGGTGC
>NZ_CALFXI010000032.1 GCF_937958065.1 uncultured Steroidobacter sp.
TCGGCGAAGGCACGATGGTGGACACCTGGGCAACGGTCGGTTCGTGCGCGCAGGTCGGCAAGAACGTGCACCTGTCCGGCGGTGCCGGCATCGGCGGCGTGCTCGAACCGCTGCAGGCCAATCCGACGATCATCGAGGACAACTGCTTCATCGGCGCCCGCTCCGAGATCGTCGAAGGCGTGATCGTCGAGGAAGGCGCGGTGATCTCGATGGGCGTGTTCATCGGCGCCAGCACCAAGATCTACGATCGCGAGCGTGACGAAGTAACTTACGGTCGCGTGCCCGCAGGCGCGGTTGTCGTGGCTGGCTCGCTGCCGTCCGCGAGCGGCAAGTGCAGCCTGTATTGCGCGGTGATCGTGAAGCGCGTCGATGCGCAGACGCGCTCCAAGGTCAGCCTGAACGAGCTGCTTCGCGATTGATCCCTACTTCGGGTACTTCGTCACCAGCAGGCTGTAAACAGTCTCGGTGCCGGTGACGAAGTTGCCCAGGCGCATGTTCTCGTCGTACGTGTGCTGATTGTTGTCGGCGTTCACGGTCGGCACCAGCACGAACGGCAGCTTCAATGCGTCCACCAGCACGTCGGTGGGCACCGTTCCTCCCATCATGCGAATCCGGACCGGATCCGCCCCGGGCGTCGGCCCGGTCGCTGACTTCAACGCGGTCATCGCCCAGCGCCCTACCGGCGCATCCATCGGCATACGCTGCGCAGCCTGCGAGCTGCCGAGTGTGAACCTCGCGAGCTTGTCATGGCTCGCCCGTTGTTCGTCCGTTGGCGCCGCGTCGATCAACTGATAACCCTGCTTCTCGATGTGACTTCTCAACAGCTCGAACAGCCGGCGACCGTCGGTTTCGGGGGTGGTGCGAATATCGATCTCGGCGACCGCCTCCGCGGGCACGATGTTCGCGGCCTTCGCCCCTACCGATGCCGACGCCATGCCACGCACATTCAACGAAGGATACTGAAGCGCCTCCTGATAGTTCTCACCCACGCGTTCGGCTCGCGCGATGCCGGCTCGCTTGCGTAGCGCCGCCTCGTCGTCGCCTGTCGCTTTGAGAATCGCACGATCGGCGGCGGTCAACTGGATGCCGTCGTAGTAGCCATCGACGAGCACCCGACCGTCATCGTCTTTCATCGACGCAAGCAGTGAAGCCAATCGCTGCGCCGGATTCGGAACGTAGTTGCCAAAGTGTCCGCTGTGCAACGGCGCTCTCGGGCCAAACACCGTCAGCGTCGCCTGCGTGATGCCGCGATTGCCGAACACGAGCGTAGGCTTGCCGGAGGCGTGCACGGGACCATCGAGCACGACCAACGCATCGGCCTCGAACAGTTCCGCGTTCGCTTTCACTGTCGCCCCGAGACTCGGCGAGCCCATCTCTTCTTCCGAATCGAGCAGCACTTTGACGTTGATCGCGGGCGCCTTGCGCTGAGCCTGCAGCACGTCCAGCGCCGTCAGCAACATCACGATGGGCGCTTTATCGTCGGACGCCGAACGTGCGAACACGCGCAGCTCTGGATCGAACGGCTTTGCAAACAATCGCTCACGTGGCACCTCTTGCCACGCGCCCTGCTCGTTCCGCTGCTTCACCACCGGCTGGAAAGGATCCTGCTGCGCCCACTCCTCTTTCACGATGGGCTGACCGTCGAAGTGCGCATAGAACAGGATCGTCGGCAGAGAGGCTTTCGCTCCGTTCAGCTCGGCGAGAATCATCGGCCGCCCGGCCGGGTTGTCGAGCCGATGCGTTTTGAAGTTGCGCTGTTGAAAGCTGCGCTCGAGGAATTCGACATTGCGCACGATGTCGCTCGGCTCGGCCGCAACGTTCGGCAGAGCCAGCAAATCGAGATACTCGGTGAAGTTCTTCTGCGCGGCCGCCGTGATCGCAGCTGACTGCGAGCCTGCAAAAGCAGCGCCGCTCGCAAGAAACGGCGCCGCCACCAGACACAAACTCGTGACTCGAACCCTTGCGGCCCGTCGCGATGCCGCTGCTTGGCGCGTGTGCTCATACATGGGCATTGTCACTTCGTCCCCTCTGCCGCGCGGCCGTCGCGCTTGCCGGCCCACTGCACATACATCACGCACTCGTCGCTGAGACAATCGTCGCCATGCGGCTGATTGCCGGGCTGGAACCAATAGCTGCCCGGCCCCAGCACTTTGGCAGTTGCTACGTCTTCGCCGGCCGCCCAATGCTTCATCTCGCCTTCGAGCACGACGAGATCGTAGTCGGATGAGTGAATGTGGATCGGCCCCGCCCCCTTGCCGAACTTCATCAGCATCGACGACGGCCCGCGTTCCGGGTCGCCACGCAGGACCGCGACCTGCGCACCCGCCGGCCGGGATGGGTCCATCGGCTTGAACACGATGCTGTCGCTCGGGGTGACGATCATCCGTGGCCCGGACGCGGCAAAGATGCCGGCGGCGAAGCCGAAAGCGGTGCATGCGACGGACAGGAATAGCGCGCGACGACCCATGGCAGACTCCTCTGATTGCTCGGTCGCATCATACGATGCCGAGGCGCTGGAGGGATCCGCGCCGAGTCGATCTGCCGCCGTGCTGCGGCGGAGCGTGGAGAATGAGCGCGTTGGGGGAATCGCGCCAAAATTTTTCTCGGCGCGGCGGAAATGAATCTGTCCCCTGTTTCTTCTTGAAGCGTGCGTTCGTTATGACCCAATGACGCCTCGCCTCCCCATCGGGCTGGCGCGGCGCCCTACATCGCACCACCCCAGCTACTTCTCCGGCGTGCCCGCCTCAGCCGCTTTCTTCTTATGCCGAACATCTTCGCCACTGGTCACGAACAGGACCTGCTCGGCGATGTTCTTGGCGTGGTCGCCGATGCGTTCCAGACCTTTGAGCGCAAACACGGTGTCGATGGTCGCGCCGAGGAAACGGGCGTCCTGCATGGCGAGGGTCAGGATCTGGCGGAGCGCGGCGGCGAATTCGGCGTCGAGCTCGGAATCGCGTGCGCGTACCGCGCGGGCCATGTCTGCATTGGATTCGTCGAGCGAGCGAACGGCGTCGCGGAGCATGCCGGTGGTGAGCTCGGCCATGTGGCGCAGGAAACGTGCGACTGCGAGCACTGGCCCTTGCGGCTCGCCGGTGGCGACGCGGCCTGCGAACTTGGCGATCTTCTTCGCTTCATCACCGGCGCGCTCCAGCTCGACAGTGATACGTGAAGCGGCTTTGGCCATGCGCAGATCGCTGGCCATGGGTTGATGAAGCGCGATCAGACGGAACGCTTCACGATCGACGAAGCGCTCCAGCTCGTTGACCTTCTCTTCCCGTGCCAACACCAGCTTGGCGGTATCGGCGTCGCCATCGAGCAGCGCGTGCACGGCGGAGGACACCTGATCGATCACCAGCCCGCCCATGCCTACGATCTGCAGGCGCAGATCCGAGAGCGCGGCATCGAATGCCTTGGCGGTGTGGCCTTCCACCGGATCGGGTCCGCCCAGGGTACTCATGATCGATCGAGCTTAGCCGTAGCGGCCTGTGATGTAGTCTTCGGTCGCCTTCTTGCTCGGATTCGTGAAGATCTTGGCGGCCTCGTCGAACTCGATGAGCTCGCCCAGATACATGAAGGCGGTGTAGTCGGAGACACGCGCGGCCTGCTGCATGTTGTGAGTCACGATCAGCACCGTGACTTGATCGCGCAGCGTCGAGATCAGCTCTTCGATCTTGGCGGTCGCGATGGGATCGAGCGCCGAGGTGGGCTCGTCGAACAGCAGGATTTCCGGCGTGGTCGCGAGCGCGCGGGCGATACACAGACGCTGCATCTGGCCGCCGGACAACGCCAGCGCCGAATCCTGCAAGCGATCCTTGACTTCATCCCACAGCGCGGCACCGCGCAGCGCCTTCTCCACCTCTTCGGCGAGCGTCGCGCGATTGCGTACGCCGCGCAGGCGCAGGCCATACGCGACGTTTTCAAAAATCGTCTTGGGGAACGGGTTCGGCTTCTGGAACACCATGCCGATGCGCATGCGCACTTCGATCGGATCGATGCCCGAGCCGACCAGATTGATGTTGTCCGGATGCAGCGTGATGCTGCCTTCGTACCGCGTGTCCGGCTGCAGATCGTGCATCCGGTTGAAGCAGCGCAGGAACGTGCTCTTGCCGCAGCCCGACGGACCGATCAGCGCCGTCACCTGCTTGTCCGCGATGGGAATCGAGAGGTTCTTCAGCGCGCGGTTCTGGCCGTAATAGAAATTCAGATTCTCGACCTGCGCCTTGACGCTGGTGATCGCGCGAGCCTGACGCGTGTCATCCACGGCGATGGTGACCCGAGGCGTCGCGGCTCCCGCCGCAGGTTGGCTCGAGCGTGCAGGTTCTTCGTTACGCAATGTGCTCTCCGGGGCGGCCCGTGTGCTGGTGTCGATCATAGATCACCAATTGATCTTTTTGCGGAAGCGATAGCGGATCCAGATCGCCACCGCATTCATGAGCAGCGTCATGCCCAGCAGAATGGCACCGGCCGCCGCGGCGTTCGCCTGGAACGCCTGATCCGGACGCGAGACCCAGTTGAACATCTGGATCGGCATGGCCGTGAACGGATCTTTCAGCCACGCAAAGGAAATGAACGGGAACTCGCTGGTGATCGGCGAGGACGGCAGGAACGCGATGAAGCTCAGCGCGCCGATCGTGATGATGGGCGCCGTCTCGCCGATGGCGCGCGACAGGCCGAGGATCATGCCGGTGAGAATGCCGCCGGTGGAGTACGGCAGCACGTGATCCTTGGTGACTTCCCAACGGGTTGCACCCAAGCCGTAGGCCGCTTCACGAATCGATTTCGGCACGGCGCGAATCGACTCGCGCGTCGCGACGATGACGATGGGCAGGATCAACAACGCGAGCGTCAAACCGGCCGCGGCAATGCTCTGCCCCAGGCCGAACTGATACACGAACAAGCCCAGCGCCAGCAGGCCGTAGACGATGGACGGCACGCCCGCGAGGTTGGTGACGTTGATCTCGATGATGGCCGTGAACCAGTTCTTCGGCGCGTACTCTTCGAGATAGATCGCCGCCGCGACACCCACCGGCACCGCGCAGAACGCGGTCACCAGCATGATCAGCGACGTGCCCACCCAGGCGCCCAGAATGCCGGCACGCTCGGCGCGGCGGGACGGGAAGTTGGTGAAGAAGTCCCAGCCGAAGCGCTCCGAGCCATCGAGCACCAGGTTCATGAACAGCACCGCCAGGATGCCCAGGCAGGCGAACATCAGCACCAGGCCGACGATCACGAACACCTGATCGAGCACTTTCCGACGCGACAGGCCGGTGCGGATCGAGTCCGGGTTCAAGTACTCCGGAACGGTGGGCAATCCGGCCATCAGTAAGCCTCCCGGAACTTACGAGTCAGCGAGAAGCCAATGACGTTGAAGATCAGCGTGATCAACATCAGCACCAGACCAGCGGCGAAAATACTTTGATAACCGATGCTGCCGTGGGGCAGATCGCCCAGGCTGACCTGCACGATGTAAGCGGTGATGGTGGCCGCCTGCTCGCGCGGATCGAAGGTGAAATTCGGCTGCATGCCCGCGGCGATCGCCACCACCATCGTCTCACCGACGGCGCGCGAGATGCCGAGAATGAAAGCGGCCGCGAGGCCCGAGAACGCGCCCGGCACGACCACGCGCAGCGCGGTCTGCAAGCGAGTCGCGCCCATCGCATACGAGCCTTCACGCATGTACCGCGGCACCGAGCGCATCGCGTCTTCGCTCACCGACGCGACATAAGGAACGATCATCAAGCCGATCACGAGGCCAGCGCTCAACATGTTGAAGCCCGGCAGCTCCGGCATGAGCTTCTGTAGCAACGGCGTCACCGCCGTCAGCGCGAAGTAGCCGTAGACGACGGTCGGCACCGCGCCGAGCAATTCCAGAATGGGTTTGACGGTTTCGCGCAGCCGATGCGACGCGAACTCGCTGAGGTAGATCGCGATGATGGTGCCAACCGGCACCGCGACGATGAGGGCCACGATGGTGGTCGTGAGCGTGCCCGCGACCAGCGGCAGGATGCCGTAGTGGGCGTCCGCGAACAGCGGCGTCCACATCGTGTCGGTGAGGAAGTCCTTCAGCGAGACGTGCTCGAAGAACGCCGATGACTCGGTCAACAGGATGACGACGATGGCGAGCGTCGTGAACACCGCGACCAGACCGGCCGCCAGCAGCAGGGTCTCGATGATGCGGTCCCGGATCTTGCGATAGCGCAGGCCGCTGCGCGAAACCAGATCGTTGGACTGTGTGGCCGCCGTGGAAACCATTAGATACCCGCTACTCGCTGTCCGTCTGTGCACCTCGGGGGTGCATCGGCCCTGCTGCGAAAGGGCGCCATTGTAGTGTCCCGGCGTCCCCGATCCCAGATGTCATGGCCACTGTGGCGGAACTCCCGGCACGGGGTGCGCCGGAAATCCCGCCGCGCCCGTCGATTTTCAGAGCTTGCCCTCGCGCGCCAGCAGCGCCTCGATGGTCACGCCGACTTCCGGCACGCCGCCGAACACCGTGCCCAGCTTCCTGTCGCTGAAGTGTTTCAACGCCACTTTGTAAGCCTCGGCCGGCAGTGGGACATAACCCACTTCCTTGGCGAGCTCGGCGCCGTCGCTCAGGTAGAACTGGATGAACTCCTTCACGTCGGCCCGGGCCGCCGCGGTGTCACGTACGTAGATGAAGAGCGGGCGCGACAGCGGCGCATAGCTGCCGTCGTTCACGGCTGCGATGCTCGGGCTGACTTCCTTGCCCTTCGGATTGAGGATCGGCACGGCGCGCATCTTGTCCTTGTGCGCGATGTAATACGCATAGCCGAAGTAACCGAGGGCGTTCTTGTTGTTCTCCACGCCCTGCACCAGCACGTTGTCGTCTTCGCTGGCGGTGTAGTCGCCGCGGCTGGCCTTGGCCCTGCCGTTCACGGCTTCGGTGAAGTAGTCGAAGGTGCCGGAGTCGGCGCCCGGGCCGAACAGCATCAGCGGCTGGGCCGGCCACTCGGAACGCACCTGATTCCACTTGGTCACGCGGCCCTGCGCGCTCGGCTCCCACATCTTCTTCAGGTCGGCCACGGTCAGCGCCTTCACCCAGGTGTTCTGCGGGTTGACCACCACGGTCAGCGCGTCGAACGCCACCGGCAGCTCCATGTACTTGATGCCGGCTGCCGCGCACGCCTCCATCTCTTCCTTCAGGATGGGACGCGAGGCGTTGGAGATGTCGGTCTCGCCACGGCAGAAGCGCTTGAAGCCGCCCCCCGTCCCGGCGATGCCGACGGTGACACGGACCTTGCCCTTCTTCTGAATCTGGAATTCTTCGGCGACCGCCTCGGCGATCGGGAACACGGTGCTGGAGCCATCGATCTTGATGACGCTCTGCGCGTGCGCGAACTGCGGCGCCGCCACGGCCGCAACGCTCGTCAGCAGCATCGACGCGCCCAACTTGTGCCACAACTTCATCGATTTTGACCTCGTTACAGGAGTGAGGACGGAGACGCGACCCGGTCACTCGTTGACCGGAGCATCTCCTGGCTGGCGCGCAGTGTGACGGCGTTCGATGACAGTCGTATTACAGTCGCCCTGGCGCGGCCGCAATTCCGTCATCTGGACGTAACACGCCGCCGAGGAGCGCGTAAATTCGCTTGTAGTGCGGCGACTTAGCGACAGTACTTGCGAGCCGCAGCAACCCTGGATATAAGACCGCGCCACCCTGCCCCCGCTGCCGCCCTGCCTGGAGTTCACGCCCTTGCCGACTCACGCCGACGACCCGACTCTGCTCCTGACCCAGGACCTCATCCGTCGTCCCTCGGTCAGCCCCGAGGATCAGGGTTGCCTGCAGATCATCGGGCAGCGCCTCGAAGCTGCCGGCTTCCGCATCGAGCGCATGCCTTTCGGCCCCGTAGAGAACCTGTGGGCGGTGCACGGCACCGAGCGTCCGCTGCTGTGCTTCGCCGGACACACTGACGTGGTCCCGACTGGTCCGCGCGAAGAGTGGAGCACCGATCCGTTCGAGCCGGTCATCCGCGACGGCATTCTGTATGGCCGCGGCGCAGCCGACATGAAGAGCGGCCTGGCCGCCATGGTGGTCGCCACGGAGCGCTTCCTCGCCAAGCACCCCGATCACAAGGGCACCCTCGCCTACCTGCTGACCAGCGACGAGGAAGGCCCGTCGGTCGACGGCACCCGTCGCGTCATGGAAGTGCTCGAGGCACGCAACGAGAAGATCGACTACTGCGTGGTCGGCGAGCCCAGCAGCACCGAGAAGCTGGGCGACGTGATCAAGATCGGCCGGCGCGGCTCCCTGTCCGGCAAGCTGACGGTGCACGGCATACAGGGGCACGTGGCCTATCCGCATCTGGCGGACAACCCGGTACACGCTGTTGCGCCCGCACTGGCGGAGCTCGCGTCTCGCACCTGGGACAAGGGCAACGAGTTCTTCCAGCCGACGACCTTCCAGATCTCGAACATCAGCGCCGGCACCGGCGCGCCGAACGTGATCCCTGGCGAGCTGAAGGCGCGCTTCAACATCCGCTTCTCCACCGAGCAGACGGTCGAGAAACTGCAGGCGACCATCACCGAGATCCTGAACCGGCACAAGGTGAATTACACCCTGGAATGGTTCGTGTCCGGCCTGCCCTTCTTCACCGCCCCGGGGGCGTTGTCGAAGGCGGTCGTGCAGGCCATTCAGGAGAAAGCGAATCGCACCCCGGAGCTGTCGACCACCGGCGGCACTTCAGACGGCCGCTTCATCGCGCCCACCGGCGCGCAGGTGGTCGAGCTCGGCGTGCTCAACGCCAGCATTCACAAGGTGAATGAGAACGTGCGCGTGGACGACATCATCACGCTCACGGACATGTACGAGCGCGTGATGGAGTTGATGCTGGCGAGATAGCTATCTGGGGCGGGCCACGATGTTCACGAGGACCGCCCACGCCCCCAGCCCGACCAGCGAGATCAGCACCCACCAGGGCATGGACAGACCGAGCAAGGTCCAATCAACCTTGCCGCACTCGCCCGAGCCGAACAGCACCTTGTTGATCACTTCGGTCAGCGGCAGGATGTCCAGCAAATAATTCAAATCCGCGCCGCAGGCCGCCACCGACCCCGGCGGCTGCGCCTGAATCCAGATGTGACGCGCGGAAATGCCGATGCCCGCGAGCACCGCCAGATCGATCACCACCCCGTACGCGAACGCTCCCTTGTTCGAGGATGGGTTGTGAAGTGCGGCGAGCAGAAACAGGACGCCGACCGTGATCACGGCGACACGCTGAAAAATACAGAGCGGGCACGGCTCCAGGCCGAGCACGTGCTGCGCATACAGTGCGTAGCCCATCAGGGCCGCACAAGCGATGAAGCCGAGCGCGTTACCGACGCGACGATTGATGGTCAGCATTATTTGGCAAGCGGAGGCGGTAGATCCTGCTGACGCTGCGAGCGCGACTGCAGATGCTTTTCAACGTCCTCCATGGACAGGTGGCGGATGTCCTTGCCGTGAACCATGTAGACCACGTATTCGCAGACGTTCTTCGCATGGTCGCCGATACGCTCCAGCGCGCGAGCGACCCACAACACGTCCAGTGCACGACGGATGGTGCGCGGATCTTCCATCATGAACGTGATGCACTGGCGCTGGATCGCTTCGAACTCTTCGTCCACCAGCCGATCCTTCTTGGCGATCGCCACCGCGCCTTCCGGATCGAGGCGCGCGAACGCGTCGAGCGCTTCATGCACCATGTCGCCGACCAGACGGCCCAGATGCTTGATCTCGCGATAACGGTCCGCGGGCCGCTCGACCGCCGCCAGGCGTGAGCCGATGTAGCCGATCTTCTCCGCCTCGTCGCCGATGCGCTCCAGATCGGTGATGGTCTTGATGACGGCGACGATGAGGCGCAGATCCGACGCGGCCGGTGCGCGGGTTGCGAGGATTCGGCTGCAGTCGTCGTCGATGGCCACTTCCATGGCATTCACCTTCTGATCGCCGCGCGCCACCTGCTCGCCCAGGCGGCTGTCGCCCTGAACCAGCGCCTGCACGGCCAGCTTGAGCTGCTCCTCGACGAAGCCGCCCATCTGCAGCACGTTACTGCGCACGCGCTCCAGGTCGTCGTTGTAGCGACTCAGGATGTGATGAGAGAGATCGGACTTTTCCATGACATCACCTTTGCGATCGTTCGGCTGTATAACCTGCGGACTGGGAAAAGAAAAGGGCGAAGAGCAAGCCGCGCTCCCCGCCCCGTTTCGCAGCTCCGGCGCAATCAGAACTTGACGTTGAAATCGACCTGCAGACGCTCGTAATCCACGTCCCGCTGAGCGGCGCTGTTGGCCACGTCGACGTTGCGCTCGTTCAAGAAGTAAGTGGCGTTGATGATCCAGTTGCGTACCGGCGCGTACCCCGCGCGCAGCACCCAACCGGCATTGTCGGAGAAGCCGCCGGCGAAGTCGGAATCGATCAGCTGCGCGAACAGCGCATCCTTCTCGATCTTCTGGTAGCCGGCGCCCAGTTCCCAAGTGCGATAGTTCGAGGCCTTGCCGAACAGCACACCCGCGGCCCAGGCATCGTTGTTGTCGGACGGGTCCTGGTTCTGCGCCACGTCCGCCCACAGCTGGACCGGCACCTCGCCGAGCTGAGTGTTGAGCTCGGCGCTCAGATTGACGACCTCGTAGTTGTAAGCCAGCACGGCATTGGTCGCGGCTGACGGATCGAGATCGATGACAGTGTTGCCGTTGGCGTTATTGACGTTGCCGTCGCCGTTATAGAAGGGCGAACGCCCCACTGCCGCGCTCAGATCGTAATAATGAGCGGCCAGCATCAGCATGCTGTTCGATCCCATCGGCATCCGCGCGCCGACCTGCACACCGTGCAGCAGCGTGTCCGCGGTGCGAGCGGTCTCGGGACCCGACGTTTCGAGCAACCAGTAGTTATAGGCAGAACCGAACCACACGCCGCGCTGGAAGCCGACCGCCAGGCCTTCCGGCGTGATGTCGTTGTCCCAGAACAGGCTCTGGCCGGGTTTGACGAACGGCTGCTTCATCTTGCCGCCGATCAGGTTGCCCCAGTCGGCGAAGCGCCAATCGAAGTACGCCAGATCCAGGTCGAACGGCTTCTTGTTGAACACGTTGTTCAGGCTCTGATTGCCCGAGCGCGGGTCGCCGTTCTCCGCCGTGGTCATGCCGATGCCGACGGTGAGGTTGTCCGCCACCCTGGCGGTGGCGACGAGGCGTGCGCGGATGCGCTCGCGATAACGATCGGCCGTCTGCTGGCCGCCGCTCAAGGTGTCGTCCTCGATCATTTCATAGCGATACCGCATGTCGCCGGTGATCGCGACCCTGCTGGCCCAGTCGGCGCCCTTGGTCTTGGCGACCTCCACGGCCTGCTGCGCCGTTTCCTTGCGCAGGCCGCGGGCTTCGCTCTTCAGATAGTCGTCGTTGGCGAGCAGCTTCTCGTCCGTGGCCTTGAGCGACTGGTTCTCCGACTTCAGCTCGCTGTTTTCCTTCTCCAGCCGGTCGACCCGCTGCAGCAACGCTTCGAGCTGTTCGCGAATCTGCGCCAGCTCGCTGGACGTGCCGGCTGCCTGGACGCCCGTCGACACCGACGACAGTGCAGTCGCCAACGCGGCTGCGAGGACGAGGTTCTTCACGTTGCTCTCCGTTCGTGGCTTGGGGGAAACGGTCCGCGACATGCGCACTGTGTCCCAACCCAGCTTGAATGGGGAGCGTTATACGGCTGACTTATTACAGTTATGTTGCAGCGAGCGAGTTTCGGCGGCGTTTGATGTCAGTTGCGTTACAGCGACATGCGCAATGTTACAGGCTCGAACGGGCTCAGCCGGTGGCGAGAACGCCGGTGCTGCGTGGGATCACGCGAGCCCGAGGGAAATGACAGGTAAACGTGCTGCCCACGCCTTCCTTGCTCTTGATCTCGAGCGTGGCGTCATGACGCTGCAACGCATGTTTGACGATGGCCAGGCCCAGCCCCGAGCCGCCCATGGTGCGTGCACGGCCGGGATCGACGCGATAGAAACGTTCGGTCAGGCGCGGAATGTGTTCTTCGGCAATGCCCATGCCGGTGTCTCGGACCGACAGGTGCGCGCCGCTCTCGTCGGTCCACCAGCGCAACTCGATCTCGCCTTCCACAGGGGTGTACTTCACTGCGTTGGTGATCAAGTTCGACGCGATCGAATGCAGCTCCGACTCGACACCTTTCAGGAGCGCGTCGCTTTCGAGATTCAGTCGCACGTTGCGGGGATGCTCATCGAGCGCCATCACTTCCTTGCGCAACAGCGCGAGCATGCCGCCCATGTCGACCGCGTGCTCTTCCTGCGTGTGCTCGCCCGACTCGAGCTTGGACAGCTCGAGCAGATCCTTGATGATGGTCCGCATGCGCTCGGCCTGACGGCGCATCTCCAGCACCGGCGAGTTCCAGGCGGGATCGAGCTGCTCGTCGTCGGCCAGCGCATCCAGATAACCGCTGATGACGGTCAGCGGCGAGCGCAGCTCGTGCGACGCGTTGGCGACGAAATCCTTGCGCATCGATTGCAGCTGCTGCTCCTGGCTCACATCGCGAACCATCAGCAGCTGCCGTTCCGCGGTGCCGGTGCGCACGATATTGAAAGCGAGCCAGCGGTCGCTCTCCAGATCCTGCACCACCGGGCCTTCGCTCGGATGCCCGGTCTTCAGGTAATCGACGAACGCCGGATGACGCACCAGGTTCTCGATGCGGATGCCGACATCGCGCTTGCGCCTCAGCCGCAGCCACTCGCCGGCGCGGCCGTTGAACCAGAGAATTTCATGATCGGGGCCGAGCAGTACGGCGCCCTCGGGCATGGCGCTGGTGAGGCGGCGAAATTCGCGCAGCAGCCCGGTGACTCGGGCCCGATGGAACTGCTTGCGTCGATAAATGCGGCTGACGATGCTCACGACTTCTCCCCACACGCCGCTGATGTCCGGTGGCGCTTCGACACGGCGGTGGCGCAGCCAGTACTCGACGCGCAGTACGTTCCTCAGCTGCACGAACGAATAGATGCCGAAGGTGATCGCCAGGGCCAGCGCCACACGGCCGAACATCAGGCCGATCAGGAAAGCGACTGCCAGCGCAATGCCGAGCCGGGACACCGATCGCCAGCCCGATGGCGAAAGCGCGCTGAGTATTTTCTTCAACAGCTACTCCGCGCGCGTTGAGAACCGATATCCCGAGCCTCGCACGGTCTGGATGAAACGATCGTAATTGAAGGCCTCGAGCGCCTTGCGCAAGCGACGGATGTGCACATCGACCGTTCGTTCTTCCACATAAACATTGCCTCCCCACACGCGATCAAGGAGTTGGGCGCGACTGTACACCCGCTCCGCATGCGTCATGAAGAAGGACAGCAACCTATATTCGGTGGGTCCGAGCTGCACGGTGCGATCGCCGACAGTGACGCGGTGACCGGCCGCATCGAGCACCAGACCTTCGGCTTCGATCAGCTCCTCGCCGCTGCCGTTGGTCGACCTACGCAAAACTGCATTGATGCGAGCCAACAGCTCGCGGGGCGAAAACGGCTTGGTGACGTAGTCGTCGGCGCCGCTGTCCAGCCCCATGACCTTGTCCTGCTCCTCGGCGCGGGCGGTGAGCATGATCACCGGCACTTCCTGGGTCTCCTTGTCGCGCTTCAACGCGCGAGTCAGCTCCAGGCCGCTCATGTCCGGCAACATCCAGTCGATCAACACCAGATCCGGCCGCTGATCGGCAATGCTGGCGCGTGCCGCGCTCACGTCCGCCGCTTCTCTGACCTCGAAGCCGCTACGTCGCAATCCGAACGCAATCATCTCGCGGATGGGCCGCTCATCCTCGACGATCAGAATTTGCTTGGTTGCCATGAGTTAAGCGAAAGGCCTTCAATTCAATGACATGGGTGACGGGGCACATTACAACAACCCAGTATTACAGTCCCATGACGCCGGCGTGGGAAAATGCCTGATAAATGACAGAGCTGCGAACCCGACACGGCAGGCCCCGGTATTGCAGCTTGTTGACAGATTCACGCCGTCTCAGGCGCCTTTGGCATGGGCAACCTGGTCGCGCACGTAGACAGGCTCGGCCTCGGTGGCCGGCCTGCCCCGCCCCGCCCGGAATTCAGCTTCCGCGAGCAACGCGATATCGCTGGCTTTCGGCAGTGCCGCCTCGTGAACGATGCGGTCCCCGGTAGCCAGCCGTGCTCGCAATGGCGGATAAGCTCTGAAGCCCGTTCCGGCCAGGGCGGTGTAGTTGCCGTCAGCGACGGCATCCGGCGAATCCACGCGTTCCGCTGCTGACGGTGTAACCAATTCCGCACCAGGTTCGCGCGCGAAGCTCGACCAGTACACCTGATCCATGCGGGCATCCATGCACACCAGCACTCGATCTCCGGGCCGGGCGACCTGCTGAGCCACGGCCGCAAGATTCGAGATGCCGACGGTCTGCAGGCCCGCGCCGAATGCCAGCCCCTGAACGACGCCGACGCCGATGCGAACGCCGGTGAACGCGCCTGGCCCGCGCCCGTAAGCAATGCCGTCGACATCGGCCAATCGCACGCCGGCCTCTGCCAGCACCGCTTCGACCATGGGCAACACCAGATCCGCGGCTCCCCGGGGCTGCTCGCTGCTGCGCTCGATCACTCTGCCGTCGAGCCGGAGAGCGACGGAGCAACGTTCAGTGGCCGTATCAATTGCAAGCAAACGCATGGAACTACCAATCGATCACGGCTGAGGGATTCATTGCATCTGGATCGGGCGCCAGCCCGATGGCGCTCAACCGCTCATATAAGAACTGCTGCACGTCGACCAGATTCTGGGTGCGCGGCATGGACGGCAGACTGTCGAGAAAAATGCGGCCGTAACCCTTGGTGCGCAGCCGCTCGTCACACAGCATGATCACGCCGAAATCACTCGGATCGCGCATCAAGCGGCCGACGCCCTGCTTCAAGGTGATCACTGCCTGCGGGATCTGCTCTTCGAAGAATGCATTGCCGCCGCGACGCTCGATGGCATCCAGGCGCGCCTTGAGCACGGGATCGTCCGGCGCGGCGAACGGCAGCTTGTCGATGATCACGACCGACAGTGCCGCGCCCTTCACATCCACGCCTTCCCAGAAACTGCTCGTTCCCAGCAGCACGGCATTGCCCCGCTCCCGGAACTTGGTCAACAGCACTTCGCGGGGCGCATCGCCTTGCACCAGCACTGGGAACGGCAACGCCGGCCCCAAGCGCGCCAACAACAAATCGGCCGCTTCACGCAGCGCGCGATGACTCGTGAACAACATGAACGCTCGTCCGCCACTTGCTCGTAACACCGGCAACGCGGCATCAACGACACTCACCGTATGTCGCGGCGATGATGGCGGCGGCAATCCCTTCGGCAGATACATGAGCGTCTGCGATTCATAATCGAACGGACTGCCGTAGCGCGCGGTGCGCGCGTCACGCATGCCAATCCGTTGCATGAAGTGGTCGAAGCTCTCACCGATGGCGAGTGTTGCGGACGTGCACACCCAGGCCGCGGCATTCGCTTGCACCAGCTTGCCGAGCTGCTCGGCGACGTCGAGCGGCACCAGATGAAACGACACGCCCTGACCCGAGCTTTGGGCCCACCGCACGCTGGGCACCGCCGCCTTGGCTTCTTCTTCGATCATCGAGGTCAAGCGATCCGCCAGGTCCGAGCTGCGCCGTCGCAGATTCGCCAGGCCCGTATTGTCCTTGGCACCCTCGACCAGCGATTGGGTCAGATCGTCCAGCGAAGTGCGCAGATTCGCGAGCCCTTCGATCGTGAGCGTCGGCCAATCTTTGTATTCGCAGCGCTCGCGCTGACTGCGCAAGGAATCCTGCAGATCCACGAGCTGCCGATCGATCGTCTGCGAAAACGCCGCAGACACGGATTGCTGTGGGCCGGCGAGCATCAATTCGCTGGCGAGATCGCGCGCCAACGACTGCAGCTGACGACTCGATACGGTGAAGCCGAGAAAGTTCGCGGCCACTTCGGGCAACTGATGCGCCTCGTCGATGACGATGGCGTCGGCGCCCGGCAGCAGATCGCCGAAGCCTTCTTCCTTGAGCACCAGGTCGGCCATGAGCAAATGATGATTCACGACCACGATGTCAGCGCCCTGCGCATTGCGCCTCGCGTTGACGACGTGACAACGATCGAATGAGGGGCAATCGGGCCCGAGACAGTTGTCGCGCGTCGACGTCACCCACGGCCACACCGGATCCGAATCGCTGAGCTGCGCCAGCTCGGAGATGTCGCCTTCTTTCGTGACTTGCGCCCAGGCCCGCACTCGGGACAACGCAGCGGCGACTTCACGCCGCAGGCCGCGAGACACGGCTTGTTGCTCGGCCATTTCGAGCCGGTGCACGCAAAGATAATTCGCGCGACCTTTCAATAGAGCGACGCGCGCCGGCCGGCCGATCGCGGCGGACACGGTCGGCAAATCGCGATGGAACAATTGATCCTGCAGATTGCGCGTGCCCGTGGAGATGATCACTCGCCGGCCGGACAAGAGCGCGGGCACCAGATACGCGAACGTCTTGCCGGTGCCGGTCCCTGCTTCGACGATCAGCCGGCCCTGCGAGCGCAATGCCTGCCAGACATGCTCCGCCATCGCGATCTGCTCATCGCGCGTCGCGAAGCCCGGGATCGCCGCTGCCAGCGGTCCCTCGGCACCAAAGATTTCCTCGAAGTCTTGCAAGGGTCTGTGAACACTCATTTGATGGGCTGCGACGAGCCGTTGCGGTTCAGGGCTAGGCGGGACGACCGCCGTGTACTCTCTGTACTCAAGGGAGGACTAACGACGTCCTGAACCGCAACAGCTCGTCCCATCGAAGGACATTCATTATATGGGTTGCGCCTCGAATCGCCTGCCGCTGCGTTGCAAAGCTTGCCCTTATCGACATAAGGGCTGCGCTTTGCGCCTTGCTGCAGGCGATTGGAGGCGCAACGCAGCCCATGAAATGAGTGTTCACAGACCCTAGTTGAAGGTAGCTCTAAACCGCGCCAGCGCGGTGGCTCCTGGCGCCAGCGGATTGCGCAGCGTCCAGCGGATGTGGGTATAGCGCTCGGGGGGCGCCCGGGTGCCATCGGCCTGCTTCAAGTCCTCGGGCCGGGCGAAGGTCAGTCCGCCATCGATCGAGAATTCGACCTGTGCCCCCGGTCCGGACGCGGACCCGGGCAGATAGGTGGTATTGGCTGGAATCAATTGACTGACCTGGACCTTATTGGCGAATACCGGCGTTGGGTTGGTGATTCGTACCGTGTAGTAGACGACTTGCCCTTGCGAAAGCCGGTCTGCCGGCACCAGGCGAAAGATCGGGCGCTCCGCTGTCCCGGCGCTCTCGCGCACTTCCGCGACCAGCTGAGTGCGCAGCTCGACCGCCTCGGTGGCCATCGCAAGCGTGGCCAACGTTGTCAGCGACACGGACAATAAAAGCAGGAATTTCATCGAGTTACGTAAAATTTTGGCATCGATTCCCGAGCTCCGTGTTGCGCTTTGCACACCGCCAGCGTCAAGGAACTCGACAAGCCATGCAGCGCGAAAGGCGCTGGGTATAATCACTGCCACTAATAGATCTATGAGTTTTCATGAAGCCGCGAGGTTGCCGCTCTAATGACCACGTCTAATGCATCGCTCAAACGCTGGGTGGAGGATGTTGCCCGACTCACCCAGCCGGATTCGATCCACTGGTGCAACGGGTCGGATGCCGAGAACAGCGCCCTGATCGAAGCGATGCTCAAGAGCGGCGATCTTATCAAGCTCAACCAGGACACCCATCCCAATTGTTACCTGCATCGCTCCCACCCTTCCGATGTGGCGCGGGTCGAGCACCTGACCTTCGTCTGTACGCGCAATAAAGAGGACGCCGGTCCGAACAACCACTGGATGGAGCCCGCCGAGGCTCATCGCAAGATCGACGACCTGTTCGCCGGCGCGATGAAGGGCCGGACCATGTACGTGATCCCGTACTGCATGGGCCCGATCGATTCGCCGTTCGCCCGCTGCGGCGTCGAGATCACCGACAGCCCCTATGTGGTCGTCAACATGCGCATGATGACGCGCATGGGCGACGCGGCGCTCAAGCGCATCGAGCGCGAAGATAAATTCGTGAAGGGTCTGCACTCGATCGGCGACCTGAATCCCGACCGCCGTTTCATCATGCACTTCCCCGAAGAGCTCACCATCAAGAGCGTGGGCTCGGGCTACGGCGGCAACGCCCTGCTCGGCAAGAAGTGTCACGCGCTGCGCATCGCCAGCTACCAGGCGCGCGAAGAAGGCTGGCTCGCCGAGCACATGCTGCTCATGGGCCTGCAGAGCCCCGAAGGCAAGACGCACTACATCGCCGCGGCCTTCCCGTCCGCATGCGGCAAAACCAATCTCGCGATGCTGGTGCCGCCGGCCTCCATGCCCGGCTGGAAGATCTGGACCCTCGGCGACGACATCAGCTGGCTGCACGTCGACGACGAAGGTCAGCTGCGCG
Organism: uncultured Steroidobacter sp.; assembly: GCF_937958065.1. GTDB lineage: Bacteria > Pseudomonadota > Gammaproteobacteria > Steroidobacterales > Steroidobacteraceae > Steroidobacter. The sequence goes on from NZ_CALFXI010000032.1 coordinate 18,444, forward strand.
CCATCAATCCGGAGTCTGGTTATTTCGGCGTCGTGCCCGGCACGAACCGCAAGACCAACTGCAACGCCTACGACATGATCCAGCGCGACACGATTTTCACCAACGTCGCGGTCACCGAAGACAATCAGCCCTGGTGGGAAGGCCTGGAAACCGGCAAGCCGGCGCTGGATTGGCAAGGCAAGCCGTACACCGGCAACGGTCCCGCCGCTCATCCGAACTCACGTTTCACCGTCTCGGCGAAACAGAACCCGATCTATTCCACGCTCGCGGACGCGCCGGAAGGCGTGCCGATTTCCGCGATCCTGTTCGGCGGCCGTCGTCGCGAAGTCGCGCCGCTGGTTTATGAAGCGCGCAACTGGGCGCACGGCGTGCTCGTCGGCGCCGGCATGGCGTCCGAAACCACCGCTGCGGCCGTTGGCCAGATGGGCGTCGTACGTCGCGACTCGATGGCGATGAAGCCGTTCGCCGGCTACAACTTCGCCGACTACTTCGGCCACTGGCTCAAGCTCGGCAGCGGCAAGAACGCCAGCAAGCTGCCGAAGATTTTCCACGTCAACTGGTTCCGCCAGGACCGCAACGGCAAGTTCATGTGGCCCGGCTTCGGCGAAAACCTGCGCGTGCTGAAGTGGATCGCCGACCGTTGCGAAGGCAAAGCCGAAGCGGTCGAAACCCCGATCGGCCTCGTGCCCCGCAAGCAGGACCTCGACATCAGCGGCCTGGACATGGACTCGTCGACGCTCGAGACGCTGCTCTCAATAGACCCCGCCGCGTGGCGCCAGGAAGTCGATGCGATCGGCAAGTATCTGGATGAGTACGGCAGCCGCGTGCCGAGCCAGCTACGTGAAGAGTTGCAGGGCGTGGCGAAGAGACTGGAGGCGGCGAACGCGGCGTAACGGCGGCGTTTCAGCTGTGTCGAATCAGGCGGCGATGCTGGAAGGTGTCGCCGCCTTTTTACTTTCTCTGGCCGATCAAACGCCGCGGACCACCAGTTCACGTCGCTGCAAAGACTCGCCGCAGATTCAGCCCCATCTTCGGTTTCATCAACTTCAAAGCCGCTGTTTCGCCTACGAGGTTCTCCACGAACGAAGCCGCCACGACTTCTCTGACCTCCTCATCGGCATCGGCGAGAGCTTCATCCAGCAGCGCCAAAAGACTGGCAACGCTAGGTGCCGCTGCGTTCTCAATGGCAAACCTCGTCACATCACCAAAGAACACATGCGGCAACAGCTCATCATTATCGGAGATGTGCTCATCGTAGACGCCCCTCAAATCAGGCACCGCGGCAAGCAATCTCTCAATTAGCGATCGGATCGTGGTCATCGTCACTGTCCTATCGAAGCGGCTTCCAGGTCCATGCGCAAGCTTTCAGCTCGTCAAATGTAATGGAACGCAAGCGCTTCCCAAAGCGGGCCGAGTTCATCAATCATCATCGTTGATAGTAGCGCAACCGACAGTTTTCGCCTCGAACACGAAGAGCTGGTTGTACTGTTCGGTCATGGCTGCAACCGCAGCGTCTCAGCTGTATCGAACCGGGGCAGCGGTGCCGGAAGGGTCGCCAGTCAGCTCATCAACTCGCGGATATCGAACCAATGGTGAGAAGTCCACCTTCCAAAAGTCCACCTCAAATAGGTCGCCGTATTGATCGAGATTCAACGCGATGGTCACCAACACTCCATCGTCATCGATGTAAGTCGCCTTTGCCAACTCGAATCCGAAGCGGCGTTCGCGATCATCTCGATGGAGGAACTTGATGCTACCCATTCCACCGTCGCTCATGTCCAGCACAGTAATCGAATCCAAGACACTCGATCGCGATGCTTCGGAAGGCGACTGCGTCAGCAGCGCAATCACCAGGTCGCGCTCGTCCCGTCGAAGAGGCCGTGGAGCTCCTGCTTCACGGTCCCGTAATGCATCCGACATTCATGATTTCCTCAGTTATATCGGCTCGACGCGAACAAAGAACACCTTGCGACTTCGACCCAGGGTGCCGGAGTGTCGACATAATCGCGAAGGTACTCGCATGCCGCATTCTGTCATCAGAGCAGCGCCAGCCGGCACACGCTCGCGCGCTATTCGTGCTCAGAGAGAATCCTAGGATAGCCCGCCGGGATCAATTTACCCGCAAACAGGACGTACCAATCCGGATCAAACGCTCTGTGCGAATGAATCTGGAGGCCTCCCTCCACGTAATCAATCGACACTGGCAGAAGGCCCTCACCGGGTGCGGCCAGCAGCTCTATGGCATGCCCCGGAGCCATCACGATCTCCGCACCGTCATCTCCAGATACAGGCGCAATTCCGTCGCAGTTTCATTACGGAATCGTGCGACCGTGATGCGAGTGGAATGAGACATTTGTTTCACGGCCTTCACTCTTGCTATAGCGCCGAGAGCAGCTCCGCGCCGGCCTTGAACGCCTTCGGCGCCAACGGATAGGCGAGCGTGCGATTCGGCGCCGGCCTCAGACCCGGCGACAGCCGGGTGTTGTTTCGCGAGCAGCTCGCATGCGTGCAGGAAGGACACCTTTTGCGAGCGCATGATCCAGTCGATCGCGAGCCGCCGGCGTTGCACTATCGAGACAAGCACGGCGGCGGAACGAGTTCCCCCGCTGTGCTTGCCGTGGAGTGAAGCCAATAACTCGAGCTTTAGAAGCTCATCGTCAGTGACGCTGAGAACACCGTACCGACATCGTACTTGTTGTAGTACACCGTGTTCGGACCGCGCTCCTGGAACTCCTTGTAGCCGCGACCGAAGATGTTACGAATCTCCAGCTTGGCCTCCAGATCCGTATCGAACAGGTTGAACGCCTCACGCGCCACGAAGTCGACTCGCAGGCCCGGCGATTCGTAGATGTCCGGCAGACCGGTCGCGCCGCGGCTGGTCACGCGGTCGCTTGCGTAGGACAGCAGGATCGTCTGCTGCGACAACCGCTGTGGACTCTCCAGACCGAATTGCAGATTGACCAGGTGATCCGACTGACCCGTCAGCTGGCTGCCGTCCCTGAAGACGTTGCTCGCCGGCTGCATCGGTGCGCCAAACACGCGCACCGTATCGCCAGCTTCGACGTTGATCTTCGAATCCGTGAAGGTGTAGTTGCCGATCACCACTGCACGACGCGAGCCGAGGAACTCGTTGGAGAACATCTCGTCCAGCGGGAAGTACTTCTGCACTTCGAATTCCACACCATACAACACGGCCTCGGGCGCATTGGCGAAGCTGGTCTCCGGAGTGTTGTCGGTGAATCCGGTGTACGCCTCGATCGGATCTTCGATCGTCTTGTAGAAGCCGGCGACCGACAAGCGCTGCTCGGGAGCGAAGTACCACTCGAAGCGCGCTTCCGTATTGACGAACTCGCTATCGGTCAGCAACGGATTGCCGCGATAGTAGCGGTTGTACTCGGGATCGAAATACAGCTGGAACATCAGCTCACGGAACTGCGGACGCGCGATGGTCTTCGACGCGTTGAAGCGCAGCTGCATTGCGTCGTTGAACTTATAGGTAAGCGTCGCACCCGGCAACACATAATCGTTCTCGATGTTGGTGTTGGCGCCGGAGGTGATCGGGTTCGTGAAGACCTGCAACGGACGCACTTCCTGCTTGCCCTTTTCGTAGCGGGCGCCGGCACTGAGCTCCAGCCCATCCATCAGCTCCGTCTGGAACTGCGCATAGGCGGCCTCGGTACGCAGGGTAGCCGTGAACGCAGGGTCGGCTTCGGTCGTCTCGATCAGGCCGATGCCGTATTCCTCGATGATCGTACTGCTCAACAGGAAATCGGGCCGGAGCATCGCAATGGAGTTCGGCAACGTCGACGGCGCGACGATCTGGAACTCACGACGCGTGGAATCGCGCTTTGTATCCGTGATGTCGATACCGCCCGACAGCGCCAGTCGAGGCAGAATCTGTGCGGTGAGATCGACGCCGGCCGACCACAGATCCTCTTGCAGATCCGAGAAGGCAATGTCGGCATGGCCCATGTTGCCGTTGTCCAGACGGTTGATGTAGTACTCGCCGAACTCGCTCGAGGGCTGGTTCGTGCGAATGTATCCGATCCCCAGCTCGTACGGAGCTTCACGCTTGGACGTGGAGTAAGAGGCTCGCGTGCTGACCTTCAGCGGATTCAGGTTGAATCCACCAGTGAGCTGCGTGCTGATCAGCTCACGCTCATACAGAGCGGTGCTTTGATCGTTGAAGTCCGCGCCCGGGCGCGAGTTGTTTTGTCTGCCTTCCGCGAGGCTGCTGCGCTTGAGCGTGTCGTGGATGTACACGTTGGTCCAGCGCAGGGTGTTGCCTTCGCCGAACTCGTAGCCGAGGCCAACCAGCGCGTTGGCGACAGCGCGGTTCTCCGTGGCAACCTGGCGGAAATCCCGGTCGACCTCAGACAGGTCGGCGTTCGCCGGTGTCTGCTGGAGGTTGTCGCGGGTGCGCCAGCTGTTGCTGAAGCCGGCCGTGGCAATCACGCCGAGATCCGACTCGCCCAATTGCCACGTGGTGCCGCCGGTGATGGTTCCGGAGTAGTTCGGCGCAGTGTCATCGCCCTTCTGCACCAGACCGTTGTTGCGGCCCACCAGCTGGCTGGCGATTGCACCGGTGTCCACGTTGCCCTGACTGATGCGCTGCCCGCTTCTGAAGAAATCCCGGAGCGCCGACGGCGTGTCACGATTACCGTAACCAGTCCAATCATATTTGCTGCCGTAGTAATCGTAGCCGAGCTGGCCGGTCGTCTCGGTATCGCCGCTCACGCCGAGATTCACATCCAGGAACGGCTGCCTGGGAATCGCGAGCGTGGTCAGGTTGATGACGCCCCCGCCGAATTCGCCCGGAAAGTTCGGCGAATAGGTCTTCTGCACCAGCGAGGACGCGATCACGTCGGTAGGAAACAAATCGAGCGGCACCGCGCGGCGCATCGGTTCGGGGCTTGGCAGCGGCGAACCGTTGAGCAACGCGAGCGAATAACGATCGCCCAGACCGCGGACGTAAACGAATCCGCTGCCCACCACACTCAAGCCGGTAACGCGGCCGAGCGCGCCGGCGATGTTACCTTCACCGGTGCGGGCGATATCTTCGCTCGAAAGCACCGTGATGACCTGCGTCGTTTCCCGCTGCACTTCGCGCTCGCGGCGACCGACGACCGTCACGGTGGGGATGCCGCCAGGCATGGCGACATCGACCGATTCTCTCGCTGCAGGCAGAGCGGCCGCTGCAGGATCGGTCGCTTGCGCTGGCTGAGAAGCGTCAACCTCGACCGGCGCCTGAGCAAAGGCCTGGGTGGAAAACGCGGTAGCGGCGAGCAACATGCCCCACTTGCGCGGCTTGGCCATATCTATTCCTACCATTCTGTAGAGATTTTCGAAGTTCAGAAACTTGAATGCGGCGGGTCACGACTCGTCATCGCAACCCGCCGCAAGCCGGTGGCTACCGTTACTCAGCAAGCGACGGCAGCGAGGTGCAGGCCGTGCTGGTAGTACCGAAGTCGGCAGTCGCCGAGTTGCAGGTCCAGCCCGCATACCACGTGTCCGAGGCATCGCGGACCGCGCCGACATACGGCGTGGTGAGAGCATCGAACTCCGGATCGATTGTCTGCGGATCCACTGCCACCGCGGCCGCCTCGTTCGCGCCATTGACGAACGTATTGGTCAGCGTCGGAGAGAACGTGGCGTTGTTGTTGGCGCCCGCTTCAAACGTGCTCAGCGCGGTCGCCGCGGTCACGCCGCTACCATCGACGGTAGGCGTGGTGCCACATGACATGACGACCGAAGTGAACGACGGCGGTCCCAGCTTGTCGATGGCGGGATCGGTCGCGAGGATGTTCGCTCCGGCCAGACGCAGACACGCCATCGGGCTGGTCACCACGCCGTTGACCAGCGTGGCATCAGCGCCGCCACGGAACAGCATGGCAGCCTGATTGCCTGTGGCGGGATTGCGATGAACGAAGGTGAAGTTCGCGAGCTTCATGTGAGTACGCGGCGTCTGAGCCTCGAGCGTATTCGCCGAATCCAGCTCGATCATCGAATCCGCGGCACCCGAAGTCTTCTGAACCGCGATCACGAACTGGAGCGTGCCCTTGTAGCCGGTGTCCAGATCGACGCTGTCGTCATCCGCGCCGGTGACCACGATGTGGCGCAGGTGCGGACGGCCGCCGAAGATCTCGAAACCATCGTCGGAGCTGTTGTGCATCTGGATGTGATCGATGGTCGTGGCATTGCCCACGCCCTGGAGCGTCAGCGCCTGCAGCTCGGAGTTGGCGCCGAGCACATATCCCGAATAGCGGATCTGCACGTGGCTCATCGCGCCGCTGTTGTCGTCCACAGTCGCGCCACCGTAGAGCGCCAGAGCCGCAGAACCTTCCGTCTGACGATCGCAATCGACAGCACCCGGTGTCGCCGCGGTACGGCAGTCAGTGATCGGCGCGCGGCCCATCAACACTACACCGCCCCACTGGCCCTGCGAGTCATCGGTCGCCAGACCGAGGATGTTGTCACGGCTGGTGAATACGATCGGCCGCTCGGCCGTGCCGACTGCTTGAATCTTGTTGCCTCGATTGACGGCGAGCCATGAAGTGCCGGCCTTGCCGAACATCACGACACCCGGCTCGATGGTCAGAGTGACCGACGCTTCGCCCGCCGTAGCCGCGGGACCGAGATCATTGCCGACGTCCACGCGATCATGCAGGGCGTACAGCAGGCCAGCGACGCGAGGCAGCGTCGAACTCGCGGTGAAACGCGCTGGCAGGTCGCAAACGCGATAGGTGCCGGTCGGTCCGCTGATCGTGCCGGAGTCGGTCAACCCGATGGGATTGGCAATCGTGGGGCAGCCCGCAGCAGGTTGAACACCGCCATTGCCCGGATCCGGCCCCGGACCCGGGTCCGGATTCTGCGCCGGCGGATTGTTGATCGTAATGGGACCGCCCGCGCCCGCCGAAGAGATCTCGTCCGCACCGCAGCCAGCAAGTGCCATCGCGACCGCGCTGGCGATAATCCACTGATATGTTTTCATCTAGTCGCTCCCGACGACGACACACTGAAGGAAATCTGTGTGTAGTTTGTGGGGCGAATATTTCAGTCAGACTACAATGACGTTGCGGTTTGGTTCATCGAGGGGCAATGTTAAAGATTTGCAACAATCACAGCGCAGCACGCCTCAATCCTTGAGACCAGTCTGCGAGCCCGGCGAACGTTACTTATTATTAGAGCGCAGCTGCACTGGAAAGCAGCTGCAGATTACTCTTCGCAGACGTAGCGAACCGTCAGCGACGAATTGTTCTCGGGCACGCGGCCGAAACCGATCAGGCCTTCGCCCTTCAACTGCATGGTGTCGCGACGAACGAACGCCTCTTCGCCCTCGCGCGTGGTGACGAACGTGCCGTTGGTGCTCTGGTCGACCAGCTGGAACTTGTTGCGGACCAGCTCGATCCTGGCGTGCAGGCGCGAAATCAGGTTGCCTTTCACGATGATGTCATTTTCTTCGGCGCGGCCGATGGCGATGTTGGCACGGCTCTCGTCCAGGACGAGCTCCTGGCCTTGGAAGCGCAGCCGCAGGCGCCGCGAACGTTGTTTGTCGCGACTGGCGGCCGCGGCGCCCAGCGCGATGGCGGGCAGCATGCTGGTGGCGTCTTCCTTCTGCCAGAGCACTTCGAACAGCTCGTCCTCGTTGGTCTTGCCTTTGAGCGTGGCCACGTCGATCTGACGCACGGCCGACTGCCACTCGGGAGCCAGCCGCTCGACCATGGCGCTGGTGACCATGATCTGGCCGGCCTTGGCCTGGCTGGTCATGCGGTTCGCGGTGTGGACGGCGGCGCCGAAGATATCGCGGTTCTCGAGCACCACCGGGCCGAAGTGACCGCCGATGCGGATGGCGATGGGCTGACCTTCGACCTTCAATTCCGCGTGGATGCGGATGTCGTGCTGCATGCGGCTGCCGGCGTTGATGGCGTCGTTCGCGGTCGGGAACGTCGCCATGATTTCGTCGCCGATGGTCTTGATGACGGTGCCGTGATTCTGTTCGGTGGCGGCCCGCATGATCTCCACGCAGGTCAGCACCATGTCGCGGGCGCGAAGGTCGCCCATGACTTCGTAGATTCGTGTGCTGCCGACGACGTCGGCAAACAGAATGGCTAGTTCGATGTCCTTTCCCATGACCCCTTGGCGCTCATCGTCGTCTTCCGCCTCGTCGCCGCCCCATTGGTATCCTTGCTGCTCCGCTTGAGGTTGCCGGCCCGCACCCGAACGGCCGGGTGCGGGCGGCAGTATATACGACAACGCTACATAACCCCGCAGGATCCCTACATATTGGTGGGTCGCCGGGGCGCAAAAAGGAGTTCGGATGCTCGAAATGGTTCCCACCGGCGCCCCGCGCCGCCCGCTCGGTGCCGGTCCCCGCGCCAGTTTTCTGGCGCTTTTGGCCCTCGCCGTTCAGCTTTCGGCCAGTCCGGCGCTCGCCCAAGGCACGCAGATCGCCGATTGGAGCGAGGCGGACCTGGCCACTGCCGCCGCCCTGCGCGACCGCGCCCTCAAAGGGACCTCCGCTTACGACCACGTCAGCTCGCTGGTTACCGAAGTGGGCCCTCGCCTCGCCGGCTCCCCGGGCGATGAGGCTGCGGTGCGCTGGGCCATGAACCGCCTCGGCAAGCTGGGTTTCACCGGGGTTCGCACCCAGGACGTGCTGGTGCCCCGTTGGATCCGCGGCACCACCGAGGTCACGCTGCTTGGCCCTGCCCCACAGCCGCTGGTCGCCGCCACGTTGGGCGGCAGCATCGGGACCGGCGAAGAAGGCATCGAGGCGCAGGTGATCGAGGTCGCCTCGCTGGACGCACTGACCGCAATGCAGGCCGGTGACATCAAGAACAAGATCGTCTTCATCAACCAGCGCATGGAGCGGACCAAAGACGGCTCGTCCTATGGCAAGACCGTCAAGAATCGGGTGCAGGGCGCGAGCGCGGCGGCGAATCTCGGCGCCGTCGCCGTGGTCATCCGTTCAATCGGCACTTCGGACGAGCGTTTCGCCCATACCGGCCGCATGATCTACGACGTGAACGCGCCCCGGATTCCGGCCTTCTCGCTCTCCAACCCCGATGCCGACACCCTGTCGCGGCAACTGCAGACAAACAAACAAGTGCGACTGCGCCTGAAGTCCACCGCCCGCGAAATGCCGCCGGCCTGGTCGGCCAACGTGATCGGCGAAATCCCGGGGACGGACCGCGCCAGCGAGATCGTGCTGCTGGGTGCCCACCTGGACTCCTGGGACCTCGGCCAAGGCGCCCTGGATGACGGCGCCGGCGTGGCCATCGTGGTCGAAGCGGCGCGCCTGATCTCGCGGCTCGATCGCAAGCCGTCGCGCACGATTCGCGTGGTGTTGTTTGCCAACGAGGAGTTCGGGCTGTCCGGCGCCAAGGAATATGCGCGCCTGATCGGCGATGAGCATGCCAGGCATGTGCTGGCGATGGAAGCCGACACCGGCATCGGCCCGGTGATTCGTCTGGAAACCCAAGTGGCACCGGAATCTTTGGGCGCGATCGAGAAGATGCGCGCAGCGATGCAGCCGCTGCCCATCGAAGGCGGCAGCAACACCGCCTCGGGCGGTGCCGACCTCGGCCCCCTGCGCTCGCTCGGCGTACCGGTGCTGGATCCCGTGCTCGACGCCAGCCTGTACTTCGACGTGCACCACACGATGAACGACACGCTCGCCAAGGTGGACGCCAAGGCGCTCGATCAGAGCGTCGCGGCGTATGCAGTCGCCGCGTATCTGGCTGCGACCAAGCAAGGCGACTTCGGTCGGCTCGCGCCGGTGCCGTTCGATCGATGAGGTGACTTTGGAGCTTCAGCGAGACGGGCCCGCGCCGATCTCGCTGAAGTCCGCGTTCATGACGGGGTACTCCCGCCACTCGCCGTAATCGAAGTGCCACCACTCGTTGACGTAGACATCGAAGCCCTCTGCCTCCATCGCGCTTTTGAGCAAGTCGCGACGCCATCGTTGCAACGAAGTACCGCCCACGTACAGTGGCGATGAGCGAGCGGAAGGCTCGTCGTAACGACCTGGCATCTCGACGATCTCGCCGCTCGTCAGATCGAACAAGCTGATGTCCGCCGCGCACCCGCGATTGTGTCGCGAGCCTTGCGAAGGATCGGCGACGAATGGCCGGCTCTCCGGCGGCACGGCATCCCAGAACATCCGTGTGACGTACCAGGGTCGATAGCCATCGATCAGCACGATGCCAAAGCCCTGCTCCGCCAGCTTGCGATGCGCACGGACCAAGGCGCTCGCGGCCGGACGCTGCAAGAAGAAGCGCGGCGAATCGTAAAACGGCGCGCCCATGAAGTTCTCGCTGGTGGCGTAACGAACATCGAGCTTCGTGCCCGGCTCGAGCTCGTTGACCTCGACCAGCTCGGGCTCACGCAGGCGCCCCGATTGCGACGGTGGTGACATCTTGCGAGCGCTAGCCAACAGGCCCGATATGAAGGGCGCATTCGCACGGCTGCGCACTTCGGTCTCCGCACCGAGATCACGGCGCGGCATGACCATGCCACTCAAGCTCGCTGCCGCTGCGACGCCTCGTTCATCGCGCATGAAGCGCAGCTCTTCGTTCGCGTACCAGCCCACGGTCGGGAATCGATAAGCATCCTTCCCCACCCGTTCGAGCTTGTAATGCTGCGACCAATCGACGCGCACGTATGCCTCGCCGTCGCGCTCGTAAACACGCAGGACGTTGTGAGGCCATCCGTACTCGCCGATCAGACCAGCGAGATCTTCTCGCACCTCCGGCGGTCGCTCCCAATTCGTACGCCGGTAAGTTGTGCCGCGAAAAGTAATCGCGCGGGACTTCGGATCGGCCTGCACCTCCTCACCGGAGACCGCGAGGTCATCGACAACGAGGCGCCCGTCGCGCTGACGCACCTCACCCGCCACTTCCGGCGCTTCGAGGAACAGCCGCTGATCGACGCTACGAAGGTCGAGAGTGTGAGTGCCGTCGCTGTAGTGACCTTGCAATCGATGCGCGAGCCCGATGCTTACCCTGTTCCTCGGCTCCGCGGCCGGCAGACGCTGCTTGGTTCGCGCGGCAATGATGTGCCGTGCTGTGAAGTCTCGTATGCGCTTCAGCACCGGCTGTGCGCTGTCGATAGCGAGCAATGTGATGACGGCAAAGCCATCAGCGGGAAAGAGTGACAGATCGGAGGTATAGCCGTAGACACTGCCGCTCAAAGAAACGACATCGCGCCCCTCGAAAACGCCTCGCTCGCCGCCAAGCGTTGCAGCTCCGCGCCCGAGCAGCTCCTGCGTGAATCGGGCGAGATCGCGCACGTTGGATTGCGCACCGATCGAAGCCGCAACACCCGTATCAAACACGGCCGGCGCGAACCGCTCGCCGTCGAAGGGCGCCATCGTTGCGAAAGCAAGAGATTGCTTGTCCGCCCGCACAGACGTGTGTGTCATGGCCCGTGGAGCAAAGACTGTCTCCGCGAGCAGCTGGTCGAAAGGCTTGCCGCCGACCACCTCGGCGACGCGAGCCAACACTGCGTAGCCCGCATCGGAATACTTGATCGCCGAGCCCGGCGGCGACACGAGCGCCGTCGCATTCAAACTCGTCACAGCTTCAGCAAGCGTAGCACCATCGAGGTCCGCGTAGTTTCCTTTGGGCGGCATGCGCACCAAGCCACTGCGATGTTCGAGCAGCTGGCGCAGGGTGATCTCGCCACCGAATGTATTGCGTGGCTGAAACGATGGCAGGTAGCGAGTCACGGGCGCATCGAGACCCAGCGCCCCACGCGTCACAAACGATCGCACCAGCTCGGCGGTGAATGCCTGGGTCAATCCGCCAATTCGATAGAGGCTGTTGACATCGACCGGCACTTTCGCCGCTGCGTCCGAGTGCCCGACGCCACCCGACCAAACCAGACCGTCACGCGTCACGATGCCGACCACGATGGACGGAATATTGCGAGCGGCGCGCTCCTGCTCGGCGACGGCCAGTGCCGCCTCGCCCGCCCGCTGCCAGAGTCCGTCGGTGCTCGTGGACGCCGCCGTCGCGATGGCAGGCATCAACGCCCCAGCCATGAGTACGGATCGCCACATATCCTTCCCTCGTTGTTCTGCTGCTTGCCATTCTACGTGACGGCGCGCCCCTGGATTTGCACTGCGCGACTGCGTCTCGCACAATCGTGGCTCCGCGATCAATCACCGAGACCTGATGAACGACGAAACCGGCGCGAACGCGCAGATCGAATCGAGCAGCTACCTCCTGCCGGTGGAGGACACGAATTTCCTGTTACGCGACGAGATGCGGGCGGTCCGTTTCGCGCTGGAATACGCCAAGGCGGATCTGCTGCTGCGGGACTGGGGCGTGCGCTCGACCATCATCGTCTTTGGCAGCGCGCGGGTTCCCTCGCCGGAGCGCCTGGAATCCTTGCGAAAAGCGGCGACTCCGATCGACGATCCACAGCTGCAACGTCTGCAGCGCCAATGCGGATGGTATGAGGCCGCTCGCGAGTTCGGACGCATCGCCAGCGAACGCGGCGGCGCCAAAGCGCCCAAGGACCGATGGCGAGACAACGTGATCGCGACCGGCGGCGGCCCCGGCATCATGGAAGCCGCCAACCGCGGCGCCGCCGAAGCAAACGCGCCGAGCATCGGCTTCAACATTCGCCTGCCGCACGAGCAGTTTCCGAATCGCTACTCCACGCCGGAGCTGTCCTTCCGCTTCCACTACTTCGCCATGCGCAAGATGCACCTGGCGATGCGCGCCAACGCCCTGGTGATCTTCCCCGGCGGCTTCGGCACGATGGATGAGCTGTTCGAGCTGCTGACCCTGCGGCAGACCGGCAAGGCGCCCGCCATCCCCATCGTGCTCTTCGATCGCAGCTACTGGCAGCGCTTGCTGAATCTGGACGTGCTGCTCGAGGAAGCCATGATCAGTGCCGACGATCTGAAACTGTTCGACTACGTCGACTCGGCGGAGGACGCCTGGCGCGTGCTCATCGAACGCGGGCTGCAAACTCCCCTGCGTCAGGCGTAAACGTTCGAGCTCAAGCCGCGGCCTGCACGATGCGCAGAGCATCGAGCAGCAGGTCCGCGCTGGCGGTGGGTTGGCCGGCGCCTTCGGACAAATAACGGCGCCACGAACGCACTCTGGGCAGGCCGGCGTAAAGGCCCTGCACGTGCTTGACCATGCTACGCAACCGATGCCCCTCCGCGAGTCGGGTGCGCACATAGTCCGCATATTGCTGAATCACCAGCTCACGCGCCGGCGGATCCCAGCTCGGATCGAACACGGCTTGCTCGAGCTGCGCCAATAGATACGGATTCGAATACGCCTCGCGCCCGATCATCACGCCGTCGAATGTTTGCAAATGCGTTCGCACTTCTTCGACGGTGCGAATGCCGCCGTTCAACACGAATGTCAGATCGGGGAATTCGGCGACCAAAGCCGCCGGCACATCGTACTTCAACGGTGGAATCTCGCGATTCTCTTTCGGGCTCAATCCTTTGAGGATGGCCTTGCGTGCGTGCACGACGAACACGTCGCAACCCGCCGCAGCAACCGTCGCAATGAAGTTACGCAGGAACTCGAACTCATCCCCCGCCTGCGGCATGGGCTCGATGCCGATCCGACACTTCACTGTGACCGGCACCTTCACCACGTTACGCATCGCGCTCACGCACTCAGCCACCAACGACGGCTCGCCCATCAAACACGCGCCGAAACGCCCGCTCTGCACTCGGTCGCTGGGACAGCCACAGTTTAAATTGATCTCGTCGTACCCGACGTCCTCGCCCATCTTCGCCGCGATCGCCAGCTCCTTCGGATCGCTGCCACCCAGCTGCAAAGCCACCGGATGCTCGGCAGTGTCATAGGTGAGCAGGCGCGCGCCGTCACCCCGGACCAGGGCGGCTGAGGTCAGCATCTCCGTGTACAGGAGCGTGGACGGGCTGAGCAGGCGCAGGAAATACCTACAGTGGCGGTCGGTGTAGTCCATCATTGGCGCTACGCTCACCTTCCGAGCCCTTGAAAGGCTGGAAATATCGTTCGAAATGCCTATTTTTCCAGTGTTTTCCATTCGCGACGTTGGGGCGGAATTTCAGCAGTTTTGGCGGAGTATATGAGTTGCCGGGGCGACAAAAAGGCGACATAAACGCTTGTCGCCCCGAGGTAAGCCTACCATGCCCTATATCAAGTTGAGAAAGCAGGCCGACGGCTCGCTGCGCTATACGGCAATCGTCCGAATTCGACGCAACGGAAAGATGCTTCACCAGGAGGCCAAAACCTTCACGCACAGATCGGCTGCTGAGCGGTGGGGTAAGCATCGGGAGGTCGCCCTGGAGAACCCGACCGCCCTTGCCCGAGCGCAGCAGCCGTCCACGAAGCTGGCCACCTTGATACGGTGGTACATCGACAGCTTCCAGCACATCTCGAAGTGGCAAAGGAGCAAGCAGTCCCAACTCCTGTTCCTTGAGAAGCACCCCATTGGCGAAGCCGATGCCGTATTTCTGGATTCTGCAACGCTCGTTGATCACATCCGAGCGCGTCGTTCCAAGGGCGCGGGACCAGCTGCTGTTGCTAACGATCTGACATGGATCGGGGTCGTGCTCCGTGCCGCCAAGAGCGTCAAGGGACTACCGGTCAATCCGGGTGTTGTCGATGAGGCCCGAAACGCTTGCCGCGAGCTTCGCTTGATCGGCAAGAGCCGACGACGGGAGCGCCGGCCGACCCCCGAAGAATTGGTCAAGCTCGATGCGTACTTCGGTCGCCGGGATGGACGCGCCCGTGTTCCGAAGAAAGACATCATGTGGTTCGCGATCCACTCTGCCCGACGCGAATCGGAGATCTGCCGGCTCGAATGGACGGACACGGACCAGCGCGGTCGAACGGGGCTGGTTCGTGATGCCAAGCATCCGAGGCACAAGGAAGGCAACCACCGAAGATTCAAGCTCACGGCAGAAGCCTGGGCGATCATCGAGCACCAGCCCAAGACCAGCGAATATATCTTCCCGTACGACCCCAGAAGCGTTTCTGCGGCGTTTACGCGAGCCTGTCACGTCCTCGGCATTCAGGACCTACGCTTCCATGATCTGAGGCACGAGGCAACGAGCCGGCTGTTTGAGCGGGGCTATCAGATTCACGAAGTCGCTCAGTTCACGCTTCATGAATCGTGGAATGAACTGAAGCGGTACACCAATCTTCGTCCCGAGAAGGTCCGTGAAATTCCGCAAGCCGCTTCCAATGCGGACAACCTCGGCGAAGTGGTCCCACTCCGGACTTTCGCAGATTAATCCGCGAAATCGGACCCTGACCTTTGCTATCGCGCGCGTGACAATCGGACGTGTGACATCACGTCTGTAACTCACACCATGGACAGTGCAGAGATTCACCAGATGAATAGCACCTACTTCGGTCTTCTTGCCGAGTTCGGCGAAGCAAATATTCCGCTTGCAAAGGTCGCCCCCAAATATTTTGGGCTTGGCTATGACGAAGCTCGGCGTCGAGCGTGCGCCAAGTTGCTCCCATGTAGAGTCTTCCGCCTTGGAGGACAGAAGTCTCCGTGGCTCGTCAGCGCGGCTGATCTTGCCGAGTTGATCGATCGCCAGCGCCAGAAGGCCGGCTAACTCACGCGGTCGGCACGGCCTGCCAGTTTCACCGAAAAAGCGGTGAAACTTTACGAGGCAGCTACGCTTCCTTGAAGCGGTCGGTGTGGATGAACATCGAGCATGCCTTTACGAACGGCTCCGGGGGATTGTTTTCTCCGAAACCGATGACTACCTTCCCCTTGGACAGCAGCTTGTAAACGAGTGGCGTAAAGTCACTATCGTTCGTGACCAAGGCAAAGCAGTCCACTCGCTCCGTATAGAGCAAATCCATAGCGTCGATGGTCATGCACATATCGGACGCGTTCTTGCCCTTGGTATAGGCGAATTGCTGGATCGGCTGAATGGCGAACGGATGCAGTTTGGGCTCCCAGCCAACGTGCTTCCTCCAGTTCCCATATGCGCGGCGAATATTGATCGTGCCCTGCCCTGCGAGCTCACCGAAAATGCCACCAATCGAGCCGGGCCTTGCGTTCTCGCAGTCGATCAGCAAGGCAATGTGGGTATCGAGCGATCTGCGTTCTCGGTACGCATCGAACCACACATCCACATTTCGCTGGAACGGCGAGGAAACTCGCATATTGAGCCTCGCACTTACGGCGGCGGATCGTCGGGAGGGAGTGCAGACGCTGTGATGCGATCCAGGTTCTCCATGGCCTTCCCCAGCAGTTGCTCAGGGCGCATGCCGAGACCTTTCGCGAGCAATATCAGCGAACCAACCGAGGGGTGTGCCTGCGCCGCGAGCAAGAGCTGAAGATAGGCCCGAGATATGCCGCTTGCGCTGGCGACGTCCTGCCGCCGCATGCGGCATCGACGTATTTCCACCACCAATGCCTCCGCAAGCGCGCGATTGATGGCGCGAACGAACGGCGAGTCCACTGCCCGGCCGCCCATGGAGTCCGACCGCGATCAGCGCGGCTTGCGGCTGGGAGGCGACGGTCGGCGAGGATGGAATTCGAGAAGGACTGGCGCTAGGAGTACGCCAGACAAGAAATGTCGGATAACCGGCAACTTCGGGGTGCACGCGAGCACCCTATCAAGCGCGGTGTGCGCCATAATATGGGGAGCCATAACTGCCTCTCATCAGGCGTTGTGGTTAGGCCCTCGTCGATGTTTCCAGCATCGGCGGGGGCCGCCCT
>NZ_CALFXI010000033.1 GCF_937958065.1 uncultured Steroidobacter sp.
GGATTCTTCGCCAGATACTGCTGGTGATAATCCTCCGCATAATAAAACTCCGGCGCATCCAGCACCTCGGTCGTAATCTTCCCGTACCCCGCCTTCGTCAATCGCTCCTGATACGCAGCCAGACTCTTCTGCGCCGCCGCCTTCTGCTCGGCGTCGTACACATAGATTCCGGAGCGATACTGCGTGCCGATGTCATTGCCCTGTCGCATGCCCTGGGTCGGGTCGTGTGATTCCCAGAAGGTCTTCAGCAATGTTTCATAGCTGATCTTGGTCGGGTCGTAGACCACGCGCACGACTTCGTTGTGAGCCGTATAGCCGGAGCACACTTCTTCATAGGTCGGGTTCGGCGTGACGCCGGCCGCGTAGCCGACGGCGGTGCTGTAGACGCCGGGCAGTTGCCAGAACTTGCGTTCGGCGCCCCAGAAGCAGCCCAGGCCGAAGAGCGCCAGCTTCGTGCCGGCGGGGAATGGCGGGACGATGCGGTTGCCGTTCACGAAGTGCTTTTCGGGGACCGGCAGCGGCGTGGCGCGGCCAGGGAGGATGTCAGCGGCGTCTGGCAGGACGGCCTTCTTGCGGAACGAGTACATACGCACCTCGGGGTAGCGGAACCGCGCTATGTTGCATCGGTTTGGAGGAGCGGTATAGATGCGGCCCGGAGGGGCCAAAACAAGCCAGCTTTGTCGGCGAGGTGGGCCCGCTCGCGCTGAATTCGGCGGCGACAGCACCCCCAAAAGAAAAAAGCTCCAGCAGGCATCCCTGCTGGAGCTTCAAACATTCCGGATCACGCGGCCGCCGCCCCCATGCCACCCATGAAGGTCAGCGAGTCGGTAGCGCGACGGCATTCTCGCGGTGTCACGCCATGGAAGCGGCGTAACGCACGGAACAACGTCGAGCGGGAGTCGAAGCCGACCACCTTGACGATGTCCTCGACCGCCAATTCACTTCCCCGCAGCAGCCGGCCAGCGACCGTCGTCCGCTTGCGCTGTAAGTACTCGTGCGGCGTCACGTCGTGGATGTGCTTGAACAGCCGCAGGAAATGATGGCGCGACAGGAACGCGGCGCGAGCCATGTCACCCAGCATCAACGGCTTGTCGAAGTTGGAGTGGATGAAATCGGTCGCCAGCGACACTCGACGCAGGATCTCGCGACGCGTGGCCGCGCGACGCACCGGCACGCCGCGCGCCCGCTGCAACACATCCCGATGCCGAGCCAGCAAGCGTTCGAGCAGGAACGCGAACTGCTCTTCGAACCACAACGGATCGTTCAAGCCCATTTCGCAGTGCCGACGAATGAACAGCAGCACCGGCGTGACGCCCCGGTCGTGGGTCTGCAGGTGGGGGATGAAAGGCAGCGACGCACTCGCCTGCACCTCACCTTCATCCAGCAGCCGGTCCTCGGGCGTGAGCATCGTGCCGAGCACCTCTTCCGGCATGCCCTTGCGGAACAATACCGTCAATACGTTGACGGGCTCGGAGCCGCGGATGCGTACCGCGGCCGGACTCGAGGGTATCGGCAACCACGTATCGTCGTCGACCGCGATGCGCCGGTTGTCCAGCGTAACTTCCTGCCGCCCGCCCCATGCGCTCAACAGCGCGAAGCGCTCACCGTCCAGCGTGTAATCGGCGACCTGCGTGTGCAGGCTCACCACGGTATTTTCGGAGCTGGACTGTCGCGCCAACGCCGCACTCAGATCACCACTCACCATCTCATGGGTTCGACGGAGAATCATCCCGTTACCCCTCCCCGTTGCTTAGCAGTCAACACCGGCCGCAACACCGGCCTCACTGGAGCTGTGCCGCCGCCCTCACGGGGCACGCCGCAACTCCACCCTAAAAGCTGACACATCCTGGAAATCGGCTGAGTTGTTACCATTTCCGCGCCAATTCGCGCCGGCTACAAGCGCTTTACGATGATCTGATTGCGGCATGCGGCGAAAGGTTGCAGTGCTGTACTCACTTCAGTCAGGGACGGCGCCAATTACGCAATGCATGAGACAGGGCCGCGCACGATCAGACGTCGATTCGCAGGATGAGTGGATGTCCGCCGCCGCCAAAAGTTGCAGGTACGCCACGACGATTGCCGAATCGGGCCCGCTTTTGGCGGCTTCGGTCTAAAGACGAGTGAAGCCGCGCGCGGAAGACACCTTGGCGAAAAAGAATTGGCGACGCGGTCGGGATGATTGCGGCTGGTGGAGCCCGGGCGGATCCGGGTAAAATCGCACCCGTTTAGAATTTGTCCAAACTCACATGCCCATTGCTCACGAACACAACCTAGCGCGCCCTCTGCCGCGCGACTGCCAGTTCGGCATTCGAGTCAAGTTGCGCTCCACCGATCCGTTCAAGAACCTGGTCGGGGGCGACTGGACGCGCGAGCACTGGTACGCGACCCGCGACGAGCGCGACCGCATGCTCAAGGAAATGAGCGGCCGCTATCTGTACTTCCGCCCGGGCGACCGCCCGACGCTGGAGTTCGAGAAGATCGAGCGCTAGAAGGTCCGGCCCAGGAACAGGTAGAACGCCTTCTGCGATTCTTTGAAATCGTAGCCCGTCGCCAGGTAGACGGGCCCGAGCGGCGAATCGAGGCCGAGGAACAGGCTGGCGTTCTTGCGCAGGTCGCCGAAGCTCGCGTCGCTGCTCTCCAGCCAGGTGTTGCCCGCTTCGAACGACATGCCCGCATAGGCCGGAAAGTCGAGCACGCCCGAGCCGCCGCGGCCGATGCGGCGCTGATAGATGAGTCGGCCGATCCCAAAATGCGGTCCGGCGAGCGCCCCCGGCGACAGGCCGGACAGGTTCAAGAAGCCCCCGAGCGAGAAAAAATTCTCCGGCCGCGCGACCTCTGCGTTGGCGGTCGTGCCGCCATTTATCCAGAAGATCAGGGTGTGCCGATCGAACGAGCGCGCCACCAGCCACGAGGTCTCGAACGCGTTCAGGTTGTCGTCCGAGCCGATGTTTTCGCGCTCGCCCCGCCACTGGAACTCGAACTGCTGGCCATGACGCGGGAAGAAAATGCTGTCCAGTCGATCGTACGAGAAGCGCGCGAAGTAACCACCGCGGCCGAAGTTGGCGAGCGGTAGCGTCTGATCGCCGATCAGCACCCGCGAACGCCCGGTGCCGCGCCGTATGCCGAGCCGGATCTCGCCCCAGTTGGATATCTCGCGCCCGATATCGAGACCGCCCTGCAAGCTGCGCACACGGTACTCAGCCAGCAGATCCCGCCCGTCTTCGCCCAGCTGGAAAACGCTGCGCTCCTCGAAATCGATACTGGGCGCAATGAAGTAACGGCTCGCCAACGACAGGGGCTGATAAAACTCGGTGAACACCCGCGGGTTGTCGCCGATCTGGATATCGGTGAGCCATTCGGCGCCCAGTGGATTGAGCTCGGTGGCGATGAAGCGCACGGCCGCGTTGTAGCGGCTGATCCCTTCGAAGTTGTCTTCCAGGTTCAAGCCGAAGCGCACGTAATTCGGTCCCCAGCTCTTGCGCCTCAGGTCGAGCTCGAGCCCGGCGCGCCCGCCCTCTTCGATCAAGTTGTAATCGATGGATTCGAAACGGTCCAACGCATACAGCGAGGACAGCTGCTGGCGCACGCGCTCGGCATCCAAGGCCTTGCCGATCAAATTGCTCATGGTCGCTTTGACCAGGGGGTCGTATTCCATCGAGTGCGGATCGGCGCGCACGAACTGGATGGTGGGCAAGCTGGCGTCACGCGGATTGCGGGCGGCCAGATAACGCACATATGCATCCGCGCTGAGCGCGACCCTCTGTAATGCGGCGGCCTGCTCCCGAGCCGCGACCTCGCCAGCCCGCAACGCCTGCGGAACGCGGCTGAAGTCCGCCGCGGTGAATCGACCGAGCGGCGGCTCGATCAGGATATCGTTCGCCCCCAGCAGAGCGCGCTGCTCCCGGGTGCGCCCGCGAATCAGAATCGCGAACGCCTGGTTGGTGATCTCCAGCGGCGACTTCAGGTCTTCACTGGCATACAACGGAAAACTCACATCGACGGCGATCAACACGTCGACATTCATCGCACGCGCGATCGCCACGGGCAGGTTGTCCGTGAGTCCGCCATCGACGAGCAACTTGCCATCGCGCTCGACCGGCGCGAATACGCCCGGCGCCGACATGCTGGCGCGCATCGCCGTGACCAGATCGCCGGAGTCCATGATGATGGAGTCGCCCGTCTCCAGATCGGTGGCCACCGCTCGAAACGGAATCGGCAAGCGATCGAAGTTCTGAATTCCCGCCACCGGCAGGGACGCGCCTCGCAACACCTGCTCGAGCTTCTGGCCTTGCACCAGGCCTCGCGGCAACACGAACCCTTCCTTGGTCACGCCGAGCGCGTAACGCACCAGGAATTCGCGATCGTCCTGCTTGCGCCGGAAACCGAGCTCCTCGCGCGGCGGACGGTCTTTGAGCGCGTCTTCCCAATTCACCGAGCGCAACAGTTTCTCGATGTCCGCCACCGGCATGCCCGAGGCATACAGGCCGCCGACCACCGCGCCCATGCTGGTGCCGGCGATCGCATCGATGGGAACACGCATTTCGTCGAGCACTTTGAGCACGCCGACGTGCGCCGCTCCGCGTGCCCCGCCACCACTTAGCACCAGACCGACACGCGGTCGCGGCTGCTCCGCGGCGGCGGCCAACACTGGCGATACCAAAGAAGCGCCGAGGACCAGCGCCAACAACATCGCGAACGACGACGCTCGAAAGCGCGGCACGCGGCATGCGAGGTGGGCCTTCATCCTCGAAATTATAGGGCAGAGCTTGTGACCTCGAACCTTGCTCGCTAGGCTTTTTGCATGTCACTCGCCTGTCGCCGACCGGCCACACCGCGCCGGATCGCCCCGCTCGCCGCCCTGCTCGCCCTGTGCAGCGGCGTCCTTGCCAGCCAGGCACTGGCCGCACCTCCGCATCGGCGGCTCAACGACGGCGATGCTCAATGGCAGTACTACGGCGGCGATGCCGGTGGCAGCCGTCACGCAGCCTCGAAGCAAATCACGCGCGACAACGTCGATCAGCTGGAAATCGCGTGGACCCATCGCACCGGCGAGCTCGGCGTCGGCTTCGTGCGCGCCGAAAAGTTGTCATTCGAAGCCACGCCCATTCTGGTCGATGACACGCTGTACCTGAGCACGCCGACCAACATCGTGATCGCGCTCGACGCCAGGACCGGCAAGTTTCGCTGGCGTCACGATCCGAAAATTCCGAGGCACCTGCATTACGCCGAAGCGACGTCTCGTGGCGTGGCGTGGTGGACGGATGAAGCCGCCGACACCAACACGCGCTGCTCGCAACGTATTTTCATCGGAACTTTGGACGCAAGGCTGATCGCGCTCGACGCGCGCACAGGCGCCCCGTGTCCGGATTTCGGTAACCACGGCAGTGTCGATCTCGCCGCCGGCGCCAGATCCACGCAACGCGGCGAGTATATGGTCACATCGCCCCCAGCGGTTTATCGCGACCTGATCATCACGGGCTCGGCGATTGGGGACAATCGCGGCGTCGAGTTGGAACGAGGCATCGTTCGCGCCTTCGACGCCCGCACCGGCGCGCAACGCTGGTCCTGGGATCCCATTCCCGATACGACTGCAGAGGCGACGAAGCGCGGCTGGACGGAGGATTCCGCTCGACGCACCGGCGGTGCGAATGCCTGGTCGATGATCTCGGTCGATGCGGGCCGGGGCTTGATCTTCGTACCGACAGGCTCGGCAAGCCCGGATTTTTATGGAGGCGAACGGCCCGGCCTGAACCACTACGCAAACTCGCTGGTCGCGTTGCGCGCTCAGACCGGCGAGCTGGTGTGGTATCGCCAGCTCGTGCATCACGATCTGTGGGATTACGATCTCGCCGCGCAGCCCATGCTCATCGACTTCGAGCGCGATGGCAAAGCGATCGCCGCGGTCGTGCAGGCCACCAAGACCGGCATGCTGTTCGTCTTCGATCGCGAGACCGGCGAGCCGGTGTTCGAGATTGTCGAGCGACCGGTGCCCGCTTCGAACGTCCCCGGCGAGCTTGCTTCGCCGACCCAACCGTTCCCCGCCACGCCCGCGCTCGTCTCGCACGCCGCGGTCACTCCGCAGGATGCATGGGGGCTGACGGTGATCGATCGTGCCCAGTGCCGCAACCTCATCAGCAAATATCGCTCGGAGGGCTTGTTCACGCCGCCCAGTCTGCAAGGAACCATCATGTCGCCGGGCTTCGCCGGCGGCGTGAACTGGGGCAGCCTGGCGTACGACCCGCAGCGTCAGTTGATCTTCGCCGCCGTGAATCATCTGCCCATGGTTGCGACCCTGGTACCGCGCGATCAACTGAAACTCATGCGCGAGTCCGGGAGTTATCCCGACTCGGAGTTCGCGCAGCAGACCGGCACGCCCTACGCCATGCGCCGTGAAATGCTGGCGTCGCCGCTCGGGCTGCCGTGCACAGCGCCGCCCTGGGGATCGCTGGCCGCGGTCGATCTGCGGCGCAACGCCATCCTCTGGCAGGTAGTGCTCGGCTCGACCCGTGATCGCACGCCTTGGTTCGTGCCGTCCAGGACCATCGGCATGCCGAACATGGGCGGGCCGCTGGTCACCGCCGGCGGACTGGTCTTTATCGGCGCGGCCACCGACAATTACCTGCGCGCCTTCGATATCGAGACGGGTCGCGAACTGTGGAAGGGCCGTCTACCCGCGGGCGGTCAGGCGACTCCCATGAGTTACGAGATCGGCGGGCGCCAGTATGTAGTGATTGCGGCCGGCGGACATGGCGGGCTGAAAACCAAACGCGGCGATTACGTGATCGCCTTTGCGCTGCCGGCGGCGCAGTGACGTTGCAACGAACAGGTCATCAACATGCGTGCATCTCGCTTCGGTTCCACTGCTCTGCTGAGTTGCACGGCGCTGCTCATTTCGACGGCTCAGGCGGCGGAGCGTAACGGCGGCCGGGTGGAAGAAGTCGTCGTCACCGGCACGCGTGAGGCGGAACAACTGCGCGATTTCGCCGGCAGCATCTCGCTCGTGAAAGCCGACGACATCACGGTGGTCGGCTCGACGCATCACAGCGAGATCATGAATCGCGCGCCGGGCGCGATGATCCAGCGTAACAGCGGCCAGGAAAGCCTGACCGCGATCCGCTCGCCGGTGCTCAGCGGTCCGGGCTCGTGCGGCACCTTTCTGTTCCTCGAAAACAGCGTGCCGATCCGGCCCACCGGCTTCTGCAATGTCAACGAGCTGTTCGAGGTCAACAGCGAACAGGCCAGCTCGATCGAAGTGCTGCGTGGACCAGCAGGCGTGATCTACGGTTCCGGCGCCATGCACGGAGCGATCAACGTGATTTCCGCTCAGCCTGGCGACATGCCGGCGCGCAGCCTCGCGCTGGAAGGCGGGCCGGATGAGTATTACCGCGGCAAGCTCGGTTTGAGCCACAAGAGCGATGCGACCGACATTGGCGGGGTCGTGGTCGCTTCGCACGACGGCGGCTGGCGTGACAGCTCCGGGCTCGAAGAACAGAAGTTGAACATCGGTCTCACGCATCGCAGCGGCGTCGCGCGGATGGGATTGGATCTGGCCGCCACGAACTTGAACCAGGAAACGGCCGGCTTCATCCAAGGCTTCAATGCATATCGCAACGAAGCCATCGCGAAGTCGAACCCGAATCCGGAAGCGTATCGAGATGCGTATGCCGTCAGACTGACGGGGCGTTACGAGCGGCCGCTGAGCGACAACATGCAACTGGCGGTGCGTCCGTACGCTCGTTACTCCCGGATGGATTTCCTGCAGCACTTCCTCATCGGCAAACCGCTGGAGGAGAACGGGCAGGAATCCGTCGGCGTGCTCGCGGCGCTCGATTTCACGGCCTTCAACAACACGCGCTTCCTCACTGGCGTCGATCTCGAATTCGCGCAGGGCTTTCTGAAGGAAACCCAGCCCGGACCGGCGACGGACGGCGCGCCCGCGGCGAATGCGATTCGCCCTGCGGGCAAGCATTACGACTACCGGGTGGACAGCCGCATTGCCGCCCTCTATGGACAGGTCGAACAGCCCTTCGCCGAGCGCTGGAAAGCGATCGCTGGCGCGCGCTACGAGTTTGTCGAGTATGACTATCGGAACCGCATGATCGACGGCAACACTGCCGAGAATGGCGCGACCTGTCCGGGCGGCTGTCTGTTCAATCGTCCGGCCGACCGGCGCGATGATTTCGGCAATGTGACTTCGAAGCTCGGGCTCACTTACGAGCTCACGGACGATCACACGTTGTATGCCACGGCCACTCGCGGCTATCGCGCACCGGACACCAGCGAGCTGTATCGGCTGCAGCGCCAGCAGTCGGTGGCGGATCTCGATTCGGAACAACTCGACAGCATCGAGCTCGGGGCTCGCGGCTTCTTCGGACCGATGAGCTACTCGCTCGCGGCGTTCACGATGGACAAGGACAACGTGATCTTCCGCGACTCGAACGGCTTCAATGTCAGCGACGGCCGCACCAAGCACGAAGGCGTGGAGTATGAGCTCTCGTGGATTCCGTTCGAGACGCTGTCACTGGCGCTCGCCGGCACCTACGCGAAACACACCTACGACTTCAATCGGGTGATCGAGCAAGGCGAAACCATCATCGCCGGACGCGACATCGACACGGCGCCTCGTCACATCAACACGGCCCGCCTGAACTGGAGTTTCCTGCCCTCGGCCGCGGCGGAACTGGAATGGATCTCCGTGGGCAAATACTTCGTCGATGCCGCGAACCAACATGAGTACGGCGGCCACAATTTATTGAACCTGCGCATGAGCTGGCGTGCCACGGAGAACTGGCGAACCATCGTGCGGCTGAACAACGTCACCGACCGCGCGTATGCCGATCGCGCCGACTTTGCCTTCGGCAACTATCGTTATTTCCCGGGCCGCGGTCGGACGCTGTTCGTCGAAGTTCGTTACGAGACGGAATAACGGCCGAAGTCGAACAGTTCCGTCAAATCGACGCAGACCGCCAGCGACGGCACGAGCAGCGGTCCGGGCACCTGCAGCGACGTTTGTTCGACGAACGCTCCGCCGTGCGGCGCACCGAAGCAATCGAGTGTCCTGACGCCGATATCGATCAACCACGCGTCGCGCACACCATAAGCCGCATACAACGGCATCTTGACTTCCCGATCATAGAGCCAGCTGCTGTCGCTCACCTCGATGACCAGCAGAATATCGCGCGCGGTCGGATGCGCCTGGCTGTATTGATCGGGCCGCGGCCGGAGCAACATCAGATCGGGCTGCGGCTCGGAGTGACTACTCAGCCGCAGCGGCGATTGTTCGAACACCCAGGCCCGATCGCCGACCGCCTTCGCCAGCTGCCGATGCAACCAGGAGACCGTGGCCGCGTGCCGACATCCTATCGGAGGCATATCGCAGATCTCTCCTTCGATCAGCTCCGTGCGCGCATCCGGCGCGAGCAAGCCAACTTCGGCCATGCGGTAGTACTGCTCGACCGAAAAACGGTACGGAATGTGGTTCCTGTCGCTGATTGGGTTGGTAGCCATGTCGCAAGAGACCTTAACAGCATCACCACGTGCGAAATGACGTGAAGCTCAGCGGGATTCGGCCCGAAAATCAACAAAAATTTCGACCTGGATGAGGTAGGAGATCATTTTTGTTCCGTGGGATTTCCCGCGCGTTTGCGCGCGGAAAGTCGCGCGCAAACAAAAAGGCCCGGCGCGAGCCGGGCCTGAAGTCGACAGCGCGAAAAAAGAATCAGACCGGACCGGTGACGATGGGATTGAAGGCGATCAGGCCGTCGAGCGAGGCTCCGGTGCCCAGGGCGCGGCCGAACACGTCGTTGAACAGGTTCTGTTCGCCGTGCAGGGCCATGTAGTTCAGGATCACCGTCTGCACCAGCAGATTCACGTTGTTCGCAGCCGGGCTGCTGCTGGTCACCACGTCGCCGGCGGCGCTGTAGTAGCCAATCTGCTGATGACGGGCTGCTGCCGCGGTGCCCTCGCCGATCAGCGTCGGCCGTCCCATCGGGCTGTACACCAGAAAGAACGACGCCGCGGTCTGCTGATTGTCGCCGGTCCATTGGCCTTTGCCGCGACCTCCCACCGAGTCGTCGATCATGCCGTTCGAGGACAGCGAACCGTCGCTGAAGACATAGATCATCACGGGCTTGCCGACCAGCGCCGCGTATTCCAGACAAGCGCCGATGCAACGGCCGGCACGCAGATCGCGAGCCTCGCCGGTGGCGCGCTCGCCAGTGTGATAATCGAAGCCGCCCATGGTGATGGTGCCCGCACCGGCGTTCCCGTCGATGACCAGCTTCATGACTGCAGCGGTCTTCTGGAATTCGCCGTCGCCGCCGAAGTTGGCACCGCCAAACAAACCTTGAATGCGCGGATCCAGCGAGGGATTCAGCGATGCCGGATTGCTGAAGGTCTCCACCGTGTCGGCGGTCTTGAGGTAGGCGCACTGGAACTGTTTCTTCACAGCGGTGTCGGTCGCGCCGAGGCGGGTGTCGACGTGCGCGAGTTTGCGCCCGCTGAGCTTGTACATGGTCTCGAGCGTCTGCACG
The DNA here is from genome assembly GCF_937958065.1 of uncultured Steroidobacter sp. GTDB lineage: Bacteria > Pseudomonadota > Gammaproteobacteria > Steroidobacterales > Steroidobacteraceae > Steroidobacter. Next base: position 10,533 of record NZ_CALFXI010000033.1, read on the forward strand.
GTATCGCTGACACTCAGTATGGTCGCCACTTCGCCGGTATCGACCAGGCCGGTCACGTCGCTGACGCGATCGATCTTGGTGGGACGGTTGGCCGGATCGATCAGCGCCGCGGGCGCCATGGAGTTGCCGCCCGATTCGGAGTTCTGCGAGCCGATCAACGTCAGCAGCTGACCTTTGGCGCCCTCGCCGCCGGGGCCCGCCATGGCGATGCCATACATCGGGTTGTGAGGATTGTTGCTGGTGTCATTCTCGGAACGCGCGGCGATGACCGCGCCGTTTACCATGGCACGCGTGGTCGGCGAAGTTTTCTCCAGCATGCCGCGCAGGAACGCGCTGTCGGAATGAAAAGCCAGACCGAATTCGGTATTGACGAAGTTGGTGGTGGAATTGTTCGGCAGCATGTTGCCCGGCAGGCCCAGCTTGGAATAGCCCTGGGTGCTCAGGAAATCCATCTGGCCGCCCTGCTGGCCCACCAGCACGTTCGAGCCGGCGATATTCGCACCCCCGGCGAGATCGAAACAGATGAAAGGAATCTTGCCGCGGCCATCGGTGATGTTGCACGCAGCCCGATCCACCGTCTCCAGCGTGCCGGTCAACGCCGAAGCGCGCCGTGGCGCCAGCATGCTCATCGCGCCGGGCACCAGCACGGTAGCTGCACCAGTCGTGAAACCCTGCGCCAGGAAATCGCGACGGGTCACCGGCTTCTTGTGCGACTCGTGCTTCAACGGCGCGTCCAGGCCGAGGGCACGCTTGCGGTTCGATTTGATGATCAACATGCGGATGGCCCCTTACTGAACCAGAGTCGCGGCATTACCGAGCGCGGCACCGCAAGCAGCCTTGATGACTTCCACGGTGCGATTGACGTTGGTCTGCGGATTGATCGTGCCGCAAGCGCGGTTCCTGGTCGCCGGCGGAATCACCACGGCCGGCAGGTTCGGATTGCACAGCGACTCGATGAGATCGCCCATGTCGGTGCGGAACTCGGTGAGATCCGGCTGCGAGATGGCCGAGCCGATCATGTTTGCGTGCAGCTTGTCGATGACCGCCAGGCCGTTCGCATTGACGGCGCTGTAGTCGGCCTCGGTGAGCGGCGAGGAGTAGTTGACACCCGAGCCCGAGAAGAACACATCGCGCAGGCTCGGCGTATCCATCATCACGTTGCAGTACTGCAGCGCCAGCTGCGCCAGCGAAGTCTGGTGCGACGATAGATAACCCTGCAGATCGTTCACCGCCGGCAGCGACTGACGCACGCTCGCATAGGTGGCCTTCACCTTCTCATTGTTCTGCGGCACGCCAGTGATCGTCGACATGGTCGCGTTGATGGCATCGAACAGCTTCACGCCGATGTCCGAGCTCGGCTCCGCCAGCACCGGTGTCGGTGTGACGCCTGCGGTGTACTGGCTACAGGCATTCGTTTCCGTGCCGAGCGCATCGAAGCACAGGAAGAACTGATCCAGTTCCGGGCCGCGCTCCCGCGGAATGATGGTGCCCACCGAGGACAGCAGCTGACCGGTGGCAGCCGAGTACATCTCGTCCCTGATGGTGGTATCCAGCAATCGATAAGCCTGGCCGACCTGGGCCTCGGCGCCGTTCAAACCGATGCGCATGCCCTTCAGGTGAATGCTGCCCGGCATGGCGGTCGGATCGAGGCTGATGAACTTCGGATTGGTGAACAGATAGCCGTACGAGTCGTACTCCGTGGCCTCGAACAGGATGTACGCCCTCGGCACGTTGATGATGTGCGAGACGCCGAACAGCAGGAAGAATTTCTGGCCGACGCCGGCATCGAAGTTCTGCTTGATCTGCTGCAGGGTCAGCGCGCGGTTGTAGACGGCCGCCAGCCGGATGATTCCCTGCCACTGACGATTGCCGCTCGCCTCGTTGCCCAGGAACAGGGCGAAGCTGTTGTCCCACGACTCGATCGTGCCGCCGCCCGAACCGTCCACGTCGCCGGTGAACTGACCGTTGACGTAGATGCGCCGTCCGTTGACCGGATCGAAGGTCACGACCACGTGTTGTAACGACGCTTGCAGGACTTCGTTGTCGGGATCGGTCGACAGCCTGGGAGCGCCATCGGCATTGGTGGCCGAGCTGCGGGCTGCGAACTCGTAGTTATACATCTGTTGTCCGAGCGTGAAGTTCCGCGCCGTCGCGCTGCCGGAGTAGCTCACGATGCGAGCGTCTTCCTGCGTGACATTGCCGGGCACGACCCACGCTTCGATGGTGTACTCGCCGGTGGCGGTGATTCTGTCGTAGAACTTGCGGCTCGGCGCACCGAAAGTCTTGGCGCGGCCGTTGCGGATGTTGATGCCGTAGCCACCGACCCACTCCACGCCGGGTGCTGGCGACAATTCCAGGTCCGCCGCGGGCGGCACACCGCTGGTGTCGTATGCGATGGTGCCGTTGCCGGTCTTGAATTCATACAAGGCGATGATGTTCCTTTCGTAACGGCTGCCGCCGCTCGCGATGGTGCCGTTGTAGAGCGTCAGCGCTTTACTGAGCGTGCCGGGCGGTGTCGGATCGGTCGGGATGGCACTGGCCAGCGCCTGGATGCGGGTCAGCAGCAGCGCGGCGTCGGCTTTGCAATTGGCGGACCAGCAGTTGTGACTTTCCGCGTCCAGCCGGACCACGAACCGGGACTGCTCCGGCCGGTTCAGATTGATCTTTGACTGCGACGCCTGATACGCCTCGAGGTACTCGTCGGACGTGAGAATGTTCGGAGCACTGCGATCGCCGGCCGCGAAGAACGGCGACTGCGCCGTCGCGGAGTCCGGCTGATGGCACTTCGAGCAATGCTCATCGAGCAGGTCATACACTGGCTTGAACGCCGCCGGCGGCAGCGCCGGGAAACGTTTGCTCGCACCCGGATCGACCGGCTGTGGCTCGACCAGCTGGATCTGCTTCACACTGGTGTCGTCGGAGCCGAGCCAGTTGGCGATATAGGTCGTAAGAACGTCCGCACACGCGCCGGGATCGGCGAGCCAGCAGTTGTGCCCCCCTGCCACTTTGGTGACGAAGCGCGACAGCCCGGGATTCTCGGGATCCACGAGATTGATCGCTTGCTGGTACGCCTGGTTCACGTCGTCGGAGCGAGCGAACGTCGGTGCCTGACCGTCGGCGTTATGGCAGCCGCCGCAACGATCGGCGCCGCGGATATAGGTCCAGAACTCGTTTTGAAACGCCTGGACTTTGTCGTTCGCCGCGGGCGCGCCGTTGTAGCCGGCATCGGTCGGGGGCGCTCCCGGCGACGGATTCGGTTCGGTGCTCGAGCCGCCGCTACAACCAGCCAGGGTCAATGCGCCGAGCGCGGCCAGCGCCGCGAAGCGGGCCAGTTTCGCAGCCCTGATGACGTGATGAGCGCGCATTTGTTGCTTCATGCTTCTGATGCTCATGGGATCACCGCGCCTACTGGCCAGCACACTGCGCAGCGACCTGCGCGAACACCCGGCGCATGCTGCCGTTGCTCTGGAAGTTGGTACCGATGCTTTTTACGGCGTCGTACTCGACCTGGGTGGACGGCGAGCGGAAACAAATCTTGCGATATGCCTTTTCCGCCTGGCATTGCGCGAACGCACCGCTGTAAGCCAGCTCCTGACCCAGGCTCTTGGCGCCGTTGCCGCTGCCCGGCAGGCTCGGCGACCAGCCCAGCACGCCGGCATCGTTACGGCCTGGCAGACGCATGCGGTTTTCCCACGCGTCGTTCGGCGTGACATAGCCGGGCTTGAAGTTATCGGAGTTGATCAGGTACTTCGGCTGCACCTGGCCGGGCGTGTACACCAGCCGGCCGAGGGTCTCGTCGAAGTCGTAATACGCGAAGGCCTGCGCCATCGAGTCCATGACCGCATGGCAGCCGAGACAGTTGTTGTTGAACACACTGCTGTCGCCGCCGGGGCTGCGAGTCACGTCCTGACGAATGCGATCCGGCGGGCGCGAGGTGTCGTGCACCTGCTCCAGGTCGCGGCACATGTGATTCAGCAAGGTGAAGCGGAACATCGCGCGGTTCGTGCCGTCGATGAAGAACGCTTCGGCGCCCGCACGAGAAGTAATGACGCCCGCGGTCGCCGCCGGGGGCAGACCGTTCAGTGAAGACTGCGTGGTGCGCGTCAGGCCGCGCAGATCGACGCTGTTGCTTTCCAGCGCTTCGTAATGTGCATTACTGGTCGGAGAATACGCCGGAACCCCGGAGCCACTGCCGATGTAGACCACGTCCTCGAACAGCACCTGGCGGAAATCCGCGTCGTCTTTCACCAGCCCGATCACGGTGGCCGTGTAGTCGTTCAGCGGTGCGAACACCGATTGGTCGCGATTGGTCCACGGTGAAGCAAAGTTCTTCAGCGTGACGGAATAAAAGTTCTTCGAGTGGTCCTGCGCCGGGTTGATGATGAACGCCGCGGTCGCCTCGAGCTCCGCGATCGAGCCGCCGCCGACCATGTCTTCGAGCCTGCTCAGCAACGACTCTGACGGTGGCGTCCCCGTCAGCCGCTCGTACATGCGCCGGGCCTGGGCGCGCCCGGCCGGGGTCGCGACGGCCTGTTGCCCTGACGCAAAGGCCAGTAATGCCACTGCCAGCGCGGCTGCTTTCGCGAGCGGCGACCTTCCATTGCTTCGTTTCATGTTGCTCATGCAGCTCATTCCCACGGCCGGTGATCCACCTTCGGCGGACTCCGGTAAACTCTTGAGGGCTACCCGCGCTGTTGCCACAAAGTCGGTTGTCCTCCGACTTGCGAGCGGACTATACGGTCGAGTTTTCAGCCAGTTAACTGTCTCAATCGACACACGTCGCGCGCCGGAGACAGTGCCGGGCGGTTCGCGCGCGCGTGTAGTCTGGCCGCGACGATACGCAATCCGCCGTCGCACCCGTCATTGATATCGACGAGATCACGGTTGGAATGTGAGGTGCTTCACGCAATGCCCGGAAGCCCGGTGGGGCGGGCCGAAGAATCAGGGAATATCGCGTCCGCTTGTGACTCGCTTAACGGATCGCGAAATATGTCGCGTCGAAGATGGCGCCCCCGAAGCGGCGACTCCCCGCACCGATACCTGACGAATACCTGGCACACAAGATTGTTGGTCGATGCGAAATCTTCGGAGTAACGCTTCCATGAGTCAGCTGACGCAGCAAGACGCGTCCAATCGAGCCTCCGTGCGCCACGGCGCGGCGGTGCTCCTGATGAGCGCCATCGCGTTGCTGCTGGGCGGCTGCGACAGCGGCAGCGGCGGCACCGATGTGACCATCGGCAGCGGCCAGAACATGGATCCGGTGACTCTGGATTTTCCGGTCTTCTACGTGAAGCGGCCGGTGCCCGATCCGGAGGATGACGAGCTGGCGAACGCCGATGCGCGCGAGCTGCTGCGCTTCGAGATCGGTGCCGATCTGTACATGCGCGATCGCGCTTCGACCTCGGCACCGGAAGTGAACCTCACCGCCGAGCTGACCCAGGGTCTCGGCGATATCCGCGACGTGAGCGTCAACTACGACGGCAGCAAGGTGCTGTTCTCCATGCGGGCGCGCTTCATCGAAGGTGCCGACGAGCAGGACCAGCCGACCTGGAACATCTGGGAATACGACGTGGCGGCCCGTCAGCTTCGCCGCATCATCCGCTCGGACATCGTGGAAGAAACCGGCCACGACATCATGGCGCGCTACCTGCCGGACGGACGCATCGTGTTCAGCTCGACCCGCCAGCAAACCTCGCGCGCCATTCTGCTCGACGAGAACAAGCCGCAGTTCGCGGCCCAGGACGAGAGGGACAACGAGCCGGCCTTCGTGCTGCACGTGATGGATGTCGATGGCACCAACATCCATCAGATCTCGTTCAACCAGAGCCACGACCTGGCTCCCGATGTGCTGGCGAACGGCCGCATCGTGTTCACCCGCTGGGAGCATCACATCGATGACGACCAGTTCGACCTGTACTCCATCAATCCGGACGGCTCCGATCTGCAGCTGCTGTATGGGGCCAACAGCCATCAGACCGGCACGCCGAATCGGCCGCCCGGCAGCACGCCGAGCATCATTCAGTTCCTGAATCCAAAGCCGCTGCAGGACGGCCGTACGCTGTCGCTGATCCGGCCATTCGAAGGCACGGGTGAAGGCGGCGATCTGGTGCTGATCGACACGGATACCTACGTCGACAACAATCGCGCCGCCCTGGCGGCGAACATCGGCATGACCGGCCCGGCGCAGATCCGGGCGTTGCCGACCGATGTGCGCACCATTCCGGGCCCGTCACCCGGTGGGCGTTACCGTACGGCGCAACCGCTGTACGACGGCACCGGCCGGCTGCTGGTGAGCTGGTCGCAATGTCGTCTGGTCGAGAACAACCGCATCGTCCCCTGCACCAGCGAGCGCCTGCAGAATCCGAACGCCGTCGAAGCCCCGCCGCTGTATGGCATCTATGTGTACGACGTGCGCGAGAATACGCAGCGCCCCATCGTGGTTCCGCAGGAAGGTTTCATTTACACCGAAGTGGTGTCCGGCTCGCAGCGCGCACTGCCCGTCGTCATTCCGGATCGCGTTGCGGGGATCGATTATCCGCAGCAGCAGCAGGACGAGGGCGTCGGCGTGCTGAGCATTCGCAGCGTGTATGACATCGATGGTGTGGACGCCGCGCCCGGTGGCATCGCCACGGTTCGCAATCCGGCCAACCCGGGTTACGCGACACGCCCCGCCCGTTTCCTGCGGATCGAGAAGGCCGTGTCCATTCCGGACAATGACACCCGCGACTTCTCGAACACCGCGTTCGGCCCGAACCGCGCGCTCGGCATGCGCGAAATCCTGGGTTATGCGCCGGTCGAGCCGGACGGCTCGGTCAAGGTGAAAGTGCCCGCCAACGTTGCGTTCTCGATCAGCGTGCTCGACGCGAACGGCCGGCGTCTCGGCGGCAGTGCCAATCTGAATCTGCTGGGCGCCCGCCATACCAACTGGTTGCAGGTGCAACCCGGCGAGCAGCTGACCTGTAACGGCTGTCACAACGGCAATGCCAGCACGCCGCTGGCGCATGGTCGCAAAGGCATGACGGATTCGGTGAACGCCGGCGCGCCGAGCGCAGGCGTGCCCTTCCCGGGCACCAACGCGGCGTTCTTCGCCAACACCAGCGGCGAAACCATGGCCGAAATTCGTGGCCGCGTCATGTGCGGCGGCGCTTGTGCGATGAGCGTCGATCTGGCGTTCAAGGATTACTGGCTGCCGACGCCGCCCGCGACCAATGAGGTCGACGCCTGCTATGCCGTGGGCACCAACAACGTGCTGACCAATCCGGCTGACTCGACTGCCCGGTTCACCTGCGCGAGCTCGTTGCCTTCGGGTTTGCTGGCGCCGGTCGCGCCGGCGTGTCGCACCACCCTGACGACGCTGTGCCGGATCACCATCCATTACGAGCAGCACATCCATCCGTTATGGGGCGTGGACCGGTTCGTCGACGCCAACGGCGACGGCATCCGTGATCAGGATGCGAACGGCGTGGAGATCAATAACAAGTGCAACAGCTGCCATGCGCCGGTGGATGCGGCGAATGCCGCGCGCGTGCCGGCCGGCGATCTGGACCTGAGCGACGGGGCCTCCGAGGAACAGGCGCTGCACTTCAAGTCCTATCGCGAGCTGTTGTTCGGCGACCGGGGCCAGATTCTCGAGGGCGGCCAGCTGGTGGATGAATGTCTGGAGTTCCAGACCGACCCGGTGACCAACGTCACTACCTGCGTGGCGTTCCGTAACGTGCCGGCCTCCATGAGCTCGAACGGCGCGGCCGCCTCGGCCCGCTTCTTCAATAAGATGTCGGGCGCGACTGCCGGCTCGGTCGACCATAGCGACTTTATGTCAGCAAGTGAGTTACGCTTGTTGTCAGAATGGCTGGATATCGGCGCGCAGTACTACAACGACCCGTTCACCGCCCCGGAGAATTGATGCCTCGGTCGCTCACGCCGTTGACGTTCCTATGCTTGCTGTTGCTGTTCGCGGCGGGAGCGCAGGCCAAAGAACCTGCGCACAAGATCCTGATCGCCGATCCGTTCATCGAGCTGCACACCGGCCCGGGGCGCGGCTATCCGGTATTTCATGTGGTGGAGCGCGGCCGTGAAGTGGAGCTGGTCAAGCGTCGTACCGACTGGTTCCAGTTGCGTACCGATCAGGGCGTGGAAGGCTGGGCATCGCGCGAACAGATGATCGCGACGCTGGAGCCGACCGGCGAGCCGCTCGATCTGCAGGAGCCGGCGCGCGAGAATTACATGAGCCGCCGCTGGCAGGCCGGTGTCAGTGGCGGCGACTTCGAGGGGGCGAGCCTGATCTCGGTGTTCGGCGGTTACGCGTTCAGCGACAACCTGTCCATCGAGCTGACCGTCAATCACATCCTCGGCGAGTTCTCCAACAGCTACAGCTATACCGTCGGCCTGCTGCACGTGTTCGCGCCCGAGTGGCGGCTGTCGCCCTATTTCACGCTCGGCACCGGTGTGATCTACACCGATCCGAAATCGAACCTGGTGGACACCATCGACCGCGACGATCAGATCGGTTACGTCGGTGGCGGCCTGCAGTTTTATCTGACCCGTCGTTTCATGTTGCGCAGCGAGTATCGACACAACATCGTGTTCACCAGCCGCAACGACAACGAGGAAGTGGACGAATGGAAGTATCTCGGTTTCGCGTTCTTTTTCTGAGCCTGCTCGCCGTCACGGCGTTGCCCGGCTGCTCCATGCTGGGTAGCCGCGACGACGACCGGCCCGCACCGCTCGCGCCGGCCGCCGATGCCGAGCCCTTGACCGGCGAGCCGGACCAGAAGCCCATCATCGATCCGCAGGTCGAGCGCCGGGAGATCAGGCGCGCGCGCATCGATACGGAAGACTTCGAGCTCGGCGCCTACGTCGGCATCCTGAGCATCGAGGATTTCGAGAGCAACGCCGTTTATGGCGCGCGTCTGGCGTATCACCTCACCGAGGATTTCTTCCTCGAGGGCACTTACGGCAAGTCACGCGCCGGCCGCACCAGCTACGAGAACCTCTCCGGCGCCGCCGATGTGCTCAGCGACAAGGAGCGCGACTATTCGTATTACGCGCTGTCGCTTGGCTGGAACGCGTTGCCAGGTGAAATCTTCGTAGGCCGGAATCGCGCGTACAACAGCGCGTTCTATCTGGTGGCGGGCATCGGCAACACCCGCTTCGCCGGCGACGATCGCTTCACCGTGAGCGGCGGCTTCGGCTATCGCGTCCTGCCCGCGGACTGGATGGCCGTGCACTTCGACGTGCGCGACCATATCTTCGACAGCGACCTGGTGGGCGAGAAAAAGATCGTCAATAACCTAGAGGCGCATCTCGGTTTGTCGATTTTCTTTTGAGCGACGATACCTGCTGGACAGGTGTGTCATAGAGGGTCGTCGGTCATGTCGATGAGCAAATGGATTCGCGCCGCGCTGCTGGGCAGCGCGCTGGTTGTTTGTTCGCTGGTGAGCGCCAGCACCACCCAGGCGCCGGGCTTCACCCTGCCGTCGCGAGCTGGCGACAACGTGTCGCTCGAGCAGCTCAAGGGCAAAGTGGTGATGCTGAATTTCTGGGCGAGCTGGTGCGGCCCGTGCCGCACGGAAATGCCGCTTCTCGAACAGATGCACAAGCGCTACAGTTCGCTCGGCTTCACCCTGGTCGGCGTGAACGTGGAAGCGAACACCGCGGATGCCGAGCGCTGGTTGAAAGACACGCCGGTGTCGTTCCCGGTACTGTTCGACCGCGAGAGCAAGGTGAGCAAGCTGTACGACGTGAGCGCCATGCCGAGCACGGTATTCATCGATCGCAAGGGCAACATCCGCTATCTGCACCGCGGCTACAAGCCCGGCGATGAAAGCGAATATCTGAATCAGATTCGCGCCCTGCTGAAAGAGTAAGGAAGCGCTGCTCGGTCGACCGCCCCGACTGGGCAGCGTGCAACCGGTTGCATGCTGCATCGAGCGAGTCGACAACGTCGGGACATGGCAATTGGCTGAATGGTTCGAGAGGTCGAACGTGATCAAGGGAATCGCGCTCAAGATTGTGCTCGCGGCAGCGCTGGTCTCCGGCCTTTCCGCCTGCGGCAACATCGAGCCGTGGGTGAAGCCTTATGAGCGCCAGCAGCTGGCCGATCCCATCATGGCCGTGAATCCCCACCCCATTTCCTCTGCTTACATGGACCACGTGTTCGAGGCTCGTGAGGGCGCGCGTGGCGCGCTCGGCGGCGGCGGTGGCGGCTGCGGTTGCAACTGAGACCACGCATGAGCTCAGGTTTCAACAAGGCACGACTTCTTGGCTCTACCCTGGCGGCCATGGCATTGGCGCTGCCACTGATGAGCTCGGCCGGCGTGCTGCCCGATGACCGCGCCGACGCGCTCTATCACCGTTACGAAGGCGGCGGCGTCACCATTCAAGGGCCGTCGGTGCTGGTGCGCAAAAAAATGGCGGAGAAGTATGCCGTCAGCGCCAACTACTATCAGGACATGATCACCAGCGCGTCCATCGACGTCGAGGTGAGCGGCGCGAGCGAGTACAAGGAAGAGCGCGACCAATACACCCTGGGCTTCGAGTACCTGCGCGGCAAGACCACGTACAACCTCAGCTACACCAATAGCGAAGAGAACGACTACGACGCGCAGACCGCGACTTTCGGTTTGAGCCAGGATCTGTTCGGCGACCTGACCACCATCAGCATGGGGTTCTCGCGCGGCTCGGACAAGGTGCGCAACTCCACCGATCCCAGCTTCGAGCGCGACATCGATCGCTGGAGCTATCGGGTCGGCGTGTCCCAGATCCTGACCAAGTCGCTGATCGCCTCGATGAATCTCGAGGTGATCACGGACGAAGGCTTCCTCAACAATCCGTATCGCTCGTATCGATACATCGATCCCAACGACAACCGCCGCTTCATCCTGGCGCAGGAAGTCTATCCGCGCACTCGCACGAGCAATGCCGTAGCGATCAACGGCCGTTATTTCCTGCCGTATCGAGCCGCCATCTACGGCGGCTACCGATTCTTTACGGATACCTGGGACATTCGCGCGGATACTTTCGAGCTGGGTTACATCCATCCCATCAAGCAGCAATGGACGCTGGAAGCGCGCGTGCGCTATTACCAGCAGGACAACGCGGAGTTCTACGAGGACCTGTTCGGTCGGGTGGATCAGCAGAATTTCATGGCCCGCGACAAGGAGCTGTCGACCTTCAACAGCATCGCCTTCCGCATCGGCGCAAGCTACGAGTTCGCGCCGGTGACTGGCTGGGGCTTCGTAAAGAAGGCTTCGGTGAATCTGTTCTACGACCGCATCGAGTTCAGCTACGACGACTTCCGCGACGCACGCGTCTCGAAGCTGGCTCCCACCGACCCGAACTACCGCCCCGCCGGCAGCGAGCCGCTGTACGAGTTCGGCGCGAACGTGATCCAGGCGTTCGTGTCGATCTGGTTCTAGGGAGCCCGTGAGGCGCGGAGCCCTCATTCTGCTGCTGGGCTCCGGCAGTGGAGTCACCGACGCCGCTGCTGAATCGATCGATCTGGATTGGGACCAGCGCGCCCCGTTCGTCGTTCGCGATCAAAACCCGCTGCTGGCTGGCTTCGGACTGCCATCGACCCTGCCGTCGCGCATCCCGAAGGTTTTTTCGGGAGGCGTCGAGCTCTACTGGGGCAGCACCGCGATCGTTCAGGGCCACGGCGACGAAGCACTGCGGGTCGACGCCGAAAGCCGCGAAGCTCGCCTCATGCTGCAGGGGTCGATCTCCGAACGATTCGGCTGGCAGCTGCAGATCCCGTATCGTTACACCGGCGGCGGCAGCCTAGATGACTTCATCGACAGCTGGCACGACCTTTTTGGTCTGCCCGATGGCGGACGCTCGAGCCTGCCTCGCGATCAAATCGACATCGCATACAGTCGCGCAGGCATTCGTCTCCTGGATCTCACATCGTCGGCCAGGGGCCTTGGCGATATTCACGCTGCGCTCGGCTACGAATTCCACTCCTCGCCGCCCTCGGCACTGATTGGCTGGCTCGACATCAAGCTGCCAACGGGTGACGCCGACAAACTCACCGGCAGTGGCGCGACGGATGTTTCTTTAGTGCTGTCGGGACGGCACCGCGTCAGCGACCGTTGGTCGATCTTTGCACAAGCGGCGGGAACGTGGCTCGGCGATGGCGACCTGCTGCCGGACCAGCAGCGCAGCGTCGTCTGGAGCGGCATGGCTGGTGTGAGCGTCCAGACCTGGCGCGGGCTGTCATTGAAAGCGCAGCTCGATGCGCATAGCGCGGCCTACGATAGCGATCTCGACTTCCTGAGCGAGGCACTCGTCCTGACGATTGGCGGAGACTACCTGTTCGACTCGGGCTGGCGCGTCGATTTTGGCGTCAGCGAAGACATTGCAGTCGAACACTCGCCCGACGTGGTTTTCGTGCTCGCCGTCGAGCGTGGCCCGCGGTAGCGCCAGACATCCTCAACGCTCCAGCGTCTCGCACACCGCTTTCAGCACCGTCAGGCGCGCTTGTTTCTTATCGTCCGCCGCGACGATGTGCCACTTCGCATCCTCCGTGTCCGTACGGCGGATCATCTCCACAGCCGCGGTCTGGTACGCGTCGTAGTAGCGGCGGTTCGTCCAATCCTCGGGATCCACTTTGAAGCGCTTCAGCGGATCCTCATCTCGCGCCTTGAACCGTTTCAGCTGCTCGTCCTTGCTGACCTGCAGCCAGAACTTCGCCACGAGCAGCCCGTGCTCGGTCAGCTGCCGTTCGAACTCGACGATTTCCGCGTAAGCACGTTTCCAATCCGGAGCCGGCGTGAGCTCGCGCACTCGCTCCACCAGCACCCGCCCGTACCACGAGCGATCAAAAATGGCGATCGATCCTTGCGCCGGAACGTGGCGCCAGAATCGCCACAGATACGGATATGACAACTCTTCCGGCGTTGGCGCCGACACCGGCACGACCTGGTATTGCCGCGCGTCCAGAGCGTGCGTGATGCGTCGAATCGCGCCGCCCTTCCCCGCCGCGTCCATCCCTTCGAACGCCAGAACCAGACCATGTTTCGCGAAGCGCGACTTGCGCACGAGGCGCGCCAGGCGCCCCTGCAAAGTTTCGAGCTGCCGATCGTACTCATCGTCATCGAGCGCTCGCTTGGGCTGCGAGACGGCGAGCGACAGGGGTTTGCCCGCCTTCTCGACGGGCCGATTCCGGCGCTTTTGCTCCGCCTCTTTCAACCCAGCGGCAAGCTCATTGCGCAGGATCCTGCCGACCGTCAGCAACCGATAATCCTCATCGGTGCCGTCGATCCGATGCCACGGCGCAGCGTCATGATCGGTCGCGTCCAGACACCTGTGCACGACTCGATTGACGCGCTTGAAATGCTTCGCCTGCCAGCGATCCTCCTTGCTGACGCGCCAGCTGGTGAGCTTGTTGGCGCACAGCTGCTTCAGCCGGCGCTGCTGGGTTGCATGATCGGTGTGCAGATAGATCTTCACCACCCGCACTCCATCGCGCATCAGCATGTTTTCCAGCTGAACGATCCGCTCGACCGAGCGCTGATCGCGATGCCGGGAGTGGTCGTCCTTGATGACGCCGCCGAGATATTCGTTGTACCAGCCGGCGAAAAAGAACGTCATTCGGCCGCGCGCCGGCAGCTTCTGCCAATATCGCCACAGCGGCGGATATTTCTTGTCCTCGGCGGAAGGGTTTCCGAGCGCATGCACGCCGATGTGCTTTGGATCGAGCCACTCGATCAGCGCGTTGACGGTCTCGCTGCGGCCGGCCGCGGGCGTGCCGACGATGATCACGGCCACGGCGCACGACTTCGACGTGTGCAGCTTGGTTTGCAGGTCGAGCAGCTCATCACGCAACGCCGGCAGATTTCGTTGGAATACCGCCTTGCTGATGCGTGGAGCCGCCATCGATTACTTCCTCTTCGCAGCCCCGCGCACCGGCCTGCGTGCCGGGACCTGCTGAGTGATGCAATGAATGTTGCCGCCGCCGAGCAATATCTCGCGCGCCTGCACGCCGATGATCCGGCGATCGGGGAATATTTTCTGCAACGTGCGCGTCGCGGCGCCGTCCTGCTTCGGATCGAGCAGCGGCATCACGATGGTGGAATTGCCCATGTAGAAGTTGACGTATGACGCCGCCAATCGTTCCCCGACCTTGCGGGAGGCAGCACCGCTGTCGGCGACATCGACGTCGAGCGACTCCTGATGAGTGCGCTTCAGTGGCCCCGGCTGCTGCAGCTTGTGCACTTTCAAACGCCGGCCCTGCGCATCGCGCGCATCCATCAGACGCTCGTAGGCGTCCTTCGAAACCTGATACTGCGGATCGCGCTTGTTGTCGGTCCAGGTCAGAATGACTTCGCCGGGCCGCGCGAAACAACACAGATTGTCGACGTGACCGGTGGTCTCGTCGTCGATGACGCCTTTGCCCAGCCAGATCACGCTGGTCACGCCCAGATACTCGTGCAGCAGGATTTCCAGCTGCCCCTTGTCCAGATGCGGATTGCGATGCGGGCTGAGCAGACATTCTTCGGTGGTGAGCAGCGTGCCCTCACCATCGACGTGGATGGCGCCGCCCTCCAGCACGAACGGTGCGCGATAACGATCGCAGCCTTCGATCTCCAGGACTTTGCGGGCCACCAGGTCATCCTGGTCCCAGGGGAAATACAAACCGCCGCTGATGCCGCCCCAGGCATTGAACACCCAGTCGACACCCCGCAGCTCGCGACGCTTGTTGACCACGAAGGTGGGACCGACATCGCGCATCCAGGCGTCGTCGCTCGACAGCTCCACGACGCGAATCGCGTCGGGCAGCATGGCCCGGGCTTGCAGGAACTGCGCGCGAGAGACACCGACGGTAACCGGCTCGCCGGTGGCGATTGCGGTGGCAACGGCGGAGAACGCCTTCTGTGCCGGCTTGGCGCCGAGCCGCCAGTTGCTCGGCCGCTCCGGCCACAGCATCCAGCAACCGTCGTGCGCCTCGAATTCGGCCGGCATGTAGAAGCCGTCGGCCGCCGGCGTGGTATCCAGTGTTTTGGTCATCCCGCCATGGTAACCAAATCGGTCACGGCGGAGCGTGAGCCAGTTTTCGATCGCGGCTCCCCAGGTTCCCGGCCGCACCCGCCGGGGCCGATACCGAGCATGGAAAGAATCACCGGCTCAGCGTGTACTCGGCGCTGCAGTAGGGGCACTTGGCCCAACCGGTCTTCTCGATGGGCAGGAACACCTTGGGATGCGAATTCCACAGGTGCATGCCGGGCATGGGGCACGACAGTGGCAAATCGGCCGCGGTCACGGTGTACTGGTTCTGGGCGTTGGGCTGGATCAGCTTGGCGGCAGGTTCAGTCGTCATAACGGCATGGGCATGGGCTTTGGAAGAACCGGATTATCGCAGATCGCCCGCCTCGCGCATGACCTCTTGCCAAAGTTCCACCACGCCCCGGCGCTCGGCCACGAATTCCGCGTCACTCACCACGTTTTTGGCGCCATCCAGGGCCAGCCGGTGCATGCGCTGGCGGTATTTGCGGTAGGTATCGACCAGGAAATCCACCCGCGACTGCGGCACCAGGTTGCCCGAGCCCAGGCTTTCCAGCTGCCGGATGTTGTCCGAGAACGTGACGATCTCCGGATAGCGGTCCGCCCACTCGAGCATCCAGAACTGCACCAGGAATTCCAGGTCGGCCACGCCGCCCGCATCCTGCTTCATGTCGAACTGCCCCGGGCGCGCCTTGGACAGATTTTCGCGCATGCGCTCGCGCATCTTGCGCACTTCATTCTTCAAGCCATCGCGCCGGACGGCATTGCGAAGCACTTCGATGCGGGCCAGCTCGAACTGCTCGCACACCTGCGGATCGCCCGCGATCGCCCGGGCTCGCAGCAACGACTGATGCTCCCAGGTCCAGGCTTCTTGAAATTCGTACTCGCGGAACGCCGCCAGGGACTGCACCAGCAGGCCGCGATTGCCGCCCGGTCGCAAGCGGGTATCCACTTCATACAACCGGCCCGCCGCGGTGTGTACCGTCAACAGATGCACGAGCCGCTGGCCCAGCCGCTGGAAGAACACCGTATTCTCTACCGACTGCTCGCCATCGGTCCGCTGCGACTCGCCGGTCGAGTCATGCAGAAACACCAGATCCAGGTCGGAGCCATAGCCCAGCTCCAGACCGCCGAGCTTGCCGTACGCGACCACGATCATGTGCGCCATGCGCGACTCGCCCTGTTCATCGACGTAACGAGGCACGCCATGCTTGGCGGTGATCTGCGCCCAGGCCAGCGACAACGCCTCCTGCACGATCAGCTCGGCGATGTCGGTCAAGCGGTCGCTGACCTTCATCAACGGCAAGCCGGCGGTCAGATCGGCAACGGCGACGCGGAACATCGCCGCGCTTTGGAACTGACGCAGGATCTCGACCTGACGCTCGGGATCTTCGTGCTGCATCCGGCCACGTGAGGAAGCGAGGTCGGCCGCGAACTGCGCTCGTGACGGCACTTCTTCGATGAAGCGCTCATCGATCAGCTCATCCAGCAACAGTGGCTGGGCGGCGATTTGATCCGCCAGGAATTGACTGCGCGCACACAACTTCACCAGTCGGCGCAGAGCCGCGGCATTTTCGGTCAACAAAGCGAGATAGACCGTGCGGCCACCGATCATTTCGAAGATCCGCAAGATCCTGGCGAACGTCGTGGTCGGCGCGGGATCCGAGGCGAGCATCCGCAGAATGCGTGCGAGCAGATCGCGCAGCCGTCGGCGGCCCGTTTCGTCGAGGCGACGGTAGTAAGTGCTGCTGAGCAGCTCTTCCAACCGGCCATTGATCGGTTCGGGATCCGCCACGCCGCAGCTGACGAGCATTCGTGCACGCTCTGCCGCATCGGCCTCCAGATCGAATGTCGCTTCGATCGAAGCGATGCCGTCGGTGCGCTCCTGCGGACCGAACACGGTCTGTGTGAAGTAGCGCTCCACGCGTTGTCGGTGCGCGTTGGTCTGAGCTGCCAGCTCGTCCCAGCTCGCGGCGTTCATGGCAAAGGCCAATCGCTCCCGGGCGCGCGGATCGTCAGGCAGTTGATGGGTCTGCTCGTCGTTCCATTGCTGCAGTCGATTCTCCAGCACACGCAGATAGGAGTACGCACTTTCCAGATCCCGGACCGCGTCCTCGCGCAGCAAGCGCTGGCCGATGAGTTGCGGCAGGATGACGCGCAGCTCCTTGCCCTGCAGACGACGATCGCTGCCACCGCGGATCAGCTGGAATGCCTGCACGATGAATTCGATTTCGCGGATGCCGCCAGGGCCGAGCTTGACGTTGTCCTTCAGCTCGCGGCGTTCGACTTCGCGCGCAATCATCGCCTTCATATCGCGCAGCGACTCGAACACGCTGAAATCGAGATAGCGCCGATAGACGAACGGCCGGAGCACCTCGTCGTACAGCGACGGGAACTGCTCCTTCGCAGTCAGCGCCCGCGCTTTGACGTACGCGTAGCGTTCCCAATCGCGGCCATGCTGCTGCAGGTAGTGCTCGAAGGACGCGAAGCTCAGTGCCAGGCGACCGCTGTCGCCGAACGGCCGCAGGCGCAGATCGACCCGGTACACGAAGCCATCGACCGTTGGCGTCGCCAACTGCTGGACGATCTTCTGACCCAGCCGCAGAAAGAACTCGGCGTTGTCGATCGGACGCGCGCCATCGGTCTCGCCGTCTTCCGGATACAGCAGGATCAGATCGATGTCGGAAGAAAAATTGAGCTCACCGCCACCGAGCTTGCCCATGCCGAGGATCATCAGCGGCTGAGGCTCCCCACTCTCGGCGCCTCGGGGCGTGCCGTAGCGCGCAACCAGTGCCGCATACATGCGCCGGTAGACCAGATCGATGCAAACGTCGGCCAGGGTCGACAAATCGCGAAGTGTTTCATCGAGCGACGCCCACCCAGCAATGTCACGCCACGCGATGCGTACCATGTGCCGCTTGCGGAAGCGCCGCAGCGACTCCATCAGTTCGGCATCTGATTCGCCACGCACGCGCGCTTCTGCTTCCTGCGCCAACCAATCGTCGGACGCGCGCGAAAACAGGTTTCCGTCTTTGATGAGATCGGTCAATAAAGCAGGCGAGCGCAGGCAGCTGGTCGCGACGAACTCACTGCACGTCCACACTCGCGGCAACGATTCGGCAACGCGTGCTTCCGCGAGAATCGCGCTCCAGGCGTCTGGGTTTTCTTCGCGCGCGGTGGCCAGCCGTTGTTCGCTGTCAGCGAGCAGGCTGCGTGCGTTGTCGGAAATCGTTGCCATCATGATGCCAAGTGTACGGAACTTTTTGGGCGTTGAGCCTTGCCGTCCACCTGTCCAGGCAGGGCGCCCGCCCGGCCGGCTTCATCGGGGATTTTCGGTTTCAACGGAGACTTTGAGGCGCGTCACGCCTGCATCGAACTCCGCGCCCTAGGCTCGGTCGCAGGAATAGTGGCCCCTGACTGTCCCCGTCCGCAGACAGCGGACAGGCCAGGGCGATCGGGTGCTTCAGGCTTCGCCCTAAAGCAAACCCCCGCCCGGGCGTGCGAACTTCTCGAGAATCCGAGCCGGTGGTGACCATGCGCGTGAAACTTGCCTCTCTGCCCCCTGCCAGCAACTCTCGATCGAGCGCGGTGAAGCTCGCGCTGGTGACGGGTGCGTTGGCGGCGCTGGCATTGCTGGGCAACCAGCGCGCGCACGCCGATCTGGCTCTGTGCGCCAAAGGCAGCCAGTGCGCCCCGGATCTGTCCTCGCCCGCCGAGCATCAGCATTTCTTCCGGTTCTCCACGGCGCACGACCAGGCGACCCCGCACGAAACCTCCTTGCGCCGGACCGAAGTCACCTCCAAGGATTACGCTTCGTTCAGCGGTGTCGGCGTGATCTCCTGCATGGTGGACGGCAAGCAGCGCACCTCCACGGCATTCCTGGTCGGCGCATTCGACATCGGCGTCACCGTCGCTCACACGTTCCAGAAGGGCGCCTCGGGTGCCGAGCCTACCGACTGCACGTACAACAGCATCGATTCGCTCGGTCAGGTGCGCGAGCGCATTCCGGTTTCGTATGTGAAATCGCAGTGGGATGAAGCCGGCGCCGCCGGTCAGATCAGCAAGGACTTCGCCGTCGTGCGACTGAGCCAACCCTCGCGGTATGCCCAGCGGACCCTGCCGCTCGGCCGTTTCTCCGGCGCCGCCGCTTCGGTCGTGATGGTTGGTTACAAGAGCGATATCGACGCGGACAGCATCAAACGCAAAGCTCGCGGCACGGTGTACGAGCGTCGCGCGAACGGCATCGTCCATTCGAGTGCCGGCGGCTTCACGCACGATCTGGACTCGCGCGACATCGCGCCGGGTGCGCCTGTGATCGACGAGTCGACGGGCGTGATCATCGGCATGCACGCACAGTCCAGACGCAACACCATGATCACGATGGACGACTGGCTGGAAAAAACGATCAAGAGCGAAATACAGCAGGAGCATCGCGAAGCGCGCGCGAACTGACATCGAAGCTGTCGGAAAATCTTTTACTAGGGCGCCGCGAAGCTTTCCGGCGCCCTTTTTGTTGCAGCGCTGACTGACGCCGGATGGCGACGGGAACCGTCCGCAACGCGCTTCGTTTAATCTTTGTCCTACATGCTGCGCGTAATTGTCGGCGCGGCACTGGAGGAGCATTCATGAACAAGTCGTTGGTTACCGGCCTGGTGATCGGCGCAGCCGTGGTGACGGCGGGTGCGGCGGTCGCCAATCTGGATATGTTCGATCGCAGCCCCAAATTCGCAGAGGTGCTGAATGTCGATGCCGTGAAGGAGACCACCCGAACGCCTCGGGAGGTTTGCAGCGATCACGTCGTCACCCATCAAGCGCCGGTGAAGGATGAGAAGCGCATTGCCGGCACCGTCATCGGCGCCGTCGTGGGCGGTGTGCTGGGCAATCAAATCGGCGATGGCCGCGGCCAGAAAATCGCCACCGCTGCGGGCGCGGCTGCTGGCGGCTATGCTGGAAACAAAGTTCAGCAGCGCATGCAGAACGGCAACACCTATACGACCACGGAAAAGCGCTGCGAGACCGTGTACGACAGCAAAGAGAAGATCGTGGGCTACGACGTCCGCTACCGGCTCGGCGACCAGGAACATACGGTGCGCATGGACCGTGATCCGGGGCCGCAAATTCCCGTGGTCGACGGTGAGCTGCAACTGACGCAGCACTGATTCGACGGAACGGGCTGCCGGGCTCGACCGTTTAAGACATGCCGGGGCTTGCAAAAGCTTCGGTAAGTTGGCGGTAGGCGGGACGGGCGGCGCGTGAGAGTATAAAGAGGAGACTGTTTCCTCCCACCTCTCAACTCGTCGTCCACCGTCCACCGCTGACTCTTATGACTGCACTGAGCGATCTGCTTCGCGCCAGCCAGCGCGTTCTGGTATTCAGCGGCGCCGGCATCAGCACCGAATCCGGCATTCCCGATTTCCGCAGCCCCGGCGGCCTGTGGAGCAAGATACAGCCCATTTATTTCCAGGAGTTCATCGCCTCGGAGCACACTCGTCGCGAGGCGTGGCGCCGGCGGTTCAGCAATGCCGATGGCTGGGTGGGCGCGAAGCCGAACCGCGGACATTACGCCGTGGCGGAGCTGGTTCGTTCCGGTCGCGCCAGCGCGGTGGTCACTCAGAACGTGGACAACCTGCATCAGATCTCGGGCGTCCCCGAAGAGCAGGTGATCGAGCTGCACGGCAACTCGACCTACGCCAGGTGCCTGAAGTGCCAGACGCGCATCGAGCTGCCGGAGCTGGAGCGCGAGTTTGAGCAGACCAACACGGTCGGGCCCTGCAAGCGCTGCGGCGGCATCATCAAGACCGCCACCATTTCTTTCGGCCAGCAAATGCCGGAGCTGCCCATGCGCCGCGCGCAGCAAGAAACGCTCGCCTGCGATCTGTTTCTGGTGCTCGGCTCGTCGCTTTCGGTGTTTCCGGCGGCGGACTTTCCGGTTCGCGCCAAACAGAACGGCGCGAAACTCGTCATCGTGAATCGGGATCCGACCCCCATGGATCAGATCGCCGATCTGGTCATCCATGACGGGATCGGCGATACCATGGAGGCGGCTTTGGCGGAACTGCGCTAGTTACTTCGCGCCCTGCAAGTAATCGATCGCCACCGACGCCAGCGCACGGGTCGCAAACGCGATGCCCGGCTCATCGATATAGAACAATGGCGAGTGATTGCTCGGCGCTGCATTCGCATCCTGCCCCGGCGGCGTCACGCCGACGTAGAAGAACAGGCTCGGAATCATTTCCGCGTAATACGCAAAATCTTCGGAGCCGGTGATCAAGGGCAGCATCACGACCTTATCCTCACCCGCGACCCGTTGCAGCGACGGCAGCGCCTGCTGCGTGAGCCGAGGATCGTTCATGACGACCGGATTGTTGCCCGGATTGAACACGACCTTCGCCTGCGCGCCACTGGACTGCGCGATGCTGCTGGCCGCGTGATCGATGCGCTTCATGATGTCCGCGCGCATGTCCTTGTCGAACGTGCGCAGCGTGCCGAACATCTCCACCTTGTCGGGAATGATGTTGTGACGAACGCCGCCGTCGAACTTGCCGATGGTCACGACCGCCGGCAGCTCGGTGATGTCGATCTGACGGCTCACGATGGTCTGCAAGCCCATGACGATCTGCGAGCCGGCGACGATGGGATCCACGCCGGACCAGGGCCGCGAGCCGTGCGACTGCCGGCCCTGCACCTCGATCCGGAACGAATCCGAAGCGGCCATGAACGGGCCGGAGCGATAACCGAGCGTGCCGCTGTTGAGCGTCGACGTGACATGCAGGCCGAACACCGCCTCGGGCTTCACTTCGCTGAATACCCCTTCCTTGATCATCAACGACGCCCCACCCTGCTCGCCTTCGGGCGCACCTTCCTCGGCCGGCTGGAAAATGAACAGCACCGTGCCGGGCAGATCCTGTTTCATGCTCACCAGCATCTCGGCGACGCCCATCAGATTGGCCACGTGCGAGTCATGGCCGCAGGCATGCATGACGCCGACTTTCTTGCCGAGATATTCGGTCGTGACCGTCGACTTGAACGGCACGTCGACTTGTTCCGATACCGGCAAAGCATCCATGTCGGCGCGCAGCGCAATCACCGGCCCCGGCTTGCCGCCTTTCAACACCGCGGTCACACCGGTATGAGCAATGCCGGTGCGCACGGGCAAGCCCAGCTTCTTCAAATGATCGGCGACCAGCTTGGCGGTGCGCGTCTCGCGATTGCTCAGCTCGGGATGTTGATGGATGTCCCGACGCCAGGTGATGACCTTCGTCGCGACTTTGTCGGCGGCGGCGTCGATCTGCGTTCCCGAAATCTGGGCGCCGGCGGTGCTGGCGCCCAGCATCGCGGTCATGGCCAGGCTGGTCGAAATCATCCACTTCATGTTTATTTCCCGTTGGGTTGAGCCGATGACAGATAGCGATCGAACTGTGGCGTGGTCACCGAGCGCAGCTCGGTGCCTTGCAGGTCTATGAACATCACGGGCATACCTCGTTTGAGCGCCAGCTCGCGACCCGCGTCCGTGCCGAGCACGTTGAACGCCGTCGTCCAGGCATCCACCTCCATCGCTGTCGCGCCGACGACGACCACCGAGGCGAGGCTGTGCTCGACCGGCCGTCCCGTGCGTGGATCGATGGTGTGCGAGTAGCGCTGGCCGTTGCGATCGAAGTAGTGACGATACTCTCCCGACGTCGTCACCGCTGCATCCTCCAGATTCAAGATGGCATAGGGCTCGGGCTCCGCGTCGATCGGCCGCTCCACGGCGATCCGCCAGGGCTCACCCCGGACATTCCGGCCCTGCGCACGGATCTCGCCGCCGATGTCGATCATGAAACGTTCCAGGCGCATGGCTCGAAAGCGCTCGGCCATCAGATCGACGGCGTATCCCGGAGCGATGCCATTGAGATCGACCTGCACGCTCGCCTCGGACTTGCGGAGCGCGGGCGGCTGCAAGCGTGCTTCGAGTTTTCGATAACCGACCTGCGCGCGCAGTTGGTCGAGCTTGCCCGGGTCAGGCAAGTCGATGGGCTCGCCGCGTGCGCCAAAGCCCCACGCGGCGACCAGCGGCCCGACGGTGACATCGAACGTACCGTCCGACTCGCGGCTGACCTGGAGCGCATAGTCGACCACGGTGGCCAGATCGATGGATACCTCGAACCAATCGGTCGAGGACGAGGTATTGAAGCGGGAGATCTCCGAATCGGCGCGATAGCCGGACATGCTCAGATCGATGCGCTCGAGCACCTGATCGACCGCGACTCGCAACGCATGGGCATCGACGTCCTCCGGAGCGGAGGCGACTTTGATCGAATAAGTCGTGCCCATGGTGGGCCCGGAGATGGCCAGTTCCTGGGGCGCGCGTGCGCAGCCACTCATGCCGGGCGCGAGCGCCAGCGCCAACCAACCCAGCAACGCCCGACTCGCTCCAACCACACGCCGCCCCAATGATGCACAGGCGACGAATGGTAGCTGAAGCCAGCGGGATGAGGAGAAGCCGCGACTGGCTGCAACGTGCGTCCGAGCGGGAGGAGAACGGAGCGCGCGCTAATGCGTTGGCATACAACCAGCCGCGGCTTCAGACCAGCGAAGGGTGCAGCGGCGGATGGATTCTCAGCGTCGACATGCATCCGGCCCATTGACCATAAGGTCAGCGGCGGGCGGCTCGGCGGCGATACTGGGGCGGTTCGCGTCGGCGTGCGTGTCCCCTTCGGCGCAATCGGTCACGGCGGGAGTCGCCACCGGCTGAACAACTGGCGGCGCGACCGGCGCCGGCACCTCTTCCATTGCGGAACGGTTCAGCAGCGCCGCGAGCAGAAAACTGCCGCAGATCATCAGCCCGCCCACGATGACACCACGTTCCACGATGCATTCCCCTTAATGGGCCGGCGGCGATCACGTTGTCGTGATGAACCCCGCACGTCCGTCGCGCAGAGTATGGGCGGGTGCCCCGACTGTGATGTGTCCTTACGGGCAGCCGGACGCACTGGCCGGGACGATTGCGGGAAGCCACAATCGGCATCGCCGGCCGCGCTGCCAGCGACGACGGGCCGGGAACTTTCTGCCGAGCGACCCTGACCAAAAGCGGGACTCCGGCATCAGAATCAGGGATGCTACGGCAAGGACTTCGATGGGGCGCTTCATGGTCGTTGTGCAACGTTCAGCTTGGTCGCGATTCAGCTTCGGGCGCGGCGGCATCGGCCGCCTGAGCGCGCTCGCGTTGCTCGCCCTGCTCGCCGGCTGCGAAGGCGAGGTCACCATGGACCTGGGCACGGAGCTGCCCGCCGACCCCAACATCACGCAGGTGGTCACCAACATCCGCGGCTTGGAACTGAACACCAGCAGCGGCAGCACCAGGACCCTGGAGTTCCTCGACAGCGAACAGGTGAACCTCATCAGCCTCGCCGAGGAAAACGGCGTGCTGCGACTGTTCACGAACGAACGACTGCCCGAGGGCAACTACACGGGGGTGCGGCTGTTGTTCGATGAGGATCGGGCCAACGAGGCTTTCGTCAGCACCTTCGCCGGCACGCAGTTCCCGTTGAACGTGGCCGAGGGCGGCTTCGCAGCGTTGAGCTTCAACGTCGAGGACAACGAGAGCAGCTCCGACTCCTTCACATTGGTCCTGGACCTGCGCAAGTCGCTCAGCGTCAACCGCCGCCAGGACGAGTACACGCTCACGCCCTCGATGCGGACCGCCCAGACAGCCAGGGCGAGCCGTATCGAAGGCATCATCAGCAGCTCGTGCCCGGCCGGGCAGGAGCTGAGCCGCGGCGCCGTTTATCTGTTCCAGGGCCGGGACATCACTCCCGACGACATCGACGGCACCGGCGTCGAACCCTTCGCCACCGCGCCTGTTTTCACCAGCACCACGAGCAACACGTTCTTCTACGCATTGAGGTTTCTGCCCGCGGGCGATTACACAGTCGCGGTCACATGCCTCGGCAACGACGAGAACCCGACGACCGACGAGGACTTGCAATTCCGCAACATCGTGAACGTGCGGCTCAACGAGAGCGAAACCCTCACGCTCAATCTGCCTTGAGCGCGCGAGGCTGCTCTCTTGGGCACGGGAGTACAGCTATGAGCAGTATCTTGCGTGAATGGCGCGGCGTGATCCGGCGCGAGCACCGCGACGAATATGTGAGCTATATCAAAGGCACCGGCCTGGACGACTACCGCGCAACGCCCGGCAACAGGGGTGCCGCCATCGCGGTGCGTGATCTGGACGACAGACGCACCGAAGTGATTACCCTGAGCTGGTGGGAGTCGCTCGATTCGATTCGCGCATTCGCCGGAGACGACATCGAGCTGGCGCGTTACTACCCGCTCGACGACAAGTATCTATTGGAACGGCCCCGAACGGTGCAGCACTACGAATGCCATGGTGACGCAGCGCCGGGGCGCGATTGATTCCAGCGGCAGTTACATGGTCAGCTTGCGGTTGTCGCCCAGCTGAGTGCGCTTACCGGTCACCGCGGCCTTGGCCACGCCGAACAGATAAGCCGCCTTGCCAGGCGAGGTCCAGTACTCGGCACGCTCGACGTGCACGCGTAACAGCGCCAGGTTCGGATCCTCCGGGCCATTCGGAAACCAGGGTTTGGCGAACGGCGTCCACAGCTCATGAATGCGCTGACGATCGTTGACGACGTCCGCCGTGCCGGACGCAGCGACGTAGGCATCCTTGGCGGAATCGGCAAACGCCACACTGGCGCGCACGTCGTGCATGACTTCATCGACCTTCGCCGAATCGATCGCGGTGTAGAACCATAGCTGACCGTCATTCTCGTAGGCGAGCGCGGCCAGCGGCCGCGTATGCAGGGTTCCATCCGTCTCCACCGTCGTGACCATGGCGACGCGGATATCCTTGATCAGCTCACCCAATTTCTCAAACTCGGCTTGCATGAATAATCTCCTGTGCGCACGACGTCCGAGCAATCGCGCACCCTCAGCCAAGGTTCCGAAGCGTCCGAGCGCGGCATGGATCCGTCATCCAGTTGATGACAGTCGTTCCGTCGCACACTGACTCGATACGAAGGGCGCGGCTCTCCCACTCGATCCGGCGGCGGCAACGCCTGCGCGGCCCGCTCCAAGTCCGCTACACGCGTGCGGACCTTCTCCAGCCGTCCGACGCATTCATTCAACAGACGCGCAATCACCAGCGCCACGTCTGCGTGCATCGGCGAGTCATCGTCGTCCGCGTACAGCAGTACGTCGTTCAAACATCGCGCCATGGCATGGACCTGCATCAGCTCGATGCGCTCTTGCTCGATCAGTTCCGACAAGGCTGTATCAGACATGAGATCCTCCTGCGGCGGGTCCGGCTCGAGTCGAGTGAGCGAATCATACGCAGGCACTTCGCGGCTGTATATACAAACAGCCGCGATTGCACACGTCTACTTCGTCTGATTGTCGGCGGCGCGGCGCGCTGTGTGCCGCGCCTTATGTGCCGTGAGAAACCGGCGCGGAAGTCAGCACGGCAAGCGGGAACGTGGAGAGGACTTCCGCGAGCCGAAGCGCGCCATCCTCAGCGCCTGCGCGCGCGGGCCGAGCCGTGAAGACGTCGCGCAATTCGCCATCGACGTCAGTTCCGAGGAGCACTCTGGTATCTCCCCAGGTGTCGCCCAATGGCAGGCGCATCTCGCCACCCACCAGCCGCGCCGACCACCGCGGAACGATGACCGCGCAGGCGCGCCCTTCATGCGTCCGCATGAATGCAAATACGTGATCTTTCTTTTCGCCCTCCACCTGCAACGGCTGGTAGTTGCCCAGAGCGAACAGCGCCGCGTCGGCAGCGCGAAGCTGCAGGAGCTTGGTCGTTACATACAGCTTGGCTCGCGCACCGTCGGATTCGTCCAGCAGGGTCCGCGCATCTGAAACATTCGAGAGCGACTCCAGCTGGGCCGCGGCCGCCTCGAAATCGACCGGCGCGCGGTTGTCTGGATCGACCAGCGTGAACGCCGGCAACTCGGTGCCTTGATAGAAATCGGGCACGCCGGGCGACGTGATCTTCAAGGCCGTCGTGACCAGCGAATTGATCCGGCCGAAGAAGGCTATCGTGGCCACGAACGAGCTGAGATCGCGCAGGAACGCATTCCGCTCCGGCTTGCTCAGCAGCTGCACGACGAACTCGCTGACGGCCGCCTCGTAATCGGCATTCGGATTGATCCAGGACGTGGAGCGCTTGGCCTCGCGCCCGGCCTTGGTCAGGTACGCCTGCAACCGCTCGATCAGTTGCTCCGTCGGCAGCTCGGGCGACCACATGCCGGCGAGCGTCTGATAGAGCAAGTATTCGTCCTCGCGGTCCGGCGCCGGCACGTCCTCCACCTGGCGCCGTTTGTTTCGATTCAGCTGCGACCAGCGCGACAGATGCTGCTTCCACAGATCCGGCAGCTCGCTGAGCACCGCGATCCGAGCCCGCACGTCCTCGCTGCGTTTGGTGTCGTGAGTCGACGTCGCCAGCATCGAATGCGGCCACAGCCTGGCGCGCTCCAGATTGGCCTGATGCAGAGCCGTCGAAGACACGCCGAAGC
This sequence comes from uncultured Steroidobacter sp., assembly GCF_937958065.1. Classification (GTDB taxonomy): domain Bacteria; phylum Pseudomonadota; class Gammaproteobacteria; order Steroidobacterales; family Steroidobacteraceae; genus Steroidobacter. The sequence continues at coordinate 38,051 of NZ_CALFXI010000033.1, forward strand.
GGCTCGGATCGCCGCCCACTTCATTCAGGCAGATGAGGCGATTGAAACGGTAGAACGCGGTGTCCTCCACGCCCTTGGCGGTCACCGGCGCGGTCACCTGCTGGAACTTCATGGCGAACTCGAGCATGGCCTGGCGATGCGAGGGCAAACGCCCTTGCGCGGCGTCACTCAACAGCACGTCGCGCAGAAAATCGAACACGCTCACGTCGACGCCCGTACTGCGCCGTCGCGCCAGCGCCGCCGCCCAGTGGATGATCCTGCGGTCTTCATCGCCGATGCCCCGCGGAGATATATATGTGCGATACACCGGGAAACATGCGATCACTTCCCGAATCGCTTCGCGCAGCGCGGCGCGAGTGAAATCGGCCGTGTGCCGATCCAGGTGCGCGATGCGGTCCAGTTGCGTCGCCAGCACTTCCACTTCGGCGCCCAGCGATGAACGCATCACCAGCTGTTTGCTCTCGTAGGCGATCGATTCGAACGACGCCTCGTTCTCGGTGAAATTGCGGTACCGGCGAGTCATGCTCGACTCCTCGTCTCCGCACACCAGCCAGGTGGTCTGCAACGCGGCGTAGTCGTAGCCGGTCGTGCCATGAACCTGCCAGGACTCGGGCAGGCGCTCGTGAGCGGCCAGGATCTTCTCCGTCACCACGTACAGCGGCTTGCGGCCAGGCTCGCCGCCGAAGCGCTCCTGCAGCCGCAGGAAATATTCCTCGGGATCGTACAGGCCATCGGAGTGGTCGATGCGCAGGCCGTCGATGCTGCCCGCGTCGATCAGCTCGAAGATCAGCTGATGAGTCACGTTGAACACGCTGCGCTCGTTCATGCGCAGCGCCGCCAGGTCGTTCACATCGAAGAAGCGCCGGTAGTTGATCTCGTCGACGGCCACGCGCCAGTACGACAGGCGATAGGCCTGCGCTTCCAGCAAGGCATCGAGTGCATCGAAGCTTTCCGCCTGTCCGGGCGTTCCGTTGATCCGCGTGACGCTCTCCTCGATGTGACGCAGGACTTCGGGGCTGCGCTCGATCAAGCGCGCCAGGCGACGCTTGTGCGCTTCCTTGTCCCGATAGCGCACAGCCACCGCTTCGTCCGAGGTATCGTCGCGCGGCGGCAGATTGCTGAAGCTGTTGAGCAAGCTGTCGAAGTCGGCACGATGCGCGTCGTCTTGCGGCAGCAGGTCCGTCGAGATCGGTTGCGAGAAAATGCGTGGATATTCGCGCGGGTCGATCGGCAATCGATGATCGTGATAGCGAACCGAAAAGCTGCCACCGGCGGCGTCGAATTCGAGCTGCAATTCGCCGCGCTCGATCACCATTCCATAAGCGTCGCCCAGGATGGGCACCAGGATGCGATCCCGCATCGAGCCGCGGTTCGGCCGCCAGTCGATGTCGAAGTGATGCGCACAACGCGCGGCGGGCCCGTTCTCCAGCACGTCCAGCCACCAGACGTTGTCGTCGCCCATCACGCCGAGATGATTGGGCACGATGTCGACGATCAGGCCCAGCCCGTGCTGGTGCAGCGTCTGCACGAACCGATCGAAGTCCTCACGGGTGCCCAGCTCCGGATTGAGCTGCGAATGATCGACCACGTCGTAGCCGTGCATGCTGCCAGGCCGCGCCTTGAGGATAGGCGACGCATAAACGTGGCTGATGCCGAGCCTCGCCAGGTAAGGCACGATGCGCGCCGCGTGATTGAATGTGAACTGGTGATTGAACTGGAGTCGATACGTGGCGCGGGGAATGTTGAATTTTGCACCCGGCTCGGTTGGCACCAGTGCGTTCATGACGCTCCCAACGATAGCCTGACTTCCCAGGGACCGAGCGCTGCGTCCTGCATCGACGCGCCTGCGGTCGAGTAAAGGATCTCACCCAGCCGGTGCACCGGTTTGGCCGGGTCACCGAAATTCGCCTGCATCAGCAACGCGCGACCGTCCCGCAGCGGCCATGTCACCGTGAGCGCGCAATCATCGGTTGTATAGCGCGCAGCGGCCGGAACGATCTCGGGAATCAGCGGAGCCAGCCGCTCATTCCGGACTTCCAACAGCGCCTGTGTGTACGCAAGCCATTCGCGATGCGGCGAGCGCGTGCGCTCCGCCTGGTCGAGCTGGCTGGCACGATAGGTTTGCTCGTCATTGGGATCGGGAATCTGCTCGCGCCGTTGCTCGTCGGCGAACGCACCGAACGAGGCGAACTCGTTGCGCCGCCCTTCGCGAATCGACCTGGCCAGCTCGCCGTGGTAGTCGCAGAAATACAGGAACGGCTGCAAGGCGCCGTATTCCTCGCCCATGAACAACATCGGAATCTGGGGAGCCAGCAGCAGCACCGCCAGACCGGCGCGCAGTTTTTCCGGCGGCGCCAACCGAGCCAGCCGCTCGCCGCAGGCGCGATTGCCGATCTGATCGTGATTCTGGATGAAACTGACGAAGGCGGTCGGCGGCAGCGCGAAGCTGCGCTCGCCGCGCGCGGCGCCTTCGGTCTGATAAACCTCGCCCTGAAATGCGAACCCTTCGGCGAGCACGCGGCCGAGATGCTCGACCGGCCGGTCGGCGTAGTTGCGATAGTAACCATCGACCTCACCGGTCAGCAGGATGTGCATGGGATGATGGAAGTCGTCGTTCCACTGCGCCACCATCGAGCGCCCCTTGCGGCCGAGCCGGCGCGCCTCGTTGTGATGGTTTTCCAGCACCACGTGCACATGCCGCTCGCTGCCGGGGCCACGCTGCACGTGGTCCACCAGCTCGTCGATGAAATGCGTGTCGGCGTCATCGAACATGGCGTGCACGGCGTCGACCCGTAAGCCGTCGAAGCGGTATTCGTTCAACCAGTACAGGGCATTCTGGATGAAGAACTGCCGCACGACCGGATGCGCGAAATTGATAGCGCTGCCCCACGGCGTGTGATGCGCCGAGGTGAAAAAATCTTCACAATAGCGGTGCAGATAATTGCCTTCGGGCCCGAAGTGGTTGTAGACCACGTCGATGAGCACCATCAGTCCACGCTCGTGCGCCGCCTGAACGAAACGTTTCAACTCCTCGGGGCGACCGTAGCTCGGCTGCGGCGCATATAACAACACTCCGTCGTAGCCCCAACCCCGGCGCCCGGTGAAGGTGTTCAGCGGCAGCAGCTCGATGGCCGTGATGCCGAGCCTGGCCAGATCGTCCAGGTGCTCGATCGCGGCGGCGTAACTGCCCTCGCGAGTGAACGTGCCAACGTGCAATTCATACAAGACGGCTTCGTGCCAGGGGCGGCCCTGCCAGCGCAGGTCGCGCCATTCAAAGGCATGGGGATCGAGTATCTCGCCGGGGCCGGCGACGCCCTCGGGCTGGAATCGCGAAGCGGGATCGGGCACATCGAGCTCGTCGTCGATGCGCAGTCGATAGCGGGCGCCGGCACCGACGCCGCGCGCCAATGTTTCGAACCAGCCCGCCTGCGCCGCCGTGAATTGCTGCCGCGACGGCGCGCCGTCGCGGCTCTCCAGGATCAGATCGACGCGCCGGGCGCCCGGTGCCCAAACCCGAAATTCAGTTCCTGCGGCGCTCAGCTGCGGGCCGAAATGCAATGGGATGGAATGGCTCACAGCAGATCCTTCTCGGGCTTATCTGCCCCGCTCGTGCATGCGCGGGCTCGCGATCAGAGCACCGCGCCAGACAGGGAACGCTCGAAGTGCGCGTGGCGGGCGGCAAGATTGATATAACCAGGAAGGTCGGTCACAGGATCCATGGCGCGCTCGCGGGCGAGTTTGCGCACCGTCTCGCCGACCCGATGCGGAGTGCCCAGATCGCTCCAGCCGCACGGCGGCACACGCAGCACCGACAGCGAAGCCTCCTGGCCTTCCAGCAGATCCCGCGAGAAATCCAGATCCGGCAGCCGCGTATACATATCGACGATAGCCGGCCAGCCACCTGCCGAGCGGTGCTGAAGCGCGCTGCCGACGATGACTTGCATCTCCATGACAGTGGGTGCGAAGCGCGGCAGGAACAGGTTCAACAGTGCGCGCGCCGACGCCGCAATAATAAAGGTGTTCCACAAGCCGCCGGCGCGCACGATCTGGGCTGCCATAGCCAACTCGGGTTTTTCCACGAACCGGGCCACGGTTCGGCCGCCGAACGGGTCGAGCTCGCCCGGCACGACGTAACCCAGCTCGCTGTCCGGTTCATCCGGATGCAGCCCGAGCAGCACCGGCCGCTGCGGACAGCGCACGACATATTCCATCGCGGCCCGCAGCGAACGTTGCAGCGTCGCCTCCTCCGCCACGTAGTGATCGGAGGGTAACAACAACACCTGCGCGTCCTCGTCCTGGCTTAAAATGTGCACCAGTGAGTAGAGGATGCCGATGGCAGTGCCGCGGTTGCTCGGCTGAACGATCAGATTCGGCTGTGCCAGCGCAGTGAGCGCCGGAATGCTGGACCACCAGCGGTGGTGCTGTTGGGCGACGATGGCGCACATGCGCTCCGGATCGACCAGCGATCGGGCACGCGCCAGGGCGTCTTCCACCAGCGATTGGCCGCCGCTCAAGGAGCAATACTGCTTGGGCACCGGCGTACCGCAAGGCTGAGTGGTCAACGCGCGCAGCCGGCTACCTTCGCCCGCCGCCAGAACTAATGCCCATTGGTTAGGATGGCCACGATCCGGGGCTCGCGACGCGTCGGTCATGCTGGTCTCCGATAAGAATGCAGTACGAACGGTGTAGGCTGGTAAAGTGGGTGTCTGTTGTGGCGGTAATGCCACGAGCAAACATCGCAGCGTGTAACCCGCGGCGAAGCGACGCAGTTCCGCGACAGCGATGAAATCTGGAACTGCGGTAACGAGACAAGCGTAGACCTGAGGATTGCACGCTGCTCGCGCCCGCGGCCTTTGAACCAGGAACGATCGATTCGGATGAATTCAGGCGAGTCAGCAAATTCTCGGGACCCTGCAGTCCCGCTCATCCCGCGCACACGACCCCCCCTGCAGTCGCAGAAAGTCATGCGCCGCTATTGGCTGCTGATGCTGGCCATCACTTTCTCCTGTGTGGCGGGCGCGGCTTCGGTGAAGCCGGCAGCCGACAACACACGTACGACGAGTTACAAGTTCACGGCGGCGACCGTCACCGACCTGGCCAAACGAACCGCCGCGGCCGCCTACGTGCCGAAGCGCCTGGAAGGCAACCCGGTACTCCAGCAGCTCTCTTACGATCAATACCGCGACATCCGCTTCAAACCGGAAATGGCCTTGTGGCGCAACGAGCAGGTGCCGTTTCGGGTCGAGCTGCTGCCGGCCGGTTTCCTGTTTCAAACACCGGTGAAGGTGTCGATGGTGGAAAGCGGCATGGCCACCGACCTGACCGGCACGCCCAATCTGTTTGCGCTCGGCCCGCATGTCGCCAAGCTGCTCGCCAACGAGACCTTGCCGCTGTCGGGCTTTCGCGTGCGCACGCTGCTCAATTCCCGCTCCGTGTGGGATGAGTTCATGGTGTTCCAGGGTGCCTCCTATTTTCGCGCCGTGCCGCGCGGCGGGCAGTACGGGCTGTCGGCGCGTGGCCTGGCGATCCGTACCGCGCATCCGGCCGGCGAAGAATTTCCAGCGTTCACCCAGTTCTGGATCGAACGTCCGGGGGCGAACTCCTCCGGCATCGTCGTGCACGCGTTATTGGACAGCCCGTCCACCACGGGTGCGTATCGGTTCTCGATCCAGCCGGGCAACGAGACCATCATGGATGTGGACGTGACGCTGTTCCCGCGCGTCGACCTGGACAACATCGGGATCGCGCCACTCACATCGATGTTTCTGTTCGATGAATCCGAGCGCACCCGCATCGACGACTTCCGCGATGAAGTGCACGACTCGGACGGTCTGCAGGTGGTCACGGCGTCGGGTGAACGTCTGTGGCGCCCGCTGCGCAATCCCACCCAGCTGCAGGTATCGGCGTTCACGGCCGAAGCGCCGCGCGCGTTCGGCCTGGTGCAGCGGTCCCGCCGCATCAGCGACTATCGCGATTTCGAAGCCAAGTACGAGCTGCGCCCGAGCGCCTGGATCGAGCCCACCTCCGACTGGGGCAAAGGCTCGGTGGACCTGGTGGAGATCCCCACCGAGAACGAGAGCAACGACAACATCATCGCGTTCTTCCGACCGCACTACGTAGTGCCGGCCGGCAAGCCGTGGCACGTATCGTATCGCCTGCGTTGGAACGCTACGCCGCGCATCACCCCGTCGCTGGGACGGGCGACCGCGACGCGCACCGGTCCGACGATCGACGGCAAGCGCCGCATCTTCGTGATCGACTTCGCCGGCGCCGGGCGTAACATCGAGGATCTCAAGATTGACGTGGGCGCCTCGGCCGGCAAGCTGTCGCACCCCATGTTGCAGCAGAACCCATTGACCAAGGGCGTGCGCGCCAGCTTCGAGCTGGATCCGGCGGGCAGCAATCTGGTCGAGTTGCGATTGCGGCTGCTGCGCGCCAATCGTCCCATTACCGAAACCTGGCTTTATCGATGGACGGCCAGCTGAAATCCCCGACGACTCCCACCGAAGGCCGCGACGTAGTTCGCGGCGGCATGCCTTTCGAGCGCCCGATAGACATGCCGGTACAGGATCTGAGGCGCGCACCGGACGTCGTGCGTGCGCTCGGGCCGGCACCGATCCGGGCAATACTTGCACGCGCCATCGTCATTCTTGGCACGCTCGGCACGACCGGCTACGCCGTGTTCGAAATGCTCGGCATCGTCGAGTTCTCGAAGATGACGGTGCTGCAAGGCGTGATGATCTTTTTCTTCACCGTCACGTTTGCGTGGATCGCGTTCTCCGCCGCTTCGGCGGTCGCGGGCCTGCTGGTGCCCATCCATGTCCCGAAGACGCAGGCATCGCTGTCCGGGTCGCGGACCGCGCTGCTGATGCCCATATATAACGAGGACCCGACCGCAACGACGGCTGCGCTGCAGGCGATGGCCGAAGCGCTCGCGCAGGCCGGCGCCGCCCAGCACTTCGAGATCGTCATCATTTCGGACTCGACGCAAGTCGATGCGTGGATCAACGAATCGCTGGCCGTCGACCGGCTGCGCCGTGAGCTGCGCAACGTCATGCCGGTCTGGTATCGCCGCCGCTGGCACAACACCGGCCGCAAGGCCGGCAACGTCGAGGAGTTCGTCAAGCGCTGGGGCGGACGTTACGACTACATGATCGTGCTCGACGCCGACAGCCTGATGGCGGCGGAAACATTGATCGAGCTGGTTCGTCGCATGCAGGGCGATGCGCACCTCGGCATCCTGCAGACCGTGCCGATGCTGCACGGTCATTACAGCTTGTTTTCACGCATCCAGCAGTTCGCCGGTCGCGTGTATGGCGGCATCATCGCGCGGGGCGTCGCCACCTGGTCGGGCAACGAAGGCAACTACTGGGGCCATAACGCGATCATTCGCGTCGCGGCGTTCGCGGAAGCCTGCGGCATGCCGCAGCTGCCGGGGCGCAAGCCGTTCGGCGGGCACGTGATGTCGCACGACTTCGTCGAAGCCGCGTTGATGCGGCGGGCCGGCTGGAAAGTTCGCATGGCGCCCGACCTGGACGGCTCGTGGGAAGAAAGCCCGCCGTCATTGATCGACGTGGCGGTGCGCGACCGGCGCTGGGCGCAGGGCAATCTGCAGCACTCCAAGATCATCGGCGCGGACGGCCTGTCGACCGTCAGCCGCGGTCATTTCTTCATCGGCATCATGAGCTACCTGTCCTCGCCGCTGTGGCTGATGCTGCTGGTGGTCGGCTTCGCCCTGACCCTGCAGGCGACCCTGATCCGTCCGGAATATTTCAGCCGCAGCTTCCAGCTGTTCCCCGACTGGCCGAAGTTCGACGCGGTGCGCATGACGCAGCTGTTCATTTTCACCATGATCGTGCTGTTCGTTCCCAAAGTGCTGGGCATGCTGCGCTCGTTGTTCAACAGCAAGGTGCGCAAGGGCTGCGGCGGCTTCCTCGGCATCATCGTCAGCACGGTCGTCGAGACACTGCTGTCCGCGCTGTACGCCCCGATCATGATGGTGGTGCAGACCCAGCATGTCATCGAAATCTTGACGGGCCGCGACTCGGGCTGGAATGCACAGCGACGGCGCACGGATTCGACCGCCTGGAGCGAATCGGCCGGCATCCATTGGGTGCACGTGTTCATCGGCGTGCTCACCGGCATCATCGCTTATCTCATATCCCCTACGCTGCTGGCCTGGCTGACGCCGACCCTGGCCGGCCTGCTGCTGTCGATTCCGCTGTCGAAGATGAGCGGCAGCGTGCTCGCCGGACGCGTGATGCATTCGCTGGGCTTGTTGCGCACCCCCGAAGAGAAGCAGCCCCCGGCCGTGATCAAGCGTCGCGACGAGCTGCTGGCGCAGGCCAAGGAGCCGGCACGCGACGGTCTGCGCCTGCTCGCTTCCGATCGCCAGGCGCGCTACGCGCACATCACCGGCAACTTGCCCCGCCCGGCTGAATCGCGCGGTCATCCGGATCCCCATCGCCTCACCGCGGAACAAAAGGTGCGCGATGCCACTACGCTCACCGAAGCGCTGAGCTGGCTCGGCCCTGCCGAGAAGGTGCACGTAGCGGGCGATCCGCGCCTGCTCGAGCGGCTCGCCGAGCTGCCCGAAAACTAACATTTGCACGACCGTCACTCGCGCCGGAGCGAGTGACGCCTGTCCGCGCTCTGCTCTCAGGGTTCCTGCGCAGGAACTTCATCTCGCTGCAGCTCATTGCTCCGCTGAGCCAGCCCACAGGAGCAAGCACATGGCACGAGCCAATCATCAAACCAGTTCAGACGACGCCCCGCGCGATGCGATCGCGTTGCTCAAGCAAGATCACCGCGCAGTGGAAGCCTTGTTCGATGAGTTCGAGGAGGCCGACGAAAGCGAGCAGTCCGAGCTCGCCACCCGCATCTGTCAGATGCTGACCGTGCACGCGCAGATCGAAGAGGAGCTGCTGTACCCCCAGGCCAAGGAAGCCCTGGACGAGGAAGAGGACGAGTTGGTGTACGAAGCCGAGATCGAGCACAACTCCGCCAAGGAGCTGATCGCCAAGATCGAGGCCAGCACGCCCGAGGATCCGGAGTTCAAACCGCTGGTGTCGGTGCTCGGCGAATACGTCAAGCATCACGTCAAAGAGGAGGAGAAGGAGCTGTTTCCGGCGCTCAAGGAAACCGAGCTGGATCTGAAGGAGATGGGCAGTCAGCTCGCGCAACGGAAGATGCAATTGATGGAACAGATGGGCATCGAAGCCGAAGAAGCACCGGCGCCCCAGCGCAAGCGCGCCAGCGGTTCGCGCTCCACGCGCACTTCGGCAGCGAAGGGTCGGCAAGCTCGGGCGGGAAGCCGGAGCAAGTCGGCACGCAGCTCCGCGAGCCGCGCGCGTCACTGATCATCCAGCTGACGAGTAAACGGCGGTGGCTCTCACGTGAGAGTCGCCGCCGTTGTCTTCGGCACGGTCGGCAAAACGAGCGCACTGCCCGGGCGGCATGTAGAACCTGGAACCTTTGGCGCCCGAGGATGCTTTGGATCTAGCACTGAACATAACCGCCGATCGGAGATCATCATGGCGAGCCGCCCCCCAGGTACGAACCCGCGTTCCAAGAAAGCATCGACCCGCACGCTACCCCCGGTCACCACTGTCACCAACCAGGAGCAGAAGCTTGCCGATGCCGAAGCGGTCGAGAACCGAGCCGCCGATGGGGTCGTTGGTGAAGCAGCCACGCACGATGTGACGATCACTGGCAGCAACCTGCAACACCGGGAGTTGCCGTCGCTCTCCGAGAGTCGCGAAGCGAGGATTGCCGAAGCAGCATACTGGCGCGCGGAACGGCGCGGCTTCACGCCCGGCTATGAGCTCGATGACTGGCTGGATGCCGAAAAGGAAATCGACCAACAGAACGATCGCCGGGAGTGACGGCGTCGGTAATCCGCCGGCGTTCGCAGCCAGGCACTGACCGCCGCCCACTTACAAATGATCGGAACTTTTTTCCGCGGCCAGGCATTGGGTCGCGCAGAAAATCAAGCCCGATGAGCGGCGGATGGTATCAGCGGTCTCGACATCCGATCTCAATCTCGACTTATGCGCGCAAGAACCTATCCGGTTTCCGGGCAGCATTCAGCCGCACGGCACGCTCGTGGTCGTGGATCCGAACAGCAGGCGGATCGTGCAGGCCAGTGCCAATGCGCCCGCGTTGCTCGGCCAACGCCGCGGCTCGAGCGTGCTTGGCCTGTCCGTGACCGAGCTCGTTGGTGAAACCGCCGAGCGTCAGATCAATGCCTGGCTGGCGAACCCGGACAGCAACTACTTGAGAACCCTGGAGGTCAATGGCGAGCGCCTGCAGGTGCTCGGCCATCAGACCGCCCAGGGCATCATTCTCGAATTCGAACAGCCGCCCGCCAGCGAAGGCGAGACGCTCGAGGCGTATTACCCGCGCGTCGGCCGCTTCATGGAAGATCTGCCCGCGTACGAGGATGTCGCCGACCTGTGCGCGGCCGCCGCGCGCGAGTTCAGACAGATCAGCGGCTTCAACCGCATCCTGATCTATCGATTCGACGAACAATGGAACGGCGAAGTGCTGGCCGAGGATGGCGATGGCGTGCTGCCCTCCTACGCCGGTTTGCGCTTCCCCGCATCGGACATTCCAACTCAGGCGCGCGAGTTGTACCGCCTGAACAGGCTGCGCGTGATTCCGGACGCGAATTACACGCCGGTGCCGATCGAGCCGCCGCTGGATCCGGGCGGCAAGCCGCTCGATCTGAGCTTCGCCGCGCTTCGCAGCGTCTCGCCCGTGCATCTTCAATACATGCGCAACATGGGCACGCTCGCATCCATGTCCATTTCGGTGCTGGTCGACGGGCGCCTGTGGGGACTGGTGTCCGCTCACAACGCCACACCGCGCCGGGTGAATGCTCAGGCACGCACCGCGTGCGATCTGCTGGGTAAAGTTCTTTCCCAACACATCGGCGCCCGTGAGCGCGGCGCGTACGCGGCCAAACGCATGGCTCTGAAGCAGGTGGAAAGCGAGCTGCTGACCAAGATCGCGTCGAGCGATTCTTTTCAGAGCGGACTCGGCGCACACGCGAGCACCTGGCTGAACGTCGTTGGCGCGAGCGGCGCGGCGGTTCTACACGACGATGCAGTGTTTACCGCGGGTACCGCGCCAGCACCTGAACGGCTGCGTGCCCTCGCGGAGAAACTTCACCAGCAGGGCACCGACTGTTTCGTCACCGACAGTCTGTCGCTGCAGTGGCCCGAGTTCTCCGACATCGTCGATGTGGCGAGCGGTGTGCTGGCGATTTCGATCTCCCAGCTGCACTCCAGTTACATCCTCTGGTTTCGTCCCGAAGTGGAACGAACCGTGCTGTGGGCGGGCGATCCGCGCGCCGCCAAGCAGGTCGACAACGAACGCCTGACGCCGCGCCACTCGTTTGCCAGCTGGAAAGAGCTGGTCAAAGGTCGTGCGCTGCCCTGGTCGCAAGCCGAGATCGATGGCGCGGTCGATTTCCGGAGCGCCATCATCAATTTCGTGCTTCGTCGCGCCGAGGAGCGCGCCGAGCTCACCAGCCAGTTGCAACGCTCGAACCGGGAACTTGAATCGTTCTCCTACTCGGTGAGCCACGACTTGCGCGCCCCGTTCCGGCACATCGTCGGCTACACGCAGCTGCTGCGCGAGCGGGAGCGATCGTTGAGCCCACAGTCGCTGCACTATCTGGACAGCATCAATGAAGCGGCGGTGTCGGCCGGCCAGCTGGTCGATGATCTGCTGAGCTTTTCGCAGCTCGGCCGCACGGCGCTGTCGATGTCGCCGGTCGATATGCAGAAAGTCGTGCAGGAGATCGTGCGCTCGGTCGCGCCCGACACCCGCGGCCGCCAGATCGAATGGCGCATCCAGCGGTTGCCTCCCGCCAATGGCGACGCGGCGCTGCTGCGCCAGGCGCTCTACAACCTGGTGGACAACGCACTGAAGTACAGCCGCGACCGCTCGCCCGCGATCATCGAGATCAGCGGTGAACAACATCCGTCGGAGTGCGTTTACACAGTGCGGGACAACGGTGTCGGCTTCGACATGGCGTACGCGCACAAGCTGTTTGGCGTGTTTCAGCGACTGCACCGCATGGAGGATTTCGCGGGAACCGGCATCGGCCTGGCCCTGACCCAGCGGATCATCGAGCGACATGGCGGCTGGATCGAGGCGCGCGGCGCACTCGATGAAGGCGCGGAATTCCGCTTTGGCATACCTCTGAAAGGAGCAAGCGTCGATGGCTGATCTGCGACCCATATTGCTGGTCGAAGACAACCTGAAAGATATCGAGCTGACCCTGGCCGCGCTGGCCAAGTGCCAGCTGGCCAACGACATCGTCGTGGCACGGGATGGCGCTGAAGCGCTCGACTATCTGTATTGCCGCGGCCAGCACCAGGACCGCCTCGGCGGCGATCCGGCAGTGGTGCTGCTGGATCTGAAACTGCCCAAGGTCGATGGCCTGGAGGTGCTCGCCACCATCAAGTCCGATGCCGCGACCCGCTCGATACCGGTGGTCATGCTCACGTCCTCGCGCGAGGAAAGCGATCTGATCCGCAGCTACGAGCTGGGCGTGAATGCCTTTGTCGTCAAGCCCGTGGACTTCAACGCATTCTTCGAAGCCATCCAGGACCTGGGCATGTTCTGGGGCGTGCTCAACGAAACCCCGCCGCGCATCGCCTCGGGCGGCAGCGTCGAGAAGAAGCAATAACCATGTCCGCCGAGCTCGCCTCCCGCCACTCGCAGACTCGCATTCTCCTGCTGGAGGACAGCGAGATCGACGCCGAGCTGGCGATTACTCATCTTTCCAAGTCGGAGACACAGAGCAACGTACGTCGTGTGTCCACGCGCGAAGACTTCATGCGCGAGATCGAAACCGGCAGCTACGACGTGGTGCTGGCCGATTATTCGTTACCCGATTTCGACGGACTCGCGGCGCTCGACATCGTCCGCGAACGTCATCCCGACATGCCGTTCATCTTTGTCTCCGGCGTGGTCGGCGAGGAATTTGCGATCAATGCATTGCGCCGGGGCGCGACCGACTATGTGATGAAGCGCGGCTTGAGCCGCTTGCCGGCGGCGGTCGATCGTGCCGTCGCCGAAGCCCGCGAGCGTCAGGATCGGGTGCGCGCCGAGCAGGCACTGCGCATCAGCGAGACCAGCGCACAACTGGCGATCCAGACCGCCGGCCTGGGCCGTTGGGAATACGATCCGGCCACCGGAACGTTCGATCTGGACGCGCGCTCCCGCGAGCTGTTCGGCCTGGCACCGAACGTGGTCGCCAGCCAGGATTCATTTCTCAAGTGCTGCCACAGCGGCGACCGGCAGCGCATCCAAGCCGTTTTCGATGCGACGCTGCGCGGCTCGGCGGCGAGCAACATCGCCACCGAGTTTCGCATCGTGCGCCCGGGCGATGCCCAGGAGCGCTGGGTGTCGCTGTCGGGCCGCGCCTTCCATGACGGCGGCACCTGCACTCGTCTGATCGGCATCATCAACGACATCACCGAGCGCAAGCAGGCCGAAGCGGAGCTGCAGGATCTGAACCAGACGCTCACGTTGCGAGTCGCTCACAAGACCGCCGAGCGCGACCATTTGTGGCAGCTGTCGAAAGACCTGATGGCGGTGATGACGCCGGTCGGCGCGCTCATCGAGGTGAATCCCGCGTGGCAGGCCTCTCTCGGCCATGGCACGAGCGAAGTGGTCGGCGAGCATCTGGCCAAGTTCGCTCATCCCGATGACGCGTCCCTGGTCCGGCAGGCAATGGCGCAGGCAGCTCAGGAGAATCAGCGCCCGTTCGTCTGCAGATTTCTTTGCCGGGACGGCGAAGCCCGCTGGATCTCGTGGTCGACGGCGCTCGGCCACGGCTGCATCTATGCCGTGGGCCGCGACATCACCGAAGACAAAGCGGCGCAGGCTCAGCTCGAAGAAGCCCAGGAAGCGTTGCGCCAGGCGCAGAAAATGGAAGCGGTCGGCCAGCTCACCGGTGGACTGGCGCACGATTTCAACAATCTGCTGCAGATCGTGGTCGGCAACATAGAAACCTTGCAACGCAAGCTGCCGCCCGGCCTGGAGCGCTTGCGACGCGCCGCCGATCACGCAATGGCCGGCGCCCAGCGTGCGACCAATCTGACGCAGCATCTGCTCGCATTCTCACGCAAGCAGCCATTGAATCCGCGCCCCGTGGCAGTGAACCGGCTGGTGGCCGGCATGTCGGAGATGATCCAACGGACGCTTGGCGAGCTGGTCCTGGTCGAGAACATGCTGTCCCCCGACTTGCGGCACGTGGAGATCGACAGCAACCAACTCGAGATCGCGCTGCTGAACCTGGCGGTGAACGCGCGCGACGCGATGCCTCACGGCGGCAAGCTCAGCATTGAAACATTCAATCTGGATCTGCGCGACGCACCTCACGCGGCCGTGGAAAATCTGCCGCGCGGCGAATACGTCGTAATCAACGTTCGTGACACCGGCATCGGCATGGCGCCCGAAGTGCTGGCGCGAGCGTTCGAACCTTTCTTCACGACCAAGAGCGTCGGCCAGGGCACCGGCCTCGGCCTGTCGCAGGTGTATGGATTCGTTCGCCAGTCCGGCGGACAAGTGCGTATCACTTCAGCGGACGGCGCCGGCACCTCGATTCGTATCTATTTGCCGGCCGCTCGACCCGACGCGCAGGTGCCCGAAGACGACTACCAATGCGAGTCTTCGCTGGCCGCCGAGCGCGAGACCATTCTGGTCGTGGAAGACGATCCCGACGTACGCGCTTTTACCGTCGAGACGGTGCGCGAGCTTGGCTACGATGTGCTCGAAGCGCGCGATGGTGTCAACGCACTGAATCTGCTGCGCCAGACTCCTCCCGGCGACATCGATCTGTTGTTCAGCGACGTGGTGCTGCCGGGAGGCATCAATGGCCAGCAACTGGCGCAGCAGGCGGTGCTGCTCCATCCACGCTTGAAAGTGCTGTTCGCAACCGGCTACGCGCGCGATGTCATCGTACATCACGGAAGGCTCGACCCGGGCGTACAGCTGATCACCAAACCCTTCGCCTTCGAGGACCTGGCAGCGCGCATCCGCAGCGTGCTCGACGGTCAGGATACCGCTCGACATGCAAATTGAACCCACGCCAGCCCCGCACGCCGGGTCCAGCATCAAATTGAATCGCCGCAACTCGCTGCGCGGCGCGACCGATCATTTGCATCGCGACCTGGACCGGATCGCCGCCGGGTTCGATCTCGCCAACGTCACTCACTACCGTCGTTTCCTGCAGGCGAATGCCGCGACCCTGATCGCGATCGAGCAGTTGCTGGAAAATGCCGGCGTCGAACAGCTGATGGCGGACTGGCCCGAACGATCGCGGCGCGCGGCCATTCTCGCCGACCTGCAAAGTCTGCAGTCCGAGGTGCAACCGCTCGCGCTGCGTCGTACCGCGCCGACGCCGTCCGAGGTGTTCGGGATTTTGTATGTATTGGAAGGCTCTCGCCTGGGTGCGCGCGTGCAGCTGGACCAGGTCCTGGCCAGCACCGACGAGAATGTTCGTAATGCCTCGTCGTATCTGAGTCATGGCCAGCCGGGCGAAGGCAGTGGCTTGTGGCGCAGCTTCCTGCAGCAACTCGAGACTCACGAAGCCGCCGACGATCAGACCCAGACTGTCTCCGGCGCGGTGTATGCCTTCACCATGTTCATTCGCTCCTTCAGCCAGGCCGCCAGCGATCTGCAATTGCGCACCGCACCGGCCGCCTAGCCGGAATGCCGGGCAGGTGCGCAGGAGCGGCCTACTGTTAAGTCACAACCGGCTCCACGTCGAACTTTTGGTCCCGGGTCGAGTGCTCCGCCCAAAACTGTGCGCCACATCCGGCGCCGTCTGATGTCGTTTGGCGACACTGCGGTCGTCGAAGTGACGTTGCGTTTCCATGTCCTACCTTGCCGTTTGTGCCATCGCCGCGCTGTGCGCGGTCACAGCCTGGGCCATCACGCTTCAAGTCCGCATGCGCAAGCTGGACGCGCGAATCGTCGAGGCCGAGTCGCGTCATCGCGAGTTCATCGAGCAGGTGGAGCACGGCGGCCTGGTCCGCCGCAAGATCGAAGCTCAGTTGCTGGAGAAACAGCAGCGCCTGGATCGGCTCGCGCACCATGACCAGCTGACCGGGCTGCCCAATCGCCTGTTCCTTTCGGCGCATCTGCCGGCAGCCATCGAAGAAGCCCGTCGCAGGAAGGCGGCGCTGGCGGTGTTGTTCATCGACCTGGATCGTTTCAAACACGTCAACGACACGCACGGTCACGAAACCGGCGACAAGCTGCTGCAGGCGGTATCGCAACGGATCAGAGACGCCGTGCGCAGCGAAGACATCGTGGTGCGCATGGGCGGCGATGAATTCGTGGTCGTGCTCAACATCGTGAGGAGCGGCAATCAGGTGCAAGAGACGGCAGCACGCATCACCAGTGCGCTGGCAGCACCGTTGGAGATCGACGGCAAGCCGCTCGTGACGACTGCAAGCGTGGGTGTGAGCATGTTTCCGCGCGATGGCGAAGATGTCGGCGCGCTGCTGCGCCACTCGGACACGGCGATGTATCAGGCCAAGGACCGCGGCCGGAACAACTTTCAGGTATTCAGTCCGCTCATGGACCGGCAGCTCAAGGAACGCGTCGCCATCGAGACCAGCCTGCGTGCCGCGCTGGAATCCCAAGGCCAGCTCGACGTGCATTACCAGCCGCTGCTCGACCTGGAGACCCGGCGGGTCGTGACCCTGGAAGCGCTGGTGCGCTGGAAACATCCGACCGAGGGTTATGTCGCGCCGTTGCGCTTCATCCCGGTGGCCGAGGAGACCGGCCTGATCGCGGCGCTCGGCGATTTCGTGATCAAGCGGGTCATCGACGACATGGTCCAGTGGCGCAAGGCCGGCCATTCGGTGCTGGTGCCGGTTGCCATCAATGTCTCGCCCGGCCAGCTGGCCCGGTGCGATCTGCGCCAGCGCATCGCCGAGCTGACCCAGGCAAATGCGCTGAGCCCTTCGATGTTGCAGATCGAGCTGACCGAGGGTGCGATGTTCGATCAGGTCGAACCGCGCCACGGCTCCAATGCAAGCGAGGCTGGCGTGGACGCCATCAACGACCTGCGCGCGCTCGGCGTGCGCATCGCCATCGACGACTTCGGCACCGGCTATTCGTCCTTGAGCTATCTGAAGCGCTGGCGAGTCGACTCCCTGAAGATCGATCGCAGCTTCATCCGCGACCTGGTCACCGATTCCAACGACCATGCCATCGTCGGCGCCATCATCGCCATGGCCCAGCACCTGAAGATCAGGGTGATCGCCGAGGGCGTGGAAGGCTGGTCGCAGCTGGAAACGCTGCGCAAGCTCGGCTGCCGCTATGCGCAGGGTTACCTGTTCGCCGAACCCGTGCCGGCCAGCAAGTGCCGCGATTTCCTCAACGGCCGCCCGCTCGGCTGCAACGATCTCGACGCCGACCTGCTCAAAGTCGTCAGCGCCTGAGCAGGCCGGTTATGGCGCTCGAATCGAAGTCTGATCAGTCTTGCGATTTGAGATAACGCGTCAGCAGCTGCGATATCAACGCTTGCGCGGACTTCGCCCGCTCTGGATTCCAACCGGTGCCCGCGGCTTCATCCATGTACACGCGACGTGACAGCTCCAGCTGCACGGCATACACGCCGTCCTGCGGCTGACCATACTTCATGGTGATATAGCCGCCTTTGAAGCGGCCGTTCAGCACCGCGCCGAACTTGCCATCGGCCGTGACCAGATCGAGGAATTGATCGGCAATGGCGCGCGGACAGCTCGCGTCGTCGCGCGTGCCGAAGTTGAATTCCGGCAACACGCCTATGAACAACGACGGCACTTCGCTCGCGATCGAATGCGCGTCCCACAGCAATGCATGACCATGACGCTGACGGATGGCTTTCAATTCGGCGACCAGACGTTGGTGATAGGGCTGCCAGTACTGCTCGATACGGGCCTCGATCTCGGTCGCAGTGACCTCACGGCCCGGCGCGTAGATCGGCTCGTCATTGAACGTGAGCGTCGGACACACCGGCGAGGTGGGATTGCCAACATACAGCGAGGCTGAATCCGGCGAACGGTTCAGGTCGACCACGTAGCGCGAGTAGTTCGCCTTCAGGATCGAAGCGCCGAGCTCGCGCGCGAACTCATACAGCTTGTCCACGTGCCAGTCGGTGTCGGCAAGATGGCTGCCGGCCAGGGTGAACCGCTGCGCGATCGGCTCCGGCACGAACGTTCCCGCATGCGGAATGCTGATCAGCAGCGGCTGCGTGCCCTGATGAAAGTCATAGACGTTCATGACCGCTCCAGCATCGGCAGGTGCAGCTGGTTCTGCCGGGCGCACTCGATGGCTTCGGGATAGCCGGCATCAGCGTGGCGCATCACTCCGCTGCCCGGATCGTTCCATAACACTCGCGCGATTCGCTTCGCCGCCGCCGCCGTGCCGTCGCAAACGATCACCACACCGGCGTGTTGCGAGTAGCCCATGCCCACGCCCCCGCCATGATGCAGCGACACCCACGTCGCACCGCTCGCCGTATTGAGCAGCGCATTCAGCAGCGGCCAATCGGACACCGCATCCGAACCGTCCCGCATCGCCTCGGTCTCGCGGTTCGGGCTCGCGACCGAGCCCGAGTCGAGATGATCGCGACCGATGACAATGGGCCCGCGCAGCTCGCCCGATGCGACCATCTCGTTGAACGCCAGGCCGAGCCGATGCCGCTGCCCGAGCCCCACCCAGCAGATGCGCGCCGGCAAGCCTTGGAAGCTGATGCGCTCGCGTGCCATGTCGAGCCAGCGATGCAGATGCGGATCGTCCGGGATGAGCTCCTTGACCTTCGCGTCGGTGCGATAGATATCCTCGGGATCGCCCGACAGCGCCACCCACCGGAACGGCCCGATGCCCCGGCAAAACAGCGGCCGGATATACGCCGGCACGAATCCCGGAAAATCGAAGGCACGCTTCACGCCTTCATCGAACGCGACCTGGCGAATGTTATTACCGTAATCGAACACCGGAATGCCGATGCTGTGATACGCCAGCATGGCTTCGACATGAATCGCGGCCGAGCGCTGCGCTTCCTTCACAACCCCTGCCGGATCGCGGGTACGCAGATCGAGCCACTGCTCGACACTCCAGCCGATCGGCAAATAACCGTTCACGAGATCGTGAGCGGAGGTTTGATCTGTCACCGCATCCGGATGCACACCACGCGCGACGAGCTCAGGCAGAATCTCTGCCGCGTTACCAAGCACCGCCACCGAGATTGCGCGGCCGCTGGCCGTCGCATTGGCAATCATCTGCAACCCCGCGTCGAGCGATGGCGCCTGCACATCCACATAACGCGTATCGAGTCGTTTCTGGATGCGGCTCTGCTGGCACTCGATGCAAAGGATGCTGGCGCCCGCCATGGTCGCCGCCAGTGGCTGCGCACCGCCCATGCCGCCGAGGCCGGCCGTCAGAATCCACTTGCCCTGCAGCTGTCCGCCGAAATGACGGCGACCCATTTCGACGAACGTTTCATGCGTGCCCTGCACGATGCCCTGGCTGCCGATGTAGATCCACGAGCCGGCGGTCATCTGCCCGAACATCATCAGCCCGCGGCGATCCAGCTCGTTGAAGTGCTCCCAGGTGGACCACTTGGGCACCAGGTTGGAATTTGCGATCAGCACGCGCGGCGCATCCGCATGCGTGCGAAACACCCCGACCGGCTTGCCCGACTGGATCAGCAAGGTTTCATCCGCCTGCAGCGCTCGCAGCGTCGCGACGATTCGATCGAAACATTCCCAGTTGCGGGCGGCCCGCCCGATGCCGCCGTACACGACCAGCTCATCGGGATTCTCGGCCACCTCGGGATCCAGGTTGTTCATCAGCATGCGCAGCGGCGCTTCGGTGAGCCAGCTCTGCGCCGACAACTGCGAGCCGCGCGGCGCACGGACCTGGCGGGCGCCCTGGCGACGATCCAGGGGCGGAAGGCTCGATGCACTCATGGTCGATCCCTCTTGAACATCTTTTGCAGGGCGCGCCTGTAACCGGCGGCCACCGCGGTTTCGGCGAAGTGGCGGCGCTCCTGAACCAGCCAGCGCCCGCCCACCATGACATCACGCACCGATTCACTGGTGCCGGAGAAAACAAACGTATCGATGATCGAGCTGTCGCTGCGTGCCGCAAACAAGGGCGAGCTGGTATCCAGCACGACGATGTCCGCGCGCTTGCCCACCGCCAGCTCGCCGATGGGCCGACCCGAGACGCGCGCCCCAGCCGTGCATGCCTTCTGCCAAAGCAATGCGCCACCGGACGACTGGCCGTCGGTCAGCACACCACGCTGGCGGCGTGCCAGGCGCGCCTGGTATTCGAGCCAGCGCAGCTCTTCGATGGGCGACAGCGAGACATGACTGTCCGAGCCGATGGCGAACGCACCGCCCGCCTCCAGCAATGTTTCCATCGGGAAAATTCCGTCGCCGAGGTTCGCTTCGGTCGTAGGGCACAATCCGACCACCGCGCCAGCCGCCGCGACGCTTTGCAGCTCCGCGGCTGTCGCGTGCGTGGCATGAATCAGGCACCAGCGTCGATCCACAGGCGCGTTATCGAGCAGCCATTCGATCGGCCGCTTGCCGGTGCGTTCGAGACAAGCCTGCACCTCGCGCTCCTGCTCGGCGATATGAATATGAATGACCTGCCCATTGCGCTGCGAGTCCAGCACCATCCGCAAAGACTCGGGCGGCACGGCGCGCAGGCTGTGCAACGCCATGCCCACTTCGAGCTGGGGCGAGCGTTGCGACGATTGCCGGAGTGCGTCGAGCAGATCCAGATACTCGCGCGTCTGCATCGAGAACTGCCGCTGATGCTCGGTCGGCGGCGCACCGCCAAAGTCGGACGTTTGATACAACGTCGGCAGCAACGTCAAGCCGATGCCCGCCGTGCTCGCCGCATCCATCAACGCCTGGCTCATGGCGAGCCGCTGTTCATGCGTATGCGCCCCGGACGAGTCGCCGTGGCCATGCAAATAATGGAACTCGCACACCGAGGTGTAGCCGGCCTTGACCATGTCTGCATACAAATGAGCGGCCACGCCGTTGAGACACTCCGGCGTGAGTCGGCTGGCCACGTCGTACATGGTTTCGCGCCAGGCCCAGAAATTATCGTCCTTGCCGCCGCGCTGCTCGGCCAGACCGGCCATGGCGCGCTGAAACGCGTGACTATGGATATTTGGCATGCCGGGGATCGCCGCACCGTTGATCGTCCTGGCGGCCGTAACGGTATCGTCCCTGGAGACATCGACGATGTCGCCGCCGGGATCGACCGAAATCACCACATTGCGATGCCAGCCGTCGGGCAGCCACGCGCAGGTGAAGCGATAGCGGGATTGCATGGACATGCGCTCGAGTATAAGACTTCGGAGGCAATGAAAGCTGCGACCGCGACTCACGCCTGGGACCGGGTGTGGCTGGGTGCCAACCTGGCCACCTGCGCCCCTGCATACAATGACCGACACGAGCCCGTCGGCTTGGGCGAACTGCGCGACGCCGTGCTGGCCATCAAGGATGGACGAATCGCCTGGGTCGGCCGCCGTCAGCAACTCGACAGCATGCAATGGTCGGCCAGCAGCGTGACCCTGGCCGAAGGGCTGTGGATCACGCCTGGACTGGTCGAATGCCACACACACCTGGTCTACGGCGGTGACCGCAGCAACGAGTTCGCTGCCCGGCTGCGAGGTGCAACGTATGAAGAAATCTCACGCGCGGGTGGCGGAATCGTCGCGACCATGCGTGCCACGCGTGCTGCGAGCGAAGATCAGTTGCTCGATCAATCCTTGCCACGTGCCATGGCGCTCGCGGCTGAAGGCGTCACGACCCTGGAAATCAAATCCGGTTACGGTCTCGATCTCGGGAACGAAATGAAGATGCTGCGAGTCGCGCAACGCATTGGCGAGGTCACCGGCCTCACAGTGATCAAAACGTTTCTTGGCGCGCACGCACTGCCGCCCGAGTTTGCGGGGCGGCAGGAGGATTATGTGCGGCACGTGTGCGACGACATGCTGCCCGCCGTCGCAGCGGCGCAGCTCGCCGATGCCGTCGATGTTTTCTGCGAGCGCATCGCATTCACTCAGGAACAGACGCGTCGCATCTTTGATCGGGCCCGCGAGCTGGGCCTGCCGATGCGGTTGCATGCGGACCAACTGAGCGATGGCAGTGGCGGCGAGCTCGCCGCCGACTGTGGCGCACTCTCGGCCGATCATCTCGAACATGTGTCCGAACGATCTTTGCAACGCATGGCCGAGCGTGGCGTCGTCGCGGGACTGCTGCCCGGTGCGTTCTATTATTTGCGCGAGACCCGGCTGCCCCCGATCGAGCGACTGCGCGAGCTGAAAATTCCGATGGCGGTCTCGACCGACTGCAATCCCGGCACTTCACCGATCGCGTCATTGCTGACGGCCATGAACATGGCGTGCGTGTTGTTTCGTTTGACGGCCGCCGAAACGCTGCGAGGAGTCACCATCAACGCCGCAAGGGCCTTGGGACTCGCCCAGGATCGCGGCACGCTCCACGTGGGAGCGCGCGCGGATCTGGCGATCTGGCGCTTACGTCATCCCGAGCAACTGTGCGCCGAAGTCGGCGTGCACCGCCCCGTCGAGATCGTGCTCGCCGACAAGCGAGCGCGGAGTTAGAACACCACCGAGATGCCGATCGAAAACATGTTGGCGTCGGCTTCGTCGGTATTCTTGTCGCCGGCCCCGATGAAGCGCTGATACTCCAGGCGCAGATCGTAGATCTCGAGAAAATTGAAGCTGGTGCCGACGCCGGCGAAGAAATCCACATCGTTGTTTGCAAAGCGCTCGCGCTTCGGGATCTGCTCCACGTCGATGTAATAGATGCTGAAATCGCTGCTGGCGAACAGCGCGCCCGCGCGCCCGTACACTTCCCAGCGATAGCTCAGCGGCCACACGCCCACGGCCGCCACGGTCAGGCCCGACGTGTCGCTATCCAAATTGAGCGTGGCCTCGGTGGGCACGCCGGTGATATTGCCGCGCGCCTGCGCTCGATACGAAACGCTGCCCAGATCGACATAGCCGCCCTCGACCGCCAGGTGCGGATTGAAGCGATAGCCGGCCAGGAACCCGAAAGAGGTGTCCTTGGTATCCAGCCTCTCCATGATCGACTCCACCGTCAGCTGGATCACCCGGCTGGGGAATATCTGCGTGGCCGCAAACACGCTGTAATCCTGGATATTGCTGTCCTTGTCGCTCTGGCCATAGAAGCCGCCGATGTAGAAGCCGGGCTGCGCCGCCTGTGCCGCTGGCGACGACACAGCCACACCGAACACGACCGCGGCCACGGCGGCAGTGAAACTTCTTTTTCGATTCATGCGGACGCCCATGCTGCGACGTTGGGGAGCAGACTGTACCGAAATTGTCGAGCCGCCGCTTCAACCCGGAATCGAAAACAGCGTATCCGGACATATCGCAGCCGAGCGTCAGTCGGATGCACGTCGGGTTCATCTCGCCGACCGCTCGCCTTCGCATCATCCGATGCTTTTTTCGCGGCGAGCGGTCGGCGACAGGCGACATGTTCAGCGCCGGTTCACGCATGCAGTGGCGCGACGGCCGCCGACTTGCGCAGGCCGATATATTCCAGCTCCGCCATGACCGCAACGAACGCAGCCTGGCCGGCGACGAACAGGTAGCCCAGCAGGCTCGGCTGCACCCAGCCGGAGAACAACAGCACGATACTGTCGATCGCCCAGATGGCATTGGCGATTATCACCGCCCACACCGCGGCTCGCGGCAGCCGCGCCCGCGTGCTCAGAAACGCCAGCACCAAAGCGAACGGCAGCAGCACCATGCTCGCCTGCTGAAGCAGCCCGGCCGGCAGGTTCGTGAGGCCGGCTGCCCAGTCGCTGAATGTCATCAACAGCAATCCCATGCCGGCGCAGCTGATGGCGTCCAGCACCAGGACACGACGCAGAAAAGTGGCTGTTTGGATGTAGCTCATGTCGGTTACTCCGTGGCTTGGTTGACGTGTGACGGGGCAGAGGATGGCGCCGGCAATGGCAGGCCGTCGATTACCCGCCAGGTAATGGAGCAGCCACCGGCGGCTGCGCTATCGTCTCGCCCCATGAACGCAACTGCCCTCCGTCCGGTCGGCGACCTGCTGCGCGAATGGCGCCAGCGGCGCCGCCTGAGCCAGCTCGACTGCGCCGTGGAAGCCGAGATTTCCTCCAAACATCTGAGCTTTCTGGAGACCGGCCGCTCGCGCCCCAGCCGCGAGATGCTGTTGAAGCTCGCCGAGTTGCTCGAGGTGCCGCTGCGGGAACGCAATACCTTGCTCATTTCGGCGGGATTCGCACCCATGTTTACCGAGCACAAGCTGGACGATCCCTCGCTGCAGGCTGCGCGGGATGCGATGGAAATGGTGCTCAAAGGTCACGAGCCCTATCCGGCGATCGCGGTCGATCGACATTGGACCTTGCTCGCCGCCAATCGCGCCGTGGCGCCGATGCTCACCGACATCAAAGCGGAGCTGCTCGCGCCGCCAATGAATGTGCTGCGAGCCAGCCTGCATCCGGAGGGACTGGCACCGCGGATCGTGAATCTGGACCAGTGGCGCGCCCACATCTTCGCGCGCCTGCGCCGGCAGATCGAAGTCTCCGCCGATCCGGTCCTGACCGCATTGCTCGAAGAGCTCATGGCTTATCCCGCGCCGGCGCATCCCGCCCATCACCATCGCAGCGAAACCACCAATGCCTTCGTCGTGCCGCTGCGACTGGCAACACCGATCGGCGTACTCAGCTTCATCAGCACCACGACCGTCTTTGGCACTCCCATCGATGTAACTCTGTCAGAATTGGCACTGGAATCCTTTTTTCCCGCCGATGCGGCCACCGCCGCCGCGCTCCGACAGATGCCGTTATGAGTTACGTCTACCGAGTCGAAGGTTCAATCGCCCACGCACAGCCCTGCTCCGCCGGTCCCTGGGATCCCAGCATGCAGCACGGCGGCGCGCCGGCCGCCCTGATTGCCTGGGCCGTCGAGCGCATGCCCATGCGCGAGCCCATGCAAGTGGCGCGCATGACGTTCGATCTGCTGCGCCCCATCCCGGTCGCGCCGCTGGAAATCAAAATCGACGTGCAGCGCGAAGGCCGCAAGATCCAGGTCTGCAATGTGACTTTGTCAGCCGAGGGCGTGACGTGCGTGCGCGCTACAGTGCTGAAGATTCGACGCGCGGAAGTGGAGCTGCCCGAGCACATCATCGATGAGCAAGTGACTCTGCCCGGCCCCGACCAGGGCCGGGAGGCCAAGATCCGCTTCAGCTCTCATGAGCAGTTCGCCGCGGGCGTGACGCTACGCTCGGTGCGAGGCACGTTCGGTGAAATGGGGCCCGGCGCGCTGTGGTTTCGCGCGCAACGACCGATCATCGAGGGTGAGCCGATCACACCGCTGATGCGCGCCGCCATGACTGGCGATTTCTGTAATGGAGTCTCGTCGGTGCTCGACTTCAACGAGTGGACCTTCATCAACGCCGACCTGACCGTCAGTCTGGCGCGCATGCCGGTGGGCGAATGGATCCTGCTGGATGCGCAGACCTGGCTGGGCGAGCACGGCGCGGGCCTCGCGTTCGCGAAGCTTGGCGACGAGCGGGGTTATTTCGGGCGCGCCATTCAGAGCCTGGTGATCGAGCGGCGCGCGAAGTAACGAACTAGGATTTGCTTCCAGTCGGCGCCGCGGGTTCACTCGCGGCCGCCTTCTTCCGCTCCTCTTCTTCGCGGCGTTCCTTTCGGATCGTCCAGATCACGGTGCCAAACGCCGCGGCGATCACCAGCATCAGCGCCGCCATGACGAAAACCAGGCCGCCGGCCAATCGCCAGCCCTCGTACAGTCCCAGGGCAAGGCCGACTGGGGTCGTGACCATCAATATGGGTTTGGCGATGCGCATGGGCCTATTGTAGAGCCGGGGTGACGATTTCCAGCCCCGCAATTGCCGGCACCGTTATCATTCGGGGCCCAACGTCCAAGCCGACCGCCGATGCCCCTGCTCACGCTGCGCAATGCCGAACTCGCCTATGGCCTGCATCCCCTGCTGGATAAGGCGAATTTCGCCATCGACGAGCGCGAGCGCGTCGGGCTGATCGGCCGCAACGGCACCGGCAAATCCTCGCTCCTCAAAGTCATCACGGGCGTTGCGCCTTTGGATGACGGTGAAGTGTCGCGCCTGGACGGCTTGAATGTGGTGCTGGTCGAGCAGGAGCCGTTGCTGCCGCCGGCGGACACGGTGCGCGACAGCCTGGTCTTGCGCGGCAAGCTCGAACAAATCCACGATGAGCGCGAACGCTGGCGCCTCGACGCCCGCCTCAGTGAATTCTTACAGCGCCTGGGCGTCGCAGCCGAGCGCGCTCCCGAGACGACGTCGGGCGGCGAGCGCAAACGCGCCGCACTCGCTCTGGCGCTCGCCCTGGAAGCCGACCTGCTGCTGCTCGACGAGCCGACCAACCATCTGGACATCGACGGCATCACCGCGCTCGAAGAACTGTTGATCAAAGGCCCGGCGTCCATCGTCGTCACCCACGACCGCGCCTTTCTCGATCGCGTCGTCACCCGCATCGTCGAGCTCGACCGCGGCCTGCTGCGCTCGTATCCCGGCAACTTCGCCGCTTACGAGACCCGCAAGAGCGAACAGCTCGCGGCCGAAGAAGTGATGAATCGCAAGTTCGACAAGTTCTGGGCGCAGGAAGAAGTCTGGATCCGCAAGGGCGTCGAGGCCCGTCGCACTCGCAATGAAGGGCGCGTGCGCAGACTCGAAGCGTTGCGCGAACAGCGTGCCGCGCGCCGCGAACAAATGGGCAGCGTCAAGCTCACTCTCGATTCGGGCGAACGCTCGGGCAAGCTGGTCGCGGAGTTGACCGACGTGACCAAGTCCTTTGGTGAGCGACCGATCGTGCGCGATCTTTCCATGCGCATCATGCGGGGCGACCGTCTCGGTTTGATCGGGCCGAACGGCGCCGGCAAGTCCACGCTGATCAAGCTCATTCTCGGCAGGCTCAAGCCGGACAGCGGCAGCGTGCGCCTTGGCACCAACATTGCCGTGGCCTACTTCGATCAGTTGCGCGAGCAGCTCGACCCGGAGAAATCCGTGGTCGAGACCATCAGCCCGGGTTCGGACTGGGTCGAGATCGGCACCGAGCGCAAGCACGTCATGACCTATCTCGGCGATTTCCTGTTCTCCTCGCAGCGCGCCAATTCGCCGGTGAAAGCGTTGTCCGGCGGCGAACGCAACCGACTGCTGCTGGCCCGCTTGTTCGCGCGTCCCGCGAACGTGCTGGTGATGGACGAGCCCACCAACGATCTGGACATCGATTCGCTCGAGCTGCTGGAAGACACACTGCAGACGTATCCCGGCACGCTTCTGCTCGTGAGCCACGATCGAACCTTCCTCGACAACGTGGTCACGCAGACACTGGTGGCGCAAGGCAATGGCCGATGGCAGGAATATGTCGGCGGCTATAGCGACTGGCTCGCGCAGCGTCCGGCCCCCGCGGCAGCCGCGCCGGCCAAACCCAAGCAAGAAAACAAACCCGCAGCTCGCGCACCTGCGCCGGTGAAGCTCAGCTACAAGGAAACGCGCGAGCTGGCGCAGTTGCCCGCGGAGATCGAAGCGTTGGAACAACGCCAACAAGAGCTGACCGCGCGCATGAGCTCCGCCGACTATCACAAGCAAGGCCCCGAGCAGATCAAGGCGGACCGCAAGCTGGCCGAAGACCTGGAGCGCGAGATGGCGGAAAAATTCGAGCGCTGGTCGACGCTTGAAGCCAAGGCGGAAGCGGCGGCAAAAAGCTGAACAGCGCACCGTAAGCCGGTCAGGATGCCGGAATGCAGGGGCTCACGGGCGCGCAGGAGCTGTGCTGGGCAGGACGCCCGAATGCAGCGGGCACATGGACGTGCAGGAGCGGCCGCCCGTCACGGTTGCGGCCCGGGCCATGTGCTAAATTCCGGCCATCAGCGGATGACGTACCTTCATGTCGCAAGTGACTCTCCTGCTCGATGCATCCCGGCGGGGCGATGCCCGCGCCGTCGAGCAGTTATTCGAGCTGCTCTACAACGACCTGCGACAGCTGGCGCACGCCCGGCTGCGTCGCAGTGGCCAGTTCACATTGCTCGACACGACGGCGCTGGTCCACGAATCCTATCTGCGGCTGTTCAAGGCGGGCTCGATCGAAGCAAATGATCGCGGCCACTTCATGGGCTACGCGGCCCAGGTCATGCGTTCCATCGTCGTGGATTTCGTGCGTCGTCGTTCGGCAGACCGCCGCGGCGGCGATGCCATCCATGTCGATATCGA
The DNA here is from genome assembly GCF_937958065.1 of uncultured Steroidobacter sp. GTDB lineage: Bacteria > Pseudomonadota > Gammaproteobacteria > Steroidobacterales > Steroidobacteraceae > Steroidobacter. The sequence continues at coordinate 66,382 of NZ_CALFXI010000033.1, forward strand.
CGTAGCTGCCGCACACATCACCGACCCACGCGAGCGGGAAGTGCTGGAGATTCACGAAGCGCTCCAGGAACTGGAGAAGATCGACCCGCGACTGGTGAAGGTCGTGGAGATGCGTTACTTCGCCGGCATGACCGAGGACGAAGTCGCCGACGCGCTCGATCGCAGCGTGCGCTCGGTGGCTCGCGACTGGGAGAAGGCGCGACTGTTCCTGGCCACTTCCCTGGCTCGGTAACCATGCAAAGCATCGGGCCCGAAGACTGGAAACAGATGTTCGAGCTGCTCGATACCGCGCTCGATCTGCCGCCCGCCGAACGCGATCCCTGGCTCGATGCGCTGTCCGGCGACCACGAACGACTCAAGCCTGCGCTGCGCGAACTGCTGGCCAAACACGCGACCCGGGACAGCGATGATTTCCTGCGCGACGTGCCGCAGTTCACCAGCCTGACCGGCATCAGCACGTCCCCGCTGAGCTCCCCATCGCCGGGAAATCACGTCGGCGCCTATCGACTGGTGCGGGAACTGGGCCGCGGCGGCATGGGCAGCGTGTGGCTCGCCGAGCGTGCCGACGGCACGTTCAAAAGAAACGTTGCACTCAAACTGCCGCACGTCACCTGGATCGGCGGACTGGCCGAACGCATGGCCCGCGAGCGTGACATCCTCGCCACGCTCGAACATCCCAACATCGCGCGGCTATACGACGCGGGCGTGGATGCTTTGGGACGGCCGTTCATGGCCATGGAATATGTGGAAGGCGTCACGATCGATCGTTACTGTGCTCAGCATTCGCCGTCGATCGAGCAGATCCTGCAGCTGGTCCTGCAAGTGACACGCGCCGTCGCTCATGCGCATGCGCGGCTGGTGGTGCATCGTGATCTCAAGCCCAGCAACATTCTCGTGACCGCCGACGGCTCGGTACGCCTCCTGGACTTCGGCGTCGCCAAGCTGCTGGAAAATCAGCCCGGCGAACACACGCAATTCGCCGTGCGTGCGTTCACGCCGGAGTACGCGGCGCCGGAGCAAATCAAAGGCGAGCCGATCGGCACGGCGACCGATGTATATTCGTTGGGCGTCGTGAGCTATCAATTGCTGACGGGCACACTGCCCTACTCGCCCAAACATGCCGGCGGTGGGCAACTGGAGCGCGCCATCACGGAGATCGACGCGTCTCTCGCGAGCACGACCACTCAGGATCGCCAGCGCGGTCGTCGGCTGCGTGGTGACATCGACGCCATCTTGAATCGTGCGCTGAAGAAAGACCCGGCGCAGCGCTACGCGAGCGCCGACGCGTTCGCGCTGGATATCGAACACCATCTGCAAGGCCGCCCCATTCAAGCGCGGCCCGACGGCGCGTGGTATCGCTTCAGCAAGTTCGTGAGTCGCAATCGCGTTGGAACGGCTGCAGCTGCCGCCGCTTTGATCGCCATTCTCGGAGGCGCAAGTATCGCCCTTTGGCAAGCTCGCGAGGCGCGAGAGCAAGCTGCGCGCACCGCCGTTGAGCGTGACATCGCCCGTCGAGCCGCGGCTCGCGAAGAGGCGGTGCGGATGTATCTGACGCGCATGTTCCGCAACTCCGTCACAGCCGAGGGCGCCGGCCCGACCACCGCCAAATCGATGCTCGATCGCAGCGCCGAGCGCGTGCTGCAGGAATATCGGGACGATCCCTATCTCGCGGGCAAGGTGGTAGAGACCCTCGCCGATCTGTATGGCGCTCTTGAAGACGTGGCCGGGCAGGTGCCGCTGCTCGAAGGCTATTTGAAGCAGGCCGGACCGGAAGCGAATCCAGAAACACTGGCGCTCGTGAGACAGAAGCTCGCGCACGCCGAGCTGGCGCGCGGCAACCTGCAACGCGCCGATGAGCTGCTTCGACCCGCCGAGCAATTCTGGAACACCGATCGCAAGCGTTACGCCGAGCAACACCTGGAATGGGTGACCGTCAAAGCCCGGCTGCTGCGGGCGCAAGGAGATCTGGCAGGCTCGATCGCGACCAACGAGCAGGCCATCGCCGAGCGCATCGCGTTCTCCGGGGAGAACCATAGCGAAACGGCGCTCCTCTATAACTCACTCGGCATCGCGTTGATGAATGCCAACCGCCTGCAGGAGGCCACGGAGGCGTATCGCAAGGCGCTGGCCATTCACGATGCATTGGGCTCGGGCGAGGATGTGCCCGCGCTCGTGATGCGGGCGAATGTCGGCACGCTCTACTATCGCGTCGGCCGTATCGCCGATGCGGAGCGCGAGTTGCAACATGCGTTCGAAGGTCAGCGCGCGATCTCTGGTGATTCGGCGGCAGTGGCCGCGTCGATGGGTCAATATGGCTCGTTGCAGACTGCGCTCGGCCGATCTGATCGATCGATCGCCATTCTGGACGAAGCTGCGCGCATGGCGGAAAAGTTCACGGCGCGAGGCAGCGCGCTGCATGTGCAGAACCAAACGTTTCTCGCGGAAGCGCACGCCGCGGCCGGACGAAACCAAAAGGCGGTACAGATCGCGGATGAAGCCTGGGCACTGGCCCGCAAGCAGTTTGGTGACGAGCACTTCTTTGCCCAACGCGCACGGCTCGCCAAAGCCAGACTCACCGCCAACCAGCAGCCGTTCGAGAAAGCGAGCGCCGAGCTCGCAGATGTCATCACCAAACTCCGCGCCGGCGGGCCGGCCGCACAGCTTGCGTTGGGCCAGGCGCTGATCGCGCAGGGCGAGCTGTTGTTACAGAACGGGCGCGCCGCCGAGGCCGCGCCAGTGCTCGAAGAAGCACTCAAGCTGCGCGAGCAGGTGATGTGGGAACAAAGCTGGGAGCTCGCCGAAGCCCGGGCCCGGCTCGGCGAAGCGCTAGTTGCATCCGGCAAGCCCGAGGGCAAACAGCTGATCGAGCAAGCGCTCGGCACGCTGCATTCCCAGCTCGGACCAGAGCATCCGCAAACCTCACGCGCGAAACGCGCAGTCGCGATGTAACGCGCCGTCGCTTTCGCGAGGCGATTACGCCGAAGCCAAGAAGCGGAAAGGTTGTCGGCCGTTGGGAGCAGGTGTCACCGCACGCTCTTGACCGGCAGGATGGTGATCGACGCCAGCAGAGCGATCGAGCCGGCAATCGCGAACAGCCAGGTGTAATCGCCGCCAGTGAGCGCGAGAATCAGCGGCGCAACGGCCGGGGCGATGGCCTGGGGCAATGCATTAGCCACGTTGAAAATTCCCAGGTCCTTGGCGGCGTCGCGCCAGCGATTCGGCAATACATCGGTCACCAGGGCCAGATCGACCGCGAAATAAATGCCGTGCCCGATGCCGGTGATGGTCATGCCGAGCAGAAAGGTCGGATAGTCCGGAGCGGCGGCGATCACCCACAATCCAACGGCATACACTGCACCGCCGATGACGACGAAGACCTTGCGCCGACCGATCGCGTCCGACAGCCGCCCGCCCAGAATGCTCACGGCGATGATCGCGACGGTCTGCACGAGAATGCCCTGGAAGATGAGCTTGGGAATCTGCACCGCGTCGTGACCGAGCTTGTCGATCAGATAAAACGGTTGATACGTGTTCAGGAACGCCGTGCCCAACACCAGCAGCAGACGACTGAGCCAGGTCCAGCCGAAGTCCGGGTAGTGCCGCGGATTGACCCAATAGATCGCGATCGCATCCCGCCAGCCCAATGGCGCCAGCTCGCCCGGCGCAAGGTGCCGATCGCGTAACGTCAGCGCGAACAGCAGTACGAGCGCGACGCAAATCGATGCGGGCACCATGAACGTGAGCAACGTGGATGTGGCGACCGACTGCACGAGATACGTGCCGCTCACCTGGCCGAGCGGCAGACACACCCCCATCACACCAGCAACCGTGCCACGCTGTTCCGTGGGAACCTGATCGGGCAAGACGGCGATGATCGCCGCCAATACCGCGTTGAACGCGAGCTGCGCCAGGCACCAGCCGAGGAGCACCATGGCGATGCTGTCCGCCGTCGCGATCATCAACAACGCCAGCGCGCCGCAGATCACTCCGCCCACCAGCCAGGGCCGGCGCATGCCGAAGCGCGACGTGGTCCGGTCGCTCAGTCGTCCGAACAAAGGATTGCCGACGAGCGCGAAGAACGCGCCCAGACCCAGCACCAGCGACAGACTCGACGCGGCGGTCTCGGGCGCGAGATGCCGCACCCTCAGGGCAATGGACACGAGCACCGGCGTGAGTAACGCCAGCCACGTACCTGTGTATGCCAGCGCGTGGAGCGTGATGAACCCCCATCCTACGCGCGGCTTGTCGTCGACAGCTGCGGCCAGGGCCGGCTGCTCTTGTGACTGCATGGCGCGGAGGATGCCCGGAACATTGCACATCTCACAAGCGCCTTCGTTCTGAACAACGAGATCGAGCGACCGGGCTCCCCGCCGGCGGCGGCTGCGACCAGCATCGCCGCGATCCTGCCGTGGCTGGCCGGGTCGCTGTTCCGGGAAGGAGTTGCGGCAACCGCGAACTGGCGCTGACGTCCGGGAGGGGCGTGACTGGACTAGAATGAGTGCATGCGTGCCACGCCCCTCTCATGCCACCCCTCGACGCCGGACGACATCGTCGCCAGCATCACGGTCGAAGTGAATTCACTCACGACCGATCTGCTGGTGCTCTACTACCGGATCACCGGCGACATCGATCGGCTGCAGTTGCCGGCGCAGGCGGCCAGCAGGTTCCAGGACTTGTTGTGGCAGCAGACCTGCCTGGAAGCGTTCATCGGCTTCACCGACAGCGACGCCTACTTCGAATTCAACTTCTCGCCCTCCAGCCAATGGGCGGTGTATCGATTCGAGCGCTACCGTCAGAACGTCACGTCATTGAACCCGGTGCCGGCGCCGCGCGTGCTGGTTCGGCGCCGTAGCGGCGAACTGGACGTCGACGTGGACATCCATCTCGGTGCCATTCCCGGGCTGACGGCGGCCGAAATCAAGAACCGCGAGCTGCGCCTCGCCGTATCGGCCGTGTCGCAGAGCGACCAGGGCGTCATTTCCTATTGGGCGCTGGCGCATCCGCCGGGCAAACCTGATTTTCATCATCGCGATGGCTTCGCCCTGCGGCTGGCCGGAGATCCTGCATGAAGTTCGGTATCGATCGACTGCTCGAAGAGCCGTCGCTGCGCCGTGAGCTACAGGGCAAGCGGGTCGCGCTGCTCGCTCATCCCGCTTCCGTCACGACGGATCTGACACATTCTCTGGATGCGCTGGCCGCGGCCGGCATCGAGCTCACGGCAGCCTTCGGCCCGCAACACGGCCTGCGCGGCGACAAGCAGGACAACATGGTCGAGTCGCCGACCTTCAACGATCCCCTCCACGGTATTCCCGTCTTCAGTCTGTACGGCGAAGTGCGGCGACCCACGGACGAGATGATGCAGCCGTTCGATGTGCTGCTGGTCGATCTGCAGGATCTGGGCTGTCGCATCTACACCTTCATCACCACCCTGCGCTACGTGCTCGAAGCGGCGGCAAAGCATGGCAAGGCCGTGTGGGTGCTGGATCGCCCGAATCCAGCCGGCCGGCCGATCGAAGGCTTGCGGCTGCGAGCCGGCTGGGAAAGTTTCGTCGGTGCGGGACCGCTGCCGATGCGACACGGCCTCACGCTCGGCGAGCTCGCGCACTGGTTCGTACGCACGCTCGATCTGGACGTCGAGTATCGAGTCATCGAGATGCAAGGCTGGCAGCCCGAGAGTGCACCGGGTTACGGCTGGCCGCTCGGCGAACGGACCTGGGTCAATCCCAGCCCGAACGCGCCGAATCTCTGGATGGCTCGCGCTTATGCCGGCACGGTGATGCTGGAAGGAACGACACTGTCCGAAGGACGCGGCACGACGCGCCCGCTGGAGTTGTTCGGCGCACCCGACATCGATGCCACTCAGGTGCTGGCGCAGATGCGCTCGCTCGCGCCGCAATGGTTGCAAGGTTGCCGGCTGCGCCCCTGCTGGTTCGAGCCGACGTTTCATAAACATGTCGGGAAACTTTGCTCAGGGCTGCAGATTCACGTCGAAGATCCCAGCTACCAGCATGACGCGTTCCGTCCGTGGCGACTGCAAACATTGGCGTTCAAGGCGCTGCGGCGCCTGCATCCCGACTATCCGTTGTGGCGCGACTTTCACTATGAATATGAGAAAGACCGGCTCGCCATCGACATCATCAACGGCGGTCCGCAGCTGCGCGAATGGGTCGACGATGCGCGCTCGACGCCCGCCGATCTGGACGCGCTCACACAGCCCGATGAAAAGTCATGGGCCGAGGAGCGTGAGGCGTTCCTGATCTATCGGTAGGCTTTTCGGAACAGCGCGCTGTGGCGAGGCGTTGGTGGGTCGGGACTAATCCAGTTCGACACACGAGGAGCCGTCATGGCGACCCAACGCAAATACGGGAAGAAGGCCTCGAAGAAAGTGAAGAAGGCCATGCACGAACGCAAGAGCGGCACGCTGCGCAGCGGGCGTTCGGGCAAGAAGGTGAAGAGCCGCAAGCAGGCGATCGCGATCGGCTTGTCCGAGGCGCGCCGCTCCGGAGCCAAGGTTCCCAAGAAAAAGACCAGCAAGAAAAAGAGCTCGAAGAAGAGCTCGAAAAAGAAGTAGCGACGCGCGTGCGCAGCTCCGGTCAGGTCCTGGAGCTGCGCACGAGCAACAGCGCGCTGAGTGCAATCAGTGCCAGCGCGCTCAGGGTCAGGGAAGTGTGAATGCCGATGGCGGCGCCCATCAACCCCACCGTCACTCCACTGAACGTCCGCAGGCCCAGCGCCATCATCGAGAACACCCCCAGCACGCGGCCGCGAATGTCGGGCGGCGCATTCAACTGCACCAGCGTCTGAGCCATGGAATTGAACGACAGGTCCATGAAGCCGGCGATGAACAGCAGCAGCACCGACAGCGAATAGACCGACGACATCGCGAATCCAGCCAGCGCGACACACCACAGAATCGCCAGGATCATGGCCGTGCGCGGATTCGGTTGCAGCCAGCCGCGACTTTCCAATATGAAACCGGCCGTCAACGCACCGATCGCATCCGCGCCCAACAACACGCTGTAGGACAGATCCGCATCCACGTGACCCAGCGAGCGTGCGAAATCCGGCATCTGCGGCAGGTAAGCATTGCCGATGAAGAACGACGCGCCGCCCGAGAGCAGGATCATCGACAACAACGTCCGGTGCGAGCCGATGCGACGAAGCGTCGACATCACATCACTCACCGATAGCAACGCTCGTCGCGGCGCGCCCTGCCCCGCCGCCGCCCGCGAGTACGGTGCCTTCCACAACCAGATGATGGTCGGCAAATAGAAGAACGCATTGAGCAGAATGCCGTGCGAAGGTCCGAGCAGCATCAACAATGCACCGCCAATCGCCGGCCCGCCGAGCAGACCGAGCTGGCGCGAGGTGGCATTCAATCGCACGGCGCTCTGCAGGTCTTCGGCTGGCACGACGTGATGAAGCAGCACCTGCGCACCCGGCGTCCACAACACGCCGGCAATGCCATGCAGAGTCAGCAGCACCATCGCGTGCCAGACTTCCAGCGTGTCCGTGGTGAACAGCACGCCCCATGTCAGGGACACGCCCATGAACAGCACCATGCCGATCTGAATCAGCCGCCGCGGATCGAAATGATCGGCGAGCGCGCCGACCGGCAACGACAGCAGCAGGAACGGCAGCCAATGCGACACGACCGCGAACGCCCCGAGCGCGTTCGACTGGAACTTCTGGAACATCATCCAGTAACTGATGACGTGCTCGACGCTGTCCGCCATCATCGCGCCGGCGAAGCTGAAGAAGAAGCCGCGATAACTGGGATGACGCAGGGCCGCGAACGAGCGACGCGCCGGCGCCGACGCAGGCGCGTTATTCACTGGCGGTGTCCGAATGCGGTTTCGCGCGCAGCGGCAGCTCGGGAATGAACAGCACCACGAGCAGCGCCAGCCCGACGATCCACACCGCCCGCCCCAGCATGTGAGCAATCGCCCCCGCGAACGCCTCTCTCACTCCCCGCTGGATGTTCTCGACCAGCCTGGTTGCATACGTCGCCATGGCGGCTCGCACACTCGCGAGCGCCTGCTGAGAGCGCTGGGCGACGATGGCATTCTCGGTAGCGAGCATGCTGTCACGGAACAGAGCGGCCACATCGGCGATCACGCCGGGCTCATCCCAGGCGCGCGATGGAATATTGGCCAGCTGATTCTTCAAAGTCGTCGACAGGTCCGGATCCTTCAACAATCGATCGCGACCGGCCTCGCCCGCCTTCAACTCGGACACCAGCGCATTGGTGCGCTCCACCAGTTCCTCATGTGTCCTGGCGCGCAGGCCGCCGTCACGCAGTGGCTCCTTCACGGCTTCCGGCAATCGCGCATCGGCGAGGACTTCTTCGACTGCTCGCGGATCTTCGTTGTAAGCGCGCTCGATCACCCGATACCGCTCATCGAGCGCCGTCTGCACGCGCGCGCGAATCCGGTCGACGTTCATGGCCTGACTCTGCGCGTGCGCCAGGTCCAGTTGCGAGCCGTTGCCGCCGGGCAATTGAGGAACATGCTTGGGCAACTCGTCCGTGAGCGCATGCGTAAGGAAAGTCCCGAAGATGGCCACGCCGACCGTCGAGCCGATCTGGCGGCTGAACTGACTCATGCTGGTGGCCACGCCGATCTGATTCGCGGGCGCGGCGTTCTGAATCACCAGGCTGAACAGCGTCTGCGCGGGGCCCAACCCGAGTCCGGTCAACGCGAGCCGCCACGTCAAGTCGGCTTGTGTCGTGTCGGCGGTAATGCCGGTCAGCGACATGACGCCCGCGACCAGGAGGACACCGCCCGAAACCATCAGCATCTTGTACTTGCCGGTGCGCGCCACGATGCGACCCGAGCCGATGCTGCTGACGATCAACGTCAGCATCAACGGCAGCAGCGCCACGCCACTTTGCACTGCTGAAACGCCCTGCACGACCTGCATGTATAACGGCATGAACATCACCACGCCGAGGAACGCCATGCTCATGACGAAGGAGCCCAGCGTTGCGATCCGGAAGGTGGGAATGCTGAAAAGATGCAGCGGCAGGATGGGCTCGCGAGCACGCCCTTCGACCCAGATGAAAATTGCCAGCGCAGCGGCGGACGCTGCGAACAGGCCGAGGATGCGAGGCGAGTCCCACGCGTAGTACGTGCCGCCGAAAGTCAGGGCGAGCAGCAAGGTCGCCGCCGTCAGCACGACCAGCAGCGCGCCCAGATAATCGATGTTGCCCCCGCCGCCCTTCCGCAAGGCAGGCATGCGATAAACGATCATGAACAACGCGAGCGCGCCGAGCGGCAGGTTCACGTAGAACACCCAGCGCCAGCCCGCGATCTCATAGGCGCCCAAGGTCACCGTGCCATGGTCGGTGAAGAAGCCGCCGATGAACGGGCCCACGACCGTCGCCAGCCCGAACACCGAGCCGAACACGCCGAACAATCGGCCGCGCTCGCGCGGTGGATACATGTCCGCCATGACCGCGAACGACACTGTCATCAGTGCGCCGGCACCGAGCCCTTGCAGGGCCCGGAACACCACCAGCTGCATCATGCCGTCGCCCAGCAGCGGCAGACGGCCGAACTCGCCGCTCAAGCCGCACAGCGCCGAACCGATCAGGAACACCGCGACGCCGAGGATCAGGATGGGCTTGCGGCCGTACTGGTCGCTCAACTTGCCATACAGGGGCACCGAGACGGTCGAGGTCAGCATGTATGCCGTCGTCACCCAGGCGTACATCGACAGGCCTTGCAGCTGCTCGATGATGCGCGGCATGGCCGTGGCGACGATGGTCTGGTCGAGGGCGCTGAGCAGCACGACGACCGCCAGCGCCGCCAGCGTCAGGCGCTTTTCAGCGGACGTGATTTGAAGTTCGCTCGAGTCGTTCAAGGGGTGGTTTCGGGTCGCAAAAATCGCCGCAGAGCTTAAACCGTCCGTCGCCGCCCCGCATCACGAGGTTCGGCCCATCGTGATTTGATTTCGGCTGGTCGCAACCACCACAACCGGCGGGCCACGGTGCGGTCCAATGCCCACCTGGAAAAATTCAGAAGAGACCCGTGCGATGCGCGTCATTGCCGCTGCCATTCGCAACCCCATCGCCGTCGGCGTCACGGTGCTGCTGATCGCCCTGTTCGGCACGCTCAGCCTGCTGGAGCTGCCGCTGCAGCTGTTTCCCGATATCGAGCGGCCGACCATCGGCATCGCGACCAACTGGCGTGGTGCCTCGCCCGAAGAAGCCGAGGCGGAGCTGCTCGAGCCCCAGGAGCGGGTGCTGCAGGGCCTGTCGGGCGTGGAGGAAATCACCGGCAACGCCAACAGCGGCGGCACCGAGATCGTGCTGACGTTTGCGATCGGCACCGACATGAAGGCGGCGCTGGTCGATGTGATCGGGCGCATGAGCCGGCTGCCACCGCTGCCTCGCGATGCCGACCGGCCGGTGGTGCAGTTGGGCGGGCTGGGCGGCGATTCCAATCAGAACCTCACCTACTTTTTCGTGCAGCTGCTGCCGGGCACGCCCGGCCCGATCGACAACTATCGTCGCTTCATCGAAGACGTGGTGCGCCCGCGAATCGAAGCCGTTCCCGGCGTCGGCGGCGTGGAGGTGAACGGCGGCTCGCCGAACGACATCCGCATCACCGTCGATCTGGCGCGCGCTGCCGCGCTCGGTGTCGGCATTCCCGAGATCGCCAGACTGGCCGCGAGCGCCAACAATGTTTCGGCAGGGCAGCTCGACGTGGGCCGGCGCCAATACGCCTTGCGCTACGCCGGCCGCTACGACGTGGATCAATTGGGCGAGCTGGTGCTGGCGTGGCGTGACGGCCAGCCAGTGCGGCTTTCCGATGTCGCCGTCGTCGAGACCCGCCCGCCCGACAAGCTCACTTACTCGCATCAGAACGGCAATCCCGCCATCGGCCTGCAGATCCTGCGCGCGCCAGGCGCCAACGTGCTCGGCACGCTGGATGAAGTGAAACAGGTGGTCGCCGAGCTGCGTGAGGGACCGCTGCGCGAGCGAGGGCTGGGCATCGAACAGTCGTTCGACGCCTCGCTGTTCATCACGCGAGCGGTCAACTTGCTGATCGAAAATCTGGTCGTCGGCGCACTGCTCGCATTGGTGTGCGTGTGGTGGTTCATGCGGAACGTCCGCGCCACCGTCATCATCGCGACCACGATTCCGATTTGTTTGCTCGCGACGTTCTGCGCGCTGCATCTGGCCGGCCGCAGCATCAATGTGATCTCGCTCGCCGGACTGGCTTTTGCAGTCGGCATGGTCGTGGAAGGCGCGATCGTCGTCTCCGGCAACATCATCCGTTTACGCGAAACCGGCATGCCCATCGAGCAGGCATCGCACGACGGCACTCGACAGGTGGTGCCCGCCCTGTTCGCATCGACGACCACGACCATCGCGGTGTTTCTGCCAGTGCTGTTTCTCGAGGATGTCGAAGGTCAGATCTTCGCGGACCTGGCGCTGACCATCTCGATCGCCGTCGCCTTTTCGATTCTGGTCGCGATCACGGTCGTGCCGGCGGCGGCAGGACGCTGGCTCGGCGGACCGGCGCAGAAATCCGGTTACGGTGAAGGCTGGCCGGGGCTGACCGACAAAGTCATCGAATGGACACGCACGCGTCGCCAGCAAGTCATGTGGGTGCTCGCGCTGCTGGTAGCGCCATTGGTGCTGTCGTGGGTGTTTCTTCCCAAGCTCGACTATCTGCCGCCAGTGAAACGCGCCGCCATCGACGCGTTCTTCAGCTTCCCGCCCGGCATGAGCCCGACCACCGTGGATCGCGAGATCGTCACCAGGCTGCAGGAACGCATGCAGCCGTACATGACCGGCGAGAAAGAGCCGCGACTCAAGAATTACTACATCCTGCTCTGGCCCGGGGGCGGAACGCTCGGCGCACGCGTGATCGATGACGAACGTATCGGGGAGCTGGAACGGATCGTGCGCGACGAAATCGTCGTTGGCATTCCCGACACGCGAGTGTTCGTCAATGAAGGCGAGCTGTTCGGCGGCATCGGCGGTTCGGCGCGCTCGGTCGCGATTCATCTGCAAACGACCGACACTGCCTCACTGAACTCGACCGCGGCGGCCGGCCGGCGCCTGCTGGAAGAAACGTTCCCCGGCGCGAACGTGCAGTCGTTCCCGAATACGGATGTGCAGGTACTGGAGCTGCGCGCCGAACCGAACGATCGACGCATCGCGGAAGTCGGTTGGGACCGCGCAGCCTTGGGCACGGTCGTGCGCTCGCTCGGCGACGGCGCGTGGCTCGGCGAATACTTCGACGGCCAGGCGCGCTTGCCCGTGATCCTTCGCACCAACCTCGGCGAGACCCCCGAAGATATCGCTCAAGCGCCCTTGATCACGCCCTCCGGTGAAGTCGTGCCGCTCGGCGAGCTGGTCACATTGCAGACGACCCTGGTTTCGGAACAGATCCGGCGCGTCGATCATCACCGCACCGTGACGCTCACCGTCGATCCGCCGCCGACGCTGTCGCTGGAAGACATGCTCGCCAGGATCGACAGCGACATCGTGCCCAGGCTGCGCGCGGACCTGCCTCCCGATGCAAACATTCGCCTCGCGGGCAGCGCCGATCGGCTCGACACCATCATCGCGACCATGAGCGGCAATTTTGCGCTCGCGCTGCTGGTGTTGTTCATGCTGATGGCGGCGATGTTTCATTCGCTGCGCGATGCGCTGGTTGTCGTGCTCACCGTGCCGCTCGCCCTGGCCGGCGGCGTGCTCGGCATTCGGTTGCTCGGCGTGGTGGCGTTCCAGCCTCTCGACCTGCTCACGATGATCGGCTTCATCATGATGATCGGCATCATCGTCAATCACGCGATTCTGCTGGTCGACCTGACGCGCGAGGCGATGAATCACGGCCACGGCCTGGAAGAAGCGCTGCGAATGTCACTGAATCAGCGCTTGCGCGCCATGGTCGCGAGCACGCTGACGGGGGCGCTGGGCGCACTACCCATGGTCGTGAACCCCGGACCCGCAAGCACGATCTATCGCGGACTCGCAGCGGTGAATGTCGCGGGCGTGATCGTGAGCATGGTGTTCTCGATCGTGCTGCTGCCCAGCCTCATGCGACTGGTTTACGAGCGACGTGCGCCTGCGACGACTCACGATCCCGCTTTGCTGATGGAGACTGCGCAATGATGCGAACCACGAAAGTACTGTTACTGCTGCTGATCGCCGCCAGTGCCAGCGCTCAGCAAGCCAGACCTGATCTGCCGGTGGTGATGGTTGAGGTCGCGCAGGCGTCGGTGACGCGAGTGGCGCCCCGCCGGTGGGTTCCCGGCAGCGTCGTCAGCCGCAACGACGCCCGACTCGCGACCAGTGCGGCGGGCCGATTGGAATATGTCGCCGAAGTCGGTACGCGCATTCGCGCGGGCGAGCGTGTGGCGAAGTTGGAAGATGAAGCCGTGCGGCTGCGGGTCGAGGATGCGAAGACGGAGATGATGCGCATCGAAGCGCAGCGCGCGATGTCGGAGCGGCAGCTGCAACGGATCGAGAAACTCGCCAACAACTCCATCTCACAAACTCAGCTCGACGAAGTCAGGTCGCAATTGGCCATGCTCACGGCCCAGTTGCAGCAGGCCGAAGTTCGTCATCGTTCGGCCAGGCATGATCTGGAACAGACCGAGGTGCGCGCGCCGTTCTCGGGCGTCGTGACGGAGCGCCTTGCCCAGCGCGGTGAATACGTTGCGACTGGCGCGTCCATCGCGCGACTCGTGGATACGGTTCACGTCGAAGCGCGCGTGCAAGCGCCGCTGGCGTTGCTGAGCTCGGTGAAGCCGAGCATGGAGTTGCCCATCAAGGTCGGGAACAAGCAACTTCCCGCAACCGTGCGGACGGTCGTGCCGGTTGGCGAAGAACGCTCGCGACAGTTCGAACTGCGCATGCTGCTCGCGGATAGCACCTTCAACGTCGGCTCCGCGGTCGAAGTCGGCCTGCCCGAGCGCGAGGCGACCGAAGCCCTGGTCGTTCCCCGCGACGCCATCGCGGTCCGTCAGACGGGCAATTACCTCATGCGCATCCGCCGCGACAACACGGCCGAACGCGTCGCCATCACCTCGCTCACCACCGACGGCGACCTGGTCACCATCGACGGCCCGGTCAGCGCCGGAGATGTGGTCGTGATCCGGGGCGTCGAACGCCTCCAGGACGGCCAACGGGTCGCCATCCTGAGCCGGGACGCCGCGCTCAAAGGCAAGCCGCGCCCGGACGCGTGACCCTGCGCCCGGCAGACCCGGACGGCCTGCCGGACCCCGCTCGTACCCCGAGTTCATGCGGGCTCCGATTTGACAATGCCGGGCATCTCCGTGCCCCTCAAAAACCCCCGGGAGCGTGCTACCCTTCCGCCCCGGCCAGCCGCAAGCCCGCGAAACATCAGGGATTCGAGGTCGGCGGACCGCCTGCGGATGCGAACGAGCGTAATGTCCTTATTCCCATTCGCGCTGACGTACACGGGGTGGGCGGCGCTATGCTTATCAGTGAGCCGCCATGCCCGCGAGCTCTTGCAGCGGGAGCCAACGCCCTTACAAAGGCACCTCCTGCGCACCGCTGGCTGGATCGCTTTGACCGTGCCGCCGTCGATGGCCGCCGCGCACGCGGACTGGCCGATTGGCACGGTCGAGTGGTTCGGCATGCTCACCGCTAGCGCCGTGAGTTTCGTTTTACTGCTGAGTTGCTACCCCCGGTTGGCCGCCGGCCTGGGACTGGGCTGCCAGTATGTGCCGCGATGGTCACATTCTGGTCAGCGTGAAGAGATCGAGGAGCCAAATGTCTGCTTTCAACACTGAGCGCGTTCTGCGGGTCCGTCACTGGAACGACACGTTGTTCAGCTTCGTGACGACGCGTAACCCGGGCCTGCGCTTCGAGAACGGCCAGTTCGTCATGATGGGCCTGCAGGTCGACGGCCGTCCGCTGACCCGCGCCTACAGCATCGCCAGCGCCAATCACGAAGACCACCTCGAGTTCTTCAGCATCAAAGTCCAGAACGGCGCGCTCACCTCCCGTCTGCAGCACCTGCTGCCGGGCCACGAAGTGCTGGTGAGCCGCAAGCCCACCGGCTCGCTGCTGATCGACGACCTGAAGCCCGGCAAGCACGTCTATCTGCTGAGCTCCGGCACCGGCCTCGCGCCGTTCATGAGCCTGGTCAAAGATCCGCTGATGTACGAGAAGTTCGAGAAGGTCGTGCTCCTGCACAGCGTGCGCGCCACCAGCGAGCTGGCGTACGAGGAGTATCTGACTCACGTGTTGCCGCGGGACGAGCACATCGGCGAGATGGTCGCGAACCAGTTGATCTACTACCCGACCGTGACTCGCGAGCCGTATCGCAATCGCGGCCGCCTGACGGACCTGATCGAAAGCGGCAAGCTGTTCGAACAGATCGGCCTGCCGCCGCTGAACCCCGAACACGACCGCGCCATGATCTGCGGCAGCCCGTCCATGCTGAAGGACCTGTCCGCCATCCTCGACGCTCGCGGCTTCCAGATCTCCGCGCACATCGGCTCGCCCGGCGACTACGTCATCGAGCGCGCCTTCGTCGAGAAGTAGCAGCCCCTCCAGACGAAGCTGCCGGCTTGTGCCGGCAGCTCGTGTCGCGTGCATCCGTCGAAAGCGTTCGCTTTCGACTCAAGCAGAACGCTAATCGATGTTGACCGTGACGCTCACCGGGCAATGGTCGCTGCCCATCACGTCCGCGTGGATCTCGGCCTTCTTTACCTGTTTGCGCAGCTTCTCCGAGACCAGCCAGTAGTCGATTCTCCATCCGACGTTGCGCGCGCGGGCGTTGGAGAAATTGCTCCACCACGAATAGTGGCCGTTGCCTTGCGTGAACAGGCGGAAGGTATCCACGAAGCCTGCGTCGAGGAAATTCTGGAAACCCTCGCGCTCCTCCTCGGTGAAACCTTTCTTGCCCCGGTTCGACTTGGGATTGGCCAGGTCCAGCTCGGTGTGCGCAACGTTCAGATCGCCACAGAACAGCACCGGCTTTTTCTTTTCCAATTGCTTCAGATAGGCGAGGAACGCCGGATCCCAATGTTTGTGCCGCAACGGCAGACGGCTCAGATCGTCCTTGGCATTCGGCGTGTACACCGTGACCACGAAGAACTTCTCGAACTCGGCGCTGATGACCCGGCCTTCTTCGTTGGCATCGCGGCTGAGCTCGTCGGCGAACGAGAATTTCTTGGCAAACTCCTTGGGAAAGCCGTTGATCACATCGAGCGGCTCGCGCTTGGAAAAGATCGCCGTGCCCGAGTAGCCCTTCTTGACCGCCGAGTTCCAATACTCGTGATAGCCGGCCAGATCGATCTGCGCCTGGCCGCGCTCGGCCTTGGTTTCCTGCAGACACAGGATGTCGGGCTTGTGCTCCTTGATGAACGTCTGAAACGTTCCCTTCTTCACGACGGCACGGATGCCGTTCACGTTCCACGAATAGAATTTCATCGGTCAGTTCTTGTCGCCGTGAGTCGCGAACACCGAGGTCTTGCCCGCCTGGTCGACCAGCAGGACGTCATAACGATCGACGCGGCCCGACGGCACTTCCATGCCGGGCGAGCCGGCCGGCATGCCCGGCACGGTCAAGCCCTTCGCCGCCGGCTTTTCGCGCAGCAGCCGCTTGATGTCGTCCGCCGGCACGTGACCTTCGATGAAATAGCCGCCGACCTCGGCGGTGTGACACGAACCCATCCCGAAGGGGACACCGACACGCTCCTTGATGGGCCCGAGATTCTCGAAGTCGTGCACTTCCACGGCGAAGCCCGCCGCCTGCAAATGCTTCACCCACAGTCCGCAGCAGCCGCAAGTCGGCGTTTTGTTCACGATGATCGTTGGGGTGGCGGCGGCAGCGGCAGCAATCTGTGCCACCGCGGGCAAGGCGACGAGCCCAAGCAAAGCCTGGCGACGATTCATGAGGATCTCCGGGCCGGAAACGATGGAGGCGGAGCCTGCCACGCAGACCCCGCCCCCAATGATGACCGCGACCCGAGGAACTGACCAGTCTTGTCAAACTGCAGGCGATGGCACTCGCTTGCAGCCCCTTTGACAAGGTTCCGGCCTGCCGCCCGCCGGCCTATTCGCCCTTGTCGTTGTCCGCCTCGTCCTGCTTGAGGGCCTTGCCGGCGGCCAGCCGCTCCTCTTCACGCGCACCGGCCAGGATGCCCGGCAGCGCATAGTTGCCTTCGTGGCAGGCGTACTCGTACATCAGATCCGGCGTCGCATTCATGGGCAGCTCGCCGGCGAACGGCTGGGTCAGCGCCGGATCTTCCACTTTGAACTGGTACAGGATCTGATCGGGCGAGATGCGGGTGAAGCGCTCGGTGACTTTGCGATCCGGACCGAGCCCGCGGAAGGTCTGCATCGGATGGAAGTTGGTCGTCTCGACCACCAGCGTGTCGCCTTCCCAATGACCGATGGAATCGCCGTACCACTTCTTCACGCTGCTCGGCACATGCTTGCCGCCGATGCGCACCACACGGGCATCGTGAATCATCTCGACCAGAATCATCACCGTCTCGGGCGTGTGCACGATCGAGTACGTGTTGTTGTACATCAGCGGCAGCATCGGCGGGCCGGCGCTCGATCCGAACGAAGTGAGACAACGCTCGCCGAGCGAACGCAGCTCGGGACCATCGACCGGGCCGGCGCCTTTGCGGAAAGCGGCCATGCGCGCCGCCGCCTGGTTCGCCGCGGCGGCAGTCATCGGAGGAATGCGCCCGTTCGCCGGCTCGGTGATGATGGAGCTGCGCGGCTCGCCATTGATGCGGATCACCTGGGTGCCGCGATCGACCCAGAAATTGTTGTAACCGCAATTGGTGCCGGTGAAGCCGTAGCCGCAATCCTTCGGCAGATCCTGAATACCCAGCTTGGGGTCGGTGGGCCTGGCGTTCTCCTCGACATGCTGAGCCGCGGCGCCTTCGATCTTGCGGGCCTCTTCAGCCGTCAGCACCTTGCGATCGCCGTGCTCCAACGAGCGCTCCAGCTGCGTGAGCGTCGCATTGGTCCAGTTGCCCTGCAGATCCGGCTTGCCATCCGGAGTGCGCGGGACTTTCCACCCTGCGGCAGACTTCCTGCCATCGGCGGCATGCAGCGCCGGTGCGCTGACGATACAAACCAACGACAGAATACTGCCCAACAGAACACGGGCACCCGACCAACGATATTTCATAGCTTCCCCCGACGCGGTGCGCATGCACTGCCCGAGCAGTGTATGGATGGAACGCGATGAGACAATCGCGCCGGGCGTGCTTTGACTTTTCTTTTTACGGCGCGCCGAGCGAATCCGGTAAACAAGCAAACGGAGGATTACATGCCAGCGTGGTTCATGAGCGAGAATTCACTGTGTCGCAAGAGTTTCGCGCGCGTTGCGACGGCGTTTGCTTTGGGTGTTGTCGTCAATCAGCTCGCGGCCGCGGCGGAAAGTTCAGCGCCTGATGCCCGCGCCGATCTTCCTGGTCGCCAGGTGTATGAAACGTACTGCGCAGCCTGTCACAACATTCCAGGAACTCGCGCGCCGGCGCTGTCAGCGCTGCAACTGATGAGCGCGCAGTCGTTGCAGCTGGCACTCACGACGGGAGTGATGCAACAGCAGGGCTCGCTGGTCCCCAAGGAGAAGATGCCGCAACTCATCGAGTATCTCGCGGCGCCGGAGCAAGAAACCGACTGGACCACTGCCATGATGTGCAGCCCCGGACAACGCAGCGTCGATCTGACCGCAAGGCCGGCGCTGACGATGTTTGGTGTCGATCACAGCAACAGCCGCCGCCTGAGCGCGCAGCAGGCCGGGATCACCAGCAAACAATTGCCCGAGCTGGAGCTGGCGTGGGCCATCGGCTTCCCGAAGACCACCTCGCTGCGATCATCGCCAGTGATCGTTGGCTCGACCCTGTTCTATGCACCCGCACAGAGCGGCAAGCTGCTCGCGCTGGATATCGACAAGGCGTGTGCGAAATGGGTTTATGACGTCGGCGTGCCCGTGCGCAGCTCGGTGTCATTCGGTGACATCGGCGGCCGCAAAGCGCTGATCCTCGCCGACCAGCAAGCTCAGGTGCACGTGGTGGATGCCCAGACCGGCGAGCGCCTCTGGAAAGCGAACGGACGGCACGATGCAACCGGCAACATCACCGGCGCGCCGGTGCTCTTTAAAGACCGCATCATCGTGCCAGTCTCTTCATCAGGCGTCGGCAGCGGGGCCAATCCGAAATTCGAGTGCTGTGTCGGCCACGGTGCGGTCGTCGCGCTCGACGCTGCAACCGGCAAACAACTCTGGGTTGCGCACACCATGGAAGAGGCGCAATACACTGGCAAGACCAACTCGATCGGCGTGAAGCTGCGCGGCCCTTCGGGGGCGCCGATCTGGTCGACCCCTTCGATCGACGCGAAGCGCGGACTGATCTACGCGACCACCGGCCAGAACACTTCGCTGCCCGCCACGTCGACCAGCGATGCCGTGCTGGCGATCGATCTCGCCGACGGCAGTCTGCAATGGACGTTCCAGGCGTTGGCCAACGATGTCTGGAATCTCGCATGCCGTCCGGATCCGGCGCAGTCGGGACCGAACTGCCCGAGCCCCACCGAGAGCGTGCTCAAGGACTATGACTTCGGCGCCGGCGCGGTGCTCACGAAGAAGCGAGACGGCAGCGACATCGTGCTCGCGGGCCAGAAGTCCGGCGATGTCTGGGCGCTCGATCCCGAGCGGAACGGCAAGCTGCTGTGGCGACAAACCTTCGGCCATGGCAGTGCACTCGGCGGCGTGCATTGGGGCATTGCCATCGATGGCGAATATCGCGTGTTCGCGCCGATCAACGATCCGCACTTCCCCGAATTCAAGGATTACGTCCCACAGCCGGGCATGAACGCCATCGACATCGACACGGGCAAAGTCCTGTGGCGCAAGCCGGTCACCGCGGATTGCAGCAACGGCCGTAAAGCGCGCTTCAACCTGTGTGGCGAGAAATACGGGCTGTCGGCCGCGCCGCTGGTCATCGATAAATCGGTGGTCGCAGGCACGCTCGATGGACGGATCTATATCTTTGACGCGGCCACCGGCGACATCGTCTGGCAGTACGACACGCTGCGCGATTTCACGACGCTCAATGGCGTGAAAGGACGAGGCGGCGGCATCGACTCGCATTCGGTGTTCGCCGGCAGCGGCATGCTGTTCGTCGCCTCCGGCTACGGTGGTTTCCGCCAGCCGCCGGGCAATGTGCTGCTGGCGTTTCGCCCGAAATCGACGGCACGCTGAGGATCACAGGGAGATCATCATGTCGAACAAAATCATTCGGATTTCGATTGCAGCCTGCGGGTTGTTGTTGGGCACATCAGCATTCTCGCAATCGTCGGCGCCGCAAAGCGCGCCGCCTGCTGCCAACGACTACAGCAAGCCCGAGACCTGGCTGTGCCGTCCTGGACGCCAGGATGCGTGCGCCGTCGATCTGACGACCACGGTCATCACGGCGGACGGCAAGCTGAGCAAGGAGCCGTTCAAGACCAACGCGAACGCGCCCATCGATTGTTTCTATGTGTATCCCACGGTATCGAACGATCCCACGCCGAACAGCGACATGAACGCCGGGCCTGAAGAGAACAGCGTGGTGCGCGCGCAGTTCGCTCGCTTCGGGTCCCAGTGCAAGTTATACGCACCGCTCTATAGACAAGTCACATTGAAGGCACTGCGCGCTGCGATGGCTGGCGGCGGCGGCTTCCCTGCCGACCGGAAGCTCGGCTATGACGATGTGCTCGCGGCGTGGAACTACTATCTCCAGAACGACAACAAGGGTCGCGGCGTCGTGCTCGTCGGGCACTCGCAAGGCTCGGCCATGCTGATGCAGCTGATCAAGAATGAAATCGACGGCAAGCCGATTCAGTCGAAGGTTCTCTCGGCGTTGCTGCTGGGAACGAACGTCGCCGTGCCGAAAGGCAAGGATGTGGGTGGCTCGTTCCAGCACATGCCATTGTGTCGCTCGGGCTCGCAGCTTGGCTGCGTAATCTCGTATGTGACTTTCCGCAGCGACGTACCGCCGCCGGCGAACTCACGCTTCGGACGTGTGCCACAGGAAGGCATGACCGCTGCGTGCGTGAATCCGGCGGCACTCAAAGGCGGCAAAGCGGAGATGCACGCGTATCTGTCCAGCGGCTTCAATGGCGTGAGCACGGAGTCTGCGCAGCCCAAGCCGTGGGTTACCGGAGGAAAGATCGAGACACCGTTCGTGAGTTTGCCTGGATTGCTGACGGGCGAATGCGTGAGCAACGACGCCGGCTCGTATCTCGCGATCACGACGAATGCCAACCCGGCGGATCCGCGCACGGATGAAATCCCGGGCGACGTCGTCGCCAATGGCCAGGTCATGAAGGACTGGGGACTGCACTTGATCGATGCTCACGTCGCGATGGGCAACCTGATCGACGTGGTCGCCCAGCAATCGAAGGCGTACCGGAAAAAGTAACAGCACCGACCGCGAGCCGCCCACGGCGGCTCTGCGGTCAATCGATCTACATGCGCCGCATGTAGCCGCTCGCGCCTGCACGCCCGGAACCGCAAATTCCCTCCCCGCGTTCCGCCGTTGCGTTCCCCACGGCGAGACACCAGCGATGCGATACCTCGCGCTGTGCACTGACTATGACGGCACGATCGCCCGCCATGGCGTGGTCGACGAGCCCACGATCGATGCGCTCTCACGACTGCGCGAGTCCGGTCGCAAGCTCGTCATGGTCACGGGCCGCGAGCTGGCCGAGCTCATCGCAGTCTTTCCGCGGCTGGATCTGTTCGACCTGGTCGTCGCGGAAAACGGCGCCCTGCTCTACAACCCTGCGACGCAGGAACAGAAACCCTTGTGCGAGCCGCCGCTGCCGCAGTTCGTGGCAGCGTTACAAGCGCGCGGCGTCACGCCGCTGAGCGTCGGGCGAACCATCGTTGCGACTCGCGAGCCTCACGAGAAGGATGCGATCGAGCTCATTCGCGATCTCGGACTCGAGCTGCAGGTGATATTCAACAAGGGCGCGGTGATGATCCTGCCCTCCGGGGTGAATAAAGCCACTGGGCTGAAAGCCGCGCTCACCGAGCTGAATCTTTCCGTGCACAATGTGGTAGGCGTCGGCGATGCGGAAAACGATCACGCGTTCCTTGGCATCTGCGAATGCGCCGTGGCCGTGGCGAATGCATTGCCAGCCGTGCAGGAGAAAGCGGATTTCGTCACGCAAGCGACGCACGGTCCCGGCGTGACACAACTCATCGAGGAAATGCTGCAGGATGACCTCGCCTCACGCGAGCCGGCGCTGCGCCGTCATCACATCCTGTTGGGCAGGACTCACGACGGTCAGCCCGTACACTTCTCGCCTCACGGCGTGAGCGCACTGATCGTCGGCACGTCGGGCGGCGGTAAATCGAGCGTCGCCGCGGGGCTTGTCGAGCGGCTCTGCGAGCAGGAGTACAGCTTCTGCATCATCGATCCCGAGGGCGACTACGACAGCGTCGAATCCGCCGTCGTGCTCGGCGGCACGGACCATCCACCCGAGATCGAGGAATGCGTACAGCTGTTATGCAAGCCGGAGCAGAACGCCGTGATCAATCTGATGGGCGTGAAGCTCAGCGATCGGCCCTGGTTCTTCCTGACCTTGTTCTCTCGGATTCGCGAGCTGCGCGCCCGCAGCGGCCGACCGCATTGGCTGATCATCGACGAGGCGCATCATGTGATGCCATCGAACTGGCAGCCCACCGACATCGAACTGCCCGAGCGGCTCGAAGGCGTGCTGCTCGTGAGCGTGACGCCGGGCCTGCTGTCGAAATCCTTGCTGCGCGCCATCGATACCGTCGTGATGGTCGGCGACAAACCGCGGCAGATGTTCCACGAGCTCACGCAAGCTCAGAAGCTGCCGATGATCGACCCGCCGGTGGAGAAAATCGCGTCGGGCGATGCTCTTCTGTGGAGTCGCTCCGCCAATGCGGCCCCGCTCCTGGTGAAACTCGAGCCGAGCAAGATCGAGCACCGCCGTCACCTGCGCAAATATGCGGAAGGCGAGTTGCCGGAGGATCGCAGCTTCTTCTTCCGTGGACCGGAGGGAAAGCTGAAGCTGCGCGCACCGAATCTCATCACGTTCATGGAGCTTGGCGATGGCGTCGACGACGACACCTGGCTGTTCCATCTGCGGCGGCACGAGGTGTCGCAGTGGTTGCGTGAGGCCATCAAGGACGAGGAACTGGCCGACAAGGTGGCCAGAGTGGAGGACGAGGACGCGCATGATGCCAATGCGTCGCGCCAGGAGGTTCGCAAGCTGATCGAAGCGGTCTACACCTTGCCGGCGAGCACTTCCGCCAGCGCGCGCACGCCCAAGTAAGCCCGCATTGAGCAGCCCCCATTGAAACTGCACGATCCGGTTGTATACATGCGCTGATCCGGCCGGACCCGGCCCTCTGCTCGACGCATCCTCCTTGATGTATGCGTGCGCATTTGTAACCCTGGCTGTCTCACCGGACTACGAAGCCAGACATGCCAGCCACCAGCAAGCTCACTGCCGCGCTGTTAACCGCGGCACTCGGAACGATGACAATGAACGCGATCGCCGCCCCCGCACTGTCGCCGGACAATCCCTTCGCTCGCGAAAGCACGCTGCCCTTCAAGTGGCCGCCGTTCGACCGGATCGAGAACGAGCACTTCGTGCCCGCGATGGAGGCCGGCATGGCCGAGCAGCGCAAGGAAGTCGCCGATATCGTCAATAACAAGACCCAGCCGACCTTCGAGAACACCATCGTGGCGCTGGAGCGATCCGGCCAGCTGCTGACGCGGGCCACCACGATCTTCTTTGCGCTCGGTTCGTCGAACACCAACCCGGACATCGAAAAGGCGCAGACCGAGATGGCGCCGAAGCTGTCGGCGCACTCGGACGGCATCTATCTGGATACCGCGCTGTTCGCCCGGGTGAAGCACCTCTACGACCAGCGTCAAGCGCTGCAGCTCGACCCGGAATCGCTGCGGCTGCTGGAGCGCTATCACACGAATTTCGTGCGCGCCGGCGCCAATCTCTCCGAAGCGCAGAAGCAGGAGCTGCGCGCGCTCAACGAAAAGATCTCGTCCAGGACGACGGAGTTTCGCCAGCTGGTGCTCAAGGGCGATAACGCCGCCGCGATCGTGGTCGACACCAAGGCGGAGCTGGACGGCCTGAGCGACGCGCAGATCGCCACCGCCGCCGAAGCAGCGAAGGCGCGCGGCAAGGAAGGCAAGTACGTGCTGACGCTGCTGAACACGACCGGCCAGCCGCCGCTCGCGCAATTGAAGAACCGCGCGGTGCGCGAGCGCTTGTACAAAGCCTCCATCGGCCGCGGCTGGAGCGGCGAGTTCGACACGACCAAATTGATCGCCGAGATCGTCAAGCTCCGCGCCGAACGCGCCAAGCTGCTGGGCTATCCGACTCACGCCGCCTACGTGCTGGAGGATGAAACGGCGCTGACCGCCGACGCCGTGAACGGCATGCTGAATCAGTTGGCGCCGGCCGCGGTGGCGAACGCCAAGCGCGAAGCCGCCGACATGCAGCAGCTGATCGATGAGCAGGCGAAGGCCAACGGCACGGCGCCGTTCCAGCTGCAGGCCTGGGATTGGGACTTCTATGCCGAGCAGGTGCGCGCCAAGCGCTACGCGTATGACGATGCGCAAGTGCGGCCCTACTTCGAGCTGAATCGCGTGCTCGTCGACGGCGTGCTGTTCGCCGCCCAGGAGCTGTACGGCCTGAAGTTCAAGGAGCGCAAGGACCTGCCGGTCTACCAGGAAGACGTGCGCGTGTTCGAAGTCACCGATCGCGATGGCTCGGCGCTCGGCCTGTTCCTGTTCGACCCCTATGCCCGCAGCAACAAGCGCGGCGGCGCCTGGATGAACAGCTTCGTCGAACAATCCAGACTGTTCGGCAACAAGCCCGTGGTGACCAACACCCTGAACATTCCCAAGCCGCCGGCCGGCCAGCCGACGCTGCTGACCTGGGACGAAGTGACCACGACGTTCCACGAGTTCGGCCACGCCATCCATGGCCTGTTCTCGAGCGTGCAATACCCGCAGTTCTCCGGCACCAACGTGCCGCGCGACTTCGTCGAGTATCCGTCCCAGTACAACGAAATGTGGGCCACCGAGCCGCGCGTACTGGCGAACTACGCCAAGCATCATCAGACCGGCGCGCCCATGCCGAAAGCTCTGATGGACAAAGTGCTCGCCGCACAGAAGTTCAATCAGGGCTATGCGACCACGGAATATCTGGCCGCGGCCATCCTCGATCAGCGCTATCACCAGCTGGCGCCCGGCAAGACGCCGGCGGCGGCCGATATCGCCGCCTTCGAGGCACAGGCATTGAAGTCGGCGGGGCTGGATTTCGCGCCGGTGCCGCCGCGCTATCGCTCGACCTATTTCCTGCACATCTTCTCCAGCCCGATCGGCTACTCGGCCGGCTACTACGCCTATATCTGGAGCGAAGTGCTGGCGCGGGACACCGAGCACTGGTTCAAGACCCACGGCGGCCTGAAGCGGGAGAACGGCGACCTGCTGCGCGCGAAGGTGTTGTCCAAGGGCTTCAGTGCGGATGCGCTGACCATCTTCCGGGATTTCTACGGCACCTCGCCCGAGATCGGACCGCTGCTGGAGGCCCGTGGCCTGACCGGTGGAACGGAGGGCTCCGCGCACTGAACCGGGGCCGGCGCCGGCGTCGTCAGACGCCTGCAATCAAGGCGAAAAGGGCGGCCGATGCTGTATGCTGGCCGCCCTTTTTTCTGCCGGATAAGGACTCCCATGCGCGCGTTTCTCATAGCAGCGGTCGGATTCGTGGTGTTCGTAGCGGCGGTCAAGCTGTTCGCCAGGGAGCCCGCCGCAGGCGCCGCACAGCCGGCGGCCGCGGGTGCGGCACTGACCGGCAGCGAGGAAGACAAAGCCTTCTACGCGCTCGGCGTGGCGGTCTCCCAGAACATCGCATCGTTCGATTTCACGCCGGCGGAGCTCGAGAAGGTCAAGCAAGGCTTCACCGACGGCGCCCTGGGCAAGCCCTCGCAGGTCGATGTGGCGACCTACATCCCGCGGCTGCGTGAACTGCAGGGCCAGCGCATCGCCGCGGCCGCCAAGGTGACGCTCGACAAGGCCGCCGCCGAGCCGGGCGCCAAGCGCCTCGAGTCCGGGCTGATCATCACCACCGAAAAGGAAGGCTCCGGCCCGTCGCCGAAGGCCAGCGACACCGTCAAGGTGCACTACCACGGCACGCTGCCGAACGGGAAAGTGTTCGACAGCTCGGTCGAGCGCGGCGAGCCCGCGACGTTCCCGCTGAACGGCGTCATCCCCTGCTGGACCGAAGGCGTGCAGCTGATGAAGGTCGGCGGCAAGAGCAAGCTGGTGTGCCCGGCGGCCATCGCCTACGGCGATCGCGGCGCGCCGCCGGATATCGGCCCCGGCGCCACGCTGATCTTCGACGTGGAGCTGCTCGGCATCGAGACGCCGCCCGCGGCCGAAACCGCCAAATAATCAATCCTGCACTTTAGTAAACATCGGAGAGCATCATCGTGATTGCGGCTCGGCTCTGGTTCGTGCTGTTCCTGTCCATTGCGGGTTCGTTGTCGCTCACGTCGGCGCAGGCAGCGCCGACCCAGGGCACGGACTACGCCCTGATCACACCGCCGCAGCCGCAGACCACCGCCGGCAAGGTGGAAGTGATCGAGTTCTTCTCGTACGGCTGCCCGCACTGCTATCACATGAACCCGCTGCTGACCGAGTGGAAGAAAACGCAGCTGCCGGCGAACGCCGTGCTGGTCAAGGTGCCGGTGTCGTTCGGCCGGCGTGAATGGGGCCAGCTGGTGCGCGCCTACTACACGCTGGAATCCATGGGCGAGCTGGAGCGACTCGACGCCAAGCTGTTCGACGCGATCCACGCCGCCGGCGAACAGCTGGTCGATCTGGATTCGCTGGCGGGCTGGGCCGCCAAGAACGGCGTCGATGCAAATAAATTCCGCACGGAGTTCAACTCACCGGAAATTACTGCGAAGGCCACGCGTGCGGATCAGCTGTCGCGCGATTACAAGATCAACGGCGTTCCGACCCTGACGGTCGCCGGCAAATACCGCGCGCTCGGCAAAGACTACCCCGACATGCTGCGCATCACGCGCGAGCTGATCGATCAGGCGGCCGCCGCGAACTGATCGGACGGCGCTCGCCAGAACGAGCGCCCGTCGCCTCGCGCAGCTGACCCGTCCCAATCAAGCGATTGCCCCGCGCAGCGGGGCAACATCGACGAGTCTGCGTGGCGATGCCCTGCCGAAAGGCAGGGCACCAGCCCTGCTTACTTGATGTCGTAGACCAGGTTGATGGTGGTCAACGTATCGGTCTGCTTGAACTCCGCCGGCGGGTCGGAGTTGTGCCGCACCCCGTAGCCCACCGCCAGTGCCAGCACGTCCGTCATCTTCACCTGCAGATTGATATTGTTCTCCACGAACGTATTGTCCGCGCCGACCTCGGTGATGAACTTGTTGATCAGCGAAGTCGTGGCGGTGAACTTGTGCTCGAAATCGAGCGTGCCTCGGAACACCACTTCGCTGTCGCTGCGGCCAGCCTCGATCAGCGCGCCGGTCTCGGTGTCGAAGGCATCGCGCGTTTCGAAGAATTTGTAACCGGCACCGATGGTGCCGACCATGGTCGTATTCGGGCGATCCATGAAGCGCCGACCCACGCCGCCTGAGAGCGTGGCCTGATACTCGAAGCCGCTGAACTCGTCCTGTTCGTAACGGCCGGCGCCGAACAGAAAATTGCGCTCCGTGAATTTCCAGCCCAGCTCACCGAAAGTTTCCCAACGATTCGCGGTTTTGCCCTCCTCGTCGGAGGCATACAGCGCGGCGCCGCCCACGGTGTTCTTCCACTTCTCGGTCTCGTACTTCAGATTGACCCTGGCGTTGGCTGTTTCGGTGTTGGTGTTACCGCTTGCAATTACCAGACCTGCTTCCGACTTGCCGGTCCACTCCGCATGCGCCGGCAGCGCGGCGGCCAGAACCGTGGCCGCGAAAAACGATCGTCGCATCAATTAAGCTCCGTGAACAAAAGCGCCCGCCCCCGCGAACAGCGCGGGACCATAGCGGGTGCAGTATGGAAGCAGAAATACGTAATGCTTCCAACACGAAAGCATGTTTCCGTCGCCTGTCGACGACGTTCGAGCGCGCCCAACGGCCAAATCGCAGCCGCATCCGCCGATCGGCGACAGTCGAATCAAAAAGGGTTTTTCAACTGCCGGCCAGTGCTTCACAATCCACAGGATGACCTCGTCCGATAGCCTACGCGCCGCCCAGCCCGGCCCCGTCTATGAGCAGCCGCTCAATGAGCGGATGCGTACTTTTCTGCGTCTGGACTTTCTGTATCAGCAAGCGTTGTTCCACGAGGAGCGCGAAGACCCATGGTCGACCCGCGCCGCCATGAGCTCGCTGCTGGAGATCCTGGCGATTACCGCGCGCGGCGATATCCGCAGCGAAGTGCTCAAGGATCTCGAGCGGCAGATGGCCGTGATGCACGACTACACCACGCGCCCCGGGGTCGACAGCTCGCGGCTGAAAGCGGTGCTGACCAACCTGACGCGGCTGCGCACCGAGCTCAATTCGGTGGGCGCACTGTTCATGCAACGGTTGCGCGATTCGGAGTTTCTGAACTCCATCAAGCATCGCAGCACCATTCCCGGCGGCACCTGCGAGTTCGACCTGCCGGATTACCGGCATTGGCTGGACCAGCCGTTCGCGGTGCGCTCCCGGGCGTTTGGCGACTGGATGGCGACCATCCGGCCGCTTTGCGATGCCGTGACGGAGCTGCTGTGGCTGACGCGGGAAGCGGCCCGGCCGCGGCCGGAGATCGCGGTCGGCGGCACCTTCCAGATCGCGTTCGAGCGCGAAAATCCCTGTCAGCTGTTGCGTCTGGCGCTGCCCGCCGGCACGCAGCTGTTCCCGGAGATCAGCGGCAGCCACCATCGCTGCAGCATCCGCTTCCTGTCGTGGAACGATGTGAATTCGCGGCCAGTTCAGACCACAGAGGATGTGCAGTTCCAGCTCACCGTCTGCACTTGAGGCGTCAGAGCCCCAGCCGGGTGTATCGACTACCCTGAGCGCGATACTGCTGATGATCGTAAGTCCAACTCAATCCGTGATCCTCGCCAAACAGGCGAGGTTTGGTTGGCGAGAGAAGAGTCCGTCATGACTGTGGTCCGTTGCCCCACCTGCGACCGTCCAGTGGAGTGGACGGAAGCCTCCCGCTGGCGCCCGTTCTGCAGCGAGCGCTGCAAGCTCATCGATCTGGGCGCCTGGGCGGCCGAAAAGCACGCCATCCCCGGCGAGATCATCGAAACCGAGGATGGCCCGAAGCGGGATCGCGGCGAGCGGGACGACGACTAGCCCGCCCGAGCCCTCGCATCATCAGCGACCCGCTGCCACAGCGGGCCCTGTGCCCTCCATGTGCAGCGATTTGACCAGGAACGCCCACTGGTCGGCGTAGTCCTCGATCTGCATCCACACGGGCTTACCGGCGCCGTGGCCGGCGCGCGTCTCGACCCGCAGCATCACCGGGTTGGCGCAGCTCTGCACCGCCTGCAGGGTCGCCGCGAACTTGTAGCTGTGCCACGGCACGACCCGGTCGTCTCGATCCGCGGTCGTCACGAGCGTCGGCGGATAACAGACCTTGTGCACGTTATGCAGCGGCGAGTACGCCAATTGCGCACGGAATTCCGCTTCGTTCTCGCTGAGCCCGTAATCGCTGGACCACTGGCGCGCGTTGGCGCTCGGCGTGTGATACCGAAGCATGTCGAGCACGCCCACTGCCGGCAGTGCCGCGCCGAATAAATCCGGACGCTGTGTCAGTACTGCACCGACCAGCAGACCGCCGTTGCTGCGTCCACGAATCGCGATCTTTGCGGGCGAGGTGTACTGCTCGGCCACGAGATATTCCGCGGCGGCGATGAAGTCGTCGAACACATTCTGCTTGCGCAGCTTGGTCCCCGCTTCATGCCAGGACTCGCCGTATTCCGAGCCGCCGCGCAGATTCGCGACCGCATAGACGCCGCCCATCTCGAGCCATACCAGCACCGGCACGCTGAACGACGGCTGCTGCGCAATGTTGAAACCGCCGTAGCCGTAGAGCTGCACCACGTTCTGGCCATTGAGGGTCAGATTCTTCTTGTGCGCGATGAACATCGGCACCCGGGTGCCGTCCTTGCTCTTGTAGAACACCTGCTTGACCACGAACTGGCTGGTGTCCGCGGCAAGCTTGGGCGCCCGGAACAGCTTCGTCTCGCCGGTCGCAATATCCAGGCGCGAAATCGACATCGGCGTCAGGAAGTCCGAGTACGCAAAGAAGGTCTCGTTGTCGTCCACGCCGCCTTCGAAGCCCAGCGCCGTGCCCAGGCCGGGCAACTTCACGTCGTACTGCACCTTGCCATCGAGGTCGAACACGCGCACCAGCGAGTACGCATCCTGCAGATAACGCACGATGATGCGGCGGCCGACGATGGAGACTTCATCCGCCGAGAACGGCCCGGCCGGCACCACGACGCGCGGGCCCTTGTTACCGGCCACCGGCATCGCGACGACCTGCCCGTTGGGCGCACCCAGGTTGCTGTGGATGTAGAAAACATCGTCGATCTCGGCGATGAACTGATAGTTCGCATCGAAGCTGTCGATCAGCCGCACCGTCTCGCCGGTCGGCGTGCCGTCGCGAGCGATCCTGCGATAGTAGACGCCGGTGGACTGCGAGCCGTCGTACAACCAGAAAATCGCGTAGCGGCCGTCGTCGGAGATCTGCACATAGGGGTTGCGCGTCGGGTGATCGGTGACTTTGAAGATCAGCGGATCGCGCGCGACGTCCGTGCCGAGCTTGTGCCAGAAGACTTCGCGCTGCTTGCTGTCGTCGCCCTGGCCGTCGGACTTCAGCGGGAAGCGCGCGTAGTAGACCGACTTGGAATCCGCCGTCCAGGCCACCGGCACGAACTTGATGAAGCGCAGCACATCGGGCAGATCCTTGCCGGTCTCGACATCGCGGAAGTGCCACGTGCGCCAGTCGGTGCCGCCGTCGGAGAGGCTGTAAGCGACCAGCCGGCCGTCCGGGCTGGGCACGAACTCGCCCAGCGCCACCGTCGCATCCTGGCTGAGCTGATTGGGATCGAGCAGCACCCGCGGCTCGGCATCCAGCCGCTCGGTGATGTACAGCACGCTCTGATTCTGCAAGCCGTCGTTGCGTAGATAGAAGTAACGATTGCCGCGCTTCAGCGGGACATCGTAGCGCTCGTAGTTCCACAGCTGGGTCATGCGCTGCTTGATGCCCTCCCGCGCCGGGATGGACTCGAGATAGGGCTGGGCCAGCGCGTTCTGGGCCTGAATCCAGCCCCTGGTTTCGGCGCTGTCGGCATCCTCCAGCCAGCGATACGGATCGGGAACGCGCGTACCGTGATAGGTGTCGACATGGTCGATGCGCCTGGTCGCCGGATACTCGAATGCCGGCGACTTCATCGAGTCGGCAGGCACGGCGGCGCTGGCCGTCAGGGGCCCGGCATCGCCCGAGGCTTGCCTGGGCGGCTCGACTCCACAGGCGCCGAGCAACAGCAACGCAGGCAACAGCAACTGGATCTTCCTTCGCATGGCTCTCTCGCTCGAATACTAGGATGAGGTTGGCGCAACGGGCGCTGGGGCTCCTGCCCTGGAGCGTGCGCTTAGTGTAACGTCGTCATTCCATTTCCGGCGCAACTCTCATGCGGTATACAACGACCAACGTCGCGCTCCTCGCGACCTGCCTGATGGGCCTGAGCTTGTCCACTCCATCCAGCCACGCCGAGCCGCTGACCGTCGCCCGCATTTTCGCGGACCCCGATCTCTCCGGGCCCCGGCTGCGCGAGCCCAAGTTCTCCCCGGACGGACGTTACGTCACCTATCTGCAGGGCAAGGCCGACAACAAGGACCAGCTGGATCTGTGGGCCTTCGACACCCGCAGCGGCACGGCCCGCGTGCTGGTCGATTCGCGCAAGCTGGTCGGAGACGAGGAGAAGCTGTCCGCCGAAGAAGAGGCGCGCCGCGAACGGCAGCGCACCGCCTCGCTGCGCGGTATCGTCGAATATGAATTCTCCAGCGACGGCAAACGCCTGCTGATTCCGTTGGGCGGCGATTTGTATCTTTACGATCTGGAGGCCAAGGCGGAGCCGGTGACTCGCCTCACCAACAGCGCCTCCTATGAGACCGACGCGAAGC
The DNA here is from genome assembly GCF_937958065.1 of uncultured Steroidobacter sp. Taxonomy (GTDB): domain Bacteria; phylum Pseudomonadota; class Gammaproteobacteria; order Steroidobacterales; family Steroidobacteraceae; genus Steroidobacter. The sequence goes on from NZ_CALFXI010000033.1 coordinate 98,574, forward strand.
TGTCGCCCGGCGGCCACTACGTCAGTTTCATCCGCGACCAGGATCTGTTCGTCATCGATCTGCGCACGCGCCAGGAGCGCGCCATCACGACCGACGGCGCGGGGCCGGTACAGAACGGCGTGGCTGAATTCGTCGCGCAGGAAGAGATGGGCCGCAACACTGGCTACTGGTGGTCGCCGGACGATTCACAGATCGCGTTCACTCGCATCGACGACACGCCGGTGCAGGAAGTCGAACGTTTCGAGATCAACGCCGATGGCGCGCGCATGTTTCGTCAGCGCTATCCCGCCGCCGGCACGGCCAACACGAAGGTCGAGCTGAAAGTCGTCACGCTCGCGAATTCGAAGATCGCCGACCTCGATCTCGGCCTGGGCGACGGCTATCTCGCGCGCGTCAAATGGTTCCCGGACTCCAGGTCGCTGGCCGTGCAGCGTCAGACGCGCGATCAGAAAAAGCTCGAGCTGCTGAAGATCGACAGCGCATCCGGCGCCGCCCGCGTGCTGTTGACCGAGACCAGCCCGCACTGGGTCGAGCTGAACGACGATTTCAAGTTTCTGCACTCCAGGCCGCAGTTCATCTGGAGCTCGCGCCGCACCGGTTACAAACATCTGTACCTGTACGATCTGGACGGCAAGCTGCTGCAGCCGCTGACTGCCGGCGACTGGATGGTGGTAGGCGACGGCTCCGAGAATGGCCTGGTGGGGGTCGATGAAGCCGCGGGACGCGTGTACTTCCTGGGCTCGAAGGACTCGCCGCTCGAGCGCCACCTGTACTGGACATCGCTGACCAAGGATTCTTCGAATCACGTCACGCGCGTATCTCGCGAAGCTGGTTGGCACGATGTGAAGCTGCTGCCGGGCGGTCGTGGTTATCTCGACGTGCACTCTGCCCCGGACCGACCGCCATCGGCGAGCCTGCGCAAGCCGGATGGCTCGCTTGCGCATTGGCTGCTGCGCAATCCGCTCGATGCGACTCATCCGTATCATCCCTATGTTTCCAATCAAGTCACCGAAGAGTTCGGGTCGGTGACGGCCAGCGATGGGCAGCAGCTCTACTATCGGCTGATGAAGCCGGCCAACCTGGTCGCTGGCAAACGCTATCCGGCGGTCATCGACGTGTATGGCGGGCCGCACTTCCAGTATGTGCGCAAGGATTGGATGGGCGGGGCTCGCGCCACGCAAGGCCTGTTCCGTCAGGTGCTCGCGCAGAATGGCTTCGTCGTGCTGACACTCGACAATCGAGGTTCCGGCTTCCGAGGCAATAAATTCGAGACCGCAATCGCCGGCCGCACGGGCAAAGTAGAGATCGAAGATCAGCTGCGCGGTGTGGAATATTTGAAATCACTGCCGTTCGTCGCGGGCGATCGCATCGGCATCATGGGCTGGAGCTACGGCGGCTATATGTCGCTCATGGCACTGACCACCACCCAAGCCTTCCGCGCCGGCGTCGCTGGCGCGCCTGTGACGGACTGGTCGCTCTACGACACGCACTACACCGAGCGCTACCTCGGCACACCGCAAAACAACGCGGAAGGCTATCGCAGCAGTGCCATCATTCCTTACGCAGACTCATTGCATGGCGCGCTGCTGCTCGTGCACGGCATGGCGGATGACAACGTGCTGTTCACGCACAGCACGCGCCTGATGCAGAGCTTGCAGTCGTTGAACAAACCGTTCGACGTGATGACTTACCCCGGTGGCAAGCACGGGCTGGTACGGATGCCGCAGCAAGGACGGCATTACTACGAGATGGTGCTGCGGTTCTTCGAGCGAGAGTTGAACGCGCCGGATAGCTAACTGCGCGCGGCGCGCAACGCTGGGATCATCGGACGGTCGGCTTCCAGCAAGCCCACCGTCTCCAGCTCATCGAGCGTCACCCATTGCAGCGGCTGCCCTTCTACGGATCTTGGCTCGCCGGTGTAACGCGGCACCAGCCACAGATCGAGCAAGACGCGACGGTCCGAGTAGCCGTGTTCGTACTTGATCAATGGCGTCGCCTCGATGACTTCGACGCCCAGCTCTTCCTGCAACTCGCGCTTCAACCCCGCGAGCGGCTGCTCCTGCGGTTCGAGCTTGCCGCCCGGAAACTCCCATCCCCCGGCCATGTGCTTACCCGGCGGCCGCTGCGCAATGAGGACCCGCCCCTGCTGATCGAACAAGGCGCCGGCGACGACGTGAATCATGATTGGCAGGTCCGCTCTTCAGGTTGATGCATCGGGGACGCGGATCATACGACGAGTCGCCCGGCTACAGGCATTGCGCAAGCCAGACGGTGTGGCGCCCGCAGTCAGGGTCTTCCGTTGTGTGTGCAATGACTCGGAAGCCGTGCCGGGCCAGCAGTTCTCGATACTCCGCCGGTGACAAGCTCGCATGATAGAGGGGCTCGCCCTGATACGAGCCCATCGCGATGCCGTGGTCCGGGCCCGTTGTGAACAACAGCGGCGCGCCTGGATTGGCGTGCTGCTCGAAGATAGGAAACATTGCTCGCTGATGCTCATACGACAGGTGGAAAAAGCTGTCCCACGCGATGAGCGCATCGAACCTCCGATTCAACACCAGCGAGCGCATGTCGCTGACGATCCATTCGTTGCCAGGAAAGCGCGCGCGGCATTTATCGATGAGCGGCGGCGATGAGTCCACTCCTGTCACGTCGTAGCCACGCTCGATCAGATGCTTTGCAATGGGCTGCCCGGAGCCGCAGCCGATATCGAGGATCGACGCGCCCGGCTGCAACGAAGCCGTGAAGCGATCCATCCACGCTCGCTCCGTCACCAGCTCCGCGCGGCGCTCTCTATCCCACGCGTCGGCGTGGCGTTGATACAGGCCGACGACATCTTCTGGGTTTCCGGTATCGGTCATGGGGCGCTACCGAGTCCCTCAGCGCGATCTCGCGCCTTCAAAGCCTGGTCGACAACCAGATGGCAAACGACGTTGCGCCCTTCACTATCCAGCGCAGCACTCGATACAAGCCTCTGCTCTCGCCGCCGTGAGCGACGGCGTGTTGCTCGTGTTCCCGTTCGTCGCGGCGAATGGACTCCACGGCTGCGAGTGCCTCCAGATCCTGCACACGCAGTACCGCGACCTGATGTTCCAGATGCTCGTTCACGGTGTTCTCGATCGCCGCGGTACAGACCCAGATGGCCCGTTCGCCGAACAGCGCCGTGAGGGTCCCGAGCATCCATCCGCCCGCCATCCACAGCGGCAGCGCATGGCACGGTCGAACATTTCGGGCCTTCAATAACCCATCGAAAGTTTTGAAATGAATGAGCTCGTGCCCGAGCATGTGTTCCAGCGCCGGCACGCAACCAGGATGCAGCACGCGCGCAATCGCGATCTGACTCCGGTAGATCCGGATCGCCCCACATTCGCCCGCATGATCGACACGTAGAATCTGATCGACGGTCTGGGCCGTAGTCACTCGAGGTCCTTTAACCGAGCGGATCCTGCGCTCGCGACCTCGATTCTATAGGGTTCGACCGCAAAGGCAGAGCCCCTCCGTCGACCCAGATTCCCTGGCACCGGCCGCGCGCTGCCACAGTGTGACGCCGCTATACGATCAGCTTGTCATACTCGGCATGGCTGCCGATCCAGAACCAGGAAATCCCACCCTCATCGTTGACGCCCAGGGCGCGGTGCAACCCAACGCGGGCGGACCAGAATTCACCAACATGCTTCAAATGGATGGAGGGATGGCGCGGATCGTCTTTCATCAGTTCGAAGCATCGACCCGCGAGCTGCTGCACTTCGACCGGTAGGACGCGATAGTGCGACCAGAACGCCGGTGAAGCGAAGTGCTTCAAAGTTCTTTGCTCTTACCTTCACGTCGCGCACGGCGCGCAGCTTCGGCGAAAGCGTCGAGTTTGCCGGCTTTGACGTCGGCTTCAAACTGCTGATCCCACGCCTGCGCGTCGAACTCCGCGTACCACTTGCGGAATTCAACCAGCTCGGTGCCGGAAAGATTGCGGATCTGCTGTTCTATTTCCTCGATCTTGCGCATACGTCACCTCGCAAGGAGCCGAGCATACGCTCAGCCCCTGTTGCAGTCTTCACCAGAGAAGACTTGGCAAGAACACGACTTCACCCCTGTCCCGCCAGCGCTCCATGACAATGCTTGAACTTCTTTCCTGAGCCGCACGGGCACAGCTCGTTGCGACCGACTTTCCTGGTCTCACGCACGAACTGCGCGACGGGTTCGCCGGCTTCGGCGGCCATCGGTTGCGGTTCTTGCGCGGGAGCCGTCGGCGCGGTGAGCTGTTCCGGAGCGGCGTGCTGGAACTGCATGGCGCGAGCGAGGCGCGCCTGGCGCTCTTGCTCTTCGCGCTCCTCGCGTTCAATGTCGGCCTGAGTGCGCAGCTGCATGCGACAGAGCATCGAGATCGTGTCGTGCTTGATGCGATCGAGCATGGCGCTGAACAGCTCGAACGCTTCGCGCTTGTATTCCTGCTTGGGATTTTTCTGCGCGTAGCTGCGCAGGTGAATGCCCTGGCGGAGGTAGTCCATCGCGGCGAGGTGCTCGCGCCAGTGCGAGTCCAACTGCTGCAGCATGATGGCCTTCTCGATGTGACGCACGACCGGGGCGCCATACAGCTCCACCTTGGCCTCGTAGGTCTTGTCGATGCTCTCGTGGATGCGCTTGCGCACGCCCTCTTCGGCCAGATTCTGGTCCTGCTCCAGCCAGGCCTTGGGATCGATCTCGACCGCGAAGTCCTTCTCCACGGCCTGTTTCAAGCCTTCCAGGTCCCACTGCTCTTCCAGGCTACCCGGCGCCATGTACCGATCGATGAGCGCGTTGACCACTTCCTGGCGGATGCCGGCGATGGCGTCGCCCACGTCCTCGGCGGCCATGAGATCGGTGCGCTGGGCATAGATGACTTTGCGCTGATCGTTGGCGACGTCATCGTATTCGAGCAGGTTCTTACGAGCGTCGAAGTTGTGCGCTTCGACCTTGCGCTGGGCGCGCTCGATCTGTTTCGAGAGCATGCGGCTCTCGATCACTTCGCCTTCCTTCATGCCGGCGGTCTGCAGCCAGCGCTTGACGCGCTCGGGATCGCCGAAGATGCGCATCAGGTTGTCTTCGAGCGAAAGATAGAAGCGGCTCGAGCCCGCGTCGCCCTGACGGCCCGAACGGCCGCGCAGCTGGTTGTCGATACGACGGGATTCGTGACGCTCGGTGCCGATGATGTGCAGGCCGCCGGCGGCGAGCACCGCTTCGTGACGCTGCCGCCACTCCTCGCGCACGCGGGCCTTGGTCGCTTCGTCGACTTCGCCCATGCCCTGCAATTCGACTTCCAGGTTGCCGCCGAGCACGATGTCGGTACCGCGGCCGGCCATGTTGGTGGCGATGGTCACGGCGCCGGGACGGCCGGCCTGCGCCACGATCATGGCCTCGCGCTCGTGCTGCTTGGCGTTGAGCACCTGGTGCGGAATCTTTTCCTTCTCGAGCAGCTTCGAGAGCAGCTCGGAAGTTTCGATGGACGTGGTGCCGACCAGCGCCGGCTGGCCGCGCGAGACGCAGTCGCGGATGTCCTCGATGATGGCTTCGAACTTGTCCTTCTGCGTCAGGTACACGAAGTCGGGATGGTCCTTGCGGATCATCGGCTTGTTGGTGGGAATCACCACCACTTCCAGGCCATAGATGGACTGGAACTCGAACGCTTCGGTATCCGCCGTACCGGTCATGCCGGCCAGCTTCGAATACATGCGGAAGTAGTTCTGGAACGTGATGGACGCGACCGTCTGGTTCTCTTCGCGAACCCGCACGCGCTCCTTCGCCTCGATGGCCTGATGCAGGCCATCCGACCAGCGGCGGCCCGGCATGGTGCGGCCGGTGAACTCGTCGACGATGACCACTTCGCCGTTGCGGACGATGTATTCGACATCGCGGTGATACAGCGAGTGGGCGCGAAGCGCCGCGTTCAAGTGATGCATGATGCGGATGTTGGCCGCGTCGTACAGGCTCTCGCCCGGCTGCAGCAGACCGGCTTCGGCGATCAGCTGCTCGGCATGCTCGTGGCCGGTGTCGGACAGATGCACCTGGCGCGTCTTCTCGTCGGCCCAGTAATCGCCCTCGCCTTCCTCGCTTTCCTGACGCTTCAGCTTCGGCGCCAGCTCGTTGATGCGCAGGTACAGCTCGGTGCTCTCTTCGGCGGGGCCGGAGATGATCAACGGCGTGCGGGCTTCGTCGATCAGGATCGAGTCCACTTCGTCGACGATGGCATATGCCAGCCCGCGCTGGACACGGTCCTCGAGCCGGAACGCGAGATTGTCGCGCAGGTAATCGAAGCCGAATTCGTTGTTGGTGCCGTAGGTGATGTCGCAGTTGTAAGCGGCACGCTTCTCCTCCGAGCTCTGGCCGCTCTTGATCACGCCGACCGTGAGTCCCAGGAAGCGATACACCCGGCCCATCCACTCGGCGTCACGCGAGGCCAGGTATTCGTTGACCGTGACCACGTGCACGCCCTTGGCGGGCAGCGCATTCAGGTAGGCGCCCAGCGTCGCCATCAGCGTCTTGCCTTCGCCGGTGCGCATTTCGGCGATCTTGCCCTGGTGCAGCACGGTACCGCCGATGATCTGCACGTCGAAATGCCGCATGCCGAGCACTCGGCGCGCGGCCTCCCGGGTCGCGGCAAAAGCCTGGGGCGCAATGTCGTCCAGCGTCTTGCCCTGTGCCAGCAGCTGACGGAACTCCGCCGTCTTGGCCTGCAACTGCTCGTCGGACAGGGCCCGGAAGGAGGCTTCCAGGGCATTGGTCTTGTCGACGATCCGGGAATAGCCGCTCAGAAGCCGCTGATTGCGACTGCCGAACAGCTGGGTCAGCCAATTCGCCACGCTGAAACTCCGGGGATGGGGCCAGGGCCCGCAAAAACCTGTTGGGAAAAGCCCATTATTGTACACGCGCGCCCGGCGACTCTAATTACGGTCTCGCAATGCCGGACGGCGGCGCCCCGAAGGCTGGGGTCGAACCGGGGGAAAACAAGCGGAGGCGCTCGGGGACCGGGCGTTGGCGGGGCGAGAAGTGGCGCCCCGGACCGATCTCCAACGACCGACGACTATCTCCGTACGAATGTCATCGGATCCACGGCACGGCCCTGCTTGAGCACCTCGAAATGCAGGTGCGGGCCGGTGGAGCGGCCGGTCGAGCCCATCAGCGCGATGGCCTGGCCTTTCTGGACGGTATCGCCGACCTGCACCAGCGCCTTGGAATTGTGGGCGTAACGGGTGACGTAGCCGTTGCCATGATTGATCTCCACCGTCCGGCCGTAGCCGAAGCGCTCCTTGGAATAAGTCACCACGCCCGAGGCGACCGCGACCACCTGCGAACCGGCCGGGCCGGCGAAATCGATGCCGCGGTGATAGGCGTTACGGCCGGTGAACGGATCGGCGCGATAACCGAAGTGCGAGGAAATCCAGCCCTGCAGCACCGGCCGGCCATCCGGCACCACCTGGCGGCTCAGATTGCGGGTGGAGATCATGCTTTCCAGCACGCTCAGCTGGCGCTCGCGGTCGCGGATCTGGTTGGTCAGGTCATCGAGCATCGCGGTCAGCTCGGGGGCGGCAACGGTGGCGCCTTCCACCAGGCCTTCGGGACCGCCGACGGCGGGCTCGCTATCGAAATTGAATTCGCCCTTGTCCAGATTGGCCATCTCGGTGAGCCGGCGGCCGAGGGCATCGAGGCGGATCACGTGCGCATTCATCTGGCCGACCCGGCTGGTCAGCGCATCGAGTCGTTCCTGCAGATCGCGCCGGGCATTGGCGACTTCGAGGCGCTGCTGTTCCAGTTTCGCGCCCCACTCCGTGACCTGCGCGGCCGGATTGAGGATGAATCCGCTGCGACCGAGCTGGATGCCGGCGAACAGCACGCCGGCCAGCACTATGGTCACTGTCGCTATCGTCACCGTCATCGCCAAGGGGCGGCCAAGCTCGAACTGCCGAGCCTTGCCGAAGCGCCTGGAGAACACGATGACGTTCATTTGATCACTACCTTCTCTCTTTCGCGCCCAAAACGGCCGGCTTCCGCCGGCGGCACGATAAAACGGTCACACCCGCCTTGAACTCGTCCGCTTCCAGCGACAAGGTTCGCGTGCGATACAAGCCAGGGTCTGTCTGCTCGAAAGCGGCCGAGGCCGTTTCGACCGTGGCCCGCGCAGAACTGCGGTGGACGTAGAACCGAATGTTCGAGTTGTACATCCTGGCAACCCCGCTATCGTGGCGCGGCCCGCGTCGTGCGTACCTGCTGCCGTAGACCGGTGGCTTTGCGTCCCCGCCTTTCGACGGGTTTGCCCTTAACAGTGGCCGGAATATGCATAACGTCGTATCCAAAGATCAAGCGTCTGGCGCCCACATTGGAGCTTTCAGCGAATGACTGATCGTTTCAAACCGCTGGGCGAGAGCGTTGGCCCGTTATTCGCGCAGCTCGAACAGCGCGTGGCAGCACATCTCGAGCTGACCGAGCGGCTGCGCGCGGCGCTCACAGGCCCGGAAAAAGATCATGTGGTGTCAGCAAGTTGCCGGGGCGATACGCTGGTGGTGCTCGCCGATTCGGCAGCCTGGTGTCCGCAGATTCGTTATGCCCAGGCGCAACTGCTGGAAGTGTTAAATGCGTCGCCGGCCAGTGAAGCTGAGAGGCAGGTCACAAAAGTAAAAGTTCGCGTCGGCAGGAAGGCGCGCGAGGCGAATCGGCTGTAACGGCAGATTCATGCGCTGACCGGCCGATCGGCCGGCTGCAGAGAAACAGACTGCTCGATGAGGAGCGATCTGCGCGGCCGGATCGAGCCGCAGCTCGGTTCTCAGGCGCTGACCATCGCGGCAGCGGGCACGTAGGAAATCGGGCTGTCTTTCACGTTGTCGAAAGTCACCGGCTCCCACGCATTCGGCGTGTTGATCAGCTTGCGGACCAGCTGGTTGTTGAGCGCGTGCCCGGATTTGTGGCCGCTGAATTCGCCGATCAGGCTCTTGCCCAGCAGATACAGATCGCCGATCGCGTCGAGGATCTTGTGCTTGACGAACTCGTCCTCGTAACGCAGGCCGTCTTCGTTCAACACGCGGTACTCGTCCAGCACGATGGCGTTGTCCATGGTGCCGCCGAGCGCCAGGTTCTTCGAGCGCATGTATTCCAGGTCGCGCATGAAGCCGAAGGTGCGCGCCCGGCTGATCTCCTTCAAATAGGAGGTCGTGGAGAAGTCCATGGACGCGGTCTGGGAGCGCTTCTTGAACACCGGGTGGTTGAACTCGATCTCCATGTTCACCTTGAAGCCGTGGTACGGCTCGAAGCGGGCCCACTTGTCGCCGTCGCGCACTTCCAGCGGCGCGAGGATGCGGACGAAACGTTTCGGCGCGGGCTGCTCTTCGATGCCCGCCGACTGCAGCAGGAACACGAACGGACCGGCGCTGCCGTCCATGATCGGCACCTCTTCGGCGGAGAGGTCCACATAGGCATTGTCCAGGCCGAGACCGGCAAATGCCGACAGCAGATGCTCCACTGTCGAGACCCGGACCTCGCCGTTGAACAGGGACGTGCCGAGCGTGGTATCGCCGACGTTTTCGGCGAAGGCGCGCACGTCCACTGGCTCATTCAAATCGGTGCGACGGAACACAACGCCGGTATCCACCGGCGCCGGACGCAGCACCATCAGCACTTTTTTACCGGAATGCAGGCCCACGCCGGTCGCGCGGATGGTGTTCTTGAGGGTTCGTTGTCGCAACATGAGGGATTCCAGGCGGCGCAGACCCTAACACTGCCGGCAAGTGAACGGCAAGCCTCTGACTTGCCGTTACTTTTGCTGACATTGAAAAAGGACGTTCGCCGTTATGGATGAATCGACTTGCCAACCGGCGGCGAAGTTCCAGCGGCACCATGCACGATCCCTATGTAGCCCATAGAGAGATGAGGCGCCGCCCGCCGCCGGCCACGGTTTCCCGAGGACTTCGGGACCCCGTCAGTCGTGTTTCATCGGTTCGTTGCGCCTCAATCCGCCTGCCGGCGCAGGAACGCCGGAATATCCAGCATCGACGTATCTTCAGCCGTGAGACCGTCGCCCACCGCGCGACGAGCGGCACCTGCGTGCGGATCGCGCTGGTTACGGATGTAGGTCGGCACGTGCAGATCGTCGAGCGTGGGCACGCGGCCCCGGCCGCCAGGGATGGCGGTCATGCGACGCGTATCCTGGTGCTGTGGCTGCTGCATGTGAATGCCGGGGCGGCCGATGCCGGTGGCGACCACGGTGACGCGAATGGTTTCGCTCATTTCCGGATCGATCACGCAGCCCACGACCACGTTGGCATCCTCGGAGGCGTACTGCTTCACCGTATCGCCGACGATGCTGAACTCGCTGGTGCGCAGGTCCATGCCGGCGGTGACGTTGATCAGCAGGCCATGGGCGCCCTGCAGATTCACATCTTCCAGCAGCGGGCTGGAAACAGCGGCTTCGGCAGCTTCACGCGCGCGATTCTCGCCGCGAGCGATGCCGGTGCCCATCATCGCCATGCCGGTCTCGGCCATGACGGTGCGCACGTCGGCGAAGTCGACGTTGATCATGCCGGGACGCGTGATCAGCTCGGCAATGCCCTGCACCGCACCTTGCAGCACCTGGTTGGCCGACTTGAACGCATCGAGCAGCGTCACGTCGCCGCCCAGCACGGTCAGCAGCTTCTGGTTGGGAATGGTGATGAGCGAGTCGACATGCTTGCTCAGCTCGGCGATGCCGCGCTCGGCGGAGCCCGCACGCTTGCTGCCTTCCATCTCGAACGGCTTGGTGACGACCGCGACCGTGAGAATGCCCAGCTCCTTCGCGACCTGCGCCACGACCGGAGCCGCGCCCGTGCCGGTGCCACCGCCCATGCCGGCGGTGATGAACAGCATGTCCGAGCCTTCGATCATTTCGATGATGCGGTCGCGATCTTCCATCGCGGCCTGCCGGCCCACTTCCGGATCGGCGCCCGCGCCCAGGCCCTTGGTGATGTTGCAGCCGATCTGCAGACCGACTTTCACCTTGGAATGCTTCAACGCCTGCGCGTCGGTGTTGATGCAAATGAAATCCACGCCTTCGATGCCGGCCTGGATCATGTGAGCGACCGCGTTACCGCCGCCGCCGCCTACGCCAATCACTTTGATGACGGCGCCTTGGTTTTCTGTATCAGCAAGTACAAACATCGTTAGTCCCCTCAATGTCAGCGAGACAAAGCAAATTGCGACTCAACGCACGGCCGGTTCAGAGGTCCGCCGCACGCTCCACCTTCCCCAATCATCCCCTTGTTGTGGCCAGCTCCCTGGCGTCTCGTCTCAGTCATCAGAAATTTCCTTGAAACCACGCTTTCATGCGCTCGAAGGTGCCGCGCACGTTGCCGCCCAGCGGCAACTCGCGACGCCCGCGCAGATAATTCTCCCGGCCGTACAGCAACAGGCCGACGCCGGTCGAATGAATCGGATTGCTCACCACGTCCACCAGTCCGGTGATGTGTTGCGGCACGCCGAGGCGCACCGGCATGTGAAACACTTCTTCGGCGAGCTCGACGGCGCCTTCCATCTTCGCGCTGCCGCCCGTAAGCACGACGCCCGCGGCGATCACTTCCTCGAAGCCGGAACGGCGCAGCTCTTCGCGCACCAGAGCAAACAATTCCTCGTAACGAGGCTCGACCACTTCGGCGAGCGTCTGTCTCGCCAGCCGCCGCGGCGGACGATCGCCCACGCTCGGCACTTCGATGGTCTCGTCCGAGTTCGCGAGCTGCGACAACGCGCACGCGAACTTCATCTTGATCTCCTCGGCATACTGCGTCGGCGTGCGCAGGCTGACTGCGATGTCGTTCGTCACCTGGTCGCCCGCGATCGGCAGCACGGCCGTGTGACGGATCGCACCGCCCGAGAACACCGCGAGATCGGTCGTGCCGCCACCGATATCGACCAGACACACGCCAAGTTCCTTTTCATCGTCGGCCAGCACCGAGTACGCCGAGGCGAGTTGCTCGAGCACGATGTCTTCGACCGACAGCCCGCAGCGCTGCACGCACTTCACGATGTTCTGTGCCGCGCTGTCCGCGCCCGTGACGATGTGAACTTTCGCTTCCAGCCGCACGCCCGACATGCCGATCGGCTCGCGAATGCCTTCCTGGCTGTCGATCAGGAATTCCTGCGGCAGGATGTGCAGGATCTTCTGGTCGGCCGGGATCGCGACGGCGCGCGCCGCGTCGATCACGCGATCGACGTCCTCGGAGGTCACCTCCTTGTTCCGGATCGCGACGATGCCGTGCGAGTTCAGGCTGCGCACATGGCTGCCGGCGATGCCGGCGTACACCGAATGAATTTCGCAGCCGGCCATCAGCTCGGCTTCCTCCACCGCGCGCTGAATCGATTGCACCGTCGATTCGATGTTCACGACGACGCCCCGCTTCAGTCCACGCGACGGATGCGAGCCCAGGCCGACCACTTCGATGCGGCCTTCGTGATTGACCTCGCCGACGATGGCGACCACCTTGGAGGTGCCGATGTCGAGTCCGACGATCAGATTGCGGTCATTCTTCCTAGCCATCGGCACGAGAGTCCTCGGCGTCGCGCGCGACGCGGGTAGGAGCGTTCCAGCCGACCGAGAAGCCGTTGCTGTAACGCAGATCTACATAACTAACTTCCGCTGCCCGAGCCGCCACGACCGGGCTCGCCACAGCGATGAACCTTTCCAGGCGGGCCGGCACGTCCTGGCGACCGAGCCGCACGATCACGCCATTGCCAAGCGTCAGCTGCCAGGCGCCGCGGGCGTCCAGCTCGACTTTGCTCAGGCGCATGCCCACACCCAGCAAGCGGGGATACGTTTCCAGATACAGCTTCGCGACCTGCGCTTCGGTGCCGGGCGGGCCCACCAGCTGCGGCAGCTCTTGTGGAATGTGTCGCGAGTCTTTCAGGAACAATTCGCCGCGCGTATTCATCAAGCCCGACTCGCCCCAACGCGCCGCTGCGACGTGCTCGGTGATGAACACACGCACACTGTTCGGCCACTTGCGCTCGACCCGCGCGCGATCCACCCAGGGGATGGTTTCCAACGCGGCGCGCAGCGCGTCCAGATCCACGGACAGAAATCCAGAGCCACGAAACGGCGCGACCACTTCTTCGATCTGCACCGGCGCGACGCGCTGAAATTGCCCGCCGACCTCCACCTTGCCAATCGGTCGATCGAACGACACCGCGAGGCCCCAGACCATCACTGCGACACCGCTCAGCAACGCAATCACGCCGAGCGCTGGACGCAAGCCGCCATTGGTCAGCCACGTGACCATGGGCTGCAGCCGGCCGAGCAGGTCGAGCTGCTCACCCGGCGCTTTGCGACGATTGCGCTTGCGTGTGCCCATCATGAACGGGGCGCTCCTTGTCTATTTGCGCCGTCGCGCGGCAGACTCGTTTCCAGCACACGCCACACCAGCTCATCGAAGTCCATGCCGAACGCCTTCGCGGCCTTCGGCACGAGCGAATGACTGGTCATGCCAGGTGCCGTGTTCACTTCTAATAAGTAGAGCTTGCCGCTGGCACGATCGCGCATCACGTCGACGCGCCCCCAGCCATAACAGCCGGCGGTGCGGAACGCTTCCAGCGCGAGCGCACGAATCTCGTCTTCGGCGGCGCCTTGCAGACCGGGACAGATGTACTGCGTGTCCTCGGCTTTGTACTTGGCGTGATAGTCGTAGTACTCGCCCGCCGGCACGATGCGGATGCTGGGCAGTGCCACGTCGCCGAGAATGCCGACCGTCAGCTCATCGCCCACGATCAACTGCTCCATCAGCATTTCGCCTTGATAGCGAGCGGCCAGATCCACCGCCTGCTGCAAGTCCGCTTCTTTGAAGACGCGGCTCACGCCGACGCTGGAGCCTTCGCACGCGGGCTTCACGATCACCGGCAAGCCGAGCTCGCGTGCGGCCTTGGCCACGTCGTCGTTGCGAGACAAGCGTGCATAGCGCGGAGTCGGCAAACCCAGCGACAGCCACACCTGCTTGGTGCGGATCTTGTCCATCGACAGCGCCGAGCCCAGGACGTCGGAGCCGGTGTACGGAATGCCGAAGGCTTCGAGCAGACCTTGCAGAATGCCGTCTTCGCCGCCGCCCGCATGACCGTGCAGGATGTTGAACACGCGCTCGCAACGCTTGTTCACCAGCTCATCGAGCAGCGCGGCGATGCCATCGACTTTGTATGCGTCGACGCCCTGACGCTTGAGCGCCTCCAGACAATTGCTGCCGCTGTCCAGCGACACTTCACGTTCGCTCGAGGTGCCGCCCATCAGCACCGCGACGCGGCCGAATTCCCTGGCATCGCCGATGCGCTTCGGTCCGATCTTGTTTGCTTCAGCCATGACTCACAACCTCGCCCACGATGCGCACCTCAGTGTTGAGTCGCACACCCTGTTTTTGTTCCACCGTTTGCTGCACGTGACGAATCAATTGTTCGATATCGGCTGCCGTCGCCGTGCCGTCGTTGACGATGAAATTCGCGTGCATCTCCGACACGCGCGCGCCACCCATGCGAAAGCCTTTCAGTCCGCACGCTTCGATCAAGCGCGCGGCGTGATCGCCCGGCGGATTGGTGAACACCGAGCCGCACGACCACTCTTGAATGGGCTGCGTCGCCTTGCGCTTCGCGAGCAGCTGACGAATGTCGTCGTTGCTCACCCCCGGACGCAGCTCGAAACGCAGCAGTGCGCCGAGAAACCATTCGTCGCTCGGGCCCGACACGTGCCGATAACCGACGGTGTAATCCGATGCCGGTCGCTCATGACGCACGCCATTGCGATCGATGGTTGCGACCGCCACCACATGCCGCCAGGTTTCGCCGCCGAACGCGCCCGCATTCATAGCCAAAGCGCCGCCGAGCGTGCCGGGAATGCCGGCGAAGAATTCCGCCGGGCCCAGGCCCCACTTGATGCATTGTTTGGCGAGCTTCGCGCACGCAACGCCGCTGCCACACCACACCTCGTTCTCGGCGCGACGTTCGAGCTCGTCGAAGATGCCGTGCGTCTCGATCACCGCGCCGCGCACGCCACCGTCGCGAACCAGCAAGTTGCTGCCCAAACCGATCCACATCACCGGCGTGCCGGGCTGCAGCCCTTGCAGGAAGCCGGACACATCGGTCGCGTCGAGCGGCGAAAAGAACAGATCCGCCGGCCCGCCCACGTGCCACGACGTGTGCTTCGACATCGGCTCGTTGCGCTTCACGCGCGCTTCGAAGTCGGGCGGCAGCGACAACGCGTTCACGGTTGTCTCCGCTCGGCCGACAAAGTGGTCAACGCAGCCGGCAGCTCGGGCGCCAGGCTGCCGATGCTGCCGGCACCCATCGTCACGATCACATCGCCATCGCGAGCGATCTGGATCAACGCGCGCGGCAACTCATCGATTTTCTCGACGTACACCGGTTCGACACGACCGTGCGAGCGCACGGCACGGCAGATCGCCTTGCCATCCGCGCCTGCAATCGGCGTTTCACCGGCGGCATACACTTCAGTGACGATGAGCGCATCGGCATTGGCCGAGAGCACGCGAGCGAAGTCATCGAGCAGATCGCGCGTGCGGGTGTAACGATGCGGCTGGAACGCCAGCAGGATGCGACGGTTCGGCCAGCCCTGACGGATCGCTTCGAGCGTGGCCGCGAGCTCGGTCGGGTGATGACCGTAGTCGTCGATGATGGTGACCTTGCCCGCCGATGTTTGCACATCGCCGTACTGCTGCAAGCGGCGATCGACGCCGTGGAACGACGCCAGCGCGGCTTGGATGGCCGCGTCGCTCACTTCCAGCTCGGTCGCGACCGCAATCGCCGCCAGGGAGTTGAGGACATTGTGCCGTCCGGGCAGATTGAGCTGCACCGACAGCTTCTGCGCCGAGCCACGACGCTCCACTTCGAAGCGCGTCTGCACGCCCTCGCGCTGGATGTTCACCGCGCGCAGGTCGGCGTCGCTGTCGATGCCATAAGTCACGAACGGGCGATTGATCCGCGGCAACAGGCTCTTCGCGACCGGATCGTCGGCACACACGACCGCCAGGCCGTAGAACGGCAGGTTGTGCAGGAAGTCGATGAAGCTTTGCTTCAGCCGCTCGAAGTCGCCTTCGTGCGTGCCGAGGTGATCGTTATCCACGTTGGTGACGATCGAGATCATCGGCTGCAGGTGCATGAACGACGCGTCGCTCTCGTCGGCCTCGGCGACCAGGAACTTGCCGGCACCCAGGCGGGCATTGCTGTCGGCGCTCTTCAAGCGACCGCCGATGACGAACGTCGGATCGAGACCACCCTCGGCGAGAATGGATGCGACCATGCTGGTGGTCGTGGTCTTGCCGTGCGTGCCGGCGACCGCGATGGAATAGCGGAAGCGCATGAGCTCGCCGAGCATCACCGCACGCTGCACGATGGGCAGGCGGCGCGACTTCGCTTCGACGACCTCGGGATTGTCCGCCGCAACGGCAGTGGAAACGACCAGCACGTCCGCCTTGCCCACGTTCTCCGCGCTGTGACCGAACTTGATCCGCGCACCGAGCTTCGCAAGCCGCTGCGTGACGCCGTTCGGCTTCAGGTCGCTGCCCTGAACGTGATAGCCAAGATTCAGCAGCACCTCGGCGATACCGCCCATGCCGCTGCCGCCAATGCCGACGAAATGAATGTTGTGAATGCGGCGCATGCGATCTTTCATGCGGCACCTCCCGCGGCGGCCACGCATGCGTCGGCCAGACGCACGTCAGCATCGGTGATCGCAACCGAGCGGGCGCGCATCGCCATCGCTTGCAGTTGCTCCCGTCCACCGCTCAGCAATTTGTTGAGCTCCTGCGCGAGCCGCTCCGGCGTCAGATCGCGCTCGGCGATCGAAATGCCGGCCTGGGCATCGACCAGGAAGTTCGCGTTGAGTGTTTGATGATCATCGACCGCCGCGGCGAACGGCACGAAGATGGCGGGCAATCCCGCGGCTGCCAGCTCGGACACCGTCATCGCGCCCGAACGGCACACGACCACGTCAGCCCAGCTATACGCTTCGGCCATATCCGTGATGAAAGCGCGTACATCGGCCTGCACGCCGTGCTTCTCATATGTCTCGCGCACAACCGGCAAGTGACGCTCGCCCGCCTGATGGAGCACCACGGGGCGAGACGCAGCATCGATTGTGGCGAGCGCCGCCGGCACCGTCGCATTGAGCTTCATCGCACCCTGGCTGCCGCCGATGATGAGCAACCGGATCGGACCGGTGCGCTCGGAGTAACGCTCGGAGGGCGAAGCAATTGCAGCGATCTCACGTCGCACCGGATTGCCCACCTGCTCGGCATGCGTTCCCGACGGGAAGCTCTTCGGGAATGCTTCGAGCACGCGACGCGCCAGCTTCGCCAGCATTCGATTCGTCATGCCCGCGACGGCGTTCTGTTCGTGAATGACCAATGGGCGGCGCGTGAGCCACGCGGCAACCCCGCCCGGGCCCGCGACGAAGCCACCGCAACCGAGCACTACGACGGGCTTGCGCTTGCGGATGACTTGCAGGCTCTGCCAGATCGACTGGGCCACTTTGAACGGCGCGAGCAACAGCGTCGCCGCCCCCTTGCCACGCAGACCGCTCATCGATATCCATTCGATCTCGATCTGCGCCGGCGGCACCAGCTTCGCTTCCAACCCTTTTCTCGTGCCCAGCCACACCGGCTCGAAACCACGCTCGCGCAATACACGAGCAGCCGCCAGCGCCGGAAACACGTGTCCGCCCGTTCCGCCGGCCATGATCAGCACCGTGCGCTTCATTCCTCACTCTCCACTCGCTCGCGGCGAGGAGAACGCGACACGGCGAGGCGACCCGAAGTCTGAGCCTCGTGATGAATGCGCATGAGCAAACCCAGCCAGCCGAGCGTGACCATCACGCTCGAGCCGCCGTAGGACATGAGCGGCAAGGTCAGACCCTTGGTCGGCAGGATGCCCATGTTCACGCCGACGTTGATGAAGGTCTGCAACGCCAGCCAGATGCCGAACGCCGCCGCGCAGTAGGCTTGAAACGCGAGCCCTGCCTCGGCCGCGAGGCGCGAGATATAAAAGCTGCGCCACACCAGCAGAATGAACAGCGCCAGCGTGACGATCACTCCGGCGAGACCCAGTTCCTCGGCGAGCACGGCGAACACAAAGTCGGTGTGCGCCTCTGGCAGATAGAACAGCTTCTGCACGCTCGATCCGAGACCGACGCCGAACAGCTCGCCGCGACCGATCGCGATCAGCGACTGGGTCAGCTGGAAACCGGAGTTGAAGGGATCGGCCCAAGGATCCAGGAACGCAGTCAGACGCTTCAGTCGATAGGCCGAAGTCACCGCAATCAACGCCATGCCCGCGGCGGCGATCGCCACCAGTGCCAGGAAGTGACGCAGCTTCACGCCGGCGAGGAACAGCACACCCAGACCCGTGGCCATCAGCACGGTCGCCGCACCGAAGTCGGGCTCCAACAGCAGCAGTGCCGCCGCGCCCATCAGCACGCCCAGCGGCTTGAGGAAGCCTTTCAGCTCTTCCTTCAACTCGCCCTGCCGCCGCACCACGTAGCTGCACAGATATATGAGCAGCAGCACGCGCGTCAGCTCGGACGCCTGGAAGTTCATGACGCCGGCACGCAGCCAGCGGCGGCTGCCGTTCACTTCGTGGCCGATGCCCGGAATCAACACCGCCAGCAGCAGGACGAAGGCGACCAGCAGCAAGGGCATGGCCAGCTTTTCCCAGACCTGGGTGGGAATGCTGATCATGATCAGCGCGCCCAGTACGCCAAAGCCCACGCCATACAGCTGCCGGATCAGGAAGTACAACGGCTCCTGCTGTTGCTTATCGGCGATGCTGATGGACGCGGACGTCATCATCACCAGCCCGAGCAGCAGGATGCCGCTGACAGCCATCAGCAGCACTGAATCGAACGCGAACCGTCGCGGCCGACCGTTGCTTCGAGCAAATGTGAGAGTTGCCGCGCTCATGCCTGCAACCCTTTCACCGCAGCGGCGAAGACATCGCCGCGGTGTCCGTAATCCCGGAACATGTCGAGGCTCGCGCACGCCGGCGACAGCAACACTGTCTCGCCCGGGCGCGCCGCATTCGCGGCAAGCTGCACGGCCTCATTCATATCCTTGGCGAACTGGGTCGTCGCGGTGCCCTGCAAGGCCTTGTCCAGCAATTGCGCGTCCTGGCCCAGCAACACGACGTGCCGCACCTTGCCGCGAAACGCCTGAGCGAGCGGCTGGAAATCCTGACCCTTGCCCTGACCGCCGGCGATCAACACCAGTGAGCCCGGCATACCCGCGACGGCCGCGAGCGTTGCGCCAACGTTCGTGCCCTTGGAATCATCGACGAAGCGCACGCCGTTCACGTCGGCGACCCACTGCGAACGATGTGGCAGTCCGGGGAAGCCACGCAGCGCCTCCAAACAGGCAGCGCGCGGCAAATCGAGCGCATCGCACATCGCGATGGATGCCAGCGCGTTCGCCGCATTGTGCAGCCCGCGAATCTTCAGTTCCGACATCGCGATCATCCGTTCGCGGCCGTGCATGAGGATCACGTCATCGCCTTGCTGCTGAACGTGATAGTCCGCAGCCGGATCGGTCTGCAGGCTGAATCCGAATACGCGCGACGACTGGTAAGGCATGGCGCGGACCGCGGGGTCGTCCATGTTCACGATTGCAGATCGAGCGCGCTGGAAGATGCGCGCCTTCGCGGCGGCGTACTCTTCGATGCTCGCGTAACGATCCATGTGATCCGGCGTCACATTCAACACGGCAGCGGCCGCCGCCCGGAGCGACAACGTCGTCTCCAGCTGAAAGCTCGACAGCTCCAGTACGTACAACTCGGGCACGGGATCATCGAGCAACTCGAGCGCCGGCCGTCCAAGATTGCCGCCCGTGATCGCCCGCCGACCCGCGGCGTTCGCCATGAGACCAACGAGTGTTGTCACGGTGCTCTTGCCGTTGGTGCCCGTGATCGCTGCGATCGGCGCCTTGGCCTCGCGCACGAACAGCTCGATGTCGCCGACGATCGGAATGCCACGCACGGCGGCACTCATCAGGAAAGGCTCCTTCAGCGACACGCCCGGCGACGCGACGATCTGCGACGCGCCGTCGAGCAATCCTTCGTCGAAGCCGCCGAAGCGCACTTCCGTTTCCGGCGCGATCTTCTCGAGCGCCGCCGACTCCGGCGGCGCGGCGCGGCTATCGGTGACAGCGAAGCTCAAACCGCGAGACTGCAAATAACGCGCGCACGACAAGCCCGTCCGGCCCAGGCCGACGACGATCGCACGACCGCGATGCTGCCGATTCAGCACGCGAGCGTCGGGGCGAGTGGTGGCTTCGTGTGGCGTCATTGCGTCAGCGCACCTTCAACGTCGCCAGCCCGACCAGCACCAGGATCACGGAAATGATCCAGAAGCGCACGATGACCTTGGGCTCGGCCCAGCCCTTGAGCTCGAAATGATGATGGATGGGCGCCATGCGGAAGATGCGCTTGCCGGTGAGCTTGAAGGAGGCCACCTGCAGCATCACCGAGAACGTTTCCATCACGAACACGCCGCCCATCACGAACAGGACGATCTCCTGGCGCACAATGACGGCTACCACGCCTAGTGCCGCACCGAGCGCGAGGGCACCAATGTCGCCCATGAACACTTGCGCGGGATAGGTGTTGAACCAGAGAAAGCCGAGACCCGCGCCGACCAGCGTCGCGCAGAACACCAGGATTTCACCGGTGCCCTCGATGAAAGGAATGCCGAGATAACCCGAGAACACTGCATTGCCTGTCGCATAGGCGAACACCCCCAAGGCCCCACCCACCAGAACCGCCGGCATGATGGCCAGACCATCCAGGCCGTCGGTGAGGTTCACCGCGTTGCTGGTGCCGACCACGACGAAATAGGCGAGCGCGACGTACCACAGGCCGAGCGGGATCATCACCTGCTTGAACAGCGGCACGTACAAGGCAGTCTCGGCCGGCGACTTGGCGGTCATGTACAAGGCGATCGCACAGCCCAGACCCGCCACCGACTGCCAGAAATATTTGTATCTCGCGATCAGGCCGCGACTGTTGCCGACCACGAGCTTCAGATAATCGTCCCAGAAACCGATCAGGCCGAACGCCAGCGTCACCAGCAGCGTGACCCACACGAACCGATTGCTCAGGTCGGCCCACAACAGCGTGCTGAAGGTCATCGCGACCAGGATCAGCAGGCCGCCCATGGTCGGTGTGCCGGCCTTGGGCAGGTGCGTCTTGGGGCCGTCGTCGCGCACACGCTGACCGATCTGGTTCAGCGACAGCTTGTTGATCATCCACGGACCGATGAAGAAGGAGATCAACAGTGCCGTGAGCGCGGCCAGAATCGCGCGCAGCGTCAGGTACTGGAAGACGCGGAACGCGCCTTCCAGTAGAGCGAGCTGTTTGGTGAAGTACAGCAGCATTTAAGTGGTTGTTCTCTTAATGATGAGCGTTGCCGTCGCCAGGCGGCGCCGCGGACAGCGCCGCCGAGACCCGCTCCAGCCGATTCGCACGCGAGCCCTTGATGAGCACCGCCGTGCCGGGGGTCAGCGACGCCTTGGCATCGCGAATCAACGCATCGATGTCGGCGAACCATTGCCCGCCGCGACCGAACGCCTCCACTGAAAACCGCGAGCCCTCGCCGATGGCCAGCAGCCGTTCGATGCCCGTCTGGCGCGCATAGCGGCCGACTTCGGCATGCAGCTCGTCGCTCGCATCGCCCAGTTCTTTCATTTCTCCCAACACCAGCCAGCGCGAGCCGGAGAAGCTGCGCATCGCGTCCAGGCCCGCTTTAAGCGAGCTCGGGTTGGCGTTGTAGGAGTCGTCAACGAGGAATGCGCCATTGATGGCGGGCTTCAATTCGAGCCGGCCCGCCACGGTCTTCATCGCGGCCAGGCCCTTGACGATCTGCTCGATCGGCGTACCCGCGGCGCAGGCCGCAGCGGCCGCGCCGAGCGCATTGCGCAGGTTGTGAAGTCCGGCGAGCGGTATCGTCGCGGGCAGAGTTCCGTCCGGCGTCACCAGATCGAAGTCGATGCGGAAGCCGGCAGGCGAGTTCACCTCGCGCACCTTGTGCGCCATGAAATCGGCCTGCTGCTCGAAGCCGAACGTGAGCATGCGATCGGCGGCGCTCATGTCACGCCACTGCGATGCGTATTTATCGTCGGCATTGATCACGGCGACGCCTTCGAACGGCAGCGCCTGGAACATCTCGCCCTTGCCGTCCGCGACGCCTTGCAAGCTGCCGAAGCCTTCGAGGTGCGCGGCGCCCGCGTTGGTCACGATGCCAACCGTCGGCTCGGTGATGCTCGCCAGATGAGCGATCTCGCCCAGATGATTCGCGCCCATCTCGATGACCGCGTACCGATGCTCCTTGCGCAGCTCGAGCAGCGTCAGCGGCACGCCGATGTGATTGTTCAAGTTGCCCTTGGTCACGAGCGTCGGGCCGACCTGCGACAGAATGGAGCCGATCAGCTCCTTGGTCGTGGTCTTGCCGTTGCTGCCAGTCACGCCGACCACGGGAATCGGGAACTGACGCCGCCACTCGCGTGCGAACGTGGACAGTGCTGCCAACGGATCGGCGACGACGATTTGCGGCAAGTCGACCGGCAGTTCTTTTGCGACGAGCGCAGCAGCCGCGCCGTTCTGAGCCGCGGTCGCTACGAAATCGTGCCCATCGAACGACGGACCGGTCAGCGCGACGAACAGCGCGCCCGGTTTGAGCGTCCGCGTATCTGTAGAGATGCTGGTGAACTCACGATCTGCGCCGACCAGCCGGCCCTGCGCATGCTTCACGATCTCACTCGGTTTCCAGGCAATCATGACTGCCTCCCAAGCGCTCGCAGCGCTTGCTCGCGGTCGCTGAACGAGCGTCGTTCGGCGCCCACGATCTGATAGTCCTCGTGCCCCTTGCCCGCGATCAGAACGACGTCAGTGGGATCGCTCGTGGCGATCGCACGATCGATGGCAGCCGCGCGGTCGCGTTCGACGATCGCGGCTTCGGGACGAGTCAGACCTTTGAGAATGTCGGCGACGATCGCGTCACCGTTTTCGGTGCGCGGGTTGTCGTCGGTGACGATGATGCGATCGGCCAGACGCTCGGCGATCGCGCCCATCAAAGGACGCTTGCCGGCGTCACGGTCACCGCCGCAACCGAATACGCAAACCAACTTGCCGGTGCGATGCTTGCGCACGGCGAGCAACGCTTTCTCCAACGCGTCCGGCGTATGCGCGTAATCGACGATGGCGAGCGGACGGTTCGGCGCGGTGATCGTTTCCATGCGACCCGGCGGCGGACCGCATTTCTCGAGCGCACCGATCGCGTCCTGCAGCGACGTGCCGCTGGTCAGCAACGTGGCCAGCACCGCCAGCAAGTTCTCGACATTGAAGTCGCCGACGAAGCGTGAACGCAGCGTCGCCGCGCCCCAGCTGCCGTCGAGATCGATGTCCAGGCCATTCGGCGCGGCGGTCACTCGGCGAGCAAACAGTTGCTTCACCTCGCCCTGCTCGCTGCGCCAACGCGGATCCACAGCGATCTCACCCGCGCGACTGAGCACGACCAGACAGGTGTGTGCGACACGGGTCGCGATCTCACGTCCGAAGGCATCGTCCACGTTGACGATGGCATATCGCAGCGACGGCCAGCGGAACAGATGCGCTTTGGCCGCGCCGTACGCTTCGAGCGTGCCGTGGTAATCGAGATGATCGCGCGTGAGATTGGTGAAGATCGCAGTGTCGAACCGCACGCCATTGACGCGATGCTGGTCGAGCGCGTGCGAGGACACTTCCATGCCGAGGCAACGCACGCCCTGGTCGCGGAGTTCAGCGATTTGCCGGTGAACGGTGATGCAATCCGGCGTGGTCAGGGACCCTGAAGACAAGGCGCCAACGCGGCCGTAACCGAGTGTGCCCGCGTAGGCGGACGTCAGATTCAACTGTTCCAACGCAGCCGCGATGACGTGCGCCGTAGTCGTTTTTCCATTGGTGCCGGTGACGCCGATGACACGCACGCTCGCCGATGGCGCATCGAAGAACCAATCGGCGATGGCGCCCAGCCACGCCGTCAGCCTGGGAATGCCGATCAACGGCACATCCTCGGGCAAGCGCGGAGCAACCACGCCGTCCACCGGCTCCCACAGCACAGCGGCAGCGCCCGCATTCACCGCCTGTGCCGCGAAGCCGATGCCGTGAGTCCGCGTGCCCGGGAGCGCAATGAATGCGGCGCCCGGCGTGACTGCACGGCTGTCCAAGGTGAGATCCGTGATCTCCAGATCGGGCGGCACGAAATCGACAGACGAAACGCCGCTGTCCGCGAGCAGCTCTCGCAGATTCTTGGTACGCACGTTGTCGACCGGGCTGTTCATGGTGATCGTTGCGGCGGCAGTCCTCATGGGTTGGCCTGGACCAGCGTCGTGGCAGGCAGTCGGTCCAAACCGTCCGGTGGCACACCCATCAGGCGCAGCGCGCCGGCCATGACCTTGGCGAACACGGGAGCGGCTACGTCGCCGCCGTAATATTTCTTGCCGCTCGGCTCGTCGATCACGACCAGCGCCGCCAGCCGCGGATGACTGGCCGGCACCACGCCGCCGAACGAAGCCTTGCGACGATCCTGGGAATAGGCGCCGCCGTCCGCGGTCCAGGCGGTGCCGGTCTTGCCGGCCACGCGATAACCGATCAGCGACGCACGACTGCCGCTGCCTTCGGTCGACACCACGCTTTCCATCATCTCCAGCAATTCTTTGGCGACGCGCGGATCGATCACCTGCTCGCCCGGCACCGGCTCATCGACCTTGCGCAAGGTCACCGGACGCTTCACGCCGTAGGCGCCGAGCGTCGCGTAAGCGCGGGCGAGCTGCAGCGGCGTCACCGACAAGCCATATCCATAAGAGATGGTCGCCTGGCCGATCTTGCGCCAGTGCGAATACTCGTTGAGCAAACCGGCCGACTCGCCCGGGAAGCCGCTGCCGGTCACCTCGCCGAAGCCGAACGCATGCAGCATGTCGTACATGGACTTGGGCGGCAGCGTCATGGCCATCTTGGTCATGCCCACGTTGCTCGACTTCGCCAGGATGGTGGTCAGCGTCACCGGACCGAGATTGTTGTGGTCCGGAATCCTCTTGATGCCCACCTGCACGTAACCCGGCGAAGTGTCGATGATGGTGTTGCCGTGATAGCGCCCGGACGCGACGCCCGCGGCGGCGATGAACGGCTTGATGCTCGAACCCGGCTCGAAGATGTCGGTGGCGGCACGGTTGCGATAACGCGCGGCCGCGACCTGATCGCGATCGTTCGGGTTGTAAGCCGGCTGATTGACCATGGCCAGCACTTCGCCGGTCTCGATATCCAGCACGATGACCGTGCCGGCCTTGGCGCCATGTTCCTGAACCGCTGCTTTCAGTTCGCGATAGGCCAGGTACTGGATGCGCAGATCGATGCTGGTAACCAGATCGCTGCCGGGATGCGGCGCGCGGATGCTCTCGACGTCTTCCACCGTGCGGCCGAGACGATCCTGAATGACCCGCTTCGCGCCGGCTTCCGCACCGAGCCAGCGGTCATACGCCAGTTCCAGGCCTTCCTGACCGATGTCCTCGTACTTCTTGGTGAAGCCGAGCAGATGCCCGGTGACTTCGCCGGCCGGATAGAAGCGCTGGTACTCGCGCTGCAAGTACACGCCGGGAATCTTCAGCTCCTTGACCTGCGCGGCGTCGCTCGGGCGCATGTGGCGCACCAGATAAACGAACTCGCGATCCAGGTTGCTGGTGATGAGCTGCGTCAGCCAGCGCTTGTCGCGATTCAATGCCTCGGCGAGGCGCGGAATCTGATCGGCCGCCTTCATCACTTCCGGCGGAGACGCCCACACGGTGTCGACCGGCATGCTGGCGGCCAACGGTTCGCCGTTGCGGTCATAGATGCCGCCGCGATTCGCGGTCAGCTTGGCGATGCGGGTGAAACGGGCGTCGCCCTGACTCTCCAGGAATCCTTCATCGAGCAGCTGCAGATCCACGGCGCGCGCGACCAGGCCGGTGGCAATCAGCACCAGCGTGCCGAGCACGAACCGCAGTCGCCCGCGATACTGCTCAGGTGAGAAATGTTTGCCCTCGTCGCGACGGATCATGGCTTCACAATCCGAACTTCATCGGGCCGCGGCACGACCATCTGCAGGCTGCCGCGCGCCGTCTGCTCGACCCGCCCGTGCATGGCAAAGGCGCTCTGCTCCAGCTTCAGCTGGCCCCATTCGATATCGAGCCGATCGCGCTCGGCATTCAGCTGCTGCAGCTCGATGAACAGACTGCGCGCCTCGTGCTTGCTCCACACGACCGCGATCGAGGCGGCGAGCAGCGCCAGCCACAACACAGCCAGACCGATGCGGCTGCTCATGCGGCCACCCTTTCCGCCACTCGCAGCACGGCGCTGCGTGCTCGCGGATTGGCAGACACTTCCGCCGCGCCTGGATGAATCGCCTTGCCGACGCGGCGCAGTTTCGGACGGGCATGCGCAGGCACGTCGGGCAAGCCGGCGTACACGGGATCTTCCTGCGACTGCTCCTGCATGAAACGTTTGACGATGTTGTCTTCGAGCGAATGAAAACTGATGGCGCACAGCCGCCCGCGCGGCGCCAATGCAATGAGGCTGCCGGCCAACGCGGCCCGGATTTCCTCGAACTCCTGGTTCACTTGAATACGAATGGCCTGAAACGTACGCGTGGCCGGATGTTTGCCCGGCTCCCACTTGGGATTCGCCTGCGAAACGATTTCCGCGAGTCGCAACGTGCTAACAATCGGCGCCTCACGACGCGCATTCACAATGGCGCGCGCAATGCGCTTCGCAAACTTTTCCTCACCGAAATCACGAATGACGCGAGCGATGTCGTGCTCCGACGCCTTCGCGACGAACTCCGCCGCGGTCATGCCGGAAGAAACATCCATGCGCATGTCGAGCGGACCGTCCTGCGTGAAGCTGAAACCTCGCGCGGCGTCGTCCAGCTGCGGCGACGACACGCCGAGATCGAGCAGCACGCCGTCGATGGCGCCTGCCAGCCCCATCTGCGTCACTACCGAGCCCAACCGCGAAAACGCACTGCTCACCAAAGTCATCCGCCCATCGTTGGCGAAGCGCTCGCGCCCGGCCGCGATTGCCGCCGGGTCCCGATCGAATGCGATCACCGCTCCGTGCGGCCCGACTCGCTCCAGAATCGCGGCACTGTGGCCGCCGCGACCGAAGGTTGCGTCGAGATAGCGGCCGCCCTCGCGGATATCGAGCGCGGCCAGCACTTCCTGCAGAAGCACCGGTGTGTGCGACAACATGACCGGGCCTTACAACGACAGCGATTCGAGCTCGGGGGGCAGCTCCTCGGCGGTTTCGTCGACCTTCAGCCACTGCTCGCGGCTGTCGTTCCACAACGCCTCGTCCCACAGCTCGAACCGATTGCCCTGACCGATCAGCATCGCGGTCCGCGACAACGTCGCGTACTCACGCAAGCTCGGTGGAATCAGGATGCGGCCGCTGGAGTCCAGCTCCAGGTCGGTGGCGTGACCGATCATCAGGCGCTGCAGCCTGCGCGCGACCGGATTCAAGGTCGGCAGACGCCGCAACTTCAGTTCGATCTCTTCCCACTCCGGCAGCGGATAAATGAGCAGACAGCGATCGGCGCGATCGACGGTTGCGATCAGCCGGCCGTTGGAGCGCTCCACGATGCGCTCGCGATAGCGCGTCGGCATGGCAAGCCGACCTTTGCTATCGAGAGTGACCTTGTTGGCGCCCCTGAACATGCCCCACTAACCCACGCATTCCCACTTTTTCCCACCGATTTGCACTATAGGTACCGTTGTGTCGCGGGTCAAAAAAATTTGGGGCATTTCCTGTTTAGCGACAGGGACTTAGAGCGTGAAGCTGGCGCCCTCAGCGAAAACCAGAAAAACTGGTCTGACAGAAATCAGAGGCTTAGGAAACGTTCTTTGCGTGGCGCGACACGAATAGCAGGGTTTGTCCGCACCTGTGATTCCAACCAGTACAGGGAAAACCTTAGCCTGCGGAAATGCGCAATCGGGGGGCGCAGCGCGTCCAAAAAGGGGCGGAAATCGGGCCGATTGTGGCAGCCGGCGTCGTCAGGAATTTATCGACAGTTATGGTTAACTCGTCTCGTGGCGGGAGTCCTAGCCTGAACAACGTTTATTAAAAATTTATGGTCGCAAGATGGCGACGGCGGTGGCTGGCGGAGACCTGAGTGGGTGCTTCTCGGTCGCAGGGCGGAGGCGGCGGTGGCTAGTGGAGACCTGAGTGGATGCCTTCTCGGTTGCAAGGCGGAGGCGGCGGTGGCCGGTGGAGACCTGAGGGGTGCCTTCTCGGTTGCAAGGCGGAGGCGGCGGTGGCCGGGAGACCTGAGTGGGTGCCTTCTCGGTTGCAAGGCGGAGCGGCGGTGGCTGGCGGAGACCTGAGTGGGTGCTTCTCGGTCGCAGGGCGGAGGCGGCGGTGGCTGGGAGACCTGAGTGGGTCCTTCTCGGTTGCAAGACGGAGGCGGCGGTGGCTCGCGGAGGCCAGGGTGGGTATCTCCTTCCGGCACCGGGCTCGGCCGGAGCGCATTGCGCTCCTCACCGCACGTCCCTGATGTGCCCTGCTGTTGGGGTCCCGTCCCTGTACCCCAAAGCTGCCGGAAGGAGGTACCCACCCTGGCCTCCGCCTCCGGCGTTCGGTTCGGGCGCCGGGCCCGGAAGCTTTGGTCGAGGTCAGCTTCAGCCGCTTGGAAAGCCCGTTCGGTTCGGGCCGAAAGCATTGATCGAGGACAGCTCAGCCGCCGGGAAAGCTCGAATCGGCTAGGGGGGCCCGAAAAGTCTTCGATTCTCGGAAAATCTTCGTCCTGAGCGAGGTGGCAAACGCAGCTACGCGTCGGCGGTGGCTGGCGGGGGGAAGTGTCCTCCCGGCAAATGGATCCAACAGGGATGTTGGTCCATTAGCAGCTACAGGGGCTCGGCGGTGTCTTTCAGCGAAGCACTGCTTCGCTCCGCCGAGCGGGTGTACATGGATGTACACCCTGGGCTTGCGCGGAGCAGGACTGCGCAGCGCAATGTACAGCAAAGTCGCGCGCGTCAGCGCGAGCGAAGCGGAGCGACGGCGTGCGTCGCGGTGCCGGGAGGACACTTCCCCCCGCCAGCCGCCGCAGGCACCGAAGCCCTCTTAAACCAGGCTTCGAAAGCAGCAGAGCGCGGAAAAGAGAAAGGAGTCGGCCGATAAGCCGGGTTCTGTCGTGGACAACCATTCATCTGCGATACGCGTCACCGCGTACCTCCAGCGACCTACCCGGGAGTCTGTGTGGGCCACACATGCTGCCCAATCCGAAGACTGAGCCGCGCGCTCCCCTATTTGGTCTTGCTCCGGGCGGGGTTTACCGTGCCGCCGAGTGTTACCACCGGCGCGGTGCGCTCTTACCGCACCCTTTCACCCTTACCGTCGCGTGGCCGAAGCCGCGCGCTTAGGCGGTTTGCTTTCTGTTGCACTTTCCGTGGACTCACGTCCCCCAGGCGTTACCTGGCGCCTTGCCCTGGGAGCCCGGACTTTCCTCCACTCTTGCAAGCAAGAGCAGCGGTTGTCTGGCCGACTCCGCCGCCCATGATACAGAAGCCGGCGGAAAGTGCTGCCCGAAGGAGTCGACGCGTTACTCGTCGCGCTTGCCGCCGCCCGATTGCATCGCTCGCGCGTACAAGTCGCTGCGCTTCTCACCGCTGAGTTTTGCGGCAATTTTCGCGGCCTGCGATGGCGACAGCTCGTCCAGCAACGCCCGCAGCAGCTGATCCGCGTTCAAGCTCTGCGCGGAACTCGCTTCATCGGGATTGCCGCTGACGATGATCACGATTTCGCCACGCGCCATGTCGGCGTTGTTCTCGGCGATCTCGCACAATTGCGCGAGCGTGCCGGTATAGGTCGTCTCGAAACGCTTGGTGAGCTCGCGGCTCACGGAAGCTGAACGATCACCGCCCAATTCCGCCGCCATGTCGCGCAGAACCTCGAGCAAGCGATGCGGCGCCTCGTAGAAGATCATCGTACGTTCTTCGCTCGCCAACGCCCGCAGCCGCGCCACGCGGGCCGCGTTTTTCGCGGGCAAAAAGCCCTCGAACACGAACCGATCGGTGGGCAGCCCCGCGATCGAGAGAGCCGCAATGGCCGCGCAAGGCCCCGGCACGACCGCAATCGAAACGCCGCGAGCCCGCGCATTTGCGACCAGATCGAACCCCGGATCGCTGATCAGCGGCGTGCCCGCATCGGAGACCAGCGCGATCGAGTCGCCGGCGAGCAAACGTGTGATGAGCGTCTCGCTCTTGTGCATCTCGTTGTGCTCGTGCAACGAAGTGAGCGCAGTATCGATGCCAAACGCTTGCAACAATTGCCGGGTGTGCCGCGTATCTTCGGCTGCAATCAGCTGAACGGCCGACAATACCTCGCGCGCCCGCGCGCTGAGGTCGCCGAGATTGCCGATCGGCGTGGCCACGACGTAGAGCGTGCCCGCCGCGACCGCTGACTCGGTGCTAAATCCAGCGCTCATGCAGCGTCCCTATATAATGCCGTCCGCGGCTCACGCCGAGAGGTTGCAGTGGAAATGAATGGCACAAAGACGGCTCGATTTGCGATGACCTGGCTCGTCACCATGATACTGGCGATTGGCCTCACCGCATGCGAGGTCTCCCCCGTCGTCGAAGAAACCCCGGGCGCCGCCGCCGACCGGCAAGTGGCTCAGGCGGACGCACTGTCTCGGAAGGGCGACTACAAGGGCGCTGCCCGTGCGTACGAAGCACTAGCTGCGCAGTCGCCCGGCGACTTGCGCGATCGTTTCCTGCTGCGCGCTGCTCGTGAATGGGTTCGCGCCGATGACACTGCTCAAGCCACCTCGCTGTTGAATCAAGTCAGCGCGTCGCTGCCTCGGGCGGATTACGGCCTGCGTTCGCTCGTCACCGCTGAACTGGCGTTGCGCGCGGGTCGGGGCGACAAGGCGCTGGCCGATCTGGATCGCATTCCTCAGCCCATCCCCAGCGAACTGTCGGCCGATGTGCTCGATGTGCGCGCTCGCGCGTTGTTTGCGCTGAATCGTCCCGCCGCGGCCGTCAGCGCCGCACTCGATCGCGAGCGTTTTCTGACCAGCAAGGACGACATTCGTGCGAATCAGCGTCTCATCTGGCAGGGCTTGCAGAAGAGCGCGGCGGGCAATGCCGACTTCACGCCGCCGGCCGGCGCGAGCCAAACGCTCGCTGGCTGGCTCGATCTGGGCCGGGCGGCGCTTGTCACCGCGCGCAATCCATTCTCCGCCAACGAGGACATCGCCCAGTGGCGCAATCGCTATCCAACGCATCCGGCGAATTCGTTGCTGTCGGAGGACGTGCTGCCGCAGTTGAGTGTTGGACTGGATTATCCGACGCAGATGGCGCTGATCCTGCCATTGTCCGGCCGTCAGCAGGCGGCGGGTATGGCAGTGCGCGATGGTTTCCTCGCAGCGTTGCTTCAACAGGACGCGAGCCGCCGGCCGGTGTTGAACGTCTATGACTCGGCCGAAATGGGCGCGACCACCGCTTATCGCAAGGCCGTTGCTGATGGCGCGCAGTTCATCGTCGGTCCGCTGACCAAAGATGAAGTGACCGCGATCGCCAGCTCCGGCGAAGTCTCGGTGCTCACGCTCGCTCTGAACCAGACGGCGGAAAATACTTCGCCGCCTTCGATGTTGTTCCAATACTCGCTCGATCCGGAAGAAGAGGCGCGGCAGGTTGCACAACGCGTCACTGCGGATGGACGCATGCGAGGCCTGGTGCTGTTGCCGAACAATGAGTGGGGTCAGCGCGTGTTTCGTGCGTTCGATACCGAGCTGAAGACGCTGGGCGGACAGATCGCGGGCATGAAGTTTTATGATCCGTCGGCACGCGATTTCTCGCACCCCATCACCGAGTTGCTGTTGATCAACGAGAGCCGCGCCCGTGCGAATTCGTTGTTCGCGGCACTTGGCATGCGGATGGAATTCGAACCTCGTCGGCGCGGCGATGCGCAGTTCATCTTCGTGGGTGCGCAGCCGGTGCAGGGGCGGTCGCTGCGGCCCGGCTTGAAATTCCATCTCGCCGACGACCTGCCGATCTACGCGACATCGGACATCTTCGAGCCGGACGCCCAGGCAAACAATGATCTGGAAGGCGTGATCTTCCCCGACATGCCCTGGGTCATCTCGCCCGACGCCGCCTCCACTCAACTGCGCAGCGCCCTCACCCGGCACTGGCCCGTGCGCGCCCGCGGACGCGGTCGTTTGTATGCTTTCGGCTTCGACGCCTGCCGCATCGTACCGCTGCTCAAAGCCGGCCAATTCGGCAGCGCCCACGCCATCCCGGGCATGACCGGCCTGCTGTCCGTCGACGAAAAAGGTCACGTCAAGCGCGAGCTCGACTGGGCCCAAGTCTCCGGCGGCCGCGCGCTGGCGTTAGGAACGACTGCGACCGCGTCAGCGCGATAGGTACACCACATCGACCGATAGGGACTGCGCATTTTGCGGCCGTTTAGTCGAGAAACGCAGCGGTCCACAACCACTCCGCACTGGCACGCTGATGCCTTCAATGCGGCGGAGTGGCTCATGGACGATCGCGAGCGCAAAGCTATCGGGCACCTCGGCGAGGAACTGGCGCTGGCACATTTGCTCGCGCACGGCCTCACGCCTCTCATTCGCAACTATCGTTGCAAGATGGGCGAGCTCGATCTGGTGATGCTGGAGCGTGAGATTCTGGTCCTGGTCGAAGTTCGCACGCGCGCTAGCAACGATTATGGCGGCGCCGCTGCTTCTGTGGACTGGAAGAAGCAGCACCGTCTCGTGCTCGCAGCCGAGCATTTGCGGATGAAGCGCGCTGAGCTGCGCCGCTATCCGGCGCGTTTCGATGTGGTTGCGATCACGACCGGCGAACCGAAGGCCAGGATCGACTGGATCAAGAGCGCATTTACGCTGTAACTTGGCGGGGCTACCTTTGCCAGGCCTGCGCAGCATCCTCCGTCTCTTCCGGACGAAAGACCATGCTCGAAACGACCGCTGAAACCACCTGCCCTCATTGCGGCGAAGTCATCACGCTGTTTCTGGACCTGTCGGTCGAGTCGCAGGAATACATCGAGGATTGCTCGGTCTGTTGCCAGCCCATGACCATCTATTACCGCGCCGAAGGCGGCGAGCTGACCGATTTGCGGGTGGAATCGGCGAACTGAGACCTGTCGCCTGGGGCGGTCGGCGGTGAGCGGGTAACGTCGGCGCATGTGGCGCAACATCCGCATTCTGATACTGCTGCTGATCCTGCTGTTCGTCGCGTTGAACACGTATTTCGATCGCGTGTATTCGACCGACTGGAACACCCCGCTGCGCGTCACCGTCTACCCCATCAATGGCGACGGCAGCGCCGTCACCGAGCAGTTCATCGGCACCCTGCAACCGGATCGTTTCCAGGCACTGGAAGCATTCTTCGAGGAAGAAGCGACCTTCCGAGGCGTGAACATGGAACGACCGATCCAGTTCAAGTCGGCGCCGCAACTGCGCGATCGGCCGCCGACGCTGAATCGTGACGCGAACATGCTCGGCATCGTCTGGTGGAGCCTGCGCATGCGGTACTGGGCCTGGCAATCACCCGACGTGCCCGGCGTCGCGCCCGACATCAAGCTGTTCGTCATCTACCACGATCCAGCGCTGACGCCGACGCTGACTCACTCGGTGGGCATGCAAAAAGGTTTGTACGGCGTGGTGCACGCCTTCGCTGCCCGCTCGATGGTCGGCTCGAACGACGTGATCACCGCGCACGAGTTGTTACATACCCTGGGCGCGACCGATAAATACGATTCGCGCACCAGCCAACCGCTGCACCCCATCGGCTATGCGGAGCCCACCAAAGAACCGCTCCTGCCGCAGACCCACGCCGAGCTCATGGGCGGCCGCATTCCACTGACCCGCGCAGAATCGGTGACGCCCGAGTCGCTCGATCGAGTCGTCGTGGGCGAGTTGACCGCCGCCGAAATCGGCTGGATCGAGCGATAGCTCAGCCGAGCGCGCTCAGCACCGTCGAATGCAATTTGCCGTTCGCGGCCAGCACCGACGTCGTGTCCAGCGTCAGCGGCTTGCCATCCAGATCGGTGAACTTGCCACCGGCGGCTGTGACGATCACCGAACACGCGGCAACGTCCAGGATGTTCACATCCGATTCGATCACCACATCGATCTTGCCCGCGGCCAGCAAATGATAGTGCAGAAAATCGCCATAGCCGCGGATGCGATGAGCGCGCGCCACGAGCTTGCCGAAACGATCCCAGCGCGGGCCGCTCGCCAATGTTTTCAAATTGCCCGCCGAAATCGCGCCGGCCTCCACCGAATCGATCTCGCTGACCTTGATCGGCTTGTCGTTCAGCCAGGCCCCCTTGCCGAGCTCCGCCCAAGCCAGCTCGCCGTACACCGGCGCCGAGGACACGCCGACGATCAACTGGCCGCGATGCATGAGCGCGATCTGAGTGGAGAACATCGGATACTCACGCACGAACGCCTTGGTGCCGTCGATGGGATCGACCAGCCACAAGTACTCCGCATCCATCGCGCTCTGCCCGGTTTCCTCGCCGTAAAAACCGTGCGAAGGAAAGCGCGAGCCGATGATGCCGCGGATGACCTTCTCCGTCTCCACGTCGGCGTCGGTTACGGGCGTCTTGTCCGCCTTGATCGTGACCTGCAGATTGTTCTGGTAATAACGGCGGATGACATCGGCCGCGGCGCGGGCGGCTTCGAGAGCGGTGTCTAGGAACGGCGAGTTCATGGCGATAGGGCACTGTCGGGATGAAGGCCAGCCATTGTACTGATCGCGAGCCGTTCCCGCCCTTGCAACGAAGCTACTGGCCGACCAGGATCAATTTGCCGGTCTTGGGATCGCGATAGACCTGGCCCACCGGCTCCATGCCGGCACCCGCCGCCTGACCTTGCAGGCCCTCCGGCAACTCGGCCAGTTCGCGCCCCGACTCGACGACTTGGTTGCTGCCTTCGGCGCCGCTCGCGGCGTTGTTGAACGCCGGTTGCGCCGACACCAGCGCGACGATCAAGCCACAGATGAACACCAGCATGATGTCCACCAGATTGACCAGCGACGCTTGCGGATCCTCGGGCGTTTCCTCGAATCGCGCACTGCTCCAGCGGCGCCTCATTGCTGTTCCCACCGCTGCAGCGCCTCATCGTACCAGCGGCGCCGCAAGCGTCCGATGATGAAACCGACGACGCCCGCGGCCAGTCCGAGCACCGTCGCATCGAACGCCGTCAGCATCGCTTCGGCCAGCAGGTTCAGATTGCCATTGCTGAGTGCCGTCAAGCCGGGCCCGAGCGAGATCAACGTGGCCATCAGCCCGAGCATGGGCGAGGTGCGAGTGAGGATGTCGGCCCGTTCGATGCGTCGATGCGCGCGTCGTTCGACCGCACCGACATCGATCGGACGCTCCCGCCGCCGTAACAACCCGCGCTCACCAATGAGCACGCCGATATCGACACAGGCGAGCGCCACACAAACAAACAAGCCGATGACCACCGGCGTGAGCAGCAATGGCACCAGCGCGTGAGTCCACTGCACGATGAATGAGCTCATGCGGAACGTTCCTTGGGAGCGATATGACGGCCCCGGAAATATCCAATGGACAGCAAGATGGCCATGGCAAGCACGATGGCCACCAACGGCCAGGGCGAGCGCCCGCTCGCTCCTCGAGCATCGGAGCCCTGCCTGGCCTGATCCTCAGTTGTGGTCTGCAGCTCCGTCATCGTCGTGGGCGACGAAGCTGTCTTCGTGTCGACACGCGCGCGTTCCAACAATTGTTGGAGCGGTTCGATCTGATCCGCGCGCAAATAAGGCTCGACCCACTGGAACACGGGATGATCCGGCTGCGTGTGACCGCTGCCCGGCAAACCGTGTTCGAGCAGCAGATCCACCCACTCCTGGCTCAGCTGTTGCAGCGTAGCCTGGTCGGCCTGCCAGAATTTTTTCTCGGCCGCGACCAGCAGGATGGCCATCATGTTGGTCTTCACGTGCACGTTGGAGCCCTGCTCGAGAAACTCATCCAGGCCGAGGTCATGCGAATCGTCCACGTACACCTGCTTGACCTCGTCCCACGCCCAGCTCTTGATCACGTCCGGGTTGGTGACCTGCCAGCCCCACAGATATTCCATGAACTCGCTGCCCATGGTGCGCGCGCCAGCGTAGCCATGCTGCATCAACGGTTTGATCCACGCCGGATTCAGATAGCGACCGCGCAGCTCCGAAAGCAGCGCCGTGGGCAGTGGCTGCATGGTCGGCTGCGACGGATTCGAATGATCCGCGACGTGACTGGCCGGCACGCGTCCGCTCAACGTTTCCACCGCGAGGCTCAGCCCGCCGAGATAGTCGAACGCATCGTTGTTATCCATCAGGCCGTACAGATTGCTGGAGCGACCGAGATAAGTGTTGCGCACTTCGCGCAGATTGCTTTTCAACAGCTCCTGCTGCGCCTGACTCGTACCGTTGGCGGAGTAGGCATGACCGATGCGATCGATATAGATCTTCGCCAGCTCCTTGCGATCGGTCCAGCTGCCGGAGCGCTCCACGGCGCGATTGATACCCGCGCTGTAATCACCGGGCGACGTGCCGAACACGCGCAAGCTCGCCTGCTTGCCGGCTTCGGCATGCCCGATGCCCCGTTTGATCAGCGCCGATGTTTCGTTGACCCAATGGCGCGCGACATGGTTTCGCGCCAGCGGCTCATCGCCCGGGCTTGCCATGGGGCCCAATGGCTCCAGCGCCGCGCGCAGCGCAGAGGCGAGATCGGGGCGCGTCCGCTCGATGGTGCGACGGCTGCCGTCGAGGGCCAGCAACACAGCCTTGTCCAGCCAGATGATCTGCTGACCAAACAAATCGCGGAACAGACCCGAAGTCACGAACACGGTATCGGCGCGCTGCCCGACCTCATTCAGCGGCTGCCGTTCGAGTCCGGCAACGATGCCTCGACTGTTCCACTGTGGCGCCACGCCGAGCAATGACAATCCGAATCCCACCATGGCGCCTTCGTCTCGCACCGAGTCGGATGCCCAGAGGATGACCGCTTCCTTGCCGTCCTCTTCGACCTTGGCGCGCGCCTCGTTCGCAAGCTTCGCGCCCAGCGAGTAACCCAGCCGCGATGGAATCAGACTGTTGTCCAGACCATGGAAGTTACGCCCGGTCGGCAGCGCCTCGGCATTGCGGATCGGATCGTTGCCCGGGCCGGCGGGAACGAACCGACCGGCAAGGCCGTGCAACAGCGCACGCATTTCATGCTCGGGCGAGATCTCGAGATTCCTGCGGAGCGCCGCATCGCTGTCCTTCGCCTTCATGGACACCAGCATCGTGCCGAGCGCTTCTCGCTTCCAGGGCTTGCCGAACACGTGCAGGCCGAGCGGCATGAAATCTTCCTGCAGGTGCGTGAGATAGTGACCGATCTCGTGCACGAGCAATTCATCGTCGGCCTGCTCGAACGAAATCCCGCGCACTTTGAGCTCGGCATCCATGCTCGCCGTCAGCGCGTCCTTCAGATGCAATTCATCGATGAGGCCGCGCATCGACTCCGCCGCCTGCTTGCGCAACGCCGGATTGTTCGACGACTCGTAACTTTCAACGAGCTGCCGGAGACGCAACAGGTCGTCATAGAGCGGGGTTGCGGTCAGCGGCGGAATCAAGTGATCGACCATCACGGCCAGTCCCCGCCGCTTGGCCTGCAAGCCCTCACCCACTCCATCGACGATGTAGGGATAGATGCCGGGAATGTCGCCAGCGATCAGCGCCGGATAATCGAGCTCGTCCTGACCCACGCCCTTGCGCGGCAGGAACTCGTACGTCGAGTGCCGCCCCAGATGCACGATGGCATCGGCACGGAACTCATGACGCAGCCAGAAATAGAACGCGAGATACTGATGCGTGGGCGGAATGCTCGTATTGGCGTGCAACAGCTCTTCGTTCAGTTCCCAACCGCGCGGCGGCTGCGGTCCCACGAAGATCTTGCCGAAGCGCAAGCCGGGCAGCACCAGCTTGCCCTTGTTCACCATCACCTTGCCGGGCAGCTCACCCCAGCCTCGCAATCCCTCGACGCCCGTGGCCGCAATCGCGCGAGTCAGCGAGTCGATGCGCTCCTCGTTGCCGCCTTTGGTGAGCTGAGTTTCATACGCAGCCTGCAACTGCTGAACGAGATCGAGCGCACGAGCACGCGCTGGATGCTGCGTACCTTCCAGCAGGTGTTCGATCTCGTGCAGCGTTCGACTGATCTGACCGCGCGCCTCCTGTGGCAAGCGAGCCGCTTGTGCCGCCTGAACGTTCGCTTGCAGCAGCGCCAATGGGCCGCCGGTCATTTCCTTCTGCAAGGGCTGCGGAAGCGTGGCGAACCACTTCGCGTATTGATCGGCGCTGACGTTGGTTACTCGCGTCGCCATCGCGCGCAGCACGTCGCCCTGCTCGGGAAGATTCACACCGTCCTGCTGCAGCTTTTCGAGCAGTTCAGCCGACGACGCGGGCAGCGCTCCTGTATCGTAACCTTCACGCTTCAGCGCACGCAGGATTTCCAGCAACGATTCGGGCACATCGAGGTTGTCCGCGCCGATGTTGTGACGGCCCGGGGGATGGTTGTAATAAACGATGGCGACCTGCTTGTCGGCGTTCTTCATTCGCTGCAATCGAGCCCAGCGCTCGATTCGAGCGGTCAACTGCTCCACCTGAGATGGAAGCGCCGCAACTCGCGTCACTGCGATACCCGTCAGCGAATCCAGCTGCGCAGCGGCCGCAGCCGCAACGACGATCGGCTGACTGAGCCCCTGCAACTCGGGCATCGCCACACGGTAATAAACGCTGTCCCACGCCAGCCCTTGCTCGGACATGCGCCAACCATCGGCGGTGACATCATGCAGACGGAGTGCCTTGAGCACGGGCACGTCGATTCGTTCCAGGCGCCCGGTCGCGGTAGCGCGATCGCTGCTGCCGCCGATGATGAAATCCTGCACCGACACGATTGCGCCGAGGCGCGCACCCACCTTGGTGGCAATCACTTCGAGCGCATCGCTGCTCGGCTTGCCCCAGCCCGCGAGCACCGTGAGGCAATCCAGCTCACGCGCGCTCAGGGAGCGGCAGATCGCCTCGCTCAACGTCAGATCCGCATGCTGATCTTCGAGCACCGCGATCACGCGTCGATTGCCGGAGATACGAAACCTTTCCGCGGTCGACCATTCGCCGCGATAGTGAAAGCGCATGGGCAAGGCGTCTTCAACGGGCTTGATAGCTGCCGCAGCCGCGCGATCCTGTTCGGAGAGCATCAACGCCAGCAACGACGTCAGGTTCGGCGCGCCCCGGTTCTGCCAGTACGCACGAGCTTGAATCCAAGGTGTGAGTTGAGGATGACGTCGAACCGATGCAGCAACGGCTTCTGCGCTCGCATCCTTCTCGGCGGTCAACGACGACAGCTCCGCATAGCGCGGGTCTTCTTCGACGAACAAACGTTTGCCGCGCCAACGACTCTGGCGCCCGAGCGCCGGATCACCGGAGACCGAGATGATCTCGCGAGCGCGCGTTGCGGGCAGCTGCGCTTGAATGCGCTGAGCCGTTTCCTTGA
The DNA here is from genome assembly GCF_937958065.1 of uncultured Steroidobacter sp. GTDB lineage: Bacteria > Pseudomonadota > Gammaproteobacteria > Steroidobacterales > Steroidobacteraceae > Steroidobacter. The sequence goes on from NZ_CALFXI010000033.1 coordinate 138,153, forward strand.
ACACCGTCGCGAGCAGCAGCGCGTCGGCCTCGCCGATCAATTCCTGCAGCTGCGCGTCGCTGAGCGCATCGACTTGCGCCGTGGTGCGGAAGATCAATCGATGATGGGGCAGGCGCTGCTTCAGATCCCGCGCCGCCTGCGCGAGATCGGCCGAGTTGCGTTCGGACACGACAGCAACCAGCGTCGCCGCGGAGATCTCCGCAGCGAAACAGGAAACAACCAAGGAAAACAGTCCGCAGAAGCAGCGGATGAACGAGCGAGACTGCGATCGCACGGCGGGACCCACAGAAGCTGACACACCACACGGTGCGATCGCCTTCAGGCACCGCGCCGTGAACCTGTCGCCGCTGCAGGAATCCCCGCTCGTCCAGCACACCCCGGCTGCACGAAGACGACCACGGCAAGCTGGTCTCCTGGCTCGCGGCTGGCAGCCTGCACATCACCTTCCCAGGCACAAAGCCCAGTGGTCAGCTCGCATGAATTCATGCGAGCCTGGATGGCGGCACCGCTTACAGTTGCGGGGGCAGCCCGGGTATTGCACCCGGTTCCCATGACTTGTCGTTCGCGCGACACCTTGCGCGAAAATTGTTACGTCGTCAATCAACCGGTACGGAAGCTCTTGATCGGCACGGCAATTCCGGCGACCACCAGTGTCACTTCATCGCACGTCGCCGCCAGCATCTGATTCAACCGTCCCTGCTCGTCCTGAAAGCGCCGCGCGAGCGGCGACAACGGCACGATGCCCGCGCCGACTTCATTGGAGATCAACAGCACCTCGCCGCGAGCCGTTTGCAGCCATTGCAGAAATTCGGCGCGCTCGGCGGCCCAGGCGGGCAGTTCCGCGGTCGGCGCATCCTCGCGAAAGTCCTTCAGTAAGGCGTTGGACAACCATAGGGTCATGCAGTCGATGACCAATACGGACGATGCTTCCTGCCCGCGCAACGCTTGCGCAAGACCCGTCGGTGCTTCTAAGGTGCGCCACGTTGCCGGCCGCTCGGCCCGATGTAACGAGATGCGATGTTGCATTTCCTGATCGAGCGCCTGCGCCGTGGCAACATAGGTGACATTCACGCCGCGCGCCTGCGACAGCGATTTCGCCAGCGCGATGGCATGAGCGGTCTTCCCCGAACGCGCACCGCCGATGATCAGGCGTCGCCCGACCGAAGCTCGCTCACCCGATACGTCATCCTCTACCATTGCCCGCACTCACCGTTCAGATGCATCCATGATAACCAACGCGACTCTGCAACGCCGACTCGATACACGCACCAAGCCGCAGGGCTCGCTCGGCACGCTCGAAACGCTGGCGGTTCGCATCGGGCTGGCGCTCGACACCGAGACCCCGGTATTCCGCGCACCGCAAATGTTTGTATTTGCTGGCGATCACGGCATCGCGACCGACGGCGTCAGCGCTTTCCCGCAGTCCGTCACCGCGCAGATGCTGCTCAACTATCTGAACGGCGGCGCGGCCATCAATGTGCTGGCGCGTCAGCATGGGATTTCGTTGCGCGTCGTCGACGCGGGCGTAGCCAGCGACATTGGCGAACATGCGTCGCTCGTGGCTCGAGCCGTTGCCCGTAGTACTCGCAATTTCCGAGTCGAGCCGGCGATGACGCCGGACCAATGCACCCAGGCCCTCGGTGCCGGTCGCGCGCTCGCGCAAGAAGCGCTGCATGCGGGATCGAACGCATTGCTGTTTGGTGAAATGGGCATCGGCAACACCGCATGCGCATCCATGCTGCTGCATCGGCGGACCGATTGGTCGCTGGAGGAATGCGTCGGTCGCGGCACCGGTCTGGACGATCTCGGACTGGCGCGCAAGCGCGAACGTCTGGCTGCGGCGTCGGCGCGTCGTCCCGACAAGCTCAGCCCGATCGAAACCATCACCGAGTATGGTGGCTTCGAATTGGCGATGATCACTGGCGCCCTGCTCGCCACCGCCGATGCGAAATGCATCGCCGTGATCGACGGCTTCGCCGTGACCGTCGCGACGTTGCTCGCCATCGAGATCGATCCTCGAGTTCGCTCCCGCTGCATTTTCAGTCATTGCTCCGCGGAGCACGCTCATCGCAAGTTGTTGGCCCATCTCGACGTGAAGCCGCTGCTCGATCTGGGCATGCGACTCGGCGAAGGTACGGGCGCCGCCATGGCGTGGCCCATCATCGACGCGACCGCCCGGCTCATGACCGAAATGGCCAGCTTCGAGTCCGCTGGAGTGGACGATCGCGCTTCATGAGCAGCACCGCTCACAGCGCTCGCCCCTCTCGTCTGGTCGCCGAGCTGCGACTGCTGCTCATGGCCGTTCAGTACTTCACGCGCGTACCCATGCCGGCCTGGGTCGGCCACTCCGCGGATCGGTTGGGCAGCACGCCACGTTACTTTCCGGCGGTGGGCGCGCTGATTGGCGCTGTTGCCGCACTGGTGTTGTGGTCGACCAGCCTGGCTCTGCCCGGGCCGCTGCCGGTGATTCTGAGCACCGCCGTTACGATATTCATGACCGGCGCGTTCCACGAAGACGGGCTCGCCGACACGTTCGATGGCTTGGGCGGCGGGGCAACTCGCGAGCGCGCGCTCGAAATCATGAAGGACTCGCGGCTCGGCACCTTCGGTACGGCGGCGCTGGTACTGACGTTGCTGATCAAGATCGCCGCATTGAATGCGCTGCCGGTGACGTTCGCGATCGGTGTGCTGATCGCCGGTCACGCTTTCTCGCGCGCGTGTGCCGTGACGCTGATATTTGCCGGCACGCTCGTCAGCAACCCCGAGCTGTCGCGATCGCGAGCAGTCGCTCAGCCGATGAGCGGCGGCGAGCTGGCATTTGCAGTCGCGATCGGCATCGCGCCGCTGTACTGGTGCGGCGTGCACGCCATCGCGGGTTTTGTTTGCTCGCTGATCGTGTTGTACGTGCTGGCACGCTGGTTCATGCGACGACTGGGCGGCTTCACTGGCGATACTCTTGGCGCCACCCAACAGCTCACCGAGATTACGTTCTATCTGGCCGTGCTCGCGTCGTGGAACTCTATCTGATCCGACACACCGCGCCGGCAGTAGTCAAAGGCGTGTGCTACGGCCAAGCCGACGTGCCACTTGCCGAGACCGCAGAGCGCGATATTCAGATCGCACTGGCGCCACTGCCCAAGTTCGATCTGGTGTATTCGAGCCCGGCGCAACGTTGCCTGCGTCTCGCCAGAGCGTTGGCGCAGCGAGACGAGTGTCCGTTGACGCTCGCGCCCGAGCTGCAGGAACTGCACTTCGGCGACTGGGAGCAATTGCCGTGGGCGCGCATTCCGAGAGAACATAGCGATCCATGGGCGGCGGACACCTGGAATCGCGCACCGCCGGGCGGAGAAACAGAACAGGCCTTATGGACCCGAGTCGCAACCTGGTTTGGCACGGCGCAGTCCCTGTCAGTGCCTCGCTGCGCCGTTGTCGCGCACGGCGGGTCTTTGCGGGTCTTGCGCTGCCTGCTGCTGGGCCTGGCGGTCGAGAGCCGCTGGTCCTGGTCGCTGAACTGGGGCGAGCACGCCCGCTTCGAGCTCGGCGCGCAATAAAAACCTCCCGTTCCCGGTCTACTCCCGATGAATGTTGCTGACAGCGCTCGTGAGCGCGGGCGCTTCGAGGCGTTGTGCATGCCGTTTCGGGCCGACGTGTTTCGGTTCGTGTACTGGCTTTGCCGAGATCGGGCCCTGGCGGAGGATGTGGTGCAAGAGACGCTGTTGCGGGCGTGGCGATCCCTGGATTCGCTCGGCGACGAGAAGTCCGCGCGGCCGTGGCTGCTGACCATTGCACGACGCGAGCTGGCGAGAGTGTTCGAACGCAAGCGCCTGCCAGTCGTGGACATCGATGTCGCCAACGAAGCCGAGCCTGAGTCGCTGGCCATCAACGATCAGCATGAAGTCGACGAGATGCGGCGCGCGATTCTGAAACTGGACGTGATCCATCGCGAGCCGCTGGTACTGCAGGTGTTGCTGGGCTATTCCACCGAGGAAATCGCCCGGCACCTGGACATCAGCGTGGCGGCGGTACTGACGCGTCTCTTTCGCGCACGACAAGTCTTGCGTCAGCAGTTGCTGGGCGCGGAGGGCTCGCGGCCATGAACTGCGAAGAGTTGCGCACGATTGTCGGCGCCGAGCCGAATACGACTCGACCGGACGTTCTGGAGCACATCGCAGGCTGCGCCGCATGCGCTCGCTATCGCCAGGATCTGCAGGCGATGGATCGACTGATCTATCGCGCACTGGCCGTCGATGCGCCGGCTGAAAAGAACGCCTCGCTGCCGACTCAGAAGCAAACCATGGTTCGCGTGTGGCGCGTGGCTGCGAGCGTACTCATCACCGTACTCGTCGGCGCCATGGCCCTGTGGTTACTGACGCCGAGAGAAAGCGTCGCGGCCGAAGCCATTGCCCACGTGCAGCATGAGGAATTCTCGCTGGTGCGCACCTCGGAAACCGTCGATGAACAGCAGTTGGAGAAAGTGCTGGCGGCAGCGCGGCTGCGACTGAAACCGGGCGCGGCGCGAGTGTCATACGCACAGAGCTGCCCGTTCCGGGGCCAACGCGTTCCGCACCTGGTGGTGCAGACGGAACAGGGACCGGTGACTGCGCTGGTCGTAACGCACGTTCCGACGCAACGGCGCGAACATATCGATGAGGATGGCTTTCAGGGCGACATCATTCCGGCACCGCGCGGAGTGATCGTCGTGCTGGGAAAGAACGTGCCGGTGGATGCAGTGGCCAACACGCTGCTGAGCGCGCTGGAATATTGACTCGACTGGAATGCGGCGGGCCCGACATGCCGTGGGCCCGCCGGCACCGCAATCATTTCTTCAGTTTGGCCTTGGCGGCATCGCAATCGGCCTTGCTCATGATCAGGTAGCCGGTGCCCTTGCACTTGTTCTGGCCCTGACAGGCATTGGTGGCCGTGCTGCAGGCCGAAGTCCCTTTGCACGAATTGACGCCTTCGCATTTCACCTTGGCTTCGTCCGCCGCGTTCGCGGTGGTGGCGACGGTGCTGAACAGCATCGCCGCGGCGGCGGCCATGGCGGCGCGAGTGGCTTTCTGTGTGCTCATGTTCTCTCCTGATCGGATTTCCTGGTGGGTATGAAACGGATCGTCATCGATGCCGCGAACGGCATCTTGCCCACAAGACCGGAGCAGGCGCCATCGCATTACAGACCGGCGTCGGTAATAAGCACTGCTTCGGACCGGTCCTGTTCCGCAACCCCCCACCGGAAGCTGAAGATGCTGAGCACCGCCTCGATGGATTCGAACGGCTCCCTGCCCCGCCTGCTCGACCTGCTGCAGGCGCCATTCGCGCTCGCCTCGCGGATTTATGTGAGCTGGGTGTTCCTGAAGAGCGGTTATCTCAAGCTCTCCGACTGGCCCGGCACGCTTGCTTTGTTCGAGTACGAATATCGCGTGCCGCTGCTGTCCCCGCACCTGGCGGCAATCGCGGGCACCGCCGGCGAGCTGGTGTTTCCGACGCTGCTGATGCTCGGTCTGTTCGGCAGGCTCAGCGCGCTCGGGCTGCAGGCCGTCAATGTGCTCGCGGTGATTTCATATGCGCACGTGCTGTTCCAGGACGGCTTCGCCGCCGCCATCGGTCAGCATTATTTGTGGGGCTATTTGCTGCTGGTCCTGACCGTGTACGGGCCCGGGGCATGGTCGCTGGATCGGCAACTGCGCGCGCGGCGCAAGAATTTGCCTGACACTTGACGATTGCCGGCGCGGACTTCATCCTCGCGCCGCGCGACAAGTTCCCCGTCACGGGGATTCAAAGGGAACTCGGGTGTGAAGCCCGGGCTGCCCCCGCAACTGTAAGTGGTTCGCCGCGCGTCAAAACCACTGGCGAGGCCCGGATGACCGGGTGCGCCGGGAAGGTGACGCGAGGACTTCAGCCATCAGCCAGGAGACCTGCTTGCCGCCGTCGTCCATCGATCGGCCGGGGTGTGCCGAGAGAACGGGAATTTCCCTGTAGAGGCGACCGGTGCATGGGTCGCGACGCGTTTGAAAGTTGCAGCCCATGCGGTTTGTGACTTACCGCGGAGCCTTCTGTGACTACCATGCCCCTTTGCCGGCCCACTTCCCGGGTCCCCTCTCGCCTTCTTTCCCTGTCCGTTGCCTTGCTGCTGCATCCGGCATTGGCCGCAATGGCTGCGGATACCGGCGATGGCGTCGAAGACGTCATCGTCAGCGCCAATCGCATCGCGCAGGAAACATCGAACGTCGGCGATTCCGTCACCGTGATCACGGCGAAGGAGCAGCGCCGCAGCCAGAAAACCGCCGTGTCCGATCTGCTCGCGACGACGCCAGGGATCAGCGTCGCGCGCACGGGCGGCTTGGGCGGCACCACGACGCTGCGCATTCGCGGCGCGGAAAGCCATCAGACCATGGTGCTCATCGATGGCGTCAAGCTCAACGACCCCTCCTCGGCGAGCGGCGAATTCAACTTTGCGGATCTCATCACCACCGATTTTGCACAGATCGAAGTGTTGCGCGGTCCGCAGTCCACGCTCTGGGGCAGCCAGGCCATTGGCGGCGTAGTAAACATCGTGACGCCGGTGCCCGAGGGCCCGCTGTCCGCGACCGTGTCCGCCGAGGGCGGCACTCACAACACCGCGATCGTGCGCGGCAACGCTCAAGCAGGCGGTGACCGCTTCGCCTGGCGCGTCGGTGGCAATTACGTGACGACCGACGGCATCTCCTCGTACTCGCGTTATCAAGGCGGTCGCGAATCCGACGGATATCGCAATGTCGGCTTCAATGCGCGTGGCATTCTGCGCATCACCGACAATGTTTCCGCCGAACTGCGCTCGACGTGGAGCGACGGCCGTTCGGAATTCGACGGCTTTCTCGTCGACTCGCCCGAGTACGGCACCACCGAAGAATTGACCACTTACGCCGGCGTGAAGATCAACGCATTCGAGGGCCGCCTCGAGAATCGCATCGGTTTTGCGTACACCGACACGGATCGCAAGAACACCGACCCGTCCTCACCGGTGCGCACCACTTTCGATGCCGATGGTCGCAACGAGCGCTGGGAATATCAGGGCACGCTGCGCATCACCGAGCGCCTGAGCACGATCGTCGGCCTCGAGTCGGAGCGTTCCAAGCTGAGCAGCGTGTCGCCGACGACCTGGGATCCGAATCCCACGCCGCTGACCGGCGACGTGCGGATCGACAGCGCTTACGCGCAGGTCAACGTGACGCCGATCGATGCGTTGTCGTTGAGCGCTGGCGTTCGCTATGACGATCACGAAACGTTCGGCGGTCACACGACGACCCGCGCGTCGGCCGCCTGGTCCGTCACCCCGTCCACGATCTTGCGTGCCAGCTATGGCGAGGGCTTCAAGGCGCCGACGCTGTATCAGTTGTACAGCCAGTACGGCAATCTGAATCTCGACGCCGAAGAAGCCGAAAGCTGGGATGCCGGTATCGAGCAGCACTTGTTCGGCAAGCGGCTGGTGGTGTCCGCAACCTACTTCAACCGCGACACCACGAACATGATCGACTTCGTCTCCTGCTGGGGCGAAACCTCGCCGAACTGCCAGGCGCGGCCCGACGGTTACTACGACAACTTCCAGCAAACCAACGCCGAAGGGGTCGAGTTGGCAGCGACGGCCCAGCTGACCGAGCGGCTGTCGCTTGCTGTGAACTACACCAACATGGACGCGAAGAGCACCGCACGCGGCACCGCGAACTTCGGCCACAAGCTGCCGCGCCGCCCGGATGAGACCGCCAATGCGCAGCTGAGCTATGAGTGGCCCGTCGGCCTGACCACCACGGTCGCGGTTCAGCACGCCAGCCGCTCGTTCGACACCATCTCCAACGTCGCCGTGCTCGATAGTTACACGCTGTGCGATTTCCGCGCGTCGTACGCAGTGCGCGATTCGCTGGAGGTGTACGGCCGCGTCGAGAACGCGTTCAACGAGAAGTACGAGATCGCGAAGAACTACGGCACGCTCGGCCGCACGTTCTACGCCGGCCTTCGGCAGACCTTCTGATGAACAGCGGCGCCGACATCGCAGCCGGACGCTTCGCCCATCATGGTGGCCGGCTGTGTGTCGCGCGCGCGTTGTTTCCCGATGTGCCGCAGCCGTGGATCGATTTATCCACAGGCATCAATCCTTCCTCGTATCCGGCGCCGCGAGCTTCGGCTCGCGAGCGCAATCGGTTGCCGGAGCCCACCGAACTGGCCAGGCTCGAAGCTGTGGCCGGAACTGCATTTGGCGTCGATGACCCAGCGCGTGTCGTCGCGACTGGCGGAACGGAGAACGCGCTTCGACTGCTGCCGTATCTGCTGAAGATCCCTGCCGCAGTGATTGCAGGGCCGACGTATGGATCGCACGCCGATGCGTGGATTCGTGCCGGCGTGCAAACCGAGATCTGCAAAGACTCGGAGCTTGACGCGCGCGCAGTCGGCAACATTGCGCAAGCGGCACATATGGCCGGCAGCATCGCGATGACCGTGGTCAATCCAAACAATCCGGATGGACGCGTGTTGAGCCAGGATCGGCTGCAAGGGTTGCACGATTCCCTGCAGGCGAGCGACGGCGTGTTGATCGTCGACGAAGCGTTCGGCGATCTCGAACCCCTGCACAGCGTCGCTGGTCTGGCCGGCACCGGGCGCGCGCCGCGCATGATCGTGTTGCGTTCGTTTGGAAAGTTTTATGGACTGGCCGGCGTTCGCCTCGGATTCGTCATTGCCTCGCCCGCCCTCGCCACTCGACTGCGCCAGTGGCTCGGCGATTGGCCCGTTTCGGTAGACGCGTTACGAGCGGGGCTCGCGGCCTACGCCGATGCGGCCTGGGCTGACAAAACCCGGCTGCGATTGCATCGCGCCGCTCAACGGCTGGATCGGTTGCTCACTGGCGCGGGCATGACCATCGTGGGCGGAACTTCACTTTATCGACTGGCTCGCGCCCCGAACGCGCGCGCCAGGTTCACACAACTCATTTCGCACGGCATTCTCGCGCGGCCTTTCGACTACGACAGCACGCTGCTGCGGTTCGGCCTGCCGCTCGCTTCGAACGACTGGCGCCGCCTCGCCGATGCGCTGAAGGTGCAACCATGAGCACACCGACCGACGGGCTTTCCGAAGCCGAGAAGGATCGCCTGCACGCCGAAGAGATGAAACTGCGACAGGCCGAGCGCCGCGCCGAGCGCGCGACCAAGAAGGAGCGGGGCGGCCTGCTGATGATTCTCACCGGCCCCGGCAAAGGCAAGTCTTCCAGCGCCTTCGGCATGGTGGCCCGCGCGCTGGGCTGGGACATGCGCGTCGGCATCGTGCAGTTCATCAAGGGCAAGTGGCAGACCGGCGAGAAACATTTCTTCCGCCGCTTCCCCGAGCTGGTGACGTTCGAGGTCATGGGTGAAGGCTTCACCTGGGACGTGCAGGACCGCCAGCGCGACATCGCCGCGGCCCAGAAGGCGTGGCAACGCAGCTGCGAGCTGATCGTCGATCCCGACTATGACTTCGTGCTGCTCGATGAATTGAACATTGCCATTCGCAACGACTACGTCAACATCGAGGAGGTGGTCGAGTTCCTGAAGAACCGGCCGCGCGACAAGCACATCTGCATCACCGGCCGCGACGCCCGCCCGCAGCTGCTGGAGATCGCCGATCTCATCACCGAGATGACGTTGATCAAACACCCGTACGAGGCCGGCTTCAAGCCGCAGCGCGGAGTGGAGTTTTGAAAGCCTGGCTCGCATCGCTGCTCGCTGCTGCGTGGCTCGCGCCCGGTGCGCAGGCAGCCGAACAGGCACGTCATCCGATGCGCATCGTGTCCCTGAACATGTGCGTCGACAGCATCGTGATCGAACTGGTCTCTCACGATCGGATCGCGGCGTTGAGTCACTACGCGCGCGACCCTCAGCGTTCGACAATCGCCGAGTCCGCGCGCCACCTGCCGATCACCTACGAAACCGCCGAGGAAGTCGTCGCGCTTCGACCGGACCTGGTGCTCACCAGCCGCCACTCGGCCATTGCCACTCGCAACGCGTTGAAGCGCGTCGGCATTCGCTTCGAGCTGTTCGATGTTCCGGGCTCCGTCGCGGAGAGCCTCGCGCAAGTGAGACAGGTCGCCAAGCTGCTCGGCGCCGAGCGTGAGGGCGAAGCACTGGTTTCGCGCATCCAGGCCGCGCTCGACGCTGCTCGCCTGCCTGCGAACGAACAGCCTTTGACAGCTGCGATTTATCAGCCCGGCGGCTTGTCTGCGGGCGCGAATACAGTCGTCGGCGAGTTGATGGAGCTCACGGGACTGAGAAACATCGCCGCGCGCTACGGCGTCGAGCAATATCGTCCGCTGCCGCTGGAAGTACTGGTCTCGTCTCCCCCCGATGTCTTACTCGTCGGCGAAACCTCGCCCGGCTCGCCCATGCAAGCAGAGAAGATCGTTCATCATCGCGCGTTACGAGCTTTGCAGTCTCAAATGACACAAGCAGTGTTTCCAGCGCGGCTCTTGTACTGCGCCGGACCGACCATGGTCCCCGCCGTCGCCGCGCTCGTTCATGCCCGTGAACAGGCGGTGGCCGCCGGTCGGACCAGGAGCGCGCAGTGACTGCACGTCGGTGGGCCATTCCGGCGCTGTTGGTGCTCGTCGTCGTGCTAGCGATCCTGTCGGTCGCCGTCGGACGCGTGACCCTGACTTGGGAGATGTGGAAGGCGCAGGACGCCGTCAGCCGCGCGATTCTGATCGAGCTGCGATTGCCTCGCGCGATTCTGGGTGTTCTGGTCGGCGCGTCGCTTGGCCTGGCCGGCGCGGCGATGCAAGGCTATTTGAGAAATGCGCTCGCCGAGCCTGGAACGTTGGGCGTATCTGCAATGGCCGCGCTCGGCGCGGTGCTCAGTATCTTCTTCAACATCGCGGGCCTGCATCCGTGGGTGCTGCCGATCTGCGGCGTGATCGGCGGCATGACCGGCATGGCCGCATTGTTCGTTTTGTCCGGCATGGCAGCCAGCGTGCTGACGCTGGTGCTGTCCGGGATCATCCTCAGCGCACTCGCCATCGCGGGTATTTCGCTGGCCTTGTCCCTGTCACCGAGTCCGTGGGCGGCGGGCGAAATCGTGCGCTGGATGCTGGGCGGGCTCACCGATCGCAGTTTCGACGAGCTCACGATTGCCGCGCCCCTGATCATCATCGGATGCATCGCTGTGCTCGGCTGTCGTCGCCCGCTCGATGCGCTGACGCTCGGTGAAACGGGCGCACGTTCACTCGGTATCGATTTGAACCGGGCGCAATGGCAGCTCGCCCTTGGCATCGGACTGATCGTTGGCGGCAGCACCGCCGTGACGGGAGTCATCGGCTTCGTCGGCTTGATCGTGCCGCATCTGATGCGTTCGCTGGTTGGCTCGCGCCCCGGCGCGTTGCTGGTTCCCAGTGCAATCGGCGGCGCGGCATTGGTGCTCGCAGGAGATATTGTCGTGCGCTTACTCCCCGGCGGCTCGGAGCTCGAGCTCGGCGTGGTGATGTCATTGATCGGCGCCCCGTTCTTCTTCGTGCTGTTGCACTCCATGCGGCGCAAACTCACATGACGCGGCCCGCCAGCAACCTGAAAATCAGCGGACTACAGTTCCGGCGTGGCAACCGCGTCGTGCTGGACGGCATCGATCTGCACTTGCAGTCGGGCGCCGTCACCGCGGTGCTCGGCCCGAACGGCGCCGGCAAGTCCACGCTGTTGTCCTGCATCGCCGGCCTGCTTCGTCCGGAACGCGGTTCGGTCGAGCTGGATGGAACCTCACTGCAGTCGTTGGCAGCCATGCAACGTGCCCGTCGCATCGCTTTTCTGCCGCAGACTCCCGAGATCGCCTGGTCGATCGACGTGCAGACCCTTGTCGGGCTCGGTCGCATTCCGTTTCATGGCCTCAGCAGCGACGATGAAGATCGCGCCGCTGTGGCACGCGCGATGAGCAGAACCGAAGTCGCTCAGTGGGCCGACCGCACCGTCACCACACTTTCGGGCGGCGAACGTGCCCGCGTGTTGTTGGCGCGCGTGTTGGCGGGCGAGTCGGATTGGATTCTGGCGGACGAGCCCTTCACCGGGCTGGATCCGTCCCATCAGTTCGAAGCGGCCGAGCTGTTGCGATCGATGGCTGACCAAGGCGGTGGTGTGGTGCTGACCATTCACGACCTCACGCTGGCCGCGAGAATCGCCGATCGTGTCATCATCATCGATGCGGGCCGCATCGTTGCCGACGGCACGCCCCAACAGGCGCTGACGCCGCAGATCCTGCGCGATGTCTATAACATCGATGCGCAGTGGCTCGATGGCGCGAATGGCACGCCGCCGACCATTGCCATTCACGGGCGCGCGACGCGGAGCTAGCGATGTTCGACCCCTGGCTGCTCGTCGCCGCGCTGATCGTGGAAGCCTGCGTCGGCTACCCGCATGCCCTCTATCGCGCGATTCGTCATCCCGTCGTTTGGATCGGCATCGCCATCGACACCCTGGAGCGTCGCTGGAATCGGCCGGAGCTTGGTGATGCAACGCGCCGCGGCTTGGGTGTTCTCACGGTCGTGTTGGTCGCTGGTGGCTCCGCTGGCATTGGTTACCTCGTGCAGACGCTCGCGGGCAATGTTTCCTTCGGCGCGGCGTTGATCGTCTTGATCGCGAGCACTGGCCTGGCGCAGCACAGCTTGTACACGCACGTTCGCGCCGTCCTGCAACCATTGGAGCATGGCGATCTGGTCGCCGCGCGCCGCGAGGTGGGGCAGATCGTTGGTCGCGATACCGCCGCACTGAATGAATCCGGCGTGGCTGGCGCCGCGCTGGAGAGCCTCGCTGAAAGTTTCAACGACGGCATCGTCGCGCCCGCCTTCTGGCTGTTCGTCGCCGGCCTGCCCGGCTTGTTTGCTTACAAGGCGCTGAACACGGCCGACAGCTTGATCGGCCATCGCGAGCCGCGCTGGCGAATGTTCGGTTGGGCAGCGGCACGCGCGGACGACGTCGCGAACCTCATCCCTGCTCGACTTGCCGGCGCCCTGCTTGCCATCGCTGGCGGCGGTGGATTGTTCGTCATGTGGCGCGACGCGCCGAAGCATGCGTCACCCAATGCGGGCTGGCCCGAGGCCGCCATGGCCGGTGCGTTGCGGATTCGGCTCGGCGGTCCGACCGCTTACGACGGCGTCATGCATGAGCGCCCCGTGTTCGGTGCTGGCTCGTCGCCGACAGTCGATGATCTCAAGCGCGGGCTGCGCATTTATGTGATTGCCTGCGGACTGCTGTGGCTTGCTGCCGCTGCGGCGGCCTTCGCGATGTCACACTGGTTGGGGGCGAACGGCTGATGGCGGCGATCATGATCCAAGGCTGCGGATCGGACGTCGGCAAATCGTTGCTCGTCGCCGGACTATGCCGCCTGTTCGCGAATCGCGGTCTGATCGTGCGGCCGTTCAAACCCCAGAACATGTCGAACAATGCGGCCGTCACTCCGGACGGCGGCGAGATCGGCCGTTCGACGGCATTGCAGGCACTCGCCTGCCGGACGCCGCCAACTGTCGATATGAATCCCGTGTTGTTGAAGCCGCAGAGTGACATCGGCTCGCAACTGATCGTTCGTGGTCGTCGCCAAGGCGTGATGCAGGCGAGTGCGCATGGGCGCGACAAGCGCGAGTTGCTGCAGATCGCGGTCGAGAGTTTTCGTCGACTGCAGCAAGAGTCACAACTCGTAATCGTCGAGGGAGCCGGCAGCCCGGCGGAAACGAATCTGCGAACGCACGACATCGCGAACATGGGGTTCGCGCATGCGGCCGATGTGCCGGTCGTGCTCGTTGGCGATATCGACCGCGGGCATGTGATTGCTTCTTTGGTTGGCGCACATGCCGTGCTGGACGAGGCGGACCGCGCTCGCATTCGAGGATTCATCATCAACAAGTTTCGTGGCGATGCGAGCTTGTTCGATGCGGGGCTGCGTACGATCGAAGATCGCACCGGATGGCAGCGGCTCGGTGTCGTGCCCTGGTTGCATCAGGCCGGCGCGCTGCCTGCCGAAGATGCCATGCAGCTGGATCAATCCGGCATCGCGCCGCTGGCCGCCGGTCAAGGTCGCATTCGCATCGTCATTCCTCGGCTGCCTCATATCGCGAACTTCGATGATTTCGATCCGCTGCGTGCCGAGCCGGGCGTCGAGTTGCTGTTCATTCCGCCGGGCCAGCCGTTGCCGCTCGATGCGACGCTGATCATTCTTCCGGGCAGCAAGGCGACCATCGCCGATCTCGGATTCTTCCGCTCGCAAGGCTGGGACATCGATCTGCTCGCCCACGTACGCCGCGGCGGCCACGTACTCGGCATCTGCGCGGGGTATCAAATGCTCGGGAATCTCGTGCTCGACCCGCAGCGCATCGAAGGCCCCCAAGACTCCGCTCGTGGCCTCGGCCTGCTCGATATCACCACGACCATGACCGACAACAAACAACTCCGCGCCATCACCGGCACGGATGCCCTGACCGGCTCCGCTGTGAGCGGCTACGAAATGCACCTCGGCCTCTCCACCGGCCCGGCCACAGCGCATCCATTGATCCGCTTCGACGACGGCACCACCGACGGCGCCCTCTCCCCCGACACCCGCATCCTCGGCTGCCACATCCACGGCCTGTTCCACGCCCCGGCCTTCCGCTCGGCGTTCCTCTCACGGCTGGGTGTCCAGTCCAACCATGAGAACTATGCTCATCGAGTGGAGCAGTCGCTCGACTCGGTCGCGAGTCAGCTCGAGCAATCGTTGGACATCGAGGGCCTCGCGAGAATTGCCAGGGTGCCTGAGTAGCCGCGGACGACATTCTCTATTCAAGAATAGCGAACGCACCCTGCCACGCCCCGCATAGAGCCTTGATTCCACTCGGCCTACGGCTTCAGACCTCAAGAGAAATTTGTGCGATTGGCGCAAATTCATAGCCGCGACCCGATTCGACATTCCCGCCCGATCCGGGCAAGGTTAGCGTTTCGATCACATTGACGAGTCAGCCATGGGCCACCGCCTCTCGAAGATCTACACACGCACCGGCGACGACGGCACGACCGGATTGGGGGATGGGACGCGCGTCGAGAAGACGCATGCGCGCATCGAGGCGTATGGGACGGTGGATGAGGCGAACAGTGCGATCGGGATGATTCTGGCCGTTCCGAACCTGCCGACCGACGTGGCGGATGCGCTGACCCGGATTCAGCACGAGCTGTTCGACCTGGGCGGTGAGCTGGCGGTGCCGGGGTATCGGGTGATCACGACCGGGCACATCGATGCACTGGAGGACACGCTGGAAAAGTTCAACGAGCCGCTGCCGCCGTTGAAGGAATTCATTCTGCCCGGTGGCGGCCCGGCGGCCGCGGCTTGCCATCTCGCGCGGGCCATCACGAGACGGGCGGAGCGCTGCTCGTGGGCGGCGTCGAAGCAGGAAGAGATCGCGCCGGAAGTGACGCGCTATCTGAATCGCCTGTCCGATCTGCTCTTCGTCATCGCGCGAGTGCTGGCGCGGCACGAGAACGGGCAGGAAGTGCTGTGGAAGAAAACCGTGCCGGTCAGTTCAAAGCCAGCACGCTGATCAGATCATCCTTGGGCGTGAGCCGGAGTGTGATTTCCTGCTCCAGCTCGCGCGACACCACCAAGGTGGCCTCGAAGCGATTGACCATCACGGGTTTCACGGTCGAACCGCCCGGCCGGTGCGTCAGCATGAAACTGTGATACGCACCGGCGTGCGTAGCCGCGAACTGCACGAGGATGTTGATGCCGTCGGCGTCGTCATCGTTGATGCGTTCGTCGCAAATGACCAGAAACGCCTGATCGGGCGGCACTGACGCGAACGCACCCGCACTGCGCAACTCGCTCAGGAAATTGGCGACCTGTCGCGACACGCGCACCCAAGTGCTCGCGGCGTTGGGCAGGCCCGCACACCAGCGCGTACCGCGCTCGATGGCATTGATGACGAACAGCGCGAAACGACGCTGTGCCAGATAAGACCAATCCGAAGACGCGCTCGCGCCGCACGCCAGCGTCCGCAGCGCGGGCCATTCGCGATCCGGATTGCGCACCGACTGCAGCACGTTGACGCCGAGCGATGCGAGCAGCCAGCGATCCGAGCTGTCGACGTCTTTCGCCAGCTTGGCACTCGACCGCAGCATCGGCTCGGGCTCGCGCTCCGACAGAGCCGCCGCGACGGCCTCACCCGAACGCGACAGCAATCCGGCGACCGCGCCGCCATTCCCGAAAACTTCAACGCGGCCTCGCAGCCGATCCATCGCGGAGATCCGCGGGAAGAACATCAGCGCATTGTCACTACGGAAGTCGAGGGCCTTGAGCGAACGGATCGCCTCGGGCGCACTTTCCCAGGACGACGGCGGATCGACGATGAGCATGGCCCGCTTGTCCCGGCAAAACCGGGTCGCGACCAGCAATGCGCTCACGCCCACATCGATGACTCGCGCCAGCGGCGGGATATAGACGAACGCCAGGTCATCGACGCTTTCCAATGCAAACAAACCCGTGCCCCGGGCGGCCGAACCGATCACGTCATAGTCGGTGATGGGCTTGCCATCGTCGCCATCGGGATTGGAGCTCACATAGCCCACCGGCAGATTCGTGCCGGGCATGAGCGTGCGATCGGGCCGGATCAGCGGCACCTCGCCGCGCACCCGCATCAAATCCGACTCCAGCAACACCGAAGTGATGAAACGCGGCGACTGCGGATCCACCGACAGACCGCGAAACGTTTCCTGCTCCTCGACCCGCTCCGAGCCGGGCGAGCGCACGCGTTGGATGACCAGGTTGAAGCTGTGTTCGTCGTTGTTATCGACGTGGTCGTAATCGACCGAGGCCCGCAGGAACTCGCGGGTTCCGGGCGCCTGCGCTTCCAGGCGCAACGTTTCGCGACCGCACTTCAAGGACAGCGTAACCGGCGCCGCACCGTTCGCAACCCGAACGATCACCGCCTGCCGGCCGCCCTGCTCGAAGAAATGCTCGACTGCGTAGGACAGCGGGCTGGGCTGCCACAAGCCGCCGAAGTGCTGCTGAAAGTCCGCGAAACTGCGGACGATGATGGGTCGATGCAGCGGGCCGCGAAGAGTACGACCGACGAATGCGGTCAGTTGCGCACTGGCGCGCGCAATGGGCTGTTCCGCACTCGACGTTGCCGCGAACTGGATACCAGCGAGCGTTTGCTCCCGCACCGTACCTCCCCAGGTGTGTGCGGAGCGTAAGTTAGCATATGTTTTGACGCGTTAAAGTGATTTCGCCGCGAAAGTATCGCAAGCCTGCAGCGAGCCGCTCTCCAGACCGCGTTTGAACCATCGCACCCGCTGTTCCGAGCTGCCGTGAGTAAACGATTCCGGCGCCACATAGCCGCGCGCCTGTTTTTGCAGCCGGTCGTCGCCGATGGCCGCGGCCGCGTTCAAACCTTCCTCGATGTCACCTTGCTCGAGCAGCTGCCGGGAGCGATCGGCGTTGTGCGCCCAGATGCCGGCGAAACAATCGGCTTGCAGTTCCTGCTTCACCGACAAGGCATTCGCCTCGACTTCACTGGCCCGTTGACGGTCCGCCATGTTGCGCTCCGAGATGCCCAACAGGGTCTGCACGTGATGGCCGATCTCATGGGCGACCACATACGCCTGCGCGAAGTCGCCCGGCGCGCCGAAGCGGTTTTGCAGTTCCTGATAGAACGACAGATCGATGTAGACCTTGTGATCGCCAGGGCAGTAGAACGGCCCGACCGCCGCCTCCGCGAATCCGCAGGCGGACTCCACCGCGCCGGAGAACAACACCAGGCGCGGTTCTTCGTAGGTTCGCCCCATCTGGTCGAAGATGTCGCCCCAGGTTTGTTCGGTGTCGGCCAGCACCACGCTGACGAACTCGCGCAGCTGCGCCTCCTCGGGACTTTCCTGATACGGCCCCTGTTCGGAAGTGGGCGCCGAAGGCTGCACTCCCTGCAGGACCACCGACGGATCCTGGCCGAAATAGATGGCGATCAGCGCCAGCACGATGGTGCCGATGCCGCCGGCCCGTCCAAAACGGACTCCACGCCGGTCTTCGATGTTCGAGCTGCCTTGCCGACCTTGCCAACGCATGACGCCATGCCCCGCCGAGTTTGTTTGTCGGTAGAGGTTATACGGCCTGCGACGGCCAGGGTTCCAGTCGATTTGCCGGGAGGTTACGCGGCCAGCTGTTTGGGCCGGCCTCCAACGAGCGAGGAATACAGCTCGGCCATGCGTGTCGCCATCGCCGTGGCGGACCAGGTCGAAGCGTAACTGCGCGCTTCGGCGGACATGGCGCGACGGCGGGCCGGATCGTTGAGCAGCTCGACCACCAGAGTTGCAAAGCCCTCTTCATCGTCCGGTGCCACGCGTGCACCGCGCTCCGGCGTCACGATGTCGGCAGTGCCCATGTACGCGGTGGAAACGACCGGCGTGCCGCAGGCCATCGCCTCCAGCAGCACCAGACCTTGGGTTTCTGTCTTGGAGGAAAACACGAACAGGTCGCCGGCGCTGTAACAGTCCGGCAGCTCGCGTTCGCGCGACAGGTAGCCGACGAAGCGAACGTTCGCCGACAGCTGCAACGATTCAACGTACGACTTGCAGTGATCGAGCGCGGGCCCTTCGCCGGCCACGACCAGCATGGTCTCCGGCTTGCGCTGCACGACCCGAACGAACATTCGCAACAGGAAGTCGATGTTTTTTTCGTGAGCGATGCGCCCGACGTGCACCAGCGTCGGCCGATCGGCGGGAATGCCGAGCCGCTCGCGAAACCGAAGGCCCTCACCGCCGGCGAAACGTTCCATCTCCATGCCGGTGGGAATGATGTGCATGGGACAGCGCACGCCATAATCTGCCAACGCCTTCTGCATGGCCATCGACGGCACGACCAGCGCATCGAGCGCCGAGCATTGCGATACGGTGAAGCGGCGCGCGACGAAGCGCATCACCGCCCGCGGAATCAGCGGCACGTAATGATGCAGATACTCTTCGAAGTAAGTGTGATACGTCTCGATCACAGGGATACCGAGCTGCCGGGCAACGCTGACGCCGTAATAGTGAGCGATGAACGGCGTCTGGACGTGCACGAGATCGAAGCCGCCGCGCTTCAGCTGCGGCCGCAGCGAGCGCAGCGCGCCCTGTCTCAAGATGCGATCTTCGGGATCCCGGGGCAGATATCGGGAAGGCACGCGGATGATGGGCTCCTGGCCCGCGTCCGAATAATCGACCGGATACTCGGGCGCGACCAGCACGGTTTCATGCCCGGCCGCGTGCAGGCCGCGGCGGAAGGTCTGGATCGAGGTGGAAACGCCATTGATGCGCGGAAAATAAACATCCGAGATCATCAGGATGCGCATGCCGGCACTCGCGACTAACGATGCCGCGGAGCCTAGGGCGTTTACATGACGTTTCGATGAAACGCGCCGCCGCCAAAGAAAAACGGCGACCCGGTCCGCAAACCAGGCCGCCGTCGTAGAGAAACGGACTGCGCTGTTTATGCCGCCTGGCGCAGGGCGGCGATGCGCTCTTCCAGCGGCGGGTGGGTCATGAACAGACGCTTCAGACCGCCGGGCGCTTTCTCGGTGCTGATGCCGAAGGCCTGCATCGAATCCGGCAGCGGCGTGGAATGCGCATGACGCAGGCGTTCCAGCGCGCCGATCATGCTCTCGCGGCCGGCCAGCTGCGCACCGCCCGAATCGGCACGGAACTCGCGACGACGCGAGAACCACATGACGATCATGCTGGCGAGAATGCCCAGCACCAGCTGCGCGATGATGGTCGTGATCAGGAACGCCGGACCATGGCCACGCTCGGTCTTGAACACGACGCGGTCTACCGTGTAGCCGATCACCCGCGACAGGAACACGACGAAGGTGTTCACCACGCCCTGGATCAACGTCAGCGTGACCATGTCGCCATTCGCGACGTGACTGACTTCATGCGCGAGCACGGCTTCGGCTTCGCGTTGTGACATGCCGCGCAGCAGCCCGCTGCTGACTGCCACGAGGGCGTTGTTGCGGTTTGCGCCGGTCGCGAACGCGTTCATGTCGGGCGCGTCGAAGATGCCGACTTCAGGCATGCCGATGCCGGCGGCCTGTGCCTGCTTGCGCACGGTCTCGACCAGCCACGCCTCGGTGGCGTTGCTCGGCTGCTCGATCACTCGCACGCCCATGCTCTGCTTGGCGACGAACTTCGACATCGCCAGCGAGATCAGCGAGCCGGTGAAACCGACGATCGCCGAGAACACCAGCAGGTTGTTGAAGTCGAGGCCGGTGCCTTGCTCGTTGAGGATGCGATCCACGCCGAGCAGGCGCAGGGTGACGCTGAGGACCAGCAGGATGGCCACGTTGGTGGCGACGAACAGAGCTATGCGTTTCATAAAGTGACTCTAGGTCGGTGGATCGATTCCTGGGGACACGTCAAATACAGGGTCAAACTCTGAGCACAACGGACACGCGGGAACATCGAACGCAGCTAACCTGCGCACGATATGCGGCCGGACGCCCGCCGCTTCAAGCGGGCGCCCGGTCGCAGGCAACGAGGGACTCAGGAGCCGCTGGCGGCGCCAGCAGGCTTCGCGGCAGTCTTTTTGACTTTGGGCGGCGTCTTCTTGGGCAACGGCAGACCGTTGCGCACCGCTTCGAATTCTTCGGCGAGGAACAGACCTTCTTCGGTGTAGTTCCAGGTGGCGCCCTGGGGCACCCGATTCTCGACGTGGCGGGCCTTGGCGAGATAGCTCTCGACCGTCACGTCCCGGCGCGAGATCGGCATCGCGATGCCACGCGCCTCCGCGATGATTTGATTCAGCAACTCGAGGTCGACGGCCGCGCCGTGCTGTTGCAGCTTCTGAGACAGCTTGTCGTTGATGCCGGCGGTGAGCAGCTCCTCGGCGCCCTTGGGATGTTCGCGTTCGTCATCCTCGAGCACCGGGAACACCTGCACGTACATCGCATCCTTCTGCCAGCCGAACACGAACGGCTGGTTGACGACCGTCACCTTGGTGCCGACCGGAACCTGGTCGTACAGATCGGCGATGTCTTCCGGATAGAAGCGAATGCAGCCGTGGCTGGAGCGCATGCCCACACCGTACGGCTTGTTGGTGCCGTGAATCAGATAGCTGGGCCAGCCCAGCGTCATCTTGTAAGCGCCCAGCGGATTGTCCGGGCCCGGCGGGACGCGCGCGGGCAGCGGATCGCCGTTTTCCTTGTGCTCCTTGCGCACCGACAGCGGCGGCGTCCAGGTCGGGTTCTTTTGCTTGCTGACCACCTTGGTGGTGCCTTCCGGCGTCTGCCAGCCGATCTTGCCGATGCCGATCGGATGGGTGATGACGGTGCGCATGCCGTCATCGACTTCGCCCTTCTTCAGCTTGGGCGGCTTGGGGAAGTAATAGACGCGCAGCTGTGCAAGATTTACCACCAGGCCTTCGCGAGGCGCGTCGGGCAGCACGAACTGCGTCGGCACCACGATCTCGCGCCCGACGCCCGGCAGCCACGGATCGACGCCGGGATTGGCACGGAGAATCTCCTCGTAGCCGACGTTGAAGCGCCGCGCGATGTCGGACAGCGTGTCCTCGCCCTGTACACGCGTGATCTGCACCTGGCCGACAACTTCGTCGTGCGCGGGATCGAAGCGGAATTCATGCGTGGCGAGCGGGGCCTCGATGGGCGGCGGCGGGGGCGGAGGCGGAGGCGGCGGTTCGACCGGACGGGGGAGCTGGCAACCGGCGGCTACCAGAGCCGCTGCCAGGACCACCAGACGGCTCAAGCCGGAACGGATCGACGGATTCATAGGGATACTTATTACCCTATCGAGCCGCTCTTTTCCATTTCCGCCCCTGTTCAGCGCCACTAATGACCCCTCATAACACTGTCGGCCGATCCGGCAGCTCGTTGCGATCGGCCGCTGGAAAATGTCGCGAAATGAGCCCGCCCGCGGCCTGAATGCCGGCGATCAGCGCAGCGGCCGGCGAGCCCTGGCCGAACAGCTGCTCCATGCGATGGCACACGTCGCTCCACTCCTGCGCGGTCACGCGCCCGTTGAAGCCGCGATCGGCCACGATTTCCACGTCCCGGTCGGCCCAGAGGACATAGATCAGCACACCATTGTTTAGTTCGGTGTCCCACACGCCAAGATGGGAAAATGCCTGCAGCGCGCGCTGGCGTGGCGAGAGCTCCCTGAACAGCTCGGCCGGATCGAGGCTGGCCTCGAGCGCGACCCGGATCTCGCCGCCGTGCGATCGCTCGGTGTCGGTAATTGCCTGCTCGATGGCGTTCAGCGCGGCTTCGTCGAAGGCGCGACGCAGTTGCCGCCGAGGCATGAAGAGGTGTCGAGTGAGTCGGGCGAAATTCATGGGCTCACCACCGTCCCGAGGCGCCGCCGCCACTGAAGCCGCCACCGCCGCCGCTCCAACCTCCGCCACCGCCGAAGCCACCTCCACCGAAGCCGCCGCCCCAGCCCCCACCGCCCCAACCGCCGCGCCGGTGACTGCTCCAGCCGCTGCCGCCTCCGCCGCCAAAGCCACTCCCGCCGGTGAACAACGCGAACAGGAAGGCCAGTACCGCCGCACCGATGGAAAGCGCCATGATGCTGGTCAATACCCACATCAACAGCCCGGCGATGCCGGCAGTCGCGCCGGCCCCGCCGACTCTGCCAAGCATGCTGCGCAATATTCCGCTGCCGACGAAAACAAACATCAGCAGGATCGGCAGCGCATTGCCGAGGCCGCCCAGGCCTTCCGGCTGACGCGAGGAGCGGCGTTCGGGCTCGGGCAGCGGCTCGCCTTCGATCACGGCGATGATGCGAGTGATCGCCGCGTTGATGCCGCCGGAGAAATCCCCTTCGCGGAAATGCGGCACGATGACCTGCGAGATGATGCGACTGGCGATCACGTCGGGCAGTGCGCCTTCCAGGCCGGTGCCGACCTCGATGCGCACCGCGCGATCGTTCTTCGCCACCAGCAGGATGACGCCGTCGTCGGGCTCGGCACGTCCGACCTTCCATGCGTCGGCGACGCGAATGGAATATTCCTCGATGGATTCGGGCTGGGTGGTCGGCACGATCAGCACGGCGATCTGGCTGCCCTTCTGCCGCTCGAATTCCAGCAGTCTGCTCTTGAGCGCCGCGGCTTCTTCGGGGCGAAGCGTGCCAGTGAGATCCAGCACTGGCGCGTCCGTGGGCGGCGCGGGCACCGGCTGCGGCGCCTGCGCAAACGCGGCGACTGCTAGCAGCAGCGTGAGCAACAGCAGCCAGGGAAGCGCAGCCCGCGGCGCTGGCAAGCGTCCGCGGGCGTTGGCGAAGGGTCTCATCAAAGTGTTCGCGCTATTCGCGGGCCGGTGCGCTCGCGTCAGCCCTGTTTTTCAAGCTGAGGCTGCGGCGCCGGCTGTGGCTGCGGCTGTTGCTGCTGCGGCCCGGATTCCGTCCGACCGAAGTCCACGGCCGGCGGACGCGCGATCTCGCGCTCGTTCTCCACCGAAAAGTTCTGCTTCGGATCGTGCCCGAACACCTTGGCGGTGAGATTGGTCGGGAACGAACGCACCGTGACGTTATAGGTCTGGACCGCCTCGATGTAACGTTTGCGCGCAACGGCAATCCGATTCTCGGTGCCTTCGAGCTGCGCCCGCAGATCATCGAAGCCGGAAATGGATTTCAGCTCGGGATAGCGCTCCACGACCACCATCAGTCGCGACAACGCCTGGCTCAACTCGCCCTGCGCGGCCTGCCACTGCTGGAACGCCTGCGGGTTGTTGATCAGCTCCGGCGTCGCCTGGATGGACGTGGCGCGGGCACGAGCTTCCACGACGCTGTCGAGAATGTCCTTCTCGGACTGCACCGCGCCCTTCACCGTATTCACCAGGTTGGGCACCAGATCGGCACGGCGCTGATATTGGTTCAGCACTTCGGACCAGGCCGCAGTCACCTGCTCGTCCTGCTGTTGCAGCCGGTTGTAACCACAGCCGGTCAACAGCGCCCCGAGCAGCACCAGTAAACCTACGCGCAGAACATGCATGAGGGAGCCCTTCGTAATAGTCGTCGTTGGCGGCCTGGTCCGGCCGCGCACGTCGGCGTGCCTGCCGGACCCGTCAGCGAAACCGTCCGGGATTGGTGAGAGTTCCGCCGACAGCGACGGTTAAATTGGGGAAATGCAGCCCCGGTTTCAAGCGGCTACCGGCGAATGCGGCAAAGTCACCGGCGACTTCACCAAATTCGTACCCGCTCCGCGGGCGCTTTATACATCTTGTCGCCCGGCCGCACGCCGAATGCTGCATGGAACTCGGGCAGGTTGGACACGACGTTGTTGGTGCGATACTCGCTCGGGCTGTGCGGATCGGTCAGCAGCCGGCGCCGCAACTCGTCGTCGCGGTACTTGCGCGCCCAGCCCTGGGCCCAGCCGATGAAGAAGCGCTGCTCGCCGGTATAGCCATCGATCACCGGTGCGGGCTTGCCTCGCAACGACAGTTGCCAGGCGCGATAGGCCATGGCGAGCCCGGCCACATCGGCGATGTTCTCGCCCATGGTGAGATCGCCGTTCACGTACAGCCCGGGCAGCGGGCTCAGCGCGCTGTACTGCGCACCGAGCTGCCTGGCCCGTCGCGTGAACTCGGCGTTGTCTTCGGGCGCCCACCAATCGTTCAGGTTGCCACTGCCGTCGTAGCGACGACCTTGATCGTCGAAGCCGTGGCTGATCTCGTGGCCGATCACCGCGCCGATGGCGCCATAGTTGATGGCGTCCTCGGCGTTCACATTGAAGAACGGCGGCTGCAGGATCGCCGCCGGAAACACGATCTCGTTGGTCGGCGGGTTGTAATAGGCATTCACCGTGTGCGGCGTCATGAACCATTCGGTGCGATCGATCGGTCCACCGAGCTTGCCGAGGTTGCGTTCGAACACCACGATCGAGGCACGCATCTCGTTGCCGATCAGATCGTCGCGGCGGATCTCCAGATCGGACCAGTCGCGCCATCTCGATGGATAGCCGATCTTGGTGGTGAGCCGCGCCAGCTTGGCGTGCGCTTTTTCCTTGGTGGCCGGCGCCATCCATTCCAATGAGTCGATGCCCTGCCGGTAGGCTTCCACCAGATTGCTCACCAGCTCGTCCATGCGCCGCTTGGCGTCCGGGCTGAAGTGACGTTCCACATACATCTTGCCGATCAGATCGCCCAGCGCGCCGTCGACCGTGTCCACCGCCTGCTTCCAGCGCGGCTTCACTTCTTCGATGCCCGACACCGTGCGTTGAGTGAAATCGAACTGCAATTGCGCAAACCTGGCGGGCAGATCCGACGCGTACGCGCCGATCAGCTTGTAACGGAAGTAGCCGCGCCAATCGGCGACCGGCGTGGTGGCGATCAGCTTGCCGAGCGCTTCGAAATAGCTGGGCTGCGCGACCACCAGCGCCTGCGTCCGGTCCATCGGAATCTGCGCACCCGCGAAGAACGCGTTCCAGTCGAAGCCCGGCATGAGCTTGGGCAAGGCCGCCAGCTCGTAACGGTTGTATGTTTTCTGCGCGTCGCGGTTCTGGACGCGCGTCCAATGCGCCTTCGCCAGCTGCGTTTCGATCGCGACGATCTTCTGGGCGACAATGTCCGCTTTCGGCGTGTCCGCCGCGGCGAGCAGGTCCCGCACGTACAGCTGATACTTCTCGCGAATTCCCTTCAGCCGTTCGTCGTTGGAGAAATAGTAGTCCCGATCGGGCATGCCCAGGCCGCTCTGCGCGATCACGCCCGTGTACTGACTGGAGTTCTTCCGGTCGACGGAAACGTAATACACGAACGGATGCATCACCGAGATGCGCTGGCTGTAGCCGATGTGCCGTGCAACGTCCTGCTTGGTCTTCAGGTCGTCGATGCGCTTCAGCTCGGCGGCGAGCGGCGTGAGCCCGCGCGCTTCGATGTTGGCCACATCGAGATAACTGGC
The DNA here is from genome assembly GCF_937958065.1 of uncultured Steroidobacter sp. Lineage (GTDB taxonomy): Bacteria > Pseudomonadota > Gammaproteobacteria > Steroidobacterales > Steroidobacteraceae > Steroidobacter. Next base: position 164,015 of record NZ_CALFXI010000033.1, read on the forward strand.
ATAGAGGTCGCCGACCTTCTGGGTGTCCGAGCCGACCGGTGCATTGGCCGCCGCGGCTTCCTCCAGAATGACTTTGAGATCCTGCTCGGCGCCGTCTTCGAGAAGCGCGAACGTGCCGAAGTTGGAACGATCGGCCGGGATCGTGGTGTTGGTGAGCCACTGGCCGTTCACGAAACGATAGAAGTCGTCCTGCGGACGGACGCTCTTATCCAGATTCGCGGTGTACACGCCGGAACTCAACGTCGTGGTGGCCGCCGAGGCGGCCGGTGGCGCGCTCGTCGGCGGGCTCGAACAAGCGGCAAGAACGACGGCGCAACTCAACGCGGCAAGCAACGGTTTGGCGTTCATGCCTCGATCATAAACGCGCCGCTCGCATTCCGGAGCGGCAATTGAACAGTCATCGCGAGGATGGGTCGGGCCGCCCGATCTTCAGATGCAACGGCCAGATCACCGTCTTCGCCTCGACCGGCGAGCCCCAGCCCGGTGCCAGCTCGGCCCGCAGCGCGGGCAGCGGATCCTGTCCGGTCGCGCGCTTGTAGCGCTGCACGGCCGACCAGGTGCCGAGATAGCCGATCAGGCTGTCCAGGTCCCATTGCAGCTGCAACTGGAACTGCGGCGTGCCGAGCTCCTGAAACGGAAACGGCAGATCGCGATACGCACTCTCCACCCAGCGCCGCTCGGGCGGCCAGTAGCTGCCGATCACGTCGTCGTAGAAGTGCCGCACGATCGTGTCGATCTGGGGTTCGACGCAGGCGAGGCCGTAGGTCCACAACGCGAGCACGCCGTCGCGCTTCAGCACGCGCTTTACTTCGGGATAGAAACGATCGTGATCGAACCAGTGCGCGGCTTGGGCGGCGACCACCAGGTCGACCGTGCCATCGCGCAGCGCCGGTTGCTCGGCGAGGTTGCCGATGTATGCAACGTGCGGGTGCTGCTCGGCATTCTGCAGCTGAGACACGCTGCCATCGCTCGCGACCACCAGCTCGAAGTGTTCCGCCAGTCCCACCGCTGCCTGCCCGCTGCCGGTGGCGCAATCGAGCGCAACTTTCCTTTGCGGCGTCAGCGACGCGAGATAATCGAACAGCTCGGGCGGATAGTCGGGGCGATATTTCGCGTAAGCGTTCGCGTGGCGGGAAAAATGATCTTTGAAACTCATGGCAGCTCCGCCAGAAATTGTTCGAGCGCCGCGCGACATTGCGGCTCGTCGAGTTGCGGCACGTGGCCTCTGTTGTCGACCGTCACTGCCCGCAAGCGCGGATGCTCCCGTTGCATGCGATCGAACACTTCGACTGACAACAGATCCGAGAGCGCGCCGCGAATCGCCAGCGTTGGCGTGTTGCGCAGGGCATTGAACGCGAGCCACATGCCTTGCGTGGCGCCCGGCGGCGGTTGAATCGCGTGCACCGCGTCGCCGATGCGAGGATCGGCGTCGAGTCGTGGCGAGCCGGTGCTGTCCTCGCTGTAGGAAAGCCGCACGAAATCGCGCCACTGCGATTCGGTGAAATCCGGGAGCGCGGCACTGAATACATACTTCATCTGCTCGATGGCTTCGTCCCAGCTGCGCGGCGGAGGGAAGCGACCAGCGTAGCTTCGGATGCGCGCGGCACCGACGGGATCGAGCTCCGGCCCGATGTCGTTGAGCACGACACCGGCGAAGGTCTGCGCGCGCACCGCGCCCATCAGCATGGCAACCAGGCCGCCCATCGAAGTGCCGATCGCGATGACCCGGTCGATCCCCAACTCGTGCAGCAACGACCACAGGTCGTCGACGTAAGTCATCGGGTGATAGTTCATCCACATCGAGTCGTACTGCGACTGCCCTCGCCCGCGGAAGTCCGGCGTGATGACTCGCCGCCCCGGCGTGATTCGCAACGCCAGCGCTTCGAAGTCACGACAGTTGCGCGTCAGCCCGTGCAGGCACAGCACCGGCACCTTTGTCTCATCGCCCGGATAGTCGCGGTAGTAAAGCTTCAGCCCGTCGCGGGATCGGTAGGTCTGCTCGGCGTAGATCGGCATGGATGCAAGAATACCAGGGCACCTGGCTGTGCCCGACCGTCGCGACAGGCGCTCCGATCGGTCGATTTCGACGGCGCAAAAAAAACCCCGAGCTTGGGGCTCGGGGCAGAGAAGCGGACTTTCTGAAGGGAAGTAAAGCCCGCTAGGGGATTCGAGAACGCGGCACGACTGGGTGTCAGTGCAGCCTGGACCACTGCAGAACCTTGATATCCTTGGTGTCGCATTCGAAGTTCTTGGCCAGCACCGAGGCGGCTTCCTTCAGGTCGCCTCGCAGCAAGGTGCGGTTCACTTCGACGACGCCACGGAACTCGCTCATTCCCTTGGGAGCCCGTTCCTGCAGTAGAAAGTGCGTGTAGTACTTGATGCTCATGGGACGGCAGAGTAAAGAGCGCCAGAGTTGGCGACCGTGAAGGATTCCACAGAATTTCCGCGCTTTGACATTATCAGCGACGGCCTTACGAAAGCTTGGCAGACCGGCTCACATGTCCCGATACCGACCGCCTCAACCAAAGGGTTCAAAGTTCATTACTCCTGTCGGTGCACAACGACTCAAGGACGAATTGGACCACCTGTGGCGCGTGTTGCGCCCGCAAGTCACGCAAGCGGTGCAAGAGGCCGCCGCGCAGGGCGACCGCTCCGAAAATGCCGAATACATCTATGGCAAACGTCAGCTGCGCGAGATCGACCGCCGCGTACGGTTTCTGCGGCAACGACTCGACGGCATGGTGATCGTCAGCCAGCCCCCATCGGATTCATCACGAGTGTTCTTTGGCGCCTGGGTGACGCTCGAAGACGACAATGGCGTCGAGAGCGAATACCGCATCGTGGGCCCGGACGAGTTCGATGCTGCCAAGGGGTACATCAGCATGGACTCGCCGCTGGGCCGCGCGCTGCTGCGCAAAGGCCTGGATGATGAAGTGCGAGTGGAGGTTCCGGGTGGCACCAAGGCTTATGTAATAACCGCCGTGCGCTATGAGGCGCCATCAGGCGGATGACCAAACGCCCCTCACCCGGACCATGACGGGCTACAGCCCGAACAGGCAGAACAGCCGGCGCACCGGCCCGGCCGCCGCATCCAGGTCGCGATTGCGGCGCGCATGCATGCGTTTCTGCAGCGACTGCCGGCGCTGACTCAACCATTCTTCGCGATCCGCGCCGGGCGGCGAGTGACGCTTGTCCACCTGCGCGGCCCGGAACTTACAGAAATCCCGATAGGCATCGAGATCGTGATGCAGATCCCGGCTGACCAGCTCGATCATGATGGCTTGATCGAGCAGCGCCGAGGACGCGCCCGAGGCGGATTCGGTAAAACACGCCAGCGCGTTGACCAGGCGTTGCGAGTCGCCCTCGCCGAGGCGCCAGTCCACGTCGTCCACCATCTGCAGCATGGTGCCCAGGCGCGAGTAGCGCTCCTTCACGAAGTCGGCGAGATGCGCCTGCACGCCCTTCAGATAAACCTCGCGTGCCGAAGCAACGATGCGCTCGATGGGTTGCGCACGCGCTGCCGACTGCCGTACCTGCGCGACTTCCGCGAGGTGCTGCAGATCGGCATCGCCGAGATCGAAGCTGACGCGAAATGGCATCTGCGCTGAGTTTCCTTACGAGTGGGACCTCGCAAGTTTAGCGATGCCGCTGCGCCGAGCCGCGCCGGATGCCCTGGTTATGTGACGCAGTCCTCAGGCGCGAGATGTCAGTACGGCAAATGTTTCTATTTGTTGTACCGCTGACGACTGCACGGGGCCGCTGCGCTGGAAGACGCAGCGGCCCGTGTCCCGTTCAGACAATCACGTTCTTGAACTGCCACGGATCGCTCTTGTCGAGCGACTCCTCGAACAGCCGGCCGCGATCGAACAGCGGCGTCCAGTCGCTGTACGCGCCGACCACAGGCCCGAGGTACGGCATGCAGATCTCGAGGATGCGGCGGAAATCGATCTCGTCCGGCTCGACCACGCCGCGGTTCGGATTTTCCATCGCCCAGATCATGCCCGACAGCGCCGCGATACACACTTGCAGGCTGGTGGCCGTATTGTGCGCAACGAGCTGGCGCGCCTCGTCGATCGACAGCTGCGAGCCGTACCAGTACGCGTTCTTCTTGTGACCTGCGAGCAGCACGCCGAGCTCGTCGATGCCGCCCGGCAGAATTTCCTGGTTGAGAATGCGCTTGTGATCCTGCAGCCGCCAGTTGCGGCCGGCGAACTCGTACACCGACATCACTGCGTCGTCGCACGGGTGATAGGCGTAGTGCACCGTCGGACGGTACACGACCTTGTCGCCTTCGCGATGGGTCAGATAGTCGGAGATCGAAATCGACTCGCCGTGCGTAATCAGGAAGCCGTGGAAATGGCCGGCCTTCGGCGTCCACGTGCGCACGTTCGTGCCGGCGCCCGGCTGCATCAGATAAATCGCGCTCTGGCGGCCGAACTCGTGACGACGACCCTGCGGCGGCAGCTCCTTCTCGTGCGTGCCCCAGCCGAGCTCCGCCGGCTGGCAGCCTTCGCTGACGAAGCCGTCCACCGACCAGGTGTTCACGAACTCGTTGATCTTTTTCGGCGTGTTGGCGACCTGCGTGTCGCGCTCGGCGATGTGAATGACTTTCACGCCGAGCTTGGCCGCGAGCGCCGCCCACTCTTCACGCGTCTGCGGATTGCCGGCGTCCACCGACGTGTCGGCGGCGATGTTCAGCAGCGCCTGCTTCACGAAGTGCGACACGAGGCCCGGATTGGCACCGTGCGTGATCACGGCCGTCGGCCCGCCCTTCAAGGCCTCGCGCGTCTCCAGCATCTGCTCGCGCAGCGCGTAGTTGGTGCGCAACGACGGCGGCACGTTCGGATCGGTGTAGCCGCCCGGCCACGGCTCGATGCAGGTGTCCAGATACAGCGCGCCCTTTTCGTGCGCGAGCTTGACCAGCGCGACGCTGGAAACATCGACCGAGAGATTCAGCAGGAAGTCGCCCTTGCCCAGCAGCGGCTCGAGCACTTGGCGATAGTTCTCCTGCGTGAGCGGGTTGATGATGAACTTCACGCCGTATTCGGCCGCTTCCTGCTGGCCGAGATCTTCAGCCGTCACGATCGTGATGCGCTCCGGCGGGAGCGCGATGTGACGCAAGATGAGTGGCAAAACTCCCTGTCCGATGCTGCCGAAACCGACCATCACCAGACGGCCGGGGAAGTTGAAATGCACGGGATATTGGGACATGGCACTCACTCGCGAAACCTACGAAGATCAGGAACGTCGAACCTCGATTGCGAAAAGCTCGCTTCGGCGACGGCGCGAAGTTTACTGACTTTTGCCGCCGCGTCGACCGGAATGGAAAGCGACGCCGATAAGTGCGCCACGACGGCGCACTTTCAAGGGGCGGTCGGATTTTTATTCTTTCTCTTTCCAGTGCGGCGGATAGGTTTTGTCGTAGCCCGGCAGCGCTTCGACGCGCTTGATCCAGGCGGCGATCGCCGGGAAATTCGCCTCCAGCGGCAGCAGGCGCGCACGCAGATCTTCAGCCTCGCGGCGCTCCAGCACGCGCAACAGCTGCTGGATGCCGGGGAACACGACGATGTCGGCGGCGGAAAACGCTTCGCCGACCAGCCACGAGGACGTCGCCAGGCGGTGCTCGATGGTGCGCGCCTCGGCGATCACGAAGTTGAGCGCGCGCTCGATCTCCTCCATGTGCCCTTCCACGCCCTGAAACAGAATCGCGTAGATGAGCTTGGCGAGATGATCTTCGGCGTACGACTGGTACTCGCAGATCACGCGCGTGATGGTGCCCTCTTCCTCGGCGGTCGCGCCGAAGATCGGGATCTCGGGATACTTGCGGTCCAGGTAGCGCAGGATGGCGAGCGACTCGAACACCACGTAGTCGCCGTCCTTGAGCACCGGCACGCGCCCGCGCGGGTTCATTTGCAGCATCTGCGGGGAGCGGTGCTCCTGCTTGGAGAACTGCACCAGGTGCGACACGTATGGCAGGCGCTTGTACTCCAGCGCGAGCAGCGCGCGCCAGGAATAAGGACTGCCGCTACCCCACCACAGTTCCAGTGCCATGTACTCGTCCCAGCAAGATGCAAGATCGGGATTGTAACCAAGCTGGACGCCGGGGCCAGCGTAGAATGAGCGCCCCGGCCCAGGGCCTCGCCACGCGCTTCGCCATGCACACCACACTCGTCGATACCGACACGCTCGCCGCGCACCTCACCGATCCGCACTGGCTGATCGTCGACTGTCGCTTCGACCTGGCGCAGCCGGCCGCCGGCGAGGCGGCCTACGGCGCCGGGCACATTCCTGGCGCCGTTTACGCACATCTGGATCGCGACCTGTCGAGCCCGATCACGGCCACCACCGGGCGGCATCCGCTGCCCGATCCTGAACATTTCGCCCGGACGCTGGGCCGCTGGGGCGTCGGCGCCGACACGCAAGTGATCGCGTATGACGCCGACAACGGCATGTATGCAGCGCGCCTGTGGTGGTTGCTGCGCTGGGTGGGTCATCGCGCGGCAGCCGTGCTCGATGGCGGCTTCAAGGCGTGGACCGCGGCCAACCGTCCGGTGTCCACTGAAATTCCTGCACGCCAGCCGACGCAGTTTCAAGCGCGTCCGGATCGCGACCTGTGGGTCGATGCCGATCAGGTGCAGGCGCGCGTGCAACAACCCGACTGGAGATTGCTCGATGCGCGCGCCCCCGAGCGCTTTCTGGGCAAGGTCGAGCCGCTCGACAAAGTGGCCGGGCACGTGCCAGGCGCTCGCAACCATCCGTTCTCGACCAATCTGTCGAGCGACGGCCGCTTCAGCGCGCCGGAAGATTTACGACGACGCTATGAGCAGTCGCAGGCGGGCGTCGCCGACGACCACACCATTGCAATGTGCGGCTCCGGCGTGACTGCCTGTCATCTGTTGCTGGCAATGGAGGTCGCCGGCAAGCCCGGTGCGCGCTTGTACGCGGGCTCCTGGAGCGAATGGATCACGGATCCACGGCGAAGCGTTGCAACTACTGATTAATCGGCGCGCCGCTTTTTTTACTTTTTGCAGCAATCTCTTTCCGCTATCGTTCGCGCCTTTCTCACACAGGCCCCAACTCGCGAGGCCCGCGCACTTGGACTCCACCGCTAAAAAACCGCTGCCTCTGGGCGTGACCAACGGCTCCTGGGACACCGAGGATTCGCTCGACCTGTATCAGGTGCCCAACTGGGGCAAGCATTACTTCAGCATCAACGCCGCGGGCCACGTGGTGGTGCGGCCGGACGGCTCGCCGGAGCGCGAGATCGATTTGTATGAGGTGGTCGAAGGGCTGCGTCAGCGCGATCTGACCGCGCCGGTGGTGGTGCGCTTCTCCGACATCCTGCGCCATCGGCTGAGCCGGCTGCAGAAGGCGTTCGCGCAGGCGATCGCCGAGAACGACTACAAGAACCGCTACACCGCCGTGTTCCCCATCAAGGTGAATCAGCAGCGCCTGGTGGTCGAAGAGGTGTATCGCTACGGCGATGAGTTCGGCTTCGGCCTGGAAGCCGGCTCCAAGCCCGAGCTGCTCGCGGTGATGGCCCTGACCGAAGATGCGCCCGAGCAGCGCATGATCGTCTGCAACGGCTTCAAGGACGACAGCTACATCGAAGCGGTCATCCTCGCCACCAAGCTCGGCCGCACCATCATTCCGGTGATCGAGAATTTCGAGGAGCTGCAGCTGGTGCTGAAGCACGCCAAGAAATATCAGGTGCGGCCGCGCATCGGCGTGCGCGTGAAGCTGGCGAGCGAAGGCGCCGGCCGCTGGCGCGATTCGGCCGGCGAGAAGTCCAAGTTCGGCCTGTTCGTCACCGAGATCCTCGAGCTGGTGCAGGTGCTCAGGGACAACGACATGCTCGACTGCCTGGAGCTGGTGCACTGTCACGCGGGCAGCCAGCTGCAGGACATCCGCAGGGTCAAGGACGCGATCAACGAGCTGGCGCACGTGTACGCCGAGCTGAAGCTGATGGGCGCCGGGCTGAAATATATCGACATCGGCGGCGGCCTCGGCGTGGACTACGACGGCAGCGGCACCAATTTCGAATCGTCGATGAACTACACGATGAACGAATACGCGAGCGACGTGGTGTATCGCATCGGCAGCGTCTGCAACGCGCGCGGCATCGACCATCCGGTCATCGTCAGCGAGTCCGGCCGTGCCACGGCCGCGCATCACAGCGTGCTGGTCTTCAATGCGCTCGGCTCCTCCTGCCTGGATAAATTTCGCATCTCGGACCGCATCGAAGACGAATACAGCGGCAGCAGGGACGAGCTGCCGCAGCCCGTGCTCGACCTGTTCGAAGCCTATCGCACCATCTCCGAGCGCCGGCTGGTCGAGTGTTATCACGACGCCCTGCAGGCGCGCGAACAGGCGCTGCAGATGTTCAACCTGGGCCTGCTGAGCCTGGAGTTCCGCGGCCTGATGGAACGTTTGTATTGGGCGACCTGCGCCAAGATCCGCGACTACTGCCGCAAGCTGGATCGCGTGCCGGAGGAGCTCGAACGCCTGGAGCTGATTCTTTCCGACACGTACTTTTGTAACTTCTCCGTGTTCCAGTCGCTGCCGGACAGCTGGGCCATCGGCCAGGTGTTTCCCATCATGCCCATCCACCGGCTGGATGAGAAACCCACACGCAACGCCGTGCTGGCGGATATCACTTGCGACTCGGACGGCAAGATCGACCGCTTCGTCAGCCAGCGCGAAGTCAAACGCACACTGGAGCTGCACGAGCTGAAACCCAACGAGGAGTACTACCTCGGCACCTTCCTGGTCGGTGCGTACCAGGAAACGTTGGGCGATTTGCATAATCTGTTCGGCGACACGCACGTGGTGCACATCCGCCTGCACGACGAGGGCGGCTGGTGGATCGAGGAGATCGTCAAAGGCGACACCGCCCGCCAGGTGCTCAGTTACATGGAGTACGACGTGGAACGGTTGTTTCCGCAATTCGCCCGGGACTGCGAGCGCGCGGTGCGCGAAGGCCGCATGACGCTGGCCGAAAGCCAGGCGCTGCGCCGCTTCTACGAATCGGAGCTGAACGGCTACACGTATCTGGAAGGCTGACGTCACTTCAGGCCGGGCGTCTCGCCCGGCCTCATTCCCCGTTCGCAGCTGCAAAAAAATCCAAAAAATCGTTTGTCAAGTAGGATCATTGCAGTCGCCAAAAGGCTGACGTAGTATCGGTCGCGGTCAGCTGAATACGCATTTCAACCTACAAGAGCGACCTTCGGACACAACGCGCTTTAAACAGCTCGTCTCCCCGCCACGCCATTCCCATGGTTGATTGTCAGCGACCAAGACACGGCGATCGTACTTTCATCCGGAAGCCCAAGAGCTTTGCGGAGGCGATCGCTTGGCTGCAACTTCTGTCTGGCCTCAAAGAGTGACTTCGATGACGACGATCTACGTTGGGAATCTGCCGTTCAGCGCCACTGAAACGGACGTTCGGTCCCTGTTCGAGAAACATGGCACGGTGCAATCGGTCAAGCTGATCAACGATCGCGAAACCGGGCGGCCGCGCGGCTTCGGCTTCGTGGAAATGCCCTCCAGCGACGCTCAGACGGCCATTCAACACATGAATGGTTTCGAGATGGGCGGCCGCCCGCTGCGCGTGAACGAAGCACGCGAGCGCGAAGCGCGTCCGCCGCGGCAGAACGGCCGCTGGTAACCAGCTCCGGCAGCCTGCTGCAACCAGGCTGGCGTAACTGAACCGGTCCGCGGATCCAGGCCACGCTCCGCAGGGCGTGGCCTGGGTCCGGTTTTGATTTGCCACTGCTGCATCCACTATCTTCGCGACTCATCAGGTCGCGAGGAGAAGGAATGAGATTGCCCTGCGTCGCCCGGGCGTTCAGCGGGTTCGTGCTGAGCGCGTTGATTCTGACTGGTTGCGCGACGACGCCTGCCACCGACCGAGCCACCAGCTCCGCGCTCGATACCATTCTGCGAGGCGAACACCGCTCCCTCGAGCATCGCGCGCGGGACAGCTATCGGCATCCCAAAGAGACATTGCAGTTCTTCGGCATCCGTCAGGACATGACGGTGGTCGAAGTGTGGCCGGGCGCCGGCTGGTACACCGAGATTCTCGCGCCACTGCTGCGGGATCACGGTCAGCTGTACACCGCGCTGCTCGACCCTGCATCGGGCGAGTACGCCAAGGCCACCGTAGAGAGCTACAAAGAAAAACTCCGGCTGCGGCCCGACCTGTACGGCAAAGTGATCACCACCACCCTGGCCGCGCCGCCCGCGAAGAACGAGATCGCGCCGCCCGGCACGGCCGATCTGGTCCTGAGCATCCGCAATCTGCACAACTGGATGATGTTTGGCTGGGAGCGCGATGCGCTCGCCGCCATGCATGCCGCGCTCAAGCCAGGTGGCGTGCTCGGCGTGGTCGCGCATCGAGGCAACCCGGAGGTGCCGCAGGATCCGAAGGCCGCGTCGGGTTATGTGAACGAGGACTATGCGATCCGGATGATCGAAGCCGCCGGTTTCGAGCTGGTCGGGCGCTCGCAGATCAACGCCAATCCGAACGACACCAAGAATTACGAGAAGGGCGTGTGGACGCTGCCGCCCGGCTTCGCCGACGGCGATGCCGCGCGTTACAGACAAATCGGCGAGAGCGATCGCTTCACGCTGAAGTTCGTGAAGAAGGCGTCATGAAATCATTGGTCAGATCCTGGCTGCTCGGTTGCCTGCTCTGCACGGTGGCTCACGCCGCCGAGGAGAGGCCCGCGCCAACACCGGCGCCCGCCATTCTGGAAGGCTCCGAAACCTTGAAGCCCAAGGGCCGACTGCGATTGCTCGGCAGCGAAGTGCCGCCGGCCACACGCAAGAAGCTCACCTGGACGAGCGGCGCGGGGATGGAAGGTTTCGTCTCGCCGGTACCGGTGTTCGTGCTCAATGGCAAAGGACCCGGACCGGTGCTGTGCCTGACCGCGGCGGTCCACGGCGATGAGCTGAACGGCATCGAAGTCGCGCGCCGCGTGCTCGACGACATCGACGTCGAAGAGTTGAATGGCGCGGTCATCGGCGTGCCCATCGTCAACGTCCAGGGCTTTTATCGGGGCGCGCGCTACCTGCCGGACCGGCGCGATCTGAATCGTTACTTTCCCGGCAACCCGAAAGGCAGCGCCGCGACGCGCATGGCGCATTCGTTCTTCACCGAAGTGGTGAAGCATTGCTCGGCGCTCATCGACCTGCACACCGGCTCGTTGAATCGCACCAACCTGCCCCAGGTGCGCGCCGACTTGCGCCTGCCGCAAGTGTCCCGCATGACCAAAGCTTTCGGCGCGACCGTGGTCCTGCACAGTGTCGGCGAGCGCGGCTCGTTGCGCCGGGCGGCGACCGACGCCGGCATTCCTTCGGTGACGTTCGAAATGGGCGAGCCGATGCGTGTGCAGTCCGAACAGGTCGAGCATGGCGCGAAAGCGGTGGAAACATTGCTCTACTCGCTCGGGATGACCAAGCAACGCCGCTACTGGGGCGATCCGGAGCCGGTCTACTACGCGTCCAAGTGGGTGCGCGTCGATCACGGCGGCATCCTGTTCTCCGACGTGGCGCTCGGCGAACGGGTCAGCGAAGGCGAGTTGCTGGGCGTGGTCACCGATCCGATCTCGAACCAGCAGCATCGCATCTACGCCCCGACCAGTGGCCGCGTCCTTGGCATGGCATTGAACCAGGTGGTACTGCCAGGCTTCGCCGCCTATCGGATCGGCACCGCCACCACGCCGTCGAAGATGTCCAGGCAGTCCGCCGAAGATGCGGCCGAGGACGACGAGTCGGCGCCGCCCATCGAAGAAGCCGATTCGCCCCCGGGATGAGAGCCATGAGCATCGAGAAAGTCACCCCCGTTTACACCGGCCGCATCATCCAGGTGAATGTCGAGCAAGTGCGGTTGCCCAACGGGCATGTCGCGACGCTCGACATGGTGCATCACCCCGGCGGTGCTGCCGTGGTCGCGCTCGACGACGCCGGTCGCGTTTGCCTCGTGCGCCAATACCGTCATGCTGCCAACGGCTATATCTGGGAGTTCCCGGCCGGCAAGATCGATAACGAGGAGCCGTCGCTGCAAACCGCGCAACGCGAACTCGAAGAAGAAGCAGGCCGTCGGGCCCGCGAATGGCGCAGCCTCGGCGAGTATCTGTCCTCCCCCGGCTTCCTGACTGAAGTGGTGCATCTGTTCCTCGCCACCGGGCTCAGCGAAGTCGAACATCGGCTGGAAGCAAGCGAGGTGCTGGAAGCGCATTGGCTGCCGTTCGAGCAGGTGATGCAGATGGCGCACTCCGGTGAGCTGCGCGATGGCAAGACGCTGGCGGCGCTGCTGCGAGCGGCGCCTTATGTGCAAACCGCCGCATCGTAAGGCGCCCTTGTCGCAGGCGACCGGCCGCTGTCGAACAGCATGACAGTCGGCTGTTCGCATCCGGCACTCGCATCACACTTTTCCAACTTGCCCGCGCTGCCGCGAAGCAATTCAATAGCGCCACACGTCCAAACGGATGCCGGACGTGGAATCTCAATAGGTCCTATGGGCGCTGCCCGTAGCGAGACATGGAGACAGGGCGTTGAATGACGATTTGAAAAAACTGGGTTACCGGCTGCGGCCGCGAGTGGTCGAGCCGAAGCAACCGGGCCGCATTGCCTTCGACGAGCGTGGCAACGCCGTCTATGCGTGGAATGACGACCGCTTCAGTGAAGACGGCGAGGAAGGCGAGCGCGCCCGTCGCAAGGCGCTCGATCACCCGGGCCTGTCGTTCGTCGAGGACGAGCCGCCCGCCAACACACCGATCCAGAACAACGCCAGGGGCACGCGCATCGGCTACAACCCGTACGAGAGCGGGCTGTTGCAGCGAAAGCCGGCCGCGCCGAAGCGCGACTTGCGCGAGCTGTCGAAGTGGATCGAAATGAAGAAGCGCGTGGGCGCGAAAAACCGCGGCGAGTGACTCTCAGACCGCGAGCTGCCTGATCTTTTCCTGGTGACCGCAGCGGAAGAAGCGGCGCAGTTCGGCCAGCCATTGCTCCGGCCGGGAGCGCCGCGGGTGCAGATAGCGCTGATCCAGTGACCGGCAGTACCGGGCCGCATGCCGGTTCGCTTCTTCGTAGCGACGTCGGCTGATCTCATCCAGCTGCGGCAGGAAACTCACCCCGCCGAACATCCTCGCGTGCAGCGAGCTCGGGAAAGCGCCCGCGCGCTGCTGGGTGATCAATGCGAGCGCCGTGGCGTACTTGTCCACCTCGGCCTGCAGCTCCAGCTCCAGCAACGACACCGGCCGGCCGCGGGCCAGGCTCCAGATCAGGTAATGGAAATGGCTGACGCCTTCCAGCGCCGTGCAGAAGTCATGCAGATTGCGTTCGTCGAGCGCGCTCAGGGGATCGCGACGCTCCAGCCGTTCGATGACGCGCTCATCGATGAACAGCCCGATCCGCACGCCGCCCTCTTCCTGCACCACGAACACCTGTTCGTCGCTGAGCGGTCCGCTCTGATCGCCGACCACCTCGCGCAGCCGCCGCGGGTCCGAGATCAGGAAATCTTCGGCGTCGTGGTCGACGGGTGCATCGTACAGCCGGGTCAGGAGCGACTGCATCCGCCGCAGCAGCATGTCAGTGCTCCTTTCTCCCGGCATTGACCGGCGCGACACCGAGCCGCTGCAAGATCGCGAACGCGCGCGGGCTGCCGGTCTTCAGCCAGATCTCGTACAGGCGCAGGATGTCCTTGTCGGTGTGCTGATAGGCCATCTCGGCCACATCGTTGAGCACATCGACCAGCCGCTGGAATTTTCCCGCCAGCTCCAGGAACACCGCCGCGAATGCCTGGCCGCGCATCGAGTAGCGCAGATTCTCGGCGAGCGTGCCGTACGCGCGACCGCCCATGGCGATGTGGTAATCGATGTCGACGAGTTTGCGGGCGAAGCTTTGCGCGAAGAAACCGGCGATGAACAAAGAAACATCGCCCAGCCGGCGCAACGCTTCGTCGCGCTGCTGACTGGACTGCGCTGCCGATGCGTCCGCCAGCATGTGCGCCAGCGGCTTCAGACGCACGCCTTCGGCAGTTCTTTCGTAAAGCTCTTCGGAGCGCGCGAACATGGTGAGCACGTTTACGACGTAGTGCTCGGTGTGCTCGTCGACATCCACGCGCTGATTGCGTAGCGCCTTCTGCACCGACTCGTGGAAAAACTCGCGCAGATTGGGAACCGCAACGACCGTTCCAGACCCAACATCACTCATCGCCAGGCACCTCGTGCATGACCACTTGTACCAAAGTATCGACAATCTTCGTCGAGAATTTAATCCTCAAGCCTTTGATACGGTTCCCATCGACACTTTTGCAATCAGGCCATCGATTAATGTGTCGCCGAAGCGGTCGGAAAGTTCCCTTGGCACTCACCGGCAATGTTTGCTAATCAAACAGCCCCGGGCCTCGATGCAGGCGGCCCATTGGAGACATCGCGTCGGGGCCCGCGAACTCGCCAGCTGGCTGATACTCGGCCCGACCAGCAGCGAGCCGATCGGCCGACGCCTATCGAGCGCGGGCACGCCGACCTGCGGCACCTGGGAGAACCGAGTTCGCCTGGCAGCTGATCGAGAGAGGATGCGTTGTTCGCTCAACACGGGAGCGGAAGAAGTCGCAACGCCGATGCCCGCGACGATGCTGTCGTTTATTCTGGCTTCGACACCAAGACGCGCACGAAGCAGATCTTCTTCGCGGCCGGCATTCGTGGGTCATGGTCGTCACAAGCCGGTCACGAGATTGCAACAATCCCGCATGCTTACCGACCCGCGGCACTGTGGCCATGCGAGTTGACCCGATGCCTCGCTACAACGGGCCCGGCTGTAGTGGTTATGTGAATCACCACGCAAACCCGTTGTGACGAGCATCAAAAAAACAAAAACCCCGCGGTATTGCTACCGCGGGGTCTTGTCTGTCTCAGCAACGACCAGGCGAACCTGGTCGTCGTTGGTGCCGCTTACCAGCGGCCGCCACCACCGCCGCCGCCCGGACCGCGGGGGCCACGGCCACCGCCGCCGCCGCCACCCTGGCGCTCCTGCGCTTCATTGACGCGCAGGGGACGACCGCCCATGTCTTTTCCGTTCAACGATTGAATGGCGCGCTGAGCATCGGCACGCGGCATTTCCACGAAGCCGAAGCCGCGAGGACGACCGGTTTCACGGTCGTTGATCAGGGCCACTGACTCCACGGTGCCGTGCTGTTCGAACAGCTGGCGAACCTGGTCCTCGCTTGCCGAGAACGGCAGGTTACCCACATAGATCTTTGTCATAGCGATACAGTCTCTCTGAAAAAGCCTCGAGCGCGATCCCCCTGCTGGGAAATATCATCACTGCGAGGCCTGGTTACATACGGGCTCCGCCCCTGCACTGCCCCAGTCAGTTCCAGACTTGAAGTTATGCGGTTTAGGTCCCAGGCCTACGTTCGCGGTCTCGTCGGATTTTTCAGAAGTTGGCCGAAAAGAGGGTCGTCAATGACCCGGCTGGCCAAGCCAGAGAAAAAAGCGGGCAAAGGCACAACGAACGGCGCGGAATGTACGCCAATAAAAGAGTCAAGGCAATCGGCGACAAAGACCATAGGTCCTTGAAAATAGGGATACAACGGCGAATGTATCGGGTGCGCAGCGCACCAGCTGCGCTGTTTCATGGCGCACCCTTGTCACGAGCGCAGCCCCAACAGAGTGCCGAGCTCGTGCAGGGTTCGCACTGTATGCACCGGCTCGCCGAATTCGGCGGACCATTCGAGCTCGTCCCGGTTTATCCACACCGGATGCATACCGGCGGCCCGCGCACCCACCACGTCCAGCGCCGGATCGTCACCCACATACACAACCTGTTGGGGTGTCAGTCCAGTTCCTTCAATTACCTTGTGGAACAGCAACGGATCGGGCTTGAGCGCACCCACGTCGCGAGCCCCCAGGCTGCGCTCGAAATAATGCGCCAGACCGATGCGTTTTAGATCGGCATTGCCGTTACTGGCGGTAAACAGACGGAAGTGCGGCTTGAGCCGTTCCAGGCCCGGCAGCACGTCCTCGTACAGCACCACTTCGTTGCGCGCCTGGATGAAAGCTTCGAACGCCTCGTCGGCCATGGCCTCGGCGTAACCGAATTCCCGGGCATGGTCGGCCAGTGTCTGCCGACGCAAAAAAGTGAAGTCATGCGCCATTTGCGGGTAGGCCTGCGCAGTCTCCTGGCGGGCTTTGCGCAACATCTCGACCGTCATGGCCGCGGTCACGCGCGGGTACCTGAGGGCGAGAAAATCGTACATGGCCTGCTCGGCGCGCTCGATCACGGGCATTACGTCCCAGAACGTATTGTCCAGATCGAAGCAGATGGCACGTACGCTCGACAGATCGCCGCTCGTCATGCCGCCACCGTACGAACCGCCGCGAGACCGCGCTCCAGATCGGCTTGCAGATCGCGCACGTCCTCCAGGCCGACCGAGATCCGCAACAAACCTTCAGTGATGCCGGCGCGCTCGCGCTCTGCAGGACTGATGCGCGAATGGGTGGTCGTCGCCGGATGCGTGATGGTGCTCTTGGTGTCGCCCAGATTGGCGGTGATGGACAGCAATCGCGTCGCATCGACGAACGCCCAGGCGCCCTTGCGACCGTGCTCCACGTCGAATGCGACGATGCCGCCGAACGCACTCTGCTGTCGTTTCGCAAGCGCGTGTTGCGGATGCGACTCCAAACCTGCGTAGTAGACCTTGCTGACTCCCGGCTGCTGTTCCAGCCAGCGCGCCAGTTGCAGTGCCGCCGCCGAATGCGCGCGCATGCGCAGCTCCAACGTTTCCAAACCTTTCAGGAACACCCAGGCATTGAACGGGCTCATGCTCGGCCCGGTGGTGCGCAGGAAGCCGTAGATGTCCTTGCCGACCAGCTGCTCGTTGCCGAGCACCGCCCCGCCGACGCAGCGCCCCTGCCCGTCCAGATATTTGGTAGCCGAGTGAATCACCAGGTCCGCGCCCAGCTCGAACGGCTTCTGCAATGCCGGTGTGCAGAAACAATTGTCGACCACCAGTAACACGCCGCGCTCATGCGCGATGGCGGCGAGGCCGGCAATGTCGGCGATCACCGAGAGCGGATTCGAGGGCGTTTCGACAAAGAACAATCTGGTGTTGCTCCGGATGGCGCGGCGCCACGCGTCGTTGTCGTCGGGCCGAACATATGTCACGTCGACGCCGAACTTCACCAGATAGCGATTGATCAGCGCGATGGTCGAACCGAACACGCTGTCGGAACAAACGATGTGATCGCCCGCCTTCATCAGGCTCATGCAGGTGGCCAGGATGGCGGCCATCCCCGAACCGGTCGCGACACATGCAGCCGCCCCTTCCAGCGCCGCCAGCCGCTCCTCGAAACAGCGCACGGTGGGATTGGTGAAGCGCGAATAGATATTGCCCTTCACGCTCTCGTCGAAACGCGCGGCGGCTTCGGCGGCGCTCGCGAACACATAACTCGACGTGGTGAAGATGGGCTCGGCGTGCTCGGCTTCCGGAGTGCGGCGCTGGCCGGCACGGACCGCCAGCGTGGCTAAGTGATGTTCAGACATGGTCGACGAGGGTTTGGTAAATCTCGGTGGACGAGGCGATGCGACTGTCGCATTCTGACCAGTCGTCGGGCGTTAGTCATTAACTCGTTGGTCGTTCCACTCATGTCCATGCTCACCCTGGTCATCGGCAACAAGCATCTGTCGTCCTGGTCGCTGCGCCCCTGGCTGGTGCTGAAACACTTCGGCCTGCCCTTCCAGGAGGTGAAGCTGCCGCTCGACACGCCGGCCTTCCATCGCGACATCGTCAAGTATTCGCCGACGCGGCGCGTGCCCCTGCTGATCGACGGCGAGCTGAAGATCTGGGACTCGCTGGCCATTGCCGAGTACCTCAACGAGAAAGTGCAGGGTCGTGCCTGGCCGGCCGATCCCACCGCGCGAGCGCTGGCACGCGCGGTCAGCGCGGAAATGCATTCAGGGTTCGCGGCCTTGCGCACGCACTGGCCGATGCAGGCGATCGGCCACTCGACCGTGCAGCTGCCTCCGCAAGGCCGGGCCGACGTGGAGCGCGTTCAGCAACTGTGGCACGAGTACCGCTCGCAATATGGCCAGCGAGGGCCGTGGCTGTTCGGCGAGTATTCGATCGCCGATGCAATGTACGCACCCGTCGCCCTGCGCTTCCGTCACTACGGCGCGCAGTTCTCCACCCCGATCGTCGCGGCGTACCAGCAACAACTGATCCAGGATCCACACATGCAGGAGTGGCTCGCCGAGGCCCAGGTGGAAGTGGACACGGGCTACGGCGCTCAACCGAGCCAGTAGGTAAATGACGCTCACCTCGCGGCGTCGATTACGACACGACGTCGCAGGGGGCGATTGCAGAATGGCATTTAACGGAAGAATGCCTAGAATCGAGCGCTCGATCGCATTCAAGCAGGAAGGCCATGCGTTGGGCATCCGCCGTCGACACAGATAATTCACTGCGGGCCGCAGTGGAGCATGCGGCCGAGACCGTGTTCCTCGGCCTGGGTCGTCAGGAGCCGGATCTCGCGATCGTGTTCGTCAGTGCCGAGCACGCAGCGCACTTCGATGCCGTGCCGGCGCTGCTCCAGCGCGAGTTCGAGAACGTCTTCATCTTCGGCTGCTGCGGTGGGGGCGTGATCGGCGGCGGCCGCGAGATCGAGGATCGTCCCGCTTTTTCATTGACCGGCGCGATATTGCCCGGCGTGCGCCTGAAGGGCACGCACCTGGACGCAGCCCAAGTGCCGCCGGTGTATGCCGAAGCGCGCGTGTGGGAAGACGTCCTGCGCATCACCCCCAGCCAGCAACCATCATTCCTGCTGCTCGCGGATCCCTTCAGCTTCGAAGCCGAAACCTTCATCCGGGGCCTGGACCGGATCTATCCGCTCGCGCCAAAAATCGGCGGGCTGGCGAGCGGCGCGCGGCAGGTCGGCGGCACCGCCCTGTATCTGGGCAATCAGGTCTATCACTCGGGCTGTATCGCGCTCGCCCTGACCGGCAACATCGACATCGACATGGTGGTCGCGCAGGGCTGCCGGGCGATCGGCGATCCGATGTTCGTCACCTCGGCGCACGAGAACCTGGTGCGCGAGCTCGACGGGCGCTCACCGCGCGATGTGTTGTCGGCGCTGTTCGAGCGCCTGCCGGCGCCCGACCGGGAGTTGTTCAGTCAATCGCTGCACCTGGGCATGGCCATGCGCACCGACGCCAGCGAATTCACGCCGGGCGATTTTCTGATCCGCAGCATCCTGGGCATGGATCCGCAAAGTGGCGCGCTGTGGGTCAGCGCCAACGTGCCGGCCAACAGCGTCGTGCAATTCCATCTGCGCGACGCCGCCACCTCGGCGCTCGACCTGGAGCGCACGCTGACCGCTTACCGGGCCTCGCATATCGTCAGCCCCGATTCGGGCGCGCTGCTGTTCTCCTGCCACGGCCGGGGCATCGGCCTGTACGGTCAGGCCGATCACGACAGCAATGCGTTCCGACGCCTGGTCGCCGATCTGCCCATTGGTGGCTTTTTCTGCGACGGCGAGTTCGGACCGATCCAGAACTCCACCTTCCTGCACAGCTACACCAGCGCCTTCGCCGTCATCCACGAGAAGAAATAGGCGTCGACATTTATACTCCCGTCCTTTCTGACGGACCGGAGTCCCTTGATGCGTCAGTCGTTGGCCCCTGCGGCCTGTGTGTTGTCCGCTTGTTTGCTCATGCCGCTCGGCGCGGTTGCAGCTCCACGTCCCTTCAACGTCGAAGACCTGGTCAGCATGCAGCGCGTGTCCGACCCAGTGCTCTCGCCCGATGGCCGCACCGTGGTCTACACGGTGCGTGAAACGGATCTGGCGGCGAATCGCGGCCGCACCGATCTGTGGTCGCTCGATCTGGCCACCAAGGGAGCCCAGCCCCGCCGGCTCACCACCGATCCGGAGAACGACAGCTCGCCCCAATGGACCAGCGATGGCAGCGAGATTTATTTCCTGTCCACGCGCAGCGGTTCCAGCCAGGTGTGGCGTCTGCCGGCGGCCGGCGGCGAAGCGATGCAGGTCACGAACCTGCCGCTGGACGTCGGCACGTTCCGCCTGGCCAGCCACGCCGGCCGTCTCGCCGTGACGCTGGAAGTGTTCCCCGACTGCGATGAGCTGTCGTGCACGGTCGAGCGGCTCGATCAAGCCAGGCACCCGAAAGACAGCGGCGAGGCGTACGACCGCATCTTCGTGCGCCATTGGGATACCTGGGCGGACAGCCGCATCTCGCAACTGTTCGTTCTGCAGTTGAGCGATGGCATCGCCTCCGAGCCGGTGTCGGTGAGCAAAGCGCTCGACGCCGACGTGCCCTCGAAGCCCTTCGGCGACGCCAGCGAATATACGTTCTCGCCGGACGGCTCGCGGCTGGTGTTCGCGACGCGTATCAAAGGCAAGTCCGAGCCCTGGTCGACCAACTTCGATTTGTATGAAGTCGGTGTCGACGGCAGCGGGCTGCGCAATCTGACCGAAGACAATCCGGCGTGGGACACGCAGCCGGTGTTCTCGCGCGATGGCAGCCAGCTGGCCTGGCGCGCGATGACCCGGCCCGGGTTCGAAGCCGATCGTTTCCATATCATGCTCATGGATATGAAGAGCGGTAAGCGGCGCGCGCTCACCCAGGACTGGGATCGCTCGGTCGACGCCCTGGCGTTCAGCAGGGACGGCCGCACGCTGTATGCGACCACCGATCATTTCGGCCAGCATCCGCTGTGGGCGGTCGACGTGAAGAGCGGCAAGCCGACCATGCTGACCGGCCCGGGACGCATCGAGGCGTTCAGCGTCGGCGACAAGGAGATCGTGATGACGACCTCGTCGCTGAAGTCGCCGGCCGAGCTGCAGGCGCTGACCATCAAAGGCAGCGATCTGCGCGCCCTGCCTCGCATGAACGAAGCGGCGCTGGCGGAACTCAAGTTCGGCGAGCCCGAGCAGTTCACGTTCGCCGGCGCCGACGGCGCGACGGTGTACGGCTACGTGATGAAGCCGGCCGACTTCAAGCCGGGCACGAAATATCCGGTCGCCTTCATCATCCACGGCGGCCCGCAGAGCTCGTTCGCCAATGCCTGGAGCTATCGCTGGAATCCGCAGACCTATGCGGGCGCGGGCTACGCCTCGGTGTTCATCGATTTCCACGGCTCGACCGGCTATGGCCAGGCGTTCACCGATTCGATCAGCCAGGACTGGGGCGGCAAGCCGCTGGAAGATCTGCAGAAGGGCCTGGCGGCGGCGCTCCAGAACTATCCGTGGCTGGATGGCGAACGCACCTGCGCACTGGGCGCCTCCTATGGCGGGTACATGATCAACTGGATCGCCGGCAACTGGTCGGAACCGTTCAAGTGCCTGGTGAATCACGACGGCGTGTTCGACTCCCGCGCCATGGCCTACTCCACCGAGGAGCTGTGGTTCACCGAATGGGAACAGGGCGGGATTGCGTGGCAGGTGCCGGAGAACGTCGAGAAGTTCAACCCGGTGAATCATGTCGCGAACTGGAACAAGCCCATGCTGGTCATTCACGGCGTGCGCGACTATCGCATTCCGTATGCGCAGGGCCTCTCGGCGTTCACGGCCCTGCAGCGCAAGGGCATTCCCAGCCGCCTGCTGATCTTCCCGGATGAAAACCATTGGGTGCTCAAGCCGAACAACAGCATCCGCTGGCACCACGAAGTGGAACAGTGGCTGAGTCAGTGGACCGGCAAGAGCAGCGAATGATCCCGCGCCCCGTTCTGTGGTGACAAAGAAGGCCCGCCATTGGCGGGCCTTTTTTTGCGTCGGTGCGAGCCGGTTACTCTTCGTCCGCGCGCCAGGCCGCCTGATAGTTGTTGCCCATGCGGATGATCTGCTCCAGCAGCGCCGGATACTCGATGCCGGCGGCCAGCGCCGAATCGGCGAAGTCTTCCTGCCGGCTGATGTTCGGATTGCAGTTGGCTTCCAGCACGAACACGCTGCCGTCCGGGCGCATTCGAAAGTCCATGCGCGCATAACCGCTGAGATACAGGGAGCGGAAGATCCGCTTGGATAGCTTGTCCAGATAGGCGGCGCAGCCTTCCGGAAGATTCTGCGCGGCGCCGGTGCGGATGCCATGTTTCTTCTGGTAGCGGCGATCCCATTTCACCTTGCGGGTCGCGATGCCGGCCATCACGTCCGGCAGGGTGCCGAAATCCATCTCCCACACCGGGAAGGTCCGCAAGCGATCGTTGCCGAGCACTCCGACGTACAGCTCGCGCCCTTCGATGTATTCCTCGATCAGCGCGTCCGAGTTGGTCTGCTCGTGAATGAACTCGATGCGCTCTTTCAACTTGTCCGCATCCGAAACCACCGATGCCTGTGAGATGCCAAGCGACGCGTCCTCGGTCACCGACTTCACGAACAATGGAAACTTCAGCTTGCGCGGCAGGCGGTAACGCTGGCCCTTCTTGATGACCGCGAAGCCCGGCGTGGGAATGCGGTGATAGGAGAGAATCTGTTTGGAGAGCGCCTTGTCGCGCGAGATCATCATGCCGCGCGGATTGCAGCCCGTGTACGGCAGTTTCATCAGCTCCAGGAACGCGACCACGTACTGGTCGTACGTGACGATGCCCTGAAACTCCTCGAGCAGATTGAACGCCACATCGGGCTTCCAGTCGGTGATGGTGGAGCGCAGCTCGGACAGATTGTCGCCCAGCCCCAGCGCCTTGACCTCGTGACCGGCTTTCTCCAGCGCCGCGGTCACGTCGTATTCGGTCCTGAACTCGTCGATTTCCTTGTCACTGAGGCCCTTGAGGCTCGCCGGTGGCACGAGACTCTCATGCATCAACACCAGGACTCGACGGGGCTTCATAGTGTGTAGCGTTCGCGGTCGCGCCGCAGGATGTCGATCAAGATCCGCTCCAGTACGCCCAGCAACGCGCGCTTGGCCTCCGGCTTGGAAGTATCCAGCACCAGATCCAGCTCGCGGCAGCGTGCAATCACCGTCCTGAGCACATGATGCACGAGATAGGGGTACAACCGCGAGCGTCGCATCAGCCAACGTTCCAATTCCGGCCGGCTCTGACGCACGAACGTGCTGGCACGCATGCGTCGGCGCCCCTGTCGATGTTTGCCGAAGACCCGCTTGAGCCTCAAGTCATAAGCATCGGGTGTATCGAACTCGTAACGGGCGCGCTTGCGACGATAGTGCTCGGCGAGCGTGGTTTCGTTCTCGCTGATCGGCTCGATCAACGAGCGATTCATCACATGCGGCAGGGTCCCCGACAGCTCGCCCATCAGCCGGTCCACATATTCCAGCTTCGCCAGCGCGGGCCAGCCCTGGTAATCGCGCCGCCAGCGCGCCTTGGGCTGCATCCACACCGCGAATGTCTCGGCGAAGTCCTCGGTTGGATGGCTCTGCGCGTACCAGTGGCCCAGATGCAATACGAAATCACGACTGGCGGGCCGCGGCCGATAAACATTTGGATAGCGCCGATCCGGATCGCCGAAGGTCTCGCGCCATTCCTTGCGGCGGCGGATGCGATAGGCGTTGTCGAGCGCATGCGCGAACTCGTGGCGCATGATGCGGGTCAGCCAGTTGGAATTGCCGCCCTCCACCTCGTCCATCATCTTGCGTTCCAGACGCATCAGCCTCGGATGCGCCATATAGAACGCGACGGCGATGCCGGGCACGCCATCGGGAGAGAACCATTCTTCGGACAGCCATACGTGCGGCGCGAACAGGATGCCGCGGCGTTTGAGATCGCGCCGGATCTGGCGGATGTGGCTGTCGATGACCGTGTGCCGCAGCGTCAGGCGCAGGTCGCAGAAACGCTTCTGTAACAACTCCTCGTCGCTCAGGCGCGTCCAGGCCGGTTCGCGAGGACGCACACGACGACGGACCGGAGCTCGCTTTTTCCGAGTCGCCATCTCAATGCATCAGATGCCGGGCCAGGGAGCGCAGCACCGGCTCTTCAGGCAGCTGCCGCTGCAACTCGGGGGAGATGGCGTCGCTACCCAGATGAGCGCCGCACAGGGCGCCACACAGCGCGGCCGCCGATGGCGCCGCTCGCGACGAAGTGAGCACGCGAATCAACGCATCATGCAACGTCCTGGCAGCGGCAAAGGCGTCCAATGCCACGCACGTAACAGAAAGAGCATCGCTGGCGTCGGCACAAGACCTGGCGCCGCGCCCTTCGAGCAACTGTTTGACCGGCGCCTTGAGCTGGCGCTGTCGAACCAGCTGCATCGCCGGCCCGCCGAAGCTCAGCAATGTTTGTTTGTCGATACCGGCGAACGCATCGACGAACAGCGCCGCCCAGACACGGCACAGATCGAGCACGATCGGCGACTGCTGCGTGGTACGCGATGCCTCGACCGCGGCTTCGATCGCTGCCCGAGCATCGCCGCGAAGAAACATTGCAACCACCAGCGTGCGCGGCAGCGAGTGCGGATCCAGATTGGCCGGATCGTGGGTGCCCGCCAGCTTGTTTCTCGACCATTGCCAACGAGCCAGCGCGCGGCGCACTTCCTGCGGCACGCCGATATTGCCGACACTCTGGCTCCAGGCGAGATAGCGCTGCATCTGGTCGTCCGAATCATTGATGCCGCAGGCCAGGAGACTCTCGGCCAACGCGCGAGTCATCGCTGTGCTCGCGCCGGTGGTGAGCGCGCCGGTCTCACGCAGGCCGCCGCCGGCCATCAAAGTCGCGGCGTCGAAATTGCTGTTCGCAACCCTGCTGCCCAGCGCGTCGCCAATCGCCAGTCCGACGATGCTGGCTTCGTAACGTGCCTGCACATCGACCGCGCTGCCCGGCACCGCCAGCTCGCGCCACTGGCGCACGAATTCGATTTGCTCGTCGGTCTCGGGAATGGTCGGCCAGCGGCGCGAGCGGCCGCTCTGCTGCCACAGATCCTGCAGCCGATCGAGCGCGTCTTCGCTGCTCAAGCCGCTGCGGACCAGATGACAACCCACCGTGGTGCCGGTGCGACCGATGCCGGCCCGACAATGCACATAAACACAACGGCCGGCAGCCAGCTCCTGGTCCAGGAAATCCAGGATCCGCACCATGTCGGCGGACGACTCGGGCAAGCCGTGATCGAGCACCGGCAGGCGTCGATAACGAATGTGCTGCTCGCTCAGCTCGGCCAGCAGCGGATCGTAGGCGGGCATCTCGCCCTCCTCGGTCAGATCGAGGAAGCTGTTGACGCCCGCGTGCAGCAGCTTCTGCACCCGTTCGGTCGCCTCGGCGCGCGACATCGAGCCCGGATACTCACCGGCGAGCAGCTGCCCTGGGCGCACCCAATAGCTGTTCGGAATCGGCACCGGGGAGGCGCCGACGGTGAAAGGATCGGTACTCATGGCGGCAATGATAAGGGATGCAGTCGGCATAAACCCGCACGCCGGGCAGCGCGTTCCGCCAGTACGCAGGGCTGTTGCCGCCCGCCGCCAGGGCCTTGACTTGGCCCCGGCCGCCGCCAATTCTGCGAGGCTGGCGAGCGCATCCTGCGCTCCCCGCACCTATCGGGCATCCCGCCCAACACCCGCGCCCCGAGGACTCCGCCATGCAAAAGCCCAACGTACAGGCCACCACCTCCGCCAGCGGCTACGACCTGCGCCCGCTGAGCCAGGCCGAGCGCGAACGGCTCGCGGCCTCACTGACCCCGGAAGAGCGCCACATCATTCTGGATCACGGCACCGAACGGCCGTTCTGCGGCACCTTGCTGAACAACAAGCAGTCCGGGCTGTATGCCTGCCGGCTGTGCGGGCTGCCGCTGTTCCAGGCGAACGCCAAGTTCGAATCCGGGACCGGCTGGCCGAGCTTCTATCAGCCGTTCGATCCGGAGCACATCACCGAGCTGCGCGATACCAGCCACGGCATGATCCGCACCGAGATCCGCTGCCGCCGCTGCGACGGCCACCTCGGGCACGTGTTCCCGGACGGCCCGCCGCCGACTCATCAGCGCTATTGCCTGAACTCCGCCTCGATGCAGTTCTATCCGGAAGGTCAGCAGCCGGAGCAGCACACGGCCGCGTGAGGCTTGCTCGTGTCCCGAGCCGAGGGCGAGATCAGGTCTCGCCCTCGTGCGCGTGCGTGCCATGGGATTTGGCGGTGATGCGATCGAGCACGCCCATCATCACGGCCGACACCACGAACGTCAGATGGATGATGACGTACCACATCAGCGTGTTGCCTCTCTCGGCCAGCGTCGGCGTCTCCATGAAGGCACGCAACAGATGAATCGATGAGATGGCGACGATGGACGATGCCACTTTCAGCTTGAGGGAATTGGCATCGAGCTTGCCGAGCCAGCTCAACTTCTCGGTGCCCTGCTCCACGTCCAGCGCCGACACGAAATTCTCGTAGCCCGAGAACATCACCATGACGATCAGGCTGCCGACCAGCACCATGTCGACCAGCGCCAGCAGCCCGAGGACCAGGTCGGTCTCGGGCATGTGCACGACGTGCGCCACCATGTGATAGAGCTCGATGAAGAACTTGATGCCCAGCGCCACCAGTGCCAGCGACATGCCCAGATAGACGGGCGCCAGAATCCAGCGGCTGGCAAACAACAACTTCTCGATCGTCTTTTCCATTGCTCCATTCCGGGGCTCGATAACCGGCCGGGATTCTACCGCATGGTCCGCTGAACGTATTGGCCGTCCGGGCCGCTCAGGCGTAGAGTCGGGCAGCCCCTTCTTAGGATCGCAGGCAGATGGGTGCAGAAACTGAGCAGGGAGAAGGCAGCGGCCGCCCGGCTTCGTTCGAAGCCGAACGCATGCAATTGGCCAGGCTGCACGCCAGCCCGGCGTCGCGGCTTCGCGACTTGTGGCTGCAGCTGGCGGCCATCGCGGCTCGCGCCTTGAACGTCGAGCGCGTCGGCGCGTGGATTCTGGCCGACGAGAATCGCGCGCTGCGCTGTCGGTATCTGCTGCAATTCTCCAGTCAGCAGGTTTTTCAGGGCGCGGTGCTGCGCGCGCAGGATTTCCCCGCTTACTTCCATGCCCTCGAGCAGCAGCGCACCATCGCAGCCGACGATGCCCGAGGCGCAATCACGACGAGTGAGCTGCGCGAGTCGTATCTCGAGCCGCTCGGTATCACGTCGCTGCTGGATGCCCCCATTTACGTAGGCGGAAGAGTGGTGGGCGTCGTTTGTCATGAACATATCGGCGCGCCGCGCACCTGGAGTGAAGGAGAAAGCGATTTCGCCGCGGCAGTCGCGGACACGATTGCACGCGTCTACGAAGAATATGAGCACCGCCGTGCCGAGACGGCATTGGAAAGTTATCAGCAGCACTTGATGGAACTGCATCGCATGGAGGCGCTCGGGCGCATGGCCGCCGGCGTCGCGCATGACTTCCGCGGCATCGTGAGCATCGCGCTCGGCTTCACTGAATTGATCCGTCGCGTTCCCAATCTCGCGCCTCAGGCGGACCACTATGCACAGCGCGTGATCGAAGCGCTACAGCGCGGCCAGAGTCTCACACAGGAGATCATGAACTTCGGCAAGGACGACCCGGTGTCACCGCGCGTCCTGGACGTGGGCGCGACGTTGTCCAGATGTTCGCAGATGTTTCGCGTATTGCTGGGTGCGGGCATCCGGCTGCGCGTGCACAGCTCGGGGCCGGTGAGCCGCGTGTTCATGGACCCCGCGCAATTCGAGCGGATGATGTTGAATCTGGTGATCAACGCACGCGACGCCATGCCGTCGGGCGGCGCTCTCGATATCGAGTACCAGGACGCCGCGATCGGCGATGAAGATGACGAACAGGCGACCTACGTCGCGATCTACGTTCGTGATACCGGCGCCGGCATGGACGAGACGACCCGGCTGAATGCCTTCAAACCGTTCTTCACGACCAAGGGCGATCGAGGCACCGGGCTCGGCCTGGTGATCGTCGATCAGATCGTGGCGCGCGCGGGTGGCAGAGTGAAGATCGAGAGCGAGGTCGGGCACGGGACCACGGTGCAGATTTATCTGCCGCGCATTGCGGCCGCCGCGCCGTAGATCGCGGTCCGTGCTTACTTCTTCGTTTCTCTGGCGGCGTCTGTCTCAGCCACCTCGTAATCCGGATAGGCGGTGAGGAAGCGGCGCCATTCGCGATCGGCTTCGTCTTGTTTGTTGTCCGCTCTGAGCTGCCGGATCTCTTGCAGCCATGCTTCCGGATCCGTGTACTTGCGCTGGATCGTCGCGGTGTTTCCTGGAACCGCGCTGATGGGGCGCGAGAAACTCAAGACCGCTTTGGAATCGGGCGCCTCGACAGTGTCACGCACATCAGCAGCTTCATTCTCGTCGACCCGTGCAGCTTGCGGAGCGGCCGACAGCTGTTGTTCACGCGCAGCGGCTTCCAGCGCCGCCTTCTGTCGTTCCGCCCTGGCCATCAGCGCATCGTTATCTCTTTGCTCGGCTGCTTTGCGGGCCTGCTCTCGCGGCACAGGCCCAGCCGCGTCCTTGGCGACCGGCTGCCTGGCAACTTCCCTTTTCTCCGGCGCGAAAGCTGGCGCCACAGGCGCTGCCGCTGAACGATCTTGGGCAGTCGCTTGCGGCTGCTCGACAGGTGCGTGAGCCGCTGCCGCCGGCGGGGGAGCCGCGACCTGCGGCGCCGGCGGAACGTCAGTTGACTCCTCGACCACCCTCGTCTCGATCGAGTTCTGCGCCACTGGCGCGGTCACCATCACTTCGTCCTTCAAGCCCGTCTCGATCACGATCGAAACGACGAGCACCGCCGAAGCCGCCACCGCCAGCGGCGCCGTCCAACGCATCCAGGCCGGACGCGACGGACGTTTCACCGCATCCCCGGCCTGGCGCAGCACCAGACGATCGAGCGATGCAGGCACCTCCGCCCCGGGCAGCTGACGATAATGACGCGACACGCTGGAATCCCCCTTCAGGTATTCATCCAGCTGTTGCTCGTCTGGCAACGGCTTGTCGGTGGGTTCAGTCATGACACGCTCGACTGCAGAGACGGAGATTGATGCTGGCGCAGCGCCCCGCGCAGCTTGCTCAAGGCATAACGCAAGCGGCTCTTCGCCGTTTCCATGGCCACCCCGGTGATGCGGCCGATGTCTTCCAGGCCCAATCCCGTTTCTTCGTACAGCAAAAATACATCGCGCTGTTCCGCCGGCAATTCATCCAACGCGCGTTTGAAATCCGCGCGCAGCTGCGCCTCGGACACCGCCGCATCGGGCCTTTCATGACCCGGCCCGGAGAGCTCGTCTGCCAGCGCGTCGAGATCTTGTGCGCCTTTTTCCTGTGGCCGCGCGGCGCGTCGGAAATGATCCATCGCGCAGTTGTGCGCGATATGAAACAGGAACGTCGTGAACCTGGCCCGCGCCTCGTAACGCTCGCGGCTGGCGATCACCTTGCTCCACACCTCCTGAAACAAATCATTGGCGACGTCCGGACTGCGACACAGGCGCTGCAGATAACGATACAACGCGCCCTTGTGCCGCTCGTAAAGCATCTCGAACGCGCGCACATCGCCCTTGCGATAGCGAAGCATGAGCGTCGCGTCGTCCGGTGCCGAGCCGATGCTCGACACCGTCGCGCCGGCCGGCGCAGGCGCGCCGATCGCTTCGCCGACTTCGCCCGCCGCAGCCGACATGGACTGCGCACCTGGAGTGGAGGGAAGATCCATGCAGCTAGAATATCAGCAATGCCTCATTCTGAGATCTGGCTGACCTTACCTGCCTGCGGCGAGGGCGTCAGGCTCCTGGCCAGCGTCACCAGCGAGACGAATTCCCTCCGATAGCCGTCCCGATCCGCACCCAGCGCACCGCTCGCCAGCCTGGTGACATCGTCATAGCCGAACTCGCCCATATATTTGCCACCGCGCAGCAGCTGACCGAATGCCGCGACGCTCGCGGCGAAGCGAAAGTCGACGGACAACCTGTCCGGCGCGACGACGGCGTCCTTGCGGATCGGATATTCCAGCAACTGGCTGGCCTCTGACCCGGGCTTCTTGTAACGCAGCCGGACGTTCGCAAGCTCGCTTTTGCCTGCAGCCGCCTCCGGCCTGGCACCGTACCGCAGCGAATCGATCCGCCCCTTCGCGCCCACCGGCACAACCTCGTACAGCGCCGTGACGCGGTGACCCGCACCGATCTCGCCCGCGTCGACTTTGTCGTTGTTGAAATCCTCGCGCGCCAGCATGCGGTTTTCGTAACCGATCAGACGATATTCGAGCACTTCGGACGGATTGAACTCGACCTGGATCTTCACGTCCTTGGCGATCGTATACAGCGTCGAGCTGAGCTGGGAGACCAGCACCTTGCGCGCCTCGGACAGAGTATCGATGTATGCATAGTTGCCATTGCCCGCATCGGCGAGGCGCTCCATGAGCTGCTCGTTGTAGTTCCCCGTACCGAAACCCAGCGTCGTGAGCTCGACGCCCGTGGCACGCTCGCGCTCGACGATATCCACCAGCGCTTCGAAATTCACCGTACCGACGTTGAAGTCGCCGTCGGTCGCGAGCACGACGCGAT
The DNA here is from genome assembly GCF_937958065.1 of uncultured Steroidobacter sp. Lineage (GTDB taxonomy): Bacteria > Pseudomonadota > Gammaproteobacteria > Steroidobacterales > Steroidobacteraceae > Steroidobacter. The sequence continues at coordinate 194,472 of NZ_CALFXI010000033.1, forward strand.
TGATGCCGCCTTTGACGAATGTGTCGTGTGCCAGCCGGTAGGCAAGCTGGATCCCCGAGGCTCCATTGGTCGAGCCACCGGCAGACAGGCGCGCCAGCGCTTCCTGAATCTGATGTTTCGCATTGCCGGCAGTGGGCTCGAGCACGACACCCGAGCTGCCGGCGTACACCACCATCGAGACGCGATCGCGCGCCGTCAGCTGATCGGTCAGCATGCGGAATGCATTTTTCAACAGCGGCAGCTTGTCGGGCGAGTCCATCGAGCCCGACACATCGATCAGAAACACCAGGTTCGCGGGCGGCCGCTCCTTCGCCTCGATTTCAAATCCTTTGATGCCGATACGCATCAGCAGCGCTTGTGAGCTCCAGGGCGCGGCGGCCAGTTCGGTCGACACCCGGAACGGCGTATCGCGATTGCCTGCAGGCGCGTAGTCGTAATCGAAATAGTTGATCAGCTCCTCGACGCGAACCGCATCCTGCGGCGGCAAGCGTCCCTCGTTGAGGAAACGACGCACGTTCGCGTACGCGCCCGTATCGACATCGATGGAAAAGGTCGAGACCGGCTGCTCGGCGGCAACTTGAATGCCGTTGTCCTGCTGGTGCTGGTAACGCTCGGTATCGGCGGGCGCCATCATCTGCGCTGGCGGGGCGAATGGCATCGACACCGATTTCATTGCCAGGTTGGCTCGGCCAGCCTGATCGGCTGCAGGGGCTCGCTGGTACATTTCTGGAGCTGCGGCGGCCATGGGCAGCTGCTGTGGCTCCGCATGGACGGCCGCGTCAGCGCTCGTCGCGGATGCCGCATCCTGCTCGACCATACGAGTCTCGATCGGCACCGGCGTCGCGTTACCCACCTGCTGCGCCAGGATATTCTGGTCCTCGCGCTTGGCGGCGCAGGCGGCCAGAACGGCCGCGGCAATCAACAAGGATCCCCGACTGACGACCCGATTCATGACAGGCTCCCCACTCCGACGCGGCTTGCGTCACGGGGATATGAACGATGGCGCGGGCCGGATCGGGTTACGGCCGCGAAAATTTTTTATCCCGGCCCCCAGAGCAGCTCGTCCAGCATCTTTTCGCGGGGCGGCCAGCCGTACCGGTCCAGATCCACGCGCCCGCCGACGAAATCGACACCCTCGTTTTCCAGGTGCTTGCGCTGGCGGGCATAGCTGTCGCTGCCGACCGGAAAGGAGATGCGGCCGCTCGCGTTGATGACCCGAAACCAGGGCAAGCCACGCGACCCTGGCGTTTGTCGCAGCACCGTGCCCACCAGCCTCGCCCGCCTGGGCAGCCCCGCGACATCCGCGACGTTGCCGTAGGTACAGACCTTTCCTTTGGGGATTTTCTTGACGGCCGCAATGATCCGATCGGCATCGCTCTGCGCCGCCGTGGTCTGCCTGGAAGTCTTGCGCGTAGCTTGCTTGCGAGCTTTTGGTTTGTTGCGCGAAGCCACGGATCACACCTCAAATCGGAACGCGATCGTGCACGGTTTCCTGGGAGCGATCGGCGCGATCGGGGTTGCGACGGCGTTCACCACCGGTCAGCGCAATTCCAAGGGAAGCCACGAAGGGCATGACGCGCTCCAGGAAATCGCCCGGCGCATCCGGCAGCAAATGGAATATCACCGACAGGATGAATCCGGACCAGAGTGCCGCCAGCATCGCACCCGGCCGCACGCGCTTGCCGCAGACACGAATCAACAGCAACGGACCGAACGAGGAGCCGATGGCCGCATAACCGAACATTGCATGCTCGAACACGGTCGCCGGCGCCCACAACGTCGACAGCACGATCAGCACTGCCGAGAGCACCATCGCGGCCCGGCTCCAGCCGACGGAGAGCGGCGCATTCACACGACGCATGTCGATGCCCAGCGTCGTAGCCATCGCCAGCAGCTGGCTGCCCAGGTTCGCCAGGATCGCCGCGATCAACGTCGCGACGATGAACGCCGCCAGCAGCGGCGGCAGCAGCCGGTCGGCGATAGTAAACATCGCCAGCTCCGGTCGATCCAGGCCCGAGTACAGAATGCTGGCGCCCCAGCCACAACACAGCACCAGGCCGACCAGCACGGTAATGAGCGCGAGCGCCAGCCAGCTGGCCCAGAACAAAGTCTGGTCGTCGCGCGCCGCCATGAATCGAGTAGCGAGCTGCGGCTGACCGGTCATGCCCAGACCGATGCAAAACACACCGACCGCGAAAGCCAGCGCGACCACTCCCTGACGGCCGCCAAACCAATCGGTGGCGAACGGCCCGAGCGCGCTGAAAGCGATCTCGAATTGATCCCAACTCTCGATGCCGTACGCCGCACCGATCAGCAACAAGGTGGCGAACACTCCGATCGCAATCACTTGCACGGCATCGGCCACCGCCGCCGCACGCAAGCCGCCGGCGAACGTGCCCACGGTGATGAGAAACATCGAGGTCAACATCATGCTGATCAGGTTGAAGCCAAACTCATCCACCAGCAGCCCGCCCGCGAATCGCAACATGGCACTGGTTTGCAGCAGCACGCAAAGGAAGAAAATGAGAATGGCCGAGCGCGCCACCAGCGGTTGCAGGCGATCGCCGGCATCGGCGCTCAATACTTGAAACAAAGTGCCGGCGCCCTGCCCCACGGAGATGCTGCGCAGACGCGGCGCGATGAAGAACAGGTTGAGCGCGGCGCCGAGCACGAAGGCGCCACAAATCCAGACCGCCGAGGCACCCCATGCGAACGCAGCGCCGGCCAGCGTCATCAGCAACCAGCCATTGACGGTGTTCGCTGTGCAGCTCAGCGCCGTCAGCCAGACACCGAGCCGACGATTCGCGAGCACGAAATCGGCCGCGTTGTGCGTGCGCCGGGCAGCCCAGGTCGCGACCGTCAGCAGCAACGCCGCGAAGGCCAGCAGCGTCAGCAACACCGTGGCGGAGCGGTTCATGGTGGAATAGCAGTCCTCAGGCACCCACGGCCGGGCGGCGATGCTACACGACGCCGCCTACGCGCGGAATTGTGTCGCCAGATTCATGCAGCCGCTCTGAGCAGCGCGTAGAGCCGCTGCCAGTCGAATGCCGGGCCCGGATCGGTCTTGCGGCCCGGCGCGATGTCGCTGTGTCCGGCGATGCGCGACAACGACAACGACGGGTAGGCCTCGCACAACGCCACGATGAGCGCGCTCAGCACGCGATACTGAGCCGGCTCGTATGGAATCTCGTCGGCGCCCTCCAGCTCGATGCCGACGGAGAAATCATTGCAACGCTCGCGCCCCTGATAGCTCGACGCACCGGCATGCCAGGCGCGCTCGTGAAACGGGACGTACTGCACGGGCTCGCCATCGCGACGGATCAACACGTGCGAGGACACCCTCAGATCCTTGATCTTCTCGAAGTACGGATGCTCGGCGGGCGGCAGCGCGTTGGTGAACAGCCGGTCGATCCAGGGTCCGCCGAACTGCTCCGGAGGCAGGCTGATGCCGTGAACCACGATGAGTTCTGGCAAGATGCCGCCCGGCCGCATATCGAAGTTCGGCGACGGCACCCGCCGGGCCGCGCGCAGCCAGCCACTATCCGTGTCGATGCCCGCCGCGATGGCGAGCAGATGCTGGGACAGCGCTTCCGGCGACGATGTGGAGTGCATGGGTTGTTCCATCGCTGCGCTACGGCACAATGTTTGCTTAGTCCCGAATAGACCCGACGTTACTCGCAATGAGGCGAGCATGAGATTGAACCGAATTTTCTGCGACGGCCCGTTGACCGGTCGCACCGAAATCCCCCTGCCCCCCGCCGGCGGCTACCACGTCGCACGGGTCCTGCGCATGCGGGAGGGTGCACCGCTCAGTGTATTCGATGGCAGCGGCCAGGAGTTTCGCGCCGAGATCGTGCGCGTCGACGGCGACAAAGTCACCGTCAGCCTCAGCGACCCGACGCCCGGCACGGCCGAATCGCCGTTGAAGATCACGCTGGTCCAGGGCGTCTCGCGCAGCGAGCGCATGGACTGGACGCTGCAAAAGGCCACCGAACTGGGGGTGGCGGCAATCTCGCCCGTGCTCACGGCCCGCAGCGTCGTGCGCCTCGATGAAAAGCAGGCGGCCAAGAAAAGCGAGCATTGGAAGGGCATCGTCATCGGCGCCTGCGAACAATGCGGACGCGCGAAAGTGCCGACGGTTTCGGCGCCAATGACGCTGCGTGAATATTTTGCGAACGTGAAAAAGGAAGGCCTGCGACTGGTGCTGAGCCCGTCCGCCCCGGCATCGCTGGTGGGCCTGTCCAGCATGCCTAGCAAGGCGGAGCTGCTGATCGGCCCGGAAGGCGGCCTGGACGACGACGAATTGCATGCCGCGCAAAAGGCCGGCTTCATGCCGGTGCGCCTGGGCCCACGCGTGCTCCGAACCGAAACAGCGGCGGTGGTGGCGCTTTCGGTGCTGCAAGGGTTGTGGGGGGATCTGCAGTAACAGCGACAACGCATCGTCTTCCGTACGCCCGAAGCGCTCCACGTACACACTCTTCTGCACGCCTGAACGCTCAACGTACACCCTCTTCTGCACGCCCGAACGCTCAACGTACACATCGGCGTCGGCTGGCAGGTCCCAGGTTCTTCCGGCAGCTTCGAACAAGAGGGACCTTGTCGGAGCAGTGCGCCCAGGGACGGGACCCAAGGAAGCCGCGCAGCGCGCGGCTGACGGGGAGCACGGTGCCGGAAGGACCTGGGACCTGCCAGCCGACGCAGTCCACCGAGCCCTCTTGCCTCGGGCCACTGACCCTCAGGCCACTGAGCCTCTTGACGCAAGCAATTGAGCCTCCCGAAGCTCCTCAGGCCGCCCGACTCTCCTCACTGATCATCTGCTCCAGATGCTCGAAGTCCGGAATCAGCGGCGACTCGTTGAGCATCCGCACCTGGCACAGGATCGGGCCGCGCTCCGGGAAAGTGCGGCTCGGGTCTGATTTCACGACGTCATTGTTCACACGCACCAGCTGCGGAAAGCCCTGCGTGATCACGCCGAAATAGCCGCCCGTCACCTGACTGCTCAACGCCACGAAAATCACGATACGGGTACGCGTGCCCGGGGCCGGCACCGGCTGACCGCACGCCGCTTCGAACGAAATCACCGGCACTGGCCGCCCGCTCCATGAAATCGTGCCGAGATACCACGGCGGCACGCCTTCCACTTTCTCCGGCGCCTGCCAGGTCACCACTTCGGCCACGCACGCGCGCGGCACGATCAAACGTTCCTGCGCGAGCGGGATCAGCAGGCTGTACAGCTCGTGCGAGGGTATGTCAGTTGCACTCACGACACTTTCCTTCTACGGGCCTGCACCAGCGGCTCGATGGCGTCGAGCAGCTGATTCTCCTGATACGGCTTGCCGAGATAATCGTTCACACCGATCTCGATGGCGCGGGCGCGATGTTTCTCGCCGACGCGCGAAGTGATCATCACGATCGGAATGTCGGTGAGCCGTGCATCCGCGCGCACCTGCGTCGCCAGCTCGTAACCGTCCATGCGCGGCATCTCGATGTCGAGCAGGATCACATCGGGGATGTGTTCCTGCAGGATCGACAGCGCATCGACGCCGTCCTTCGCGGTCATCACTCGCATGCCGTTGCGTTCGAGCAGACGCTGCGTAACGCGGCGCACAGTGATCGAATCGTCGACCACCAGCGCAAACGTGCGCGTATCCTGCTTCGGACCTTGCTGTTCCAATGGCACCTTGGTGCCGCGCCAGTCTGAGCGCACCAGCGTGCCCATGTCCAAGATGATGACGATGCGACCATCGCCGAGAATCGTGGCACCCGCGATACCGCGAATGGTCGCGATCTGCGGGCCCACCGACTTCACGACCATTTCGCGGCTGCCGACCAACTCGTCCGTGACGATCGCGGTCGAATGCTCGCCGGCGCGAATCAGAATCAGCGGCACGGACACATCGAGCTCTGGCAGCGCCGACGGACCGCCCCCAACGAACGCGCCGAGATGTTGCAATCGATAAACCTGTCCGCCGTAGTTGAACGTCGGCACGTCCTCGGCCAGGTGTTTTTCCACTTCCGACTTCGGAATGCGAGCGACGCCTTCGACGGACGGCAGCGGCAGCGCGTACAGCTCGTCGCCGGTGCGCACGATCAACGCTTGCGTGATCGCGAGCGTGAACGGCAGGCGGATCGTGAACTTAACGCCCTTGCCCATTTCCGACGCCGTGAACAGCGCACCACCGAGTTTCTTGATCTCGTTGACCACCACGTCCATGCCGACGCCACGGCCGGCATGTTGAGTGACGCTGCTGGCGGTACTGAAGCCCGGCTCCAGAATCAGCTGCATGGCTTCTTCGTCGGTCAACACACGGCCCGGTTGCAGCAAGCCGCGTTGCTTGGCGCGCTCGCGCACGGCATTCACATCGATGCCACGACCATCGTCTTCGAGCACGATGACCATCTCCGAGCCTTCTCGGTGCAGACCGACTTTGATCGTGCCCTGCGCCGGCTTGCCACGAGCGACGCGCTCGTCCGGCATTTCGATACCGTGCACGACCGAGTTGCGCAGCATGTGCTCGAACGGCGGCAGCATGCGCTCCAGCACCTGACGATCCAGCTCGCCGTTGGCACCGACGACCACCAGTTCGACGCTCTTTTTCGTGTCGTTCGCCACCTGGCGAACCAGACGGCTGAGACGCTGCACGTGGCGCTGGAACGGCACCATGCGCGTACGCATCAGGCCGTTCTGCATTTCGGTCACGACGCGCGACTGCTGCAGCAACAGGTTCTGCGCTTCGCGGGTGAGATTTTCCAGCAGGCCTTCGATCGAGCTCACGTCGCTCACCGATTCGGCGAACGCGCGGGTCAGCTGCTGAATGGTCGAGTAGCGATCCATTTCCAGCGGATCGAAGTCGGCGCGATCCGGGAACTGTTCCTGGTGCCGATGCAGGATCTGCGATTCGGTTTCCAGCTCGAGCTTGCGCAGCTGTTCCTTCAAGCGCGTGACCGTGCGGCCCAGCTCGGCGAGGTTGAACTCGATGGAGCTGACCTGCTGCTCCATGCGCGAGCGGAAGATACTGACTTCGCCAGCGTTGTTGAGCAGGTTGTCGAGCAGGTCGGCGTCGACGCGCGCGAACTCACGAGGCTCTTGCTGGGTCGGCTTTTCACGGCCCGGCAGCGCGGGCGCTTGCTGTTCGGCGGCTTCTTCCTGCTGGTCGCCGTCGGGCGGCAGCTCGGGCGCGACGGCAGAAACATCGTGAGCTGCATGCGCGCCGGTCGCAGCGTGCTCTGCCTGGATGGCGGCGTCGGGCGACTGTTCGACACGAACCGATTCGCGAGCCGCAACCGCACCGAGCTCGTCGGCGCCGAACTCGACTTCGACATCGGAGAGAGCATCGATCTCCGCCGCAGCGGCACCTCGATCCGAAGCTTGGTCGGGACGCGCTTCGTCGGAGCGCGCGCCTGTCGTGAGAGCATCTTCCCATGCGCCTTCAGACAGCTCATCGGCCTGTGCGTCTTGGGCGTCCGACAGCTCTTGCCTGGCGGCGCTGGAGTCCGTCACTGCCTCGGTGTCGCTCAGCGTCGGGACGATGTCGGTATGCGAGCCGATGTCCTTGTCGTCGGGCGAGTAGCTTTCGATCTCGACGATTTCTTCAGCGGGCGCCTCGAACACGGGCGGTGTGAGCGCGGCAGGAGGCACGACCTCCGGCGCGATTGGCGCAGCGGGTGTGATCGCCGCGGCTGCAGTCGTTGCTGGCGCCGGCTCTTCTTCCGCTTGCCCATTGCTCAGCGCACGAATGCGCCTCATCAGCTCGCGCGCGGGCTTGCAGCGCTCGCCGCCGGCAACCACATCGCGCATACGATGCAGTTCGTCGAGGCTCGCTTGCAGCGCATCGAACACGTTCTGTTCGGCGGGCACCTGGCCGGATTCGACCAGGCCCATCAATGTTTCCAATTCGTGGCTGAGATCGCCCATGGCTCGAATGCCGGCCATGCGAGCACCGCCCTTGAGCGTGTGCACGACGCGCTTCAGCTCGAACACGAGCGCGCTATTGGCGCGATCGCGAAGCCAGGAGGACAGCGACTGGTCGGCGGTTTCGAGCAGCTCGGTGGCTTCTTCTGTGAAGATGGCCGCGACGTCTGGATCGAAATCGCTGTCGTCGAAGTCGCCCTCGTCCTCGACCGGCGCTGCTTCGGCAGCAGTCTCCGATGGGACCGCAACGGACAACGCAGCAGATTCAGCAGCTGCCTGCGATGACTGCAGACCGGCGGACGGCGACAGCTCAGCCGGCGCGGCCGCCTGAACGCCCGCGCTCGCCAACGTTTCCGCCGCCGCCGGACGCAGCAGCGGGCTGCGAATCGTCTCCGCATCATCGCGCCCCACCGCCGTCTCCGGCGGCAACACGGGCGGCTCGTATTCCGCCGCCCAGGGCGCCGTCTCGACGACGAGATCGCTGGCCTCTTCAGGCAGCGGCTCATCCATCTGCAGCAGCGCACGATTGCTGTCTTCGAGCAGCAGTTGCTCGTCAACGACGATGCCCGGCTCTTCCTTCGTCAGCTCGGCCAGCGCCGCGGCCTCTTGAGTGAGATCGTCATCGGCAGTGAGCTCGACTTCCTCGACCTGCACTGCGCCACTGGAAACATCGATGTTTGCAGCGCCGGCGGAGTCTTCCGCCGGGAAGTTCTGGTAGGACCATTGCAACGTGTCGAGCGCGGATTCCAGCTCGACGACTTCGCCCGCCGACTCGCCTAGCGTGATCTCTTCCGGCGTGCCGTCGCTCGCGCCCAGCACGATCTCTTCGCCCGTCGCCCCATCGAGAGCAATGTCACCGGCGAGCGCGGCGGCATCGAGCGTGATCTCTTCGACCGCGCCTTCCGGCAACTCCAGCGCGAGGCTGTCGAGCGTGATCTCCTCCGCCACCGCATCGGCGCCGACATTCAGCTCGCCGGCGGCAGCAACGGTCGTCTGATTCGGCGCAGGCGGCACGAGCGTGCCGGCTTCGAGCAGACTCGGCTCGACCGGAGCCAGCTCGAATGTTTCAGACTCGAGCGGCGGCAACATGGCATTGACCGCCTCCAGTGACATCTCGTCCACCGGGACGGGCTGGAGCGACGACGCTGGCACGACCAACTGCTGATTGATGCTGGTTGCCGCGGTCGTCGTGATGAAATGTTCGCCGGTCGCCTCGCTGTTCGTGACGTTGGCTGTCGTGGTCGCACCCGCCTCGGCGATGCGCGAGATCTCCGCATCGAGTGCGTGCTCCAGCTCGTTCAGCCGCCGCACGATCACATCGTGGTCGAGGAAGAAACCGGTGTTCTCGTTGATGTTCTCGACCACCTGCTGAATCGCCGTCACCGCGTCCGCCAACGAGGCGAGCCCGGCCTCGGGCAGGCCGATCGAATTGTCGTAGAGCTTGCGAACGTAACGATTCAGCGGCTCGGCAATCTTGATGCCCTGGCGCGCGCCGGCGGTTTTCGCCGTGCCGCTCAGTGTGTGACACGAGCGGTGCAGATCCTCGGTGACGGCATAAGGCGGCGTCGCCAGCTGACAGGCGGCGATGAACTTATGAATCGTCGCGAGGTGTCCCGCGGTTTCTTTGGCGTAGATCTCGTGGAGCCCCGGGTCCATTGGGGATTCTGCCGATGCCGCCGCGGGAGTTGTTACTTGCGGGGTTGGGTCTGTTTTTTTTTCCGGCAGAGGTGACAGTGTCGGCGCCTCCATGGCGGCGGCCAACACTGGCGGCTCCGGACGACGAGCTGGAGCAGGCGCCGCGGCAGGTGCCGGCGTCGTCGAGCCGGGTCGCACGCCAGCGAGCGTGTTGGCCGTGTTGATGATCTTCGCGATGTCAGCCTGCGGCGCACGGCCCGTTTCGAGCTGTTCGACGAGCTCGGGCACGGCGGCCACGGCCGAGCGCATCAGCGACATCATGTCGGGCGTGCGATCCAGCGTCTTGTTGATGACGCGGTTCAACATGTTCTCGATCGACCAGGCGAAGTCGCCGATCAGCTGCGCGCCCACCATGCGGCCGCTGCCCTTCAACGTATGGAAGGAGCGGCGCACGTTGACCAGCGCTTCGTGGTCCTGCGGATTGGAATCCCACAGCGGGAAAAACTGGTTGAGCTTGGCGATCTCGTCCTTGGCTTCTTCGATGAACAGCTCGACGAATTCCGGATCGACCTCGCGATCGACCGGCTTCGTGAGCGCCGGAGGCATCGGCGCAGGCGGTGGCTGAGGCGCGGCGGCCGGCTTGGTCGGGCGGCGCACCTGGTGCGTGATGGGATCGAGCACGGCGGTCGGCTCGTGCTCAGTGCCCAGCGCAACCGTGGGCGCATGCGTCTCGATAACGACCGTACGAGCGTGATCCGGCGAGGCGCCGCCAAACGCATCGACGCGCGGAATCGGCTGCGCCTCGGCGAGATAACGCAGGCAGGTTTCAGCGTTGTCGAGCATGTACCAGGGATCGGCGCGGCCGGCCTGGATGGTTTCCATGTAGTACTCGACGGCGACGATCGCATCGGCGAGACGATCGACCGCTTCCTGCGGCAACGTCATGCCGTCGCTGCGCACGAAATTCTGCAGCGCCTTGTCGATCCCTTCCATGATCTCGACGACGCGTGTCTTGCCCAGCATCAACAGGCCGGCAGTGATGCCGCGCATGAGCTGGGGAATCTGATCGACAGCGGCGCCTTCGCGCGGCTTGTCCAGCGAGTGCGCGATCGCTTCCTTGATGCGCGCCATGTTGACGATACATTCGCGCAGCACCGCCTCGGTGACCAGGCGGAATTCGATATCGTCCGGGCCCGCCGGCTTCGCCGGCGCGCTGCCGGTCTCAGCCGCTGTCGGCACGATCATGCCGACCAGCTGCTCATCCAGGCTGTCTTCGACCTTGATGAGCGTCGCAGCCATGCGCAGCAGGGTGCCTTCGCCCGCCTTGGACTTCTGCGCGACGATGGCCTGCAGATCGGCCGTCTCGGCCTGCACTTTGTCGCGCAGATCGCCGAGACCGAGCACGCCGAGCGTATCGGCGATCTTCTTCAGCAGTTCCAGCTGCGGCGCAAGCTCGTCGACTTGAGTACCGCCCTGGCGCACGAAGATGTCGAGCGCGTCCTTCACGCGGCTCAAATCTTCTTTGATCGCGGCGGCCACGGTCTTCATCAGCTTGACCGACGGCGCAGACAAGCTCTCGCGCGCCTGCTCCACACCATCGTCGACCGGCAGCAGCTCGGACAGGCGGAACGAAGCGCGAACGGCTGCGACACGCGGCCCGTTGGTGCGTGCGCGAGCGACGTAATAAAGCAGGTTGTTCAGCAGCTCGAGCGGCGGAGAATCGGCGTAGCGCGCTTCGCCCGATTCATACAAACGTTTCATTTCCCGGTCGGCCTGACCGAGCAACCGTTTGACCGAGGCGCTGCCTTCGAGCCCGCCTTCACGCAGCGCTTCCAGAATCGCGCCGACCACCCACCACAGCTGGAACACAGCCTGCGTGGTGGCGACGTGCTCCAGCTTTTCGCTGGTGCGAGACAGGATTTCGAGGTTCTGATCGATGCGCTCGCCCTTGATCCAGCCCAGCAGGCCGAGCTGGAACCGGGTGCGCAGCTTGCGAGCCCATTGCGCGACAGTGAGCGCGCCTTCGGCAGGACCGGCAACCGGATTCGCCTGTTGATCCGAGCTGAGGTTCAGCAGCAGCAGCGTGCCTTCGGACAGCAACGCATGACCGCGCACCGCGCGCAGATCGTTCAACAAAGGCAGCAGCACGAGCGCCATGTCGCGCCCGCCGCTCATGACCCGTTCGAGATAGGTCGGCAGCTGCACCATCGCGCGCATCAGCGCGTCCAGGCCTTCGGCGAGATGACGCTTCTCGTTGAAGTTGGCGATCAGATAGCTCGCGACCTGGCCCATTTCTTCGGCCAGCAGCGCCGCACCGTACACTTCGGCCACGCGCAGGGCGCCGTGCACCGCGTGCAGGTGTTCATTGCACTTGCGCAGCAGCGCCAGATTGTCCTGCTGCTCGCCGAACGCTTCCAACGAAGCCCGGGCTTCGTTCAGTTCGCTGGCGAGCTCGCGCGCAACGATGTGCAGAGTCTGCGATGAAACCTCAGCCATGGTCTCGAGTGTTTCTTAAGCGTTGAGGCCGCTGACTTTCTTCGGCGCGTTGGTGCGGTTCGCGGCGGTGCCGCTGCCGGTCGCGGTGAGCGACGGCGGCGGCGCCACTGGCGGCGCTTTGCGGGCCGGATCGGTCAACAAGGCAGAGCCACCGGACACGGCGTCCGGCAGACGGAAGCCCGCGACGGACTTGCGCAGCTGCGAAGACAGCTCGGCAAGCTTGCCGACCGAGCTGGACGTAGCGGCGGAGTTCTCCGCTGTCTGCGAGCTGATCTCTCTGAGCACACCCATGTTGCGTGCAATGTTTTGTGCCGCCGAGGACTGCTGACGCGCGCTGGCGGAAATGTTTTGCACCAGACTGGCGATCTGGTTCGACACCTGCTCGATCTCCTCCAGCGCCGCGCCGGCGTTCTCGGCCAGCAGCGCTCCGCCGACCACGTCCGTGGTACTGCGCTCCATCGACACGACAGCTTCGTTGGTATCGGCCTGAATCGTGCGCACCAGCACTTCGATCTGTTTGGTGGCATTCGCCGCGCGCTCGGCGAGACGCTGCACTTCGTCCGCGACGACCGCGAAACCGCGGCCCGCTTCACCGGCCATGGACGCCTGGATGGACGCGTTCAAGGCCAGAATGTTGGTTTGCTCGGCGATGTCGTTGATCAGCTCGACGATGTTGCCGATCTCCTGCGAGCTCTCGCCGAGGCGCTTGATGCGCTTGGACGTTTCCTGAATGGTCTCGCGGATGGTGTTCATGCCGTCGATGGTACGGCGCACCGCCTCGCCGCCCTTGTGCGCGACATCCACCGAGTGGCGCGCAACGTCTGCTGAACGCTCGGCGTTGCCGGACACTTCTTCGGTCGACGCGGCCATCGCGGCCACCGACTCCGAAGCCAGCGCGACTTGTTTGGACTGCGCGACCGACGCCTTCGCCAGCTGGCTGACCGAGCCCTGCGTTTGTTTGGCCGCCGCATCGAGCGACACCGCCGACTCGTTGATGGTGGCGACCAGCTCGCGCAGCGCTTCGATGGCGTAGTTGATGGAGTCCGCGATCGCGCCGGTGATGTCTTCGGTCACCGTCGCCTGCACGGTGAGATCGCCGTCGGCCAGGCTCGACAGCTCGTCCAGCAGCCGCAGAATCGCTTCCTGGTTGCGCTCGTTCTTGTTCGCCTGCACTTCCAGCTGTTTGCGGATGTTGCCGCCCATCGAGTACAGGGACGCGAGCACGATCAGCGAGATCAACCCGACCGCGAGCAGAGCGATCGGCAGCGCCTTGCTGTTCACCACACCGGCGGCGGCACCGCCCGGCACGCCGATGCGAGTCGCGAACGCGGCATAAATCTTGTCGCCGCTGGCGCCCAGTGCTGCAGCCGCTTCGCGCGCCGACTTCACGCGATCGGCGGAGCTGATGGCGGTGCGAACCTTGTCGCTCAGTTGCGCATACAAGGAGCTGGTGCTCTTGAAGCGGCCTTCCGCTTCCGGCCCGGTCACCTTCGGCAGCCCCAGCCCGGCATCTTCACCGCCCAGCCCGCCGACGACCTGACCCATGTAATCGTTGCCGTCCGCGAGCCGACGCGCGATCACGGTCGCCTCGCCCACGCCGCCGGCGAGCGCTTCGACGTCCTGTTGCACACGCAGGCCGGTGAGCTCGAACCGTTCCAGATGACGGGTCATGCCTTCGATGCCCGGCGAGCCCAGCGCGCTCGCGACATTGCCGAGGCTCTGTAACAACTGCGGCACCAGCGCGCGCACTTCGATGGCGGACTTCTGCACGCCTTCGATGGCTTCCTGCGCGTTCAGGATCGCCTGGCTCTGCTTCAGCAGGTCGGTGCTGCCCTGGAAGCTCTGCACGTCCGGACCGAGCGCAGCGGCCAGCGTCGAGTAACGAGTGCGGGAGGCGGAAAGCGCATTGAACGCGCCCGGCGTGCCGCTCAGTGCGGCGTTGGCCTGCAAGGGCAACTTCTGGGACAGCGCGAGCAGCTCGTTCATTTCGCGAACGCTCTGGGCGTCGCCGCCGGTCTCCTTGCCTGCGAACGCTAACAAACCCAGCGCCGCGACCACGCACCCGAGCGCGATCACCATCAGGACCGGCAGGAAGCGCACCCCGATCATTTTTGTTTCAGCCATGACCCTGCCCATCCGTGGCGATCATGCGGTCTCCCAAGGGATTCCCTCGGCTGTGCTGCTTGGATCGCACAACCTCCCGGTCTCCCGAGGGGTTCCCTGAGTCAAAAGACGCGATGCCGTGCCTGCGCGCCGGCGCCGGCATATGCCGTGTGCTGATGCTGTACTTGTTTTGCACGACCGTCTTCCAACTCGTCCCGTGTATCTAATTGGCCAGATTCGACTCTTCTTCGGCTCGATCGACGCCAGCTAGGATGCTGCCGCTTGCAGAAACTCGGCGCTCTCCAGCAGCGAGCGCAGACTGAACACCGGCCAGCTCTCCGTGCCGCGACGGAACGCGCCGGCCAGATAACGATCGCAACGTACGATGGTCGGCGGCGGCGTCGCGGAGAACTCGCCGTCGGCGAAACGGCGAAAACCCAGCACTTCATCCACCAGCAGACCGGCCGGCACTTCGCGGTGATTCGCGACCAGCACGCGCGTGCTGCGATTGGTGTTGGTCATGCCGCCGCCTAGATAAGCGCGCAGATCGACCACCGGCAACAACTGACCTCGCACATTTGCAATGCCGCGAATCCAGGGTTTCGCGCCCGGCACGCGCGTCACAACGGACGGATAACTCAGCACTTCGCGTGTTTCTTCACGCGCGGCCAGAAAACTTTCCGAGCTCAACCGGAATGCCACGCCCACCCACTCGCGCTCGGCGGCCGCGTCCCGGCCCTGGCCGGTCAGCGCGACGCGCGCCAGCCGCTCCAGCTCCCGCAGCAGATCGAACGGCTTTTCTCGCAGCGACTTGAGGGTGGCGGTGGCGCTCATGTCGTTTCGGCTCTTCGGCTCAGCCCGCCAGCGCGGCCTGGGCCTTCTCGATCAGCTTTTCCATCGAGACGGGTTTCACCAGGTAGTCCCTGGCGCCCTGGCGCATGCCCCAGATGCGATCGGTCTCCTGGTCCTTGGACGTGACCATGATCACCGGGATGGCCTTGGTGTCCGGATCGGACGCGAGCTTGCGCGTCGCCTGGAAGCCGTTCACGCCCGGCATCACCACGTCCATGAAAATCAGGTCGGGCTTCATTTCCTTGGCCTTGCGGATCGCCTCGGCGCCATCGCCGGCCGAGGCCGTCTGATAGCCGTGGCGCTCCAGCGCCTTCTGCATCACGTGCACTTCCGTCGGCGAATCGTCGACGATGAGGATCAGTGCCATACCTTGCTCCGCCGTACCTTGCTCCGTTCGCGTGGCCTGTGCTGTGCGCATCGCCTGTTCCCTTACCGGGCCACCGCGCCGACGTGGGTTTCGATCGCGTTCAACAGCTCATCCTTGGTGAAGGGCTTGGTCAGATAGTGCTCGGAGCCGACGATGCGGCCGCGGGCGCGATCGAACAAACCGTCCTTGCTCGACAACATGATCACCGGAATGGAGCGGAACACCTTGTTGTGCTTGATCAGCGAGCAGGTCTGATAACCGTCCAGGCGCGGCATCATGATGTCGACGAACACGATGTCGGGTTGATGGTCGGCGATCTTGGACAGCGCATCGAAACCGTCGACCGCCGTGAACACCTCGCAACCTTCCTTCGACAGCAGCGTCTCGGCCGTCCGGCGAATGGTCTTGCTGTCGTCGATGACCAGCACTTTGAGGCCCGACAGCCGGGCAGACTGGCTCACGCTTAAGTTCTCCATCGCGCTAATTCCTCAAGCCCTCACTGATCGTTGGCTGCCGGGGGCACAACCGCCGGAACTTTTAACATATTGGTTATAGGGCCGCCATCGCCCGCGTTCCTATACTATGAAGCCCGTCACACAGCGCTCGCGCCGCGAATCGACGTGTGATGTGTACGCTCGACTTCCAGGTGAAATGCCCATGTCCGCCCCCAACCCAAACACTGTGTCGCAACCTGTCCGCGTCGTCGTGGTCATGGATCCCATCTCCGAGATCAAACCGGCCAAGGACACCACCCTGGCGATGCTGCTGGCGGCTCAGCAGCGCGGCTGGGAACTGTGGTACGCCGAGCAGCGCGATCTGTGGCTGCGCGATGGCGTGCCGCTGGCGCGGCTCGCGCCGCTCACCGTCAGGAACGATCTGCAGGACTGGTATCAGCTGGGCGAATCCCAGGCGCGGGGATTGTCCGAATTCGATGTCATCCTGATGCGTAAGGATCCGCCGTTCGACATGGAGTACATCTATACGACGTACATCCTCGAACGTGCCGAGGAGGCGGGCGTGCTGGTGGTGAACCGGCCGCAGGGCCTGCGCGACATGAACGAGAAGGTCTACACCGCGTGGTTTCCGCAGTGCTGCGCCCCGACGCTGATCACGCGTGACATGGCCGACATGCACGCATTCCTGAAGGAACACGGGCGCATCGTCTGCAAACCGCTCTACGGCATGGGCGGCCGCTCGATCTTCGTGCTCGAGCAACAGGACAAGAACGCCAATGTGATTTTCGAGACCATGACCGAGTACGGCACGCGCTTCGCCATCGTGCAGAAATATCTGCCGGAGATCGTCGAGAGCGGCGACTCGCGCATCCTGGTCATCGATGGCGAGCCGGCGCCTTACGCCCTCGCGCGCATTCCGTCGGCCACGGACAATCGCGGCAATCTCGCCGCCGGCGCCAAGGGTGTGGGCCGCGAGCTGAACGACCGCGACCGCTGGCTGGTCGCTCAGATCGGGCCCGAGCTGCGGCGTCGCGGAATGCTGTTCGTGGGCCTGGATGTCATCGGCGGCTACGTCACCGAAATCAACGTGACCAGCCCGACCGGCGTGCGTGAGCTGGACAAGCAGTTCGGCACGCAGATCGCCGGCATGCTCATGGATGCGATAGAGAAGCGATTGTCATGAATGCGTCTGCTCAGCCCGACGACAGCGCCCTCGCCAGCGACCTGCAGGAGGGCCAGGCTCCCGTCAACGACCGGCTGACCACCACTTTGTTTCTGGCGGCGTTGTTTCATGGCATCGTGATCCTGGGCATCACGTTCGCGGGACCGCGCGCGGACAACAATCCCACGCCGACCCTGGAAGTGCTGTTGCTCACCAGTAACGACACCCGCGCCGCCGACAATCCGGACGCTCAATATCTGGCTCAGCGCAGCCAGCGCGGCAGCGGCACGACCGACGAGCGCGTGCGGCCGGCGAATCCCACCTCCTCGCCGGTGATGGCCGACCTGGAAGGCGTGCCCGACGGCAACAGCGATCGGTTCAAGGAAGCGGTGCGCGGTCAGAAGTCCACCGAAATCGTCAGCAGCCGCGGCAACCGCAGCGAAGTCGAATATCGCAGCGGTGACAGCAATCCGTCGCAACAGGCCGAAGTGCCGCTGGCGCTGTCGCCGACCGCGCCGCGCCCGATTGCGACCAGCGCGACCGACAACTCGCTGGTCCTGCGCGGCAAACGTCCGGATGGATCGCTCGAAATCGTGCCCAATACGCGCGAATCCAGACTGGCGCCCTACCTGAATGCCTGGCGCACCAAGGTCGAGCGCCTGGGCACCCTCAATTTCCCGCAATACGCGCGCGACGGTCGGACCGGCAACCCGGTGCTGGAAGTTTCCTTGAAGGCCGACGGCACCCTGGGCGAGGCGCTGATCCGTCGCTCCAGCGGCAGCAAGGAAATCGACCAGGCGGCGCTGTCCATCCTGCGCCTGGCCTCGCCGTTCGACCCGTTCCCGAGCGAGCTGCGCAAGCAGTACCAGGAATTGCGCTTCGCCTACGAGTGGCAATTCCTCGGCGCCAGTAAAAAATGAGCTCCCGTGCTTGAGCCCCGGCGGGCGCCGCCGGATACTTGGCCCATGTCCGCCGGCGACTATCTCACCAACCAGTTCCTCATCGCCATGCCGGCGATGACCGACAGCAATTTTGCCCAGACGGTCACGTTCATCTGGGAGCACAACGCGGACGGCGCGCTCGGCATCATCATCAACCGGCCGTTGCAGATGCGCCTGCTGGACGTGTTCGAGCAGCTGAAAATGCCGACGGCGCCCGGGGTGTTCGGTCACCAGCAGGTCTTGCAGGGCGGCCCGGTGCAAACCGACCGCGGCTTCGTCGTGCATCAGGTCGGCGGCCAATGGGAACACACCCGGCAGGTCTCGCCCCGACTGCAAGTGACGACTTCACCGGACATCCTCAACGCCATGGCTCGCGGCAGCGGCCCGAACACTGCGCTGGTCGCGTTGGGCTACGCCGGCTGGAGCGCCGGCCAGCTGGAAACCGAGCTGGCCCAGAATGCCTGGCTCACCGCGCCCTGCGACGAGCGCATTCTGTTCGATACGCCCTACGAGCAACGCTGGCGCGCCGCCGGCCGCCTGCTGGGCGTCGATCTCGCCACCATCAGCGACCAGGTGGGCCACGCCTGAGCCCGCAGGTCATTCTCGCCTTCGATTACGGCACCCGACGCATCGGCGTCGCCAGCGGCGACACGCTGACCGGGACCGCTCGCGCGCTGACCACTCTGGAACGCGGCGATGTGGTGCCGTGGCCGGCGATCACGAAGCTGGTGCAGGAATATCAACCGTCGCAGTTCGTCGTGGGCCTGCCCTGGAACATGGACGGCACACCGACGCTGCTCACCGACGTCAGCCGTTCTTTTGCGGCCGAGTTGAAATCTCGTTACAACAAGCCGGTCGCGTTGGTGGATGAGAGGTTGAGCTCGCGCGAAGCGGAAGCTCAGCTGCGCGATGCCCGCGCTTCGGGCATGAAGAAGCGCCGGAATACCCACGCCGACGTCGACATGATCGCTGCCCGGATTTTGCTGGAGCAGTGGCTGGAAAATCCGGGCGCGGCGGAGAACGTGCTCTGAGGGGGCGGCGCGGCTACAATCCCGCCCCGACTATGAGTACCGACAACAGCGCCCACGTGCAGCGCGACCCCGAAGGGCGGCTGCGACATCTGATCACCCTGGACGGCCTGAGCCGCGATGAAATCCTCGCCCTGCTCGACCTGGCCCAGTTCTATGCACGCAACCCCGGCGAGCTCGCGGCTCGCGATCAGACGCTGGCCGGACACACCGTCGCCAATCTGTTCTTCGAACCCAGCACGCGCACGCGTGTGTCGTTCGAGCTGGCGGCACAGCGGCTGGGTGCGGATGTAGTCAACCTGGACATGCAATCGTCTTCGCGCGTCAAAGGCGAGACGGTGCTCGATACGATCTACACGCTGCAGGCCATGCAGGCCGACATTCTCGTGATGCGAGATGCGGAGCCGGGTCTGCCGGCGTACGTCGCGAAGCACGTCGCGCCGCATGTTTGTATCTTGAATGCGGGCGAGGCGCATCTGTCACATCCGACGCAAGGGCTGCTCGATGCGCTCACGGTGCGGCAGACCAAGGGCGACTTCAGCAAGCTCAAGATTTTGATCGCCGGCGACATCAGCCACTCGCGCGTCGCCCGTTCCGCGTGGCACGCGTTCACGGCGCTCGGCGTCGCAGAGCTGCGCATCGCCGCGCCGGAAGATTTGATGCCGGGCAAGGATGAGTTCAAAGGCGCGACGCGCTTCAGCGATATCGACCAAGCAATCAGCGGCGTCGATGTCGTGATGGCGCTGCGCATCCAGCGCGAGCGCATGGCTGCTTCGGCGATTCCGGACGAAGTGACTTATCACCGCACGTTCGGCATCACCGCCGAGCGCATGGCCAAGGCACGCGCCGGCGCCATCGTCATGCACCCTGGTCCGATGAATCGTGACGTCGAGATCGCGAGTGAAGTGGCCGACGGTCCGCAGTCGGTGATCCAGCGCCAGGTGACCAACGGCGTCGCCGTGCGCATGGCGGTACTCGCAACCATCGCCCGCAACGTGCAGGCACGCCGTCAGTTTCAATGATCTTTGCAGGTGAGTCGTGCGCCTCCTGATCGGCACGGACTCGGAATACGCGGCGGTCATTCGCGCCGCCAACGAGATGCATCGAGCGGATGAGAGATCGCCGCTGCTGGTGCTGCTCGGCGGCGCCGGCTCGTTCTCCTTCAAGCCCCGCCCTTCAACCATCCTCGTGCCCGGCATCCCTGCCGGCGTGATTGCGGCGATTCCAGCGTTGGAAGAGTTCGGCATTGCGAGCCGGCTCGCGAGCGACATCGGGCTGCCGGGTTGTTACGACGGAACGGTGGTGGAACTGGCGGACGCATGGTTCCAGGGGCTCGATGCTTCTCTCCGTTCGCAGGTAACTGTCGCTGTGCGCGGGCCCGAAGACCTGGCGAGAGCGGCACGAGATCTCGGGCGGCGGCTTGGGGTGCCGGTGCAGGTTGTGCCTGGTTAGAAATATCGCCCGCTGCGTGTATCGCAGACGTTTGAGTTGCGATGCTGGCTGGGTCGGATACGCGGTGGTGCCACTGTCGATGTCGCGGCCGGATAAGAGACGCGTCGGTGGCTTGGCAGCGCCAGGGCGGGGTGTCTCCTCCCGGCACCGGGCACGGCCGGAGCGCACTGCGCTCCTCACCGCACGTCC
>NZ_CALFXI010000034.1 GCF_937958065.1 uncultured Steroidobacter sp.
CCCGTCAGTGTCGACACAAGACTCGGCGAGCCTGCCTCCAGCGCAGTTGCCGAGCATCCGCATCGAGAAGTCCGGCAGCGGTCCCAATCCGCTGAGCGCGGGCGCGACGGTCAACTACGAGTTCCTCGTCCTCAACACGGGCAATGTGCCGCTGACGAACGTCACGGTCACCGATCCACTGCCAGGGCTCTCGCCTGTTGTCTGCCCGGGCACTGTGTTGAACGCGGGTGCCAGCATGACGTGCACCGCGAGCTATCAAGTGACTGCGGCGGACGTCGTTGCAGGAACCATCAACAACACCGCCACCGTGCAAGGCACGCCGCCATCGGGGCCGCCGGTCTCCGCACAGGACTCCGCGAGCGTGCCGCCGTTGCAATCACCGGCGATTGCGTTGGCCAAGAGCGCGAGCGGCCCGAACCCGCTGACGGTGGGCACGGCCGTGACATATCGATTCCTCGTCACCAACACCGGCGACGTGCCTTTGACGAACGTGGCGGTGAGCGATCCTCTGCCCGGGCTTTCGCCCGTCACTTGCCCCGACTCGGAACTGGATGCGGGCGCCACCATGACATGCTCGGCGACTTACACCATCACCGCAGCCGACGTCGCGGCCGGATTCATCGACAACACGGCGACAGTCCAGGGAACGCCGCCTTCCGGGCCCGCCGTCTCGGCGCAGGACTCGACACGCCTGCCGCCCGATCAGCCGAACATCGAGACCTCCAAATCCTCCGACCGCGGCAATGCTGAAGTCGGCGCTGGCGACACCATCGCCTATACCTTGCGGGCCACAATCACGGGTGGCGCCTTGGGTCGAGCGCTGACGCTGACCGATACGTTGGGCGCCGGTCTGAGATTCGATTCGGTGACTTCACCTGGCACCTACAGCGCCGATACGACCGGTGCCCCGACATTGATATTCACGCTACCGGCCGGCACGCCGGCAGGCAGCTACTCGGTGAGTTACACGGCCACGGTGGACGCGTCGGCAATCGATGCCGTTTCCAACACGGTGGTCCCCAGTGTCGGCATCTGCAGCTCCTGCACGACGAGCAATCCGCTGCGCGCCGAGCCCGAAATCCGTTTGCTGAAGAGCGCCGCGGTTCGACGGGTGCGACTCGGCGACCTGGTCCGATACACACTGGTCGTGAGCAACGTCGGCAGCTCCGATCTGGTGAACGGCAGCATCCTCGACACACCCGCCCCCGGCTTCAGCTTCGTCGACGGCTCGCTACAGATCGCGGATGCCGACAACGACGCGCGAGTGGAGAGTCACAATCCCCTACGCTTCAGTGGCGTGGACGTACCGCTCGGCGCCAGCGCGACGATCGAGTATTTGATGCGCGTCGGCGCCGGTGTCCGTCCTGGCGTTCACGTCAACAACGCGCAGGTGTTGTCCTCCCGCACCGGCCAACCGATCTCCGCGGTTGCCAGCGCCCAGGTCGAAATCGTGGCCGATCCGTTGACCGATGAAAGCCTGATCTTCGGCACGGTGTTCGACGATCGCGACCGCGACGGTTGGCAAGACAGCGCCGTGCTGAGCGACGTGCACATCCAGGGTGGCTTTGCCTCCGATGTGTATGTTCCGCACTCGACCACTGTGGATCGCGGCTCGGGGCACGACGCTGTCCGTGATGCAAGTGCGCCGTTGTTGCACGGTCTCCAGCTCGGCACGATCGCCGCGCGTCAGTCGGAAGCCGATCCACCGCATGTCGTCGTCATTCGCCAGCGATTGCTCGAGCCAACATTCACGAACGATTTCGTGCTGACGAACGCGCAAGGCGTGACGGTACGAATGGATGCGATGGGCCGCACTCTGATCGAGCGGCACGGTGAAGCAGCCAAGGGATTGAACGCCGCCGCGCCTCGAGTGGAACGACGCGTCGCTCACGACCAACAGGGCTACGTAGTCGACTACATCGTTAGCAACGATGGGATCGACGAGCGCGGCATTCCAGGCGTACGGATCGCGTCCGTCGACGGGCTGTTGATGGAGACCGATCAGTTCGGGCGCTTCCATCTCGTCGGCGTGGGCGGCGGGCCCGCCGAGCGCGGCCGCAACTTCATCCTGAAAGTCGATCCGGCGACGCTGCCGCCGGGTGTCGAGCTCACGACGGACAACCCTCGCGTGCGTCGGATCACTCCCGGACTGCCCGTGCGATTCGACTGGGGCGTCGCGTTGCCCACGCAGCGGCTGCAACGTGCCGACACGATCGAGCTGGAGCTGGGCGAAGTGATCTTTGCGCCGGGCAGCGCTGTCGTTCGAGATCGTTACAAACCGGTGCTCGAACGCATGGCGGCGAAAATCCACGAGCACGGCGGCGGCGAGATCGTGATCCAGGCGAACGCCGGAATCGAAGCGCTGGCGTTCGCGCGTGCGGTCGCAGTCAAGGATGGGTTGCTCGGCCTGCTCGATGACGCGGTGGGCGACAACGTCACGATCAGTGTTCGCGGCAAGGTCGAGGATCCAGATTCGCTGTTTGCGAGCATCGGTGCGGGCGGGACACGGCTCGGCACCGTTTTGTTCGACACCGACCGCTCGGCCATCCGGCCGGAGTTCGAACCGCTGTTGGACAGAATCGCAGCCACGCTGGAAGCCGCGGACGGCGGCACGATCCTGATCGTCGGGCATACAGACGTACGCGCCTCGTACGAGTACAACACGGCTCTCGGATTGCGCCGAGCGAAATCGGTATACGAGGCCCTTGCCAAACGTTTGAGCGCGGAGGTGCGCGCGAAAGTACGCGTTGAATCCAACGCCGATCCGGCCGCACCGATCGACGCCACGAGCCAGGAAGGGAGTCGATGAAAGTGAAGCTGTCGACTTATGCGCTCATCAGCCTGCTCGCGGGCGTTGCGACGCAGGCCACCGGCCAGTCTCAGAGCGAGCCCCGCGAGGAGAACGAAGGAACGCTCGATTGCGAG
Source organism: uncultured Steroidobacter sp. (assembly GCF_937958065.1). Classification (GTDB taxonomy): domain Bacteria; phylum Pseudomonadota; class Gammaproteobacteria; order Steroidobacterales; family Steroidobacteraceae; genus Steroidobacter. Next base: position 2,926 of record NZ_CALFXI010000034.1, read on the forward strand.
GGATCCACGCGCACCGATGCGGATGGTTTGTTGTTCCGGCTGCGCACACGCAGCTACAGCGAAACGGTCACGCAGGGAACGAATCGACATTCCTCGTCCGAAGCGTTGCAGCCCGACCGCCGCGCGACCGTGGTGCTGGAGCCACCCGGCAAGGCAACGGTCGCCGGCAAGTTCTCGGTTGCGTTACCCGATGGCGGCGTGATCTGGGCTACTGAAGATCCCGACCTGGGGCAGCCGGAGTTGTCGATCTCCGCGCACTCCTTCGTCGCGTTCGATCGCGGACGCATTCTCGAACCCGTGCAGTTCTTCATACGTAGCAACTACTCCGCCTTCGTCGATCACTACGAGATCGCTTTGTATCGCGATAGCGATGCCGATCTGATCGAGCCGATCGCCACGCTTCGCGCAAGCGTCGCGGCCCTGGGAGAGATTTCGTGGAGTGACGAACTGCCGGACGCGCACGCGTGGCGAGCCGGAGACGAGCTGGTGTACGTGCTGCGAGCCTATGCGGACGATGGCACATTCGACGAAACCTTTCCGAAGCGGATCCAGTTGGTCGCACCCCAAGACGCCGAACGCAGTCGCCGGGCACTGCACGCTGCCGCGCGCGGTACTTCAGCTGTCGGGCTGAGCGTGCAGGAGGCGGTGAAGAACAGCCTGTTGAACAGCGTGTTCGCGGACAGCGGACTGCGCCAACAGAACATTCCTGTTCGCGGCTCACGCGTTCGCATCCGAGGTCGTGACATCCCGAACAATCTCGCGCTCACGATCAACGGCGAAGATTATCCGCTCGATTACGAGCGCAAGTTCGTGGCCGAATACCTGCTGCCCATCGGTCGCCACGGATTCGACATCGGAGTTGCGGACACGAGCCGCGAGGGCGTGCCGGATGCTCATCACTTGCTGGAGGTCGATGTCACCGGTCGTTATTTCTTCGCGACCGGCCTCGCCGATGTGACTCTGAGCGGCTCCAGCGTAAGCGGATCAACCGCACTGTTCGCGAACGACAGTCGGCGGCAGGACGATTTCATCAGCGATGGCCGCCTCGCGTTCTATGGCAAAGCCAAGCTGCGGGGCAAGTACTTGATCACGGCCCACGCCGATACGACCGAGCGCGATCTCGAACGGTTGTTCGACGATTTCGGCGATGCCTATCCGTCGGACGTGTTCCGTCGCCTGGATCCGGACCTCTATTATCCGACCTACGGCGACGATTCCACTGTCTATCGCGATGTCGACACCATGGGTCGATTCTACGTGCGTGTGGATTGGGACAAGAACCAGGCGCTGTGGGGCAACTACGCCACGGGCCTGGTCGGGACCGAATACGCTCAATACGTGCGTTCGCTGTATGGCGCAGCGCTCGACTGGCGGTCGCAGGAAACGAACGCCTGGGGCGACGCCCGCACCGAGTTGCGTGCGTTCGGGTCACAGGCAGAGACCGCGCCCGGTCACAATGAGCTCGTCGGCACTGGGGGAAGTCTCTATTACCTGCGACATACCGACATCCTGCCCGGATCGGATAGCGTCGTGCTCGAGACGCGCGATCCAACGACAGGGCGTGTCGAAGGCCGCATTGCTCTGCAACGTGGCACCGACTATGAAATCGACGAGCTGCAGGGGCGCATTCTCTTGACGCGCCCCCTGGCGCAATTCACCCGCCAGAACGTCGCCACGCTGACCCGCGACACTCCACTCGACGGCCTCCAACAGCGGCTGGTCGTCGATTACGAGTGGGTGCCCTCCGCTTTCGACAGCGACCAGCTCACCGGCGGACTGCGTACGAAAACGTGGCTCTCCGACCACCTCGGCGTCGGTGTGACTTACGTCGACGAGAATCGCGCGGGCGAGGACTACACGATCGCCGGCACTGATCTGACCCTGCAGGCCGGCAAGGGGACCTACCTGAAAGCGGAGTACGTGCAGACCGACTCGTTCAGCTCGCCCGTGTTCTTCTCCGACAACGGCGGTTTCACGTTCGCGCAACTCGCCGTCCAGGGAGCGCGCGAGGGCAGCGCGAAGTCCGTTGAAACGCGTGCGAACCTGAAAGAGCTGGGCTGGACGAACGAGAACTGGACAGCCGCCGCCTGGTGGCGTGAGGTGGATGACGGTTATTCGCTGAACCGTTATCCAACCGGCCAGTCCGTGGAAGAACAAGGCGCGGAAATCCTCGGCGATCTGACAACTGCCTTGAGCCTGTACACCCGGTTCAGCACGGCCGAACGAGGCGCCGACACGCTCGACCAGGCGCAGACAACGCTCGAGTGGCGCCTGGACGAGGCGAACTCATTGAGCGGCGAGATTCGGCGCGTGCAACAGAGCGATGCCGTTGTAGATGCGGCCGGCGTGCTCGGCGCGATGCGCTACACGCACCGATTCGGCACGTCGCTCGATCTGTATGGACAGGCACAACTCACGCTCGATCACGATGAGGCTTACGTCGACAACGATGCATTCACCGTTGGCAGCCGTTATCTCTACGGCGATCGTGCTTCGCTCGCAGCAGAGCTCACCACCGGCGATCGTGGCGATGCCGCGCAGCTCGGCGGAGAATTTCGACTGAGTCCGGAG
>NZ_CALFXI010000035.1 GCF_937958065.1 uncultured Steroidobacter sp.
GTGTGGAGATAGCGCTCGTACGCCGCCGGATCGTAGATGTAGTCGAGCGTCGGCACGAAGCTCACCTCGACGCCGCCGAACTTCCGTTTGAAGACGCTGATGTCCTGCCACGGGTCGTCCGTGTGGCCTTGCGGGGCGACACCCCATAAGTCGTACCACTCGCAGCCTCGTGCTTGCGCGCGCCGCATGATTTCGAAATGCAACAAGTACGGGGCCATTACAGGCCGTTTCAGCGCCAGCGAGCCGCCGAAGAAATACGTCGCCCTGCGGCCGAAGTAAACGACGAGCGCGGCCGCGAGTCGCTTGCCCTCATGCTCGGCGAAGAAGAGGGATACCTGCTGCCGCCGCTCGAGCAACGCGACCAGCGTCCGGAAGTAACCAGGAGGCTTCGCGTCGATGTGCTGGCGCAGCGTCGTTCGCTTGTAGATCCTCATCGTCGCGCCGATCGCGATCAGCATCCAGCCGCGCATCGCCGAGATGGCGACCTTGAGCAGCAATAGCAGCGAGAAGCCCAGTGCCAACGTCAGCAGCAGATCGCGATCGGCCGTGACCAGCGCGTGATCGACGACCCATTGCAGAAACAGCGGACTCACGATCGAGAACAGCTCGATCGCGAGCGCGAGCAGGAACAGCTGCACGAGCGTCCGCTTCACACCGATCATCCGACCGAGCAGCGAGCGCATGCCGAGGCGCGGCCCCGCTCTCACCGCGTCGAAGCCGCCGACCGGCGTGAGCTCGAGCGCAATGCCGCTGAAGTGGCGGGACACCACGGGCAGCGGCAAGCGCCGCACACCGACAGCGGGATCGTGCACGACGACGCGATCGCCGCTGATCTCATCGAGCACGACGAAATGATTCAGGTCCCAGTGCAGGATGCATGGCGTCTTGAGCTGCGCGAACTCATCGAGCTCGAGACGCACGGGTCGAGTGGCAAAGCCGATTCGATCGGCCATGCTCATCAGGTCCTTGAGATTGACACCTTTGAGGGAGATGGCGAGATGTCGACGCAGGTCGCCCAGATCGGACTCGGAGCCGTAATATCCAGCGATCATCGCGAGACTTCTGATAGGGATAAGCCTGGTAGCGCACAGCACCTTCTGTCCGGGACGCACGAAGCCGACCGCGCGACTCGGCCCATACAGATGCGCTTCCAGCGCCGCGCCCGTCGGCACGATCGACAGCCCCCATTTGACAAATCCACGAGCGTGGAGCCGTCGCGACGCCGGTCATTTGTCACATCGAGTGTTGCTGTGCGCGGATATCACGGCGCACCGCAGCTGGCCGTCCAGCAGAATCTCATGAGGGCAAAAAAAAAGCGGGGACCGGATTGCCCGGTCCCCGCTTCGTACCGTCCCGACTCTCGTTAGAACGAGCCGCGGTAGCCGAGAGTGAACCGCCGGCCGATGCGGTCGTAGTCCACGTTCGACTGTCCCTGGTAATAGCCGGCACCGAAGCTGCCGGCGATCATCGGCGGATCCTCGTTGGTCAGGTTGTCGATCACCCCGAAGATCTCGCCCCAGCGGCCCAGGTTGTAGCTCATGTTGAGCCGGAACACCTGGTAGGAGTCGATGTGATTCATGTTGATGGTCGTGAAGCCCGCCCCGCCCAGCTGCTCGGGGGGACAATCGCTCGTGCAGGCATGCAGGCCGCGGGCGTATGTGCCCGAGCTGATGCCTTGCATCTGCAACGTCACTGTCACCGGCTCCAGCTCGTAAGTCAGCGAAGTGAGGTAACGGTAGCGTGGCGCGATGTTCGTGCCGGCGTTGATACCCGTGACGCCACCGGAGACGATGACGCCGCGGCCGTTCAACTCGCCGTTGATCGGATCCTGGGTCTTCAGCTGCATGACGAAGGAGGTCATGCCGAACCACCGCAACTCGCCCTTCGGCAGGGGAATGGAGTAGTTGGCGTTCACGTCGATACCGTTCTGACTCACGCCAGCGAGGTTGAGCGGCGAGCCGGTGATCAGCGACACCTGGTTGAACACACCGTTCGTCGTCGGCGGCCCTTCACGCTCGATCATGTCGCAGAACGGGTTGCCCGTCAGCGTGCGCGTGTCCCGGTAGTGGTTGAAGCACTGCTGCAGGATGGTGCCGTTGCCGAACGATGAAATGGCGTCCTTGATCACGATGTCGTAGTAGTCCACCGACATGTTGAACCTGGGGATGAAGCGCGGCTGGAAGACCACGCCAACGCCGGTGGTATAGCCTCGTTCCGGCCTCAGCGCAGTGCTGCCTGGCGTAGTGGACTGGAGCAAGTACGCGGCTCCCGTCGGCAGCCCGTTGGCATCCAACGCCCCGGCAAACGGGTCGACGGTGTTACCCGTGCCGACGACGCCCGGGTTGAACATCTCGCCCAGATTCGGGGCGCGAATGTCCAGCGAACGGGTCCAGCGGAAGCGAACATCCGACACCGGCGTCCAGCTGGCGCCCACCTTCCAGGTGGTGGCGTCGCCGGAAACGCTATAACTGGTCTCACGAACACCCGCGTTGAAATCCACCGCTTCCGCGAATGGCAGATCGCGCATCAGCGGGACGATGGTCTCGAGGTAACCTTCCTTCACGTTATACGAACCGTCCGTGGCCTTGTAGTTGCCGGCGAAGAAGGCGTTCGCCTGGTCGAGGTCGCTGACCTTGCCGTCCACCCACTGCCTGCGGTACTCGGCACCGAACGCAGCGGATACCGGGCCCGCCCAGGTGGAGAACGGCTCGCCGCTCATGTTCGCACCCACCTGGTACTGCCGAACCGTCATGTTCGACCAGCCGGTGGCGGACACATAATCGATGGCTTCCTGGCTGTTCACCCCCAGGCCCATGGGGTTGTAGGGCACACAGCCCGGTTGCGGCGGAGCAGCCCCTCTGGCGATATTGGTTGCCGTCAATTGGGCGAAGAAGTTCGGATCGCAGACGATGTTGCCATTGGCATCACGGACGGCCTGCGTGGCAGCGATCCAGTTCGCCGTGATCGCATCGCCCGGCGTTTTGGAGATGATGTTGGTCTGGTCGTAGCCGCCGTAGGCATCCCATTTCCAGTTGGTGCCGATGAAATCGAAGCTGCCTTCCAGACCCAGCATGCCGCGCCGGGTCTCGCGCTCGTTGATACCCTGCAAGGGCGACATGTCGCCATTGAACGTTCCGACCGTGAACTGCGAAACGTTGTTGGCAGTCATGTACGCCTGCAGGTCCGCCGGAATGAACGGATTGCCGGAGCGGATCGTGGCGCCGGTGCCGCCATTGTTGAGGTTGGGCACCACCCAGCGGTTGTGCGAATAGGTGTTGGCCCAGCTCACCTCCGCGTAGGCATTGGTGTTGTCGGTGATGTCATAGCTCACACGACCGAACAGATTGCGACGCGCGAGCGGCAGAGCGATGCTCGTGGTCTGATCGATACGCGCCTCCTGCCAGTCTCCTCCCAGCATGGTCGTGCCCGGGTTGTTGTTGACGAACTGGCCGAAGTTGAAAGGCGCGGTAGCGCCTCCCTGGACGAACTGGACCCCCTGCAATCCCTCGGGACAGCGAGCGCCGGGGCCGGGGTTCGCGTTCAGATTCGTGCTCGAGCCGTTGAGCCGGCAATTGATGATCAGGCCGCCATACGTTCCGTTGCCCGGACCGACATTGGGCGCAATGATGTACTTGGGCAAACCGTTCGTGGTTGTATAGGCTGGATTGGCCATGATCTGCCAGTTGGCCTTGTCCGCCCACTTCCGGTACGTACCGAAGACGCCGTCGTCCTCGGTCATTTCACCCGCCAGCAACAGATGGCCGCGGCCATCGGCAAACTCGCTGCCGTGGGTCAGGGCCATCCTGAAAGTCTCGCCGTCGCCCTCCTCGGACTGGCCGCCCTGGACCGTGACTTTGTTGCCGACGTAGTCTTTGTTGAGAACGAAGTTCACCACGCCAACGACGGCGTCGGAACCGTAGGACGCGGATGCACCGCCCGTCACCACTTCCACCCGCTGCACGAGCTCACCGGGAATGGAGTTCGTATCCACCGCGCCGGCGTTGGCGCCACTGCCGACGACCGAGGGCACCAGGCGCTTGCCGTCGAACAGCACCAGCGTGCGGTTCGCGTTGAGGTTACGCAGGTTCAGGAGGTTCGCGCCGGCGGTGCCTGTACCCACGTTCGAAGAAAGATTGCTCGAGGTCAGGCTGCCGGAGAACTGCGGCATCTGGATCACGGACTGCGAAATGGTCGTGGTCGCCATGGCCTTGAGGGTGTCCTCATTCATGACACTCACTGGCGTCGGCGCTTCGAAACCATCGGTACGCGAAATGCGCGAACCCGTGACCGTTACCTCCTCGAGCTGGGGTGCGGGGGCGTCCTGCGCCGTCGCCGCCCCGGTGATGAACACGGTTGCCAATCCCACCAGGAACCCGGAACCTTTCAATGCACGTCGCACCGAAACGGCGACGTCGGAACGCTGACCAGCAGCTGTCATTCGAGTATTCAAACAAGATCCCCCTGCATCCGACTTGTTATAAGAGAAAAACAGCCATGAATTCTCGATATCGAGATTCAAATCTTTCGCCGCGGCGCCAGTGAACCTCAGCTTCGAGATATAGACCGACTCTCAACGTACTAAAACTCATTAATCTTTTTCATTCGTTATTTAGATAAAAGTGAATTTATTTTTGCATCGGGGTCGAATCCCGCGCATCTTCTCGTGCCGGCTGAGCGCGATGTTTGCTGAAACAGAGCGCCGGTGCGGAGGCACACCTCGAAGCGACGACCGGCGCGACCGGCCATTCTCGCCTGCACGAGGATGCAGTATGGTGTATCACCGAAAACAACGAGGGAGCCATCGTGCGTCTGACGCTGTTGCTTGCGCTGCCGGTTCTTTTGGCTGCGTGCACCCCGAAGCCGCCGGCTCACGTCCAGACCGAGGCCGCGGCAACACCGGCCATACCGGGCGATTTCGTCTTTGCGGAAACCGACATCGAGACCCTGCAAGCACGCATGGCCGGCGGCCAGTTGAGCAGCCGCGAGCTGACCCAGGCCTATCTCGACCGGATTGCCGAAATCGATGACGCGGGCCCGCTGCTGGGCTCGGTGGTCGAGCTCAATCCGAATGCGCTCGAGGAAGCCGGCGCGCTCGACGATGAACGACGGGCAGGCAAGGTGCGCGGCCCTTTGCACGGCGTGCCGATCCTGGTGAAGGACAATATCGATGCGACTCCCATGGTGAATTCGGCGGGTTCGCTCGCGCTCGCGGATCATCGCCCCAAGTCCGATGCCTTCCTGGTTCGCAAGCTGCGCGAAGCAGGCGCGGTGATCCTCGGCAAGACCAATCTCAGCGAATGGGCGAACTTCCGCTCGACGCGCTCGACCTCCGGCTGGAGCGGTCGCGGCGGACAGACCAGGAATCCCTATGCACTGGATCGTAATCCTTGCGGTTCCAGCTCCGGCACGGGCACGGCCATCGCAGCGAGCCTGGCTGCGGCCGGAATTGGCACTGAAACCGATGGCAGCATCATCTGCCCCTCCTCCGTCGCCGGCCTGGTGGGCATCAAGCCGACGGTCGGGCTCGTCAGCCGCAGTGGCATCATTCCCATTTCTCAGAGTCAGGACACCGCCGGCCCGATGGCGCGCAGCGTTGCGGATGCCGCCGTCCTGCTCTCGGCAATTGCAGGTGCCGACGCCAGCGACCGCGCGTCCGCTGCATTGCCTGGCGACACGCAGTTCGACTATCAAACTCATCTGAAGAAGGATGGCCTGCGAGGGGCTCGCATCGGCGTCCTGCGCAAGTCGGCCGGCTTTCATCCCGACGTGGACCAGGCGTTCGAACGCGCCATCGGCGCGATCAAGGCGGCGGGCGCCGAGGTGATCGATGCCGAGATCGCCACGGCCGGACAGTGGGATGAAGCGGAGACCGAACTGCTGCTGTACGAATTCAAGGCCGGTCTGAACGACTACCTCGCTGCCGCCGACGCACCGGTCAAGTCGCTCGCCGAGATCATGGAATTCAACCGGAACAATGCCGCGGCGGAGATGCCATTTTTCGGGCAGGAATTATTCGAGCAGGCCCAGGCGAAAGGTTCGCTCGCCGACCCGAAATACAACGAACAGCGCCTGAAGGCGCGACGGCTCGCCCGAACCGAAGGCATCGAAGCCACGCTCGGCAAGCACGAGCTCGACGCCTTGATAGCACCGGCCACCGCGCCGGCGTGGCTAACCGATGTCGTGCTAGGCGACCACTTCGTCGGCGCCGGCTATGGAGCGGCAGCCGTCGCAGGCACCCCCAGCGTCACCGTACCGATGGGTGAAAGTTTCGGCTTGCCGATCGGTATCGTTTTCATGGGAGCGGCCTGGAGCGAGGCACGCCTGATCGAACTGGCGTATTCCTTCGAGCAAGCCACCAAGGCGCGCAAGCCTCCCCGCTTCCTGCCTACGGTGAGCGTGACAGCGCACGACGGGACGTGAGCGAGCCGACCGTCAACGGCTGAAAAGAAACAAACACAACAGCCGCCGGTCCGGCATTCGTCGTGACGATTGCCCATGGCGCGAACATTCGATTCACGGCCTGCGGTGGTGAAAATGCGCACAGCATTGCGGCGCTGACACTCGCAGCGCGTTTGTCCCTCCTTTGTTCTACCGGGATCCAAAGCGAGTGTCCGAGACTTAGAGCCATACCTTCCTTGAATCTGGCAGCGACCGTGCGGCGTGCTCGACGATTCTCCCGCCTGTCGACGGCATTGTGGTTCGTTCCAGCGATGTGTGTGATCGCCGGCGTGTGCGTGTCGTTCGGCACCATCGCGATCGATCGGGCTTTCGACTATCGCCTGGTTCCCGAATGGGTCAGCGGCGGCCCCGACGCGGCGTTGGAAATCCTGGGAACGGTAGCGGCGTCCATGGTCAGCCTCGCCGCCCTGGTCCTGACCGTCACGATGGTCGTCGTGCAGCTCGCGATGGGTCAATTCTCCCCACGAATCGTCCAGCGCATCCTGCAGGACAAACCCAGTCAGCTCGCGATCGGCGTCTTCGTGGGAACGTTCGCGCACGCGATGCTGACGCTTCGAGAAGTGCAAACGGACGGAGCCGGCACCGTGCCCGGGCTCGCCGTGCTCGTTGCATTCGTGCTCGTCGTCGTCAGTATCATGGTGCTGGTCTGGTATGTGAATCACATCGGTCGCAAGCTGCGGGTGTCGGCTCTCATCGAGCTCGTGGGCGCGGACACCCGCAAGCTGCTCGACACGCTCTATCCGGATGCCGGCCAGGCTCGCAGCTTCAAACGTCCGACGATAGTGGCACCCCACTCCGGTGTCATCACTCAAGTCGACCATCGTGCGCTCGTGCATATCGCCGAGGCCGGTGATTGCGTACTCACATTGCTGCCCGCGCTGGGTGAATTCGTACCCGCCGGCGCGCCGCTGTTCGAAGTGGCAGGGTCGCCGGAGAGGCTGGATACGGAAGCGGCCCTATGCTGCGTCGATATTGGTTTCGAACGCACGCTCGATCAGGACATGGCGTATGGGTTGCGCATGCTGGTCGACATCGCCGAGCGATCCCTGTCCGACTCCCCCTTTCTGGATCCTACGACGGCGGTACAAGCCATCGACCGCTTGCACGACTGCTTGCGTCAGCTGGTGCCGCGCCCGTTTCCCGACGGCCGATATCGCGACGACAACGATATCGAACGACTGGTGACTCGAATCATGACCTGGGATGACTACGTTCACCTCGCGTTCGACGAGATCCGCATGGCTGGCGCCGGCTCGCCACAAATCGCGCGCCGCATGCGCGCCGCGCTCGAAGATTTACTGACCATCGCGCCGCTCGATCGCAAGGGCGCCCTGCAAGAGCAACTCGACCTGTTGCAGTCAGGCGCTCGAGGTGCAATGCCCGAGGGGATAGATCGTAAGCAGTCTTCGCGAGGCGATTCGCGCGGCCTCGGATGAACGCGGGAACGCACGCGAATGGCCGGTATTCGTGCCGTTGACCTGGAGCGTCGTGTCCGGCTCGAAGCGCGGCATGTTCGGGTGGAAGTACAGCACCACAGGCCGAGATAGCGCGCTCGCTCGCCCAGGGATCGTGCGGAGCCAGTTGGCGCGCCTTCTCATATTCGATGAACGCCGGCGGGAATACGAAGCCGTTGCGCAACCACAGCTCGGCTCGCCACAGCGACGCGATCACATCGTCGTCCCGATCGAGCGCTTCCAGCCAGGCGGATCGTGACCTCGCGTGCTTCAATCTCCCGACTGGAACTGCACCTGTCGCCGAAAAGAGATACCGTGCAGGCCGGCCTTGTTGCGGACCGCCGATTCGGAACGACGCAGCAGCTTGGCCGCCTGCCCCGGCGATATTCCCTGCCCGGCGAGCTCTCGCAAGCGCCGCACATCTGCCGCGGCCCACGCGTTGGGGTATGCGCCTCTCCTGAAATGCATCGCGGTGCGAGCCGGCGAATCTTGATCGGACATCGACATCTTTCGGTCTCTTCAGAACTTGACGCGGACACCCATCCGGTATTGACGACCGACCCGGTCGTAATCCGCATTGCCCTGCCCCTGCCAATAGGCATTGGTGAGAGAACCGCCAATGGTCGGCGGCTGGTGGTTCGTCAGGTTCTCGATGGTCCCGAACAGCTCGAAGCTGTCGAATTTATAGGAGCCGGACAGATCGAGCGTCGTCATGCCGGCGATGTCATTGTCTTCGATGGTCGGCGCCGCAGTGGTGGATTCCGGGCAATCGGTGCTGCATTCGATGAAGCCGTTGGCGTACACCCCGGGACCGGTATAACGAACGATGGTCGTGACCGTGATCGCCTCGCCCTGATAGCTGAGCGACAGGAAGCCGCGCAGCTTCGGTGAAGTCAGGCCGGCGAACGGCGAAATGGCACCCCAACCGCCGACGACGCCGTTGCCGTCGTACGTCGTGCCGTCGGTATCCTTGGTTTCGAGCTTCAGGACGCGGCTGGCCATGGCGCGAATCACCATGTCACCGCCCCAGGAGCCGGCGATGCTGGACAGCGGGAAACGGTAGCTGGTTTCGACATCGATGCCGCTGGCTTTCTGGCCGATCAGGTTTTGCGGCTGCGTGATCACCTCGAAGATCTGACCGACGGAGAACGGATCGCCCGGCGCCGGCGGCTCACGAGTGATGGCCTGGCACAGCGTCGCGTTGCCCCGGAAACAAAGATCGACCACCTTCTGCGCGCCCGGCGCCTGCACCGAACCTTCGACGTCGATGTTGTAATAGTCGATCGCCATCTGGAACCCCGGCAGGAATCGCGGCGCCAGCACCACGCCAAACCCCGTGGTGTCCGCTTCTTCGGGTTTGAGATTGGGATTGCCCTTGGTGGTCGAGAACGCCTGGGTGCGCAGCTCGGGAATGCCGTTGGTGGCGCGGAAGGGATCCTGCAACGTTCCACCCGAACCCGACTGACCGCCCGTGAACAACTCGCCAAGGTTCGGCGCGCGAATGTCGCGTGAGCGCGTAAAGCGGAAGCGGACATCTTCGATCGGCCGCCACGTCAACCCGCCTTTCCATGTCGTCACGTAGCCGGAGGTCGAGTAGTCGGTCGCACGTACGGCCGCGTTCAGATCGAGCTCCTGTGCCGCTTTCAGATCGCGGGCCAGCGGCACGACCGTTTCAACGTAGGCTTCGGTGACGTCGAACTTGCCTTGGGTCGCGTGGTAGTTGCCAGCGAAGAACTGGGTCGCCTCGTCGCGCTCGGTGGCCCAGCCCGAGACCTTTTCGATGCGGTGTTCGGCGCCGACCGCGAGCGACACCGGACCGGCCCACGAGCTGAACGGCTCGCCGCCCACGTTGAACGCAGCGACGTCCTGCTGCAACACTTCATGACGGTAGGAAACGCCCAACACGTAACCGAGCTGGTTCTGATCGTTCACGCCGATACCGAACGGGTTGTACGGCACGCAGGCGGGATCGTCGTTGGAGGGATCCGCGTCCGCGTTCACGCGGCAGGTCGGAACGTTGTTGACCATGACCGAATCGATCGCCTTCAGGTAGTTCGGCGTGATCCCGTTGTTGTAGGTGCGCGGCTCGAGTGTGGTTTCGCTGTGTTGGACATAGGTGTCCCATTTCCAGCTCGTGCCCAAGGCGTCGAACGTGCCATCGAGGCCGGCGGCTACGCGGTACAGGGAGCGGCGGTAATCGCCTTTGAAGCGCCCCATGTCGGCATTGGTGGTGCCCATCCTGAAGCTCGTTTCACCGGCCGCGAGCAATTGCTGGCGCAGCGATTCCGGAAGATAGGCGTTATCGATACGGATGGTGTTGTTGCCCAGGCGGCGGTTCGGATTGGCGGTATTCGTGGTACGAGTCTGCGAATACTGGCCTTCGATGTACGCGTTGACGTTGTCGGTCAGGTCATAGCTGGTGCGCAGGTAACCGACATTGCGCTCGACACTGCCCGCGATATCGATGCCGTTCTCGATGCGCGAATATTCCCAATCGCCGCCCTCCTGGAAATTGTTGCCGACGTTGGTGCCGAAGTCGTAACCGCTGAGCACGGTGCCATTCGGCCCGAAATACGTGCCCCTGAGCGACCCGGTCGTGATGATGCCGCCCGGCGTACCGGCGACCAGACCGAGATCGCGACGAACGAGATATTGCGGAACACTGGTACTCTGGCCGGCACCCGTACCGTAATTCGGATTCACGATGACGGCTGCGGGCAATCTCGCCCACGGCCGCCCTTCGGTACCGTCGATGCCATCGCTGTGCGTGTGTTCGCCCGAGATGAGGAAATGGCCGCGGCCGTCCGCGAACGCGGTGCCGAAGGTCAGCTGAGCACTGAGACTCTTGTCGTCTTCGTACTTGGTCATGCCGGTCTGGACTTCGCCCTTGAAGCCGGTGAAGTCGTGGTCGATCACGAAGTTGACGACGCCCGACAACGCATCCGAGCCATAAGCCGCCGACGCACCGCCAGTCACGACGTCGACGCGCTCGATCAGCGCGTTCGGGAAGGAGTTGATGTCCGGCGCGCTGTTGCCCGCGGTGATCGCCGCGTTGATGTAGCGCTTGCCGTCGAGAAGGACCAGCGTGCGATTCGTACCCATGCCGCGCAGGTTGAGCTGGCTCACGCCGGTTGCGCCGCTCGAAAGATTGCCGTTTGCCGAACGTGGACTCGCCGAGCCCGAGAATGCCGGCAGAACATTCACTGCATCGGCCACATTCACCACGTTCAATGCGTTGAGCTCATCCGCGCCCAGCACCGACACGGGTGTCGGCGCTTCGTAGCCGTCACGAGTGATGCGCGAACCGGTGACGACAACCTGATCGAGCGTCGCGGATTCGACGTCTTGTGCGTGCGTGCCGGTCACGGAAACAGTTGCAAGTGCGGTGGCACTGACCGTCGACAACGCCCAGACTTTCGCGCGGCGACGAGCCACACTGGATAGGTTCATCAGAGTCCCCCTCGCTAGTTCGGCGCGACGGCACGTCGATGCGGCCCTGCGCGCACATCACTAATTGTTTATTGAGCCCGCAGACGAAGCTGGCCTCGAGCCTGAGTCCGTTCACAGCTCAAGCAGCGCGCTCGTTCCGTGCCCGGCTACCGAGATTGCAATCGGCATGCCACGTAGGTGAAGACCGAAGTCGGCACTCTGGAGATATTTGATTACGCGACGCTGACAGCGGAAACGCGCCGGACGATCGGCAGGATCTTGCCGATTCGCGCAATGCCAATCGGCGGAAAGCGGCCATACGGAACAAGAGATGCAGCCAGCGACGAACCGCTCGCAGTGATCGCGTCGTTACTTCGACGCCAACCACTTTCGCGGCTCAGACGTGGCGAACGGCGTTATTCGCCGGAGAACTGCCCGGCGATCGCGGTGACGCGCTTGAACTCGGGATTGTCGCGAAGCGCGGCGAAGATCGGATCTGCGATGGCCTGCCGCGCCAGGTTCGGGTGCAGGCGGATGGCCTCGCGCAGCGGCACGAGCGCCTGTAGCGGCCGATCGGCCTGCGCATAACGTTGCGCCAGGGCGTAGTGAAATACATCGCTGTTCGGTTGTATCTCCAGCGCCTTCTTCTGTTGCTCGATGGCTTCGTCGAATTTGCCGGCCTTGGCGAGCGCGGCGGAATCGTCGGTGAGCTTGCGGGGGATGCCTAAATTGATGGTCAGCAGGCGACGCAACTCCTTGAAGGGATCGACGGCATCGTCGACCCGGAGATCCACGATTCGCTCGTTGACCTCGTTCGAACCGGGCTTCACCGGACGCACCACCAGCAAGCCGGCGGACTGCATCCCCCGCGTATCTCCTCCCGCAGCCTGCCCGGCGTCGAGCGCATCCATCAGGCGCTCGCCCATGGTGCCTTTGCTCTGCTCATACGCGCGAGCCATGCTTTTCACCACTTCCTCGCTGGCCAGCGTGTTTCCTTGCACGGAGAAAGTTCTGCCGGTCACGCTGCCGGCATAGCCGCCGAGATGGAGGAGATCGGCCTTGTCGGAGTTTCGATCGAGCACTCGTTTGCCGGTATAGACGGCGGACTCGCCCTTCGCATTGATGACGGCGAGTTGTCGTGAGTCTCGACCCGGGTCCTCGTCCGTGAGCCGCTTGACGACTTCTGCGGGACTGAGCCCCTGTTTGAGCAACTCGATCGCCTTGGGTCCGTAGAGCCGATTGGCGGCTGCCTGCGTGGCGACGGCGCCAACGCCGGCGACGGCATAAGGAACGGCCGCGCCAGCGCCGAACGCACGCGACTGCACACCGACGCCCAACTCCTGGGTCTCGGGATCGTAGGCGATGATCGAGGACGTCGAGAACCAGCGGTCTGGATTCGAAGGTGCCTCATCCCACGGCACATTCACATTCTGCGCAAGTGCCTGCCCTGACGCGCCCACTCCCAGCGCGGCAGCCAGCAGCATGACCCACTCGAACACGCACGATTTTGGTTTCATTCCCTCTACGCCCGTGTTCGATGGGTCCGCGAACCGCGTGCGAAGCTCAGCGGCTCGCCTGGAGCGCCTTGATCTGCTTCACCGCCGTCTCGACCTTGTAGTCGAAGAAGCGCTTGCCGATCTCCGCACTCGAACGGCGCGCGTCGCCGGTGATGCCATTGTTCAACGGCTTGTAGCCGGGTTCGGGCTTCTGACCGCGCGGGCGCACAGGATCGCCCAGCGCATTGGCGAGCTGATCGCGGCGCACGTACTTGTTCTCGGTATCGAGATACAGCATCAACGACGTGTCGAGGATGCCGCCGTGCGTACCTGCCGGATAGCCTTCCTTGACCAGCATGTCGCTGAACTCACGATTGGCCTTGGTGTAGCTCTCGTCCGCGTAGAACACACGCACGCCACTCGCCTTGTGCTTGTCGTCGAGCTTCTTCGCGACGGACGCATACACACCGTTCGGTCCCTGACCGCCACCGCTGTCGCCCATCAGAATGACCGTCTTGAAGCCGTTGACGATCGCGTCCTCGGCGAGGCGCTCCAGCACGGGGCCGAGCAAGTCCACGGGCAGATCGAGGCTGCCGGGCAGATCGGGCGACATGCCCGTCGGCGAGAACGGCAGCACCGGCATCGCGATGGCGTTGCCGAGCTTCTCGGCGATGGCCTTCACGATGGGACGCGCCATCATGTTGTGGCCGCCGGTGGCGTTCTGCGGACCACGCTGCTCGACGCCGCCGGTATAGAAAAGGGCCGTGGTCTTGCCAGCCGCGAGCGCGGCTTTCACTTCCGGCCACGTCATCAACTCGATCTCGACGGTGGCGCTGGGCGCGGAGGCGCGTGCAGGCTGCGCCTGCATGACGGCGACACCGGACAACAGAGTCAAAGCGACGAGCGCACTACGATAACCATGCATTGTTCAGAGATTTCCCGTGTGAATGTGGACAGGCTGGAGGCCTCAGGCCGACGACCCGTCGGCCTCCCACATTGATTGTGCAACCAACTTCAATGCATTGCATCCGTCATCTTCCGTTCGCCGGCGATCGGCTCGGGATGCGAGATGAAGGCCTGGACCATGTTGACTTCGAGCGCCGAGGAGATCGCGGTCATCTCGCCCTGCTCGTTCGGGTAGGCATCGGCCATCTTGCGCAACGCCCAGTAGAACTCCGCCGGATCCAGACGCCCATACGAGAGGTGGTGCGTGGACCACGCGATCAGCCACGTGTAGTAGCTCTCCACGTCCATGTAGCCGGCAATCAGGCCATCGGCCCGCTCCGGGGTGAGCGTCAGTTTCAGCCGCATGTCGCGCCAGTTCAGCAGCGTCGGCACATCGTTGTAGATCGCCCAGGGATAGATGCCCTGCTTGATCGGCTCGGTCGTCAGCACGCCATCGACGATCTTGCCCTTCAGGTGCTGAATGATCGGCTTGCCCCAGCGCATGTCGATCCGTTGCGTGCCGCCCGGCGCCACGCCTTCGCCCGTGGCATCCAGCAACACCGGATCCCGGCCGCGATAGATGGTCACTTCGACGTTGTCCGACCTCGACAGGCTGTCGACGTTGGTGATCTCGATCAGGGTGCGGTTCCAGGTCGAGGTGCGCACGAACTTGTTCCCGAACAACTGCAGCTGGCCTTCGGGCCGGCGGAACTGCGCGTTGCAGCCGAGTACCTTCTGAAGCGCGTTGTCGATGCCCTGCTCGCCCGTGGCGCTGACATAGTCATCGGGCCCGACTTTGCCATCGAGATTCACGCCCACACCGAGCGTGCCCTTGGCATAGATGTAGGGGAACTTCATGGGCTCGTCCCTGGGGAAGAACTTCAGGCTCTCCCGGGCGAGCTGCGTCTTTTCGACCGGCCCGCCGTTGGGATAGAGCTCCTTGAAGGTTTCGCGCGGCCCATAGCCGGCCAGGCCTTCCGGGCAGTCCTTGTCCACATCCTGGGTCTGATGAAAGGCCCAGTGCAGGTCCGTGGTGACATAGCCGATGGTGCGTGTGTCCGCGATCGATTCGCTGCCATCCGCCAACGCAACGCTGGCGGCCAGGCTGGTCGTCGCCAGCGCCGCCAGGACTCCGAACGTTTTGTTCATGACGCCTCGCATGTCAGATCACCCGAATCCAAAATGCCCGGAAGCCGTTGCGGCGCCCCTGCCACTCGCCCATCGAGTGACCGCGGAATTCGCCGGGTTGTTTGTCGCCCGAATAGGTGTACACCGGTCGACCGCGGAACGCCCAGACACGCAGCGAGCCCGGCTGGCCCGCGGCGACCTGGCGATCGGTCCTGGGATCGACGGAGATGATCGACCAGACGCGGCTGTCGCTTTTCTCACCGGCTGCAGCCTCGACGAAATGCCACAGCTCGTGGCAGCGCGCCCAGTTGCCGCCGCCGCAAATAGCCAGGCGGTACTGCTGTGGACTGTCCAACGTGTCGCACGACAACTGGTCCGCCGAATCGTCTCCGCAGGTGTAGAAATACACGGTCTTGCCGTTACGATCGGCAAGCACATCGCCATAGGTCGTGTTCTGGACGGTAAACGACTTGGGCGACCTCGGCCCGGACTGCATGAACACGTTGTGCCAGCCCGGCTCGTCGCTGCCGTCATAGCTCATGACGCGAGTGTCGCGGATGTAGGTGTACAGCGGCTGTTTGCGAAACGCCCACTGGCGCACGCCAGGCGAGCGCTCGACCACCGACCATTCCCCCTGCGCCCGCGCCGTTTCGGGCGCAAGCAGGGGCGACCAGCGTTGCAGACAACTCTCGGCGGTGCAGTTCGACTTGTTCGGTCCATCTGCATCGGAGACATACACCGAATAACGTTTGTCATTCACCAGCAGCCGGCCATTGAGCGTGCCTTCGACTCGAAAGCCCGGCGGCAGCGCCGTGGGCGGTCCGACCGGAATGCGCTCGGCCGGAGTATCGCCGCCCCTGCGGAACAAGCTGGTCCCGCCCAGAACGTCTCCAGGCGCCTGGTCCAGGTGCGAGGTGTACAGCGGCTGATGATCGTAGGTCCACTGCAAAGTGCCATCGCTGCGTTTGATGATGCCCCAATCGCCGACCGGCTTGGCTTTCGCATCCGCGAGTACCGGCGGCCACAGCGCCACGCAGCTCTTGCGCTTGTCCAGATCCGGAAGATCCAGGCCTCCTGGATACGGGCTCATGTAACCGCCCGTCTTGGTCGTGACCACGTCCTCGCACGCCGACTTGTCTTTCGGATCGCCTGCATAACCGTTACGCAGCGACGCGATCGGCCACTTGTATAAAGTGCGACCGCGCGAGTCGGCGAAGACCGGCCCTTCCAGCTCGGTGGAGACCACCTTGAATCCCCGTGGCATCGGCACGTCGACATACGGCTCACGAGCGGACGAGTCCGCCGCCGCCGTACCCAGGCCCAGCGCCAGCAGGATCCCTGTCACTGCAACGATCAATTTCATTGTGTCGCCCCGCGAGCTCAGACCAGGATTTCGCCGATTTCCTTGGAGGTGTTGTTCGACTGCGTTCCCCAGGAGGGAATGTCGACGCCCAGCGTCTTCATCAGGGTGTAACCCAGGCGCGTGCCGGGCGTACCGCCGCCATCGATGTGCAGGCCGGTCTTGATCCTGCCGCCGGCGCGACCGGCGGAGAACATCGGCAGACCTTCGATGGAGTGGATCTTGGCGAAGGACTGATCCGTGGATGCATAAATCAGCATGTTGTCCAACAGGGTTCCGTCGCCTTCCTTGACCTTCGCAAAGGCTTCCACGAAGTACACCCACTCCTCGAAGCCCCGGCGCAGGAACCAGGACACCATGGGCTGATAGCCGAGCTTCGGATCCACCGGCTCTTCGTGCGAGGCCGTGTGGTGCGGCTTCTCGTAACCTGCCTTGGTGGTGGACGAGAACGATTTCGAGTAGGTCGCGTTGAACACGCGGGTCTGATCGCAGGCGACGGCCATGACCAGCAGGTCGGTGAACAGGCGATGCCGTTGTGAAACCAACTGATGGTCCACGCCGGTGGCCAGCTCCGGCGGCAGCTTGGGCTTGACGCAGGCTTCGCGCGGCTCGGGCTTCTCCAGCTGCCGATCGAGCTGGCGCTCGAGCTCGCGCAGGTTGGTGAAATACTGATCGATGCGCGCCCGGTCTTCGGCGCCCACCTGTTTCATCAGTTTCTTCGCGTCCTCGCTGACGGTGGACAGGACGCTCTTGCGCACCAGAATGTTCGGGCTGGGCGTGAAATCCTTGGCGTTCGGATCCTGATAGTCGGCGCCGAACAGACTCGCATACAACGCCAGCGGCGAGCCTTCGGCATTGTTCACCGAAGTGGCGCTCTCATAGCTCTGCGTGTCGCGCGGATCGCCGGTGGCCGTCACGGTGAGCATCGGGAAGCGCGTGGTCGTGCCGATCTTCTTGGCCACGGTCACGTCGATGGTCTCGCCGGGCTTGGCATTCTGATTCAACGGCGCGCTGCCGCTGCGAAGAATGACCCAGCCGGTGGTATGACACAGATTGGGCGCGGCGTCTCGGAACGCATTGTAGTTGGTGTACAGGTTCATCTTGTCCCGGATCGGCGCGAACATTTCGATCTCCTCGGGCAGATCGAAATCGGGACCGGTCTTCTTGGGGACGAAAATGGACTTGCTCATGCCCAGGCCCCAGCTCCAGGTGCCGAAACGCTGCGGGATGGGCGCACCGCTGGCGAGCGCAGTGCCGTTGTCGTTCAGGAAACAATTCAACAGCGGCAGACCCACGGCCACGGCAGTGCCATTGAACATGCCACGCAATACACGGCGTCGAGTGAAATGTGTCATTCGAGTATCTCCTGAAGCTTTATCGAGCCACAGAACCGGGAGCCGTCAGACTCGTCGTCTTGATCGCGGGCTTCGGCGCGGCGGGTCGTTCGGCAACATTTCCAAACGCGGGACTCAGCGCAATGGCCCGCAGCAGATCGGGAACCCGATAGCCGGAGGCCTCGAAACGCTGGTTGAGCCAGGCCAGCTGGGGCTTGTCGACGTCGGTGGTCAGCGCGCCGACGCCGTAGCCATACATGCGCTTGACCAGGCAGGTGGGCAATCCCGGATGATCGTGCAAGGCATCGGCGAGCCCTTGCGGATCGTTGAACTGCTTGCCGTCCAGGCTGCCGCTGGCATCGATGGTCACGCCGCCTTCGCTGACGCGGTACTGCCCGGCGCCGTCGAAATTCTCCAACGCAAGTCCAATGGGATCGGTGATCTTATGGCAGCCCGCGCACACCGGATTGGAGCGATGAGCGGTCAGACGCTCGCGGGCGGTGTGCAGGTTCGCATCCGGATCTTCGACCGCGGAGAAATCGACATTCGGCGGCGGTGGCGGCACCACCTGACACAGCAGCGTCTCGCGCAGTGCCTTGCCACGCAGCGTCGGCGAGCTGCGGCCCGGATGCGAATGCAGCGCCAGGAAACTCACATGGTTCAGGATGCCTTTGCGAGGGCTGTCCTCGGGGAAGGAATAAGGCGCCCAACCCGGCACCGCCGGCACGTTGTAGACCGACGCCAGGGCCGGCGACATGAAGGTGTCGCGAGTGGTGAACAACGCTCGATAGTCGCGATTGCGCACGATCAGATGGTCGTACGCCGTGCGCAATGTTTGTTCGCGAGCGTCCTTCAACACGGCGCCGCTTTCCCTGGAGTAGACCATGCCGTCCTTCGCCAGGGAGTCGAACAGGTCATAGTGGAGCATGTCGTCGAAGAACGCGCGCACGCCGTGTTCCAGGCGCGGGCTGGCCAGCATCATCTCGACCACGCGCGCACGTCCCGCCGGCGTTTGGATCTCACCGCTTTCCGCAGCCTTCAACACTGCGTCGTTGGGAACGGAATTCCACAGGAAGAACGACAGACGCGAAGCCAGTGAATACGCATCCAGGCGAAGCTGACCGGGACGCGTCGGATCGGGCTCGGTGGTGTCGACGATCAACAGCACCATGGGATCGATCAGCATGCCTTCGAGCACGCCCGCCAATCCGGCGTAGAAATCTTTCAGGCGCTCGGTGCCTTCACGCGCCTTGCCAACCCACTCGGCCACCTGCGCATCGTCCAGCGAACGACGGAACAGCAAGCGGCCGGTGGAACGAATGAACTTCGCGGCGCACGCGTCATCGGGCGCGTTTTCCGCTTTCGGTTTGCAGGGTACGAGATAGGAACGATGGGCTGGCAACTCCTTGCCGATGTCGCCTTTGTCCACGACCTGGTGGGCAACGGTTGCGGCCGTACGCTGCAATTGCATCAGCTGGCCGCCGGGGATGCCCACCGAGCCGGCCGACGTGGACAGCAAACCATCCGGAGAGCGCATCAAGGGAGGAATGGGCGTGCCGATCTGAATGTCGCTACCGAACACGTCGGCAATCATGTTGGCGTACTGCTGCGCTGTCATGAACCGCGCGCGAGGGACGCTGGTGACATCCGTCGGCCCCAAGTCCGCGGCGGGTTGAGCCTCGGCCGCGGGCTGATCCGTCATGTAGTTGGCACATCCGGCGATGCCGAGCACGAGCGCGCTCGTCACCCCCATCCAGAACGTGCCGCCCAACAAGCGTGAATATCGGCTCCGCCGAGTCTGAATCGATTGCACTTACGCCCCTCCGTCATGCTCGAAAGCATGACTCCCGAAATGAAACAACTCGACCGCCCGGTCAATCCCGCCGGGCCCGGACGCCCCGCGCTGGCTCGCGGCGCGGGGCGTTTGAACTATCCTTGCATCACGCTTCAGAACTGCACACGGAAGCCTGCGCGGTAGAAGCGGCCAAGCACGTCGTACAGAGCGCTGTTCGACGGCGAGAAATCCCAGCCGGTACCGGACTGCTGCCGTGCGGCGATGGCCGGATCCTTGTCGAACAGGTTGCGCACGTTGAAGAAGATCTCCGTATCGCTCTTCTCGAAGCCGAGCTTGTAGTTCAGACCCAGGTCCCACCAGATCGCACCGGCAATGTGATTGCGGGTGGTGGTGACGTAGTTCGCCGCATCCACGGCAGCCTGCGATCCCGCCGGACCGCCCGGGAACGTCGGGCAGTTGGTCTGACACTCGATCCACAGATTGCTGTAAACGCCGGAGCTCACACCGCGCATGGTGAGCGTCGTGCTGAAGCGATCCAGCGCGTACATCGCCTGCACCTGGTACTTCCAGTGCGGCAAGCCGCCACTGAAGTTGTTGCCAATGCGATCGTTGGGCAGCACATACGGGATGCCGCCGTCTTCGATGTCCTTGATGTAATTCGTCGCCGAACCGCGGAACGCCAGGTTGCCGTTCCAGCCACTGATGATGGAGTCCGCCGACATGCGGTAGCTGGCTGCGATCTCCATGCGCTCGGCTTTGCGGCCGTTCGAATTGTGCGGCACCAGTTGCATGCCGGTGATCTGGTCGGGGACCTGATACACGACACCGTCGGCACCCGTGACAGGGTGATAACCGCTCACCGTGAACGCATCGCAAGCCGCCTGAACTCCGGCCATCACACAGGAATCGTAGGTCTGTTGCGCGGTCAGGGTGTTCACGCCCCGCTCGATGTCGATCCAGTAATAGTCGACGGAGAAGTTGAACCGCGGCAGCCAGGAGGGTTGATACACGAACCCGATGATCGAGTTGGTGGCACGCTCGGGCTGCAGATCCGGATTGCCGGTGTTGGTGGACTGGAAGGTGATGTTCGAGGTGTTGACACGCTTGTCGGTGATGTTGTTCGACGTCGTGGTGCCGCCTTGATACATGTCGATCAGCGTCGGCTCGCGAATATCCAACGAGCGCACCATGCGGATGCGCAGGTCATCGAACGGATTCCAGTTCAGGCCCAGCTTCCAGGTGCCGGTCGAACCGAACGTATCGTAGTAGGTTCCGCGTCCGGCCGCGCTCAAGTCCAGCGCCCGGGCGAACGGCAGATCCTTGGCCAGCGGCACGTTGGTCTCGAGATACACATCCGTCACAGCGAACGAACCCGAATACGGCAGGCCCGCCGCCAGGAACCAGCAGCTGCCATCGGACTTGGTCGAACCCGGGGCGCAAACGCCCGGCGCCGCGCGCTCCAGCTCATTGGCGGAGGCATCGGTCTTCTCGCGGCGGTGTTCCACACCAAAGGCCAGCGAAATGGGGCCGGCCCATCCCTGCCACGGCGTACCCTGGACGTTGACGGCTCCCACCGTCTGCCGCAGCTCCGCCGCGCTCCATGGATTGCCGCCGACGTAGGCCAGCGCTTCCGGACTCGCGACGCCAATGCCGAACAGGTTCAGGGGCACGCAGCCGTTATCCGGGTTGGTCAGCGTCGAACGGCAAACGATGTTTCCATTCGAATCGCGGACCGCATCGATGGCCATGTCGTACTTGACCTGGTTGATGGTGTTGCCCGAGATCACGTGCTGCGTACTGCGGCCGTACGACAGGTAGGCGTCCCAGGTCCAGTCGGTCTGGAACAGATTGAAGTCACCATCGATGCCGGTCAGGAAGCGATACACCGAACGCTCGGTGATGGGATGCTGACCGCCGATGTCACCATTGATGGTGCCGAAGTTGAAACAGGGCGCGCTGCTGTTGACATTGCAGCCCGCAGCCGCGGCGATGTTGTCCGGAATGAACGCATTGTCGCCGGGAACGTTCCAGCTCAGCTTGTAAAACACCGGCACGCTGGCCGAGAACGATTCCAGGTGGCCGTAGGACGCCTGAAAATAAACTTCGCCGCCGCCTTCCAGATCGTAGCTGGTGCGCAGGAACAGATTCTGGCGCTGCTGGTCGGGGGTCAGGCCCGCGCCGCCTTTCTGGTTGCCCACCTGCAGCAGCGGATTGTTCCAATCGCCGCCCGACATCACGGCGCCGCTGATGAGCGGTCCATAGGTGACCGGAATCTGCTGCCCGTTCTGTCCGAACATGATGGTGGTTCCCGGCTGGAAACTACCGATCTGACCGCGGGTGTTGTTGATGATGCCGCCCCAGGACGCCGTCGCCAGGCTGAACTGATCTCCATAGATCAGTCGCGGCTGACCGTTGGTGGCGGTATAGGCCGGGTTGTTCACGAAGCCATAGCCGTAGTTGTTCCACGGCCGCTTGGCCACCAGCAGGCCTTCATCGTCGCTGGCTTCGCCGCTGAGGATGATATGGCCGCGCCCCTCGGAGAACGTCGTGCCCCAGGTCAGCGATCCTTTCCAGTTGTCGTTGTCGCTGTAATTGGTGGTGCCCGCGGACGCTTCGGCCTTGAACCCGGTGAACTTGGTGTCGAGCACGAAGTTGACGACACCGGTCAACGCATCCGAACCGTAGCTGGCGGAGGCACCGCCGGTCACCACGTCGACGCGCGTGATGAGCTGCTGTGGCAACTCGCTCACGTCGACCGTGCCTTCCAGGGTCGAGCCGACGGTGCGCTGACCGTTGACCAGGGTCAGCGTGCGGGTCACGCCCAGACCGCCGATGTTCAAGCCGTTCACGGCCTGGGTGCCGGAAGTCACCGTGACCACCGAAGACTGCGGGGTCGCGCTGCCCTGGAAATTCGGCATGGTGTTGAGCGTGTCGGCGAGGTTCGAGGTTGCATTGGCTTCCAACGCTTCGGTGCTGATCACCGCCACCGGCGTCGGCGCCTCGAAACCTTCGCGACGGATACGCGAACCCGTCACCGTTACTTCCTGGAGCGTCTGGGCGGCTACATCGCCGCTCGGGGCCCTCTCCTGCGCATACGTGACACCGGCCATCAGCGGGGCGGTGCAGACCGCGGCCAAGGCCGTACGAACCGCTACCCTGACCAAGCCTGAAACTGCACGACCGTTCGTGGCGAACGGGTTTACCGTCGAACTCATCACTTCATCCCCCTCGATTCTTTTCTTCTCTCAAACGACGAAGACCAGTCTTGGCAGCATCTGAAGAGACAGGAACGAGCGGCGGTACTTGAATCGCACCGTGTTACAGAGGCCTGTGGCCTTCAGCCCGCAGCGTTCGAAACAGGATCCCCACAGCAGCAACGGCACTGGCGCGCAGCCAGCAAAGAGGTTTTTCCCCAAGCCAAGAGATGACCAGTTACTCGACTCTAGCAAGCGCGATGCGTAACTTTCTCCGAAAAAAACGCTCGGACGAGCATCGTTTATATCGGTACGGGGGCTTGTTAGATAACTACTGGCGGCGAGCCGATCGGCCGCGCGGCAGCGCGCTGCCACCGCCTCCAGATATTCGAAAAACGACCCACGGCAGGCATCGTTTTTGCCACGACGCCCCGCCCACGCTACGGCTGCAGCAGTACCGCCGTGGCATGAATCTTCTTAACTTTTCTCGCTTTCGCATCCTCGAGCGGAGCTGACAATTCCACGCCCACGCTGGCGAGATATGCGGCCGCGTGCTCGTCCAGGTACCAGTCCATGTCCTTGCCGGCCCCTTTCGGATCGTTCGGACGGTCTTCGAAATAGGTATAAACCGGACTGTTCTTGTAGGCCCACTGCAAGCGGCCGTCGTCGCGCTTCACGATGCTCCAGAAGCCCACCGGTTTGTCGTTGCTGCCGGCTCGAACGATGGGCCACACCGCCGTGCAATCGCGATCGCACAGCGAGCGGCCCGCGGGTTCGCCCTTGAAAATGTACAGCGGCAGCAGTTGCGGGAAAGATTTGTAACCCCAGGCGCCACTGGGGCTTTGTGACAATGCGACGGCGCCGGGATAGGACAGGCTGGGGTCGGAAGGCTCGGCCGCGATTCCTGATTGAGTCCAAAGGGCGACTGCCGCACCGAGCGAAACGCAAAGCCTGCGCATTTCAACCTCCAGCTTCACCAAAGACCGCGGTGGCGAACGCATGCCCGCCGCCGCCTGCTCTGCCGAATCGTTGCCATCACTTCTTCAGCACCAGCTCCTTGCCGATGAGCTGCGCCTTGTTGGCGTTCTTCTTCGGCACGAACTTCTGCACCCGATTGTTGTTGGCGTCGGCCACGTAGAAGTTGCCTTCGTTGTCGACGTCGATCTGGTGCGCGTTGTCGCTGACACCCGGCGCGCTCCCGAGAGTACCCCACTGGGATACCAGCTTGCCATTGAGGTCATAGCAGGCATAACGGCCATATTGCGTGGCAGACACGCACACGCGCTTGTCTTCCGTCGTGATGACACGAGTCACGCGCGCCGTGCCCGGCCACTGGTCGAGAAACTTGCCGTTGTGATCGAACACCTGGATGCGATCGTTGTTGCGGTCGGCCACGTAGACGCGGTTGGCATCCACGGCCACCGAGTGGACCAGGCTGAACTGGCCCGGCGCCGAGCCCCTCGATCCCCACGACATCAGATACTTGCCGTTCCTGTCGAACTTCACGACGCGCGAGTTGGTGTAGCCGTCCGCGACGTAGAACGAGCCATCCGGCAGGAATGCGAGGCTCGCGGGATCGTGGAAGTGAGTTTCGTCATTGCCCGGTACGCCCTTCTCGCCGACCTTGAGCAACAGCTGCTTGCCGTCGTTGCTGAACTTCAGGATGCGGTGATTGAAACGATCCACCACCCACACGGCGTGCGCCGGATCGTACGGGTCGATGATGATGTGATGCGCGATGGAAATTTCGCTGTTCCACTGCGACCAGTTCTCGATCACCTCGCCGTTGGCGTTGAGAACCATGATGTTGTTGACGTCGCCCTTCTCGAAGTTGTTGTTGTCGCGGACGACGGTGGTCTTCTCCTTCATCACCTTGCCGTCGGCGGTGAGCATCGGATGACCTTCGCGCGTGTCGTTCCGGTCGACGGCGCCGATGAAGACGCGGTTCGGATCTTCGGCGTTCACGGACACGACGCGCTGATTCCAGCCGTCGATGCCCGGCTTGAACCAGCCGACCACCACTTCATACGGGCCGGTCAGGTCCAGGCCGCCCTTCTCCTGGGCGGCCGCCGGCCCGGCGGCGGCGATGCACACGGCGGCCACAGAGACGCCCCAACAGCTAGCAGTCTTTTTCATGGAATCTCGGTCAGAGTGATGAAGTTGGATTGTGAGCTCGAACGTCGTCGGCAGAAAGCGAAGCCGGAGCGTCCGGCTTCGCCTTGCCGCGCATGACGACGCCAGTTCCTTTTAGAACTTGACTCGCACACCCATGCGGTACTGACGACCGACCCGGTCGTAGTCCGCGTTGCCCTGGCCCGACCAGTGGGACGAGCTGAGGCTGCCGCCAATCGTCGGCGGCTGCGTGTTGGTCAGGTTTTCGATGGTGCCGAACAACTCGAAGCTGTCGAACTTGTAGGAGCCGGACAGATCGATGGTCGTCATGCCGGCGATGTCGTTGTCCTCGATGGTCGGATGCTCGATGGTCGACACCGGGCAATTGCTGGCGCACTCGATGAAGCCGTTGGCGTACACGCCGGGACCGGTGTAGCGGACGATCGTGGTCAGCGAGAACACATCGCCCTTGTACCCGACCGACAGGAAGCCGCGCAGATCCGGCGAAGTCAGGCCCTGATAGGGCGGAATGCTGCCGCCCCAGTTGCCGACGACGCCGCTGCCATCGAACACCCTGCCATCGAGGTCCTCGGTCTCGAGGGTCAGCACGCGGCTGGCCATGGCGCGGATCACGAAGTCACCGCTCAGGGAACCGATGAGAGTGGACATCGGGAAGCGGTAGCTGGCTTCGATATCGATGCCGCTGGCCTTCTGCCCGATCAGGTTCTGCGGCTGAGTGATCACCATGTAGATCATGTCGGGATTGACGGTGTCGTAGATGATCGAATTGCACAGGGTCGCATTGCCCCTGTTGCACAGGTCGATCACCTTCTGCGCGCTCGGCGCCTGCACCGATCCCGTGACGTCGATGTTGTAATAATCGATCGCCATCTGGAAGCCGGGCAGGAAGCGCGGCGCCATCACCACGCCGAAGCCGGTCGTGTCCGCTTCTTCGGGCTTGAGGTTCGGATTGCCTCGGGTGAGCGAGTAGCCGTTTGGATTGCTCACGCCGGTCACTGGATTGAACAACACGTTGCCCGAACCCGTTTGGCCGGCCGTGAACAGCTCGCCGAGGTTGGGCGCACGAATGTCGCGTGAGCGTGTGAAGCGGAACCGCAGATCTTCGATCGGCCGCCAGGTCAAACCACCCTTCCAGGTCGTGACATAGCCGGAGGTCGAGTAGTCGGTCGCACGCACGGCGGCGTTCAGATCGAACTCCTGCGCAAACTTCATATCGCGCGCCAGCGGCACGAGGGTTTCGAGATAGCCCTCGGTGACGTGGAATCGGCCCTTGCTGGCTTTGTAGTTGCCGGCGAAGAACAGAGTTGCCTCGTCGAGCTCGGAGGCCCAGCCCGACACTTTCTCGATGCGATGTTCGGCACCCACCGCCACCGACACCGGACCGGCCCACGAATTGAACGGCTCGCCGCTCACGTTGACCGCGGCGACGTCCTGCTGGAGCTTTTCGTTGCGCATGGAGACGCCCATGACGTAATCGAGCGCCGCCTGACTGTTCACACCGATACCGAACGGGTTGTACGGCACGCAGGCGGGGTCGTCGTTAGCCGGATCCGCGTCAGTGTTCACGCGGCAGGTCGGCACGCCGTTGACCATGACGGAGTCGATCGCCTTCAGGTAGTTCGGCGTGATGCCGTTGTGAGAAGTGCGCGGCTCGAGGTCGCTTTCGCTGTGCTGGACATAGGAATTCCAGGTCCAGTCGGTGCCAAAGGCGCCGAATTCGCCATCGAGGCCGGCAGCGACGCGCGTCACCGAGCGGCCGTAATCACCTTTCAACCGACCCATATCGGCGTTGGTGGTGCCCATCGAGAAAAAGCCCGTGGTCGGGTTCACGCCGCCCGCGATCGCTTCCTGACGCAGCGAGTCCGGCAGGAAGGCGTTGTCGATGTAGACCCGGTTGTTGCCCAGGCGGCGGTTCGGATTGGCGATGTTAGAGGTGCTGGTATCCGAATACTGTCCTTCGATATACGCGCTGACTTTGTCGGTCAGGTCATAGCTGGTACGCAGGTAGCCGATGGTGCGCTCGACACTGCCCGCAATGTCGACGCCGTTTTCGATGCGCGAGTACTCCCAGTCGCCGCCTTGCTGGAAATTGTTGCCGACGGGCGTGCCGAAGTCGAAGCCGCGATGAATCTCACCGTTCGGCCCGAAATAGGTGCCTCTGAGCGGTCCACTCGTGATGATGCCGCCGGGCGTACCCGCGGCGAGACCCACATTGCGGCGTACGACGTACCGCGGCTGACCGTTACCCTCCGCGTAAGCCGGATTCTGAATGACGGCTGCCGGCAATCTGGCCCACGGACGATCGTTGGTACCGTCGATGCCATCGCTTTGAGTGTGCTCGCCCGAAATGAGGAAATGGCCGCGGCCGTCGGCGAACGGAGTGCCGTAGCTCAGCTGCGCGCTGATGCTCTTGTCGTCCTCGTACTTGGTCATGCCGGTCTGCAGCTCGCCCTTGAAACCGGTGAAGTCGTGGTCGATCACGAAGTTGACGACGCCCGACAACGCGTCCGAGCCATAAGCCGCCGACGCACCGCCAGTCACGACATCGACGCGCTCGATCAGCGCGTTCGGGAAGGAGTTGATGTCCGGGGCGCTGTTGCCCGAGGTGAGCGCCGCGTTGATGTAGCGCTTGCCATCCAGCAGCACCAGCGTGCGATTCGTGCCCATGCTGCGCAGGTTGAGCTGACTCACGCCGGTCGCGCCGGTCGAGAGGTTGCCGTTTGCCGAACGCGGGCTGGCCGAGCCCGAGAATGCCGGCAGCACGTTCACCGCGTCGGCGACGTTCACCACGTTCAAGGCATCGAGCTCTTCCGCACCCAGCACCGAGACGGGAGTCGGTGCTTCATAGCCGTCGCGCACGATTCGCGAACCGGTGACGACGACCTGGTCGAGCGTCGCGGATTCGACGTCCTGTGCCTGCGTGTTGGCGATCGAAACGGTTGCCAGTGCCGTGGCACTGACCGTCGACAGCGCCCAAACTTTCGCGCGGCGACGAGCCATACTAGATAGAATCATCTGAATTCCCCTCGATGTTCGGCGCGACTGCACGATCATGCGGCCGGCGCGCATATCAGTTATTTATTGAGCCGCAAACTACGGCTTACCTCGAGCCTGAGACCTCCCCATTGCCCAAGCAGGCGCGTTCGTCTGTGCCCGCCTGACGAAGGTGCAATCCCCATGCCACGCATGTGAAGGCCCGGCGCCGCCATCGAGGAGCATGTGAATAGTTGAAGAGTCACGGCCGTGACGGGAGCAAACGCGTGGGACGATCGGCAGAATCTTGCCGATTCGCGGAATCTCATCGGCGGAAAGCGGCCTATGAATCGAGCCGTCGACGGTCAACCTGCCGTCAAACCAAACGCATCGACGCGCGCCTGCACGGCGTTACAAAGATTCTGCGGAAACGGGAAGCTCCATGACTCGAGAGATCAAGTCATGGGAATAAATAAGAGATGTTCGACAAACGGCAGCGTTGCACGCACGACCTGCCAGGCCGCGTGCAACAGACTGAGCGTAACTACGACTTGCGCGCTCACGCGAGCGCGTGCTTGAGCCTCAACGCTGCTTGGCCACCCGAGCGGCATCGACCGGTGGAGCAGCGTTGCCCCAACTGCCGCGTACATAGTTCGCTACATTCGCAATCTCGGTATCGCTCAAGACATCCGCCAGCGGCTTCATGGTTTCCCATGCGCCCAATGTCATGCCCTTGGGCGGCGTAGCTCCATAGAGAATGGCATTGATGAGCGAATCGGGATCGGCTGACTGCACGATGGCACTGCCTGCCAGCGGCGGTCCGGAGAACATGCCGCCACGCCCGGAAGCGCCGTGGCACTTCTCGCAGCGATCGTGGTAGATGCCTTCTCCCAACGCAGCCTGTTCTGCAGTCACTGGTGCCTGCGTCTGCGCGCCTTCCGGCGGGCTCTTGGGCGGCAGGCTCTTTATATAAGTAGCCATGGCCCGAGCATCCTCCAGCGTCAGCTTGGAAGTGCTGTTGCCCACCACTTCATTCATCGGCCCCCAGGTCCCGCCGCGCAAACTGAAGCCCTTGTGCAAGTACTTGGTCAGATCGTCCACCGACCAGGTCTTGAGCCCGTCGGCCGATGACGTGAGATTCACCGCCGCCCAGTCACGCACTTTGTCGGCAGTGACATACTCGCGCAGCGTGCCGCCCTGATAGGCCTTGTCCGTCATCTCCGCCATGAAGCGATTGCGGGGAGTATGACAGGCGCCGCAATGACCCAGCGCCCCCACCAGATACGCCCCGCGGTTCCATTCCGGAGTCTGTTTCGGATCGGGCTCGAAGCGCGCCGGTTCGAAGAACAGCGCATTCCACAGCGTCATGGCCCAGCGTTGTTTGAACACAAAATCGTTGTCCGGCGGCTGATACTCATCCGCCGGCACGGTGCGCATATAAGCGTACAGCGCATCCACGTCCTCGTCGGTCATCTGAGTGAAGGACGTGTACGGAAACGCTGGAAACAAACGATACCCGCCTGCCGCGATACCTTCATGCAGAGCGCGCCGCAGGTCCTGCGCCGTCCACTTGCCAATGCCGCGTTCGGGGCTGGAAGTGATGTTGGTGGAATAGATCGTGCCTAGCGGGGTTTCAAAGGCCACCCCTCCCGCATAGGCAGCCCCGCCGGGACGGGTGTGGCAGCTGGCGCAATTGGCCGCCAGCGCCACATAACGTCCCCGCTCGACCAGAGCATCGGCTGCGTTGCTTGCAGCCGCGGCGGGTGCAGCCGCGGCCATCTCTTTCGTCTCTTCGGCGCTGGGTGCCCGGTCGGCAAACAGCACCGTGAGAACGGCTACACCCAGGACTCCCGAAATCCAGGACGGCGGCTTACGCAAACATCGCATGATGGAGGCCGATGAATCTTCGCTGTATCAGCCTTTGGGAGACCACGAATCGCAATGCCCGGAGGCAGGCACGTTACAGCTGAAGATCTGGCAATGGCCGCAGGCCGCATCGCCGCCATCGTACAGTCCACAACCGCCACACTTCTGATCGGCCTTGGGCGATTGCTCCGTGAAGTTCAACGCCGTCGCCAGTCCCTCGTTCATCTTGCCATCGAGGCAGGCCTGTTCGCCCTGGGCCCGAGCCACGCCGGCGACCGACACCACGGCCCCCGCCAGAGTGACCCGCAACAATCCACGCCGCGTCATTCGTGTTGACATCTCAAAAACCCCCTCGCGCCGCCAGTGGACGACGGCGTCAAATCTTCTTCTCGTCACGATACACATCGTGACAGCCCTTGCAGGGCAACGCTTCGATCACGAGCATCGCCGCCTGATCGACACCCTGCTCGCGCCCGACCTTGGCCATTTCGGCGGACTTCTCGGCGAACTCCTTCATGCGCTTGGAAAAGTCCGCCCAGTCCTTCCAGACCTCGGGCTTGGACGCACCGCCCTGCACCTTGGGCTCGAACGACTTCAGCGCCATCGAGGCCGTCAGGGCCAATGTTTCCATGTGCGCCAGGGTGTTTTCGGTCGGTCCGGCACCGGAGAGAATCTGCCCGAGGACGGCGGTCTGATGCTCCAGGGACTTCATGATGTGCTGGCGGTAGTCCACCACATCCTTGTCATCGGCCTGACCCATCACGGGCAACAACAGGGAGACGCCCAGGCTGACACCCAGGGCAATTGCTTTACTCACGCGCGTCATTGCTGCTGGCCTCATTTCTTCTGTACGCGGTAGACATCGTGGCAGCCCTTGCAGGACAGGCTGCTCAGTTTCGGCGTCACCGCCGCGACTCCGCCTTGCTTGGCGGCCTTGGCCACATCGGCCGCCGCGGCCACCATGTCATCCAGGCGCTTGGAGAAATCGTCCCACTTCTCCCACACCTCGGGTTTGGCCTCGCCGCCCGGAACTTTGGGAGTGAAGGCGACCTTGGCGGTGCCGGCGGTGATCCTGAGCACTTCCGCGTGGGTCGCGACATCGGCGGCAGGTGCCTTTCCCTTGGCGATCTGATTGAGCGCCGCGAACTGCTCGCCCAGCGTCTTCATGATGTGGGAGCGATAGTCCCGCACGTCCTGATCATCGGCAAAACTGCTGATGGGCAACAAGGTCCCGACAAACGCAATGCCCGCCCAGGCCAGCCTGGGCAGCGCGGTGGATCTATTCAACACATTCCCCTCCGAAAACAACGCCGCTTCATGCGGCTCGAGTGGTTTGTAGCGCTGCAGAGCGTACACCATGCCTTCTGTTCCTGGATGCTACCAGCCGATCGAGCCGTCGCCTGTAGCCCAGGAAATTTTGGCCAATGGCAGACCTCAAAGAGGAAATTTCTCCTCTCTTCACAGGTCCTGTCACTTCGATCGTGCGATCGGTTATTCGCCGGCCGCCTGGCTGTGCGCACTGGCGCCCTGCACGGCGGAGATCGCCTGCTCGCCTCGCTCCTCATGCAGGATGAACGCCTGCACGAACTTGATCTCCCATGCCATCGATATCGCCGTGTTCTCTCCGGTCTGTGGATCCGGATAGGCATCCGCGTTCCTGCGCATGGAGCGATATTCGGAAGTCATCGGCTCGGCGCCGTAGCTGCGATGGTGGGTGGACCAGTTCTGGCCGAGCGAGTTGTAGTAACGCTCGATGTCGGTGTAGCCCGCCATCAGGCCTTCGGCACTTTCCGGCGTCAGCTTGAGCTTCACGCGCCAGGCACGCACCGACAGATAAGGCACGCCGCGAGCCTGCGACTCGGGGAACGTGACATCGGCCGGCGCGGTGGTCAGGACGCCATCCTTGATCTTGCCCTTCAAGTGATAGATGAAGCTCTTGCCCCAGCGGAAGTCGATCCGATGCGTGCTGCCCGGTGTGTATGCGCCGAGCGTATCCACCATCAGTGGATCCTTGCCGCGATACAGGGTCACGTCGACGTCGTCGTCGTTGGTGAGGTCATCGACGTTGGTGAGCTCCACCAGGAAGCGGTTGTAATTGAACTTCCGCATGTAGTCCTGGATGAAATGTCGATAGGAGCCGTCCGGCCCCCGATAGTTGTCGACGCAGCCGAGCACCCGATACATCTGGTTGTCGATGCCGGGCTCGCCCTCGGGGCTGGTGAAATCGTTGGGACCGACCTTGCCGTCCAGGTTCAGCCCGATCGCGGTCGTGCCCTGGGCTTCCTTGAAGTGCAGCTTGGGCTCGGGCTCGGTGGTCGGATTCCAGATCTGCCCCTCGCGCTCGAGCTGCGTCTCGACGAACTTGTAACGCACGCCGGCATCGGGTGGATACAGCGTCTTGAACTGCTCGCGCGGACCGTCGTTGAGGCCCTCCGGGCACTCGACCTTGCCGTCCGGCGACTGCCAGATCGCGACGTTCTTGTGGGTCAGGACATAGCCGATGGTACCGCCGCGTAACGGGCTATCCGCAGCCTGTGCAGTCGCTGCGCCGAGCGCGCAGCCCAGCAGGCCTGCCAGGGCCGGTTTCATCGAATGATAAGACTGCATGGAGACTCCCCCTTCTGATTGCTTCGTCAACCGGCATTGCCGCCGAGGTCAGCGCGAGCCGCCCGCATTTCCACCAAAGTCATCGCGTAACCAGAACGCCTTGTAGCCGTTGCGCGCACCGTTGAACTCGCCAAAGGTGTCGCACTCGATGTCGCCGGGCTTCTTGTCGCGCGCACAGTAATACACCGGCCGATCGCGATACGCCCACACATGCAGCGCGCCCGCCGCGTCGCGAGTTGCCTTCTTGCCCGTCTGCGGATCGATATACATCGTGCTCCAGATATGGCTGTTGCTCTTCGCCCCCTTTGGCGCGATCACGTAGGGGAAGTTTTTCAGGCACAGCGCCGGATCGCCGCGACCGCAGATGGCAAACCGATACGCCTGGGGCGTGTCCGGATGGTTGCAGGCCAGCTGGTCGACGGCATCGTCATTGCAGTTGTAGATGTAGATCGTCATGCCCTTCGCGTCGCCGAGCACCTGGCCGGAGTGCGTGTCGTTCACCGTGAAGCCTTCGGGCGGCGGCGGTGCCAGCTGGGTGTAGACGTTGTGCCAGCCCGGCACATCGCTGCCCTCGAGGCTGCTGCCACGCGTATCCAGCGCGCGCGTATACAGAGGCATCTTGCGGAACGCCCACTGCTTCACGCCGGGCGAGCTCTCGATGATGGACCACTCGCCTTGCGGACGAACGGTCTCTGGCGCAAGCACCGGCAACCAGTCGTGCAGACACTTCCGGTCGCAGTTGGATTTGCCCGGTTCATCGTGATCCGAGTAGTAGACCGAGCGCCCGGTCGCACCGATGGTCAGAAGATGACCGGTCGCGACCGTACGCACGGCGAACTGCGGCGGAACATTGGGCGGCGGCCCCACCGGCTTGCGCTGCGCGCCGGCCTCGGAGGTGCCTCTGAGCTCGCTGCCGCCGAACACGTCGCCCGGCCCGCGATCGAGCACGGAGGTGTACAGCGCATAACCGTCGTATGCCCACTGTTTGCGGCCGTCCTTACGTTCGAGGATCGTCCACTTTCCAACGGGCTCCGCGCCGGGCTTGGCCAGCACCGGCGGCCAGACGTCGGTGCAGCTCGGTCGCGTTTCGACTTCCGGCAGTTCCAGGCCACCCGGGTACGGGCTCATCAGGCCCGCGTTCTCGGTGTACTTGTGATCGTCGCAGGTGGGCTTGCCCTTCTGCTCGCCCGCATCGCCGTTGCGCAAGTTGGTGATGGGCCAGCTGTAGAGCGTCTTGCCGTTGGCATCGGCGTACACCGGCCCTTCGAACTCGGCCACGATCACCTTGAAGCCGCGCGGCATCGGCTCGCGCACGTAGTCCTCGGTGTACTGCTTGTTTTTCGCGTGCGCCGGCAACATCGCAAATGCCGCCGCCAGAACGCCTATCAGGCCGACAATCTGTCGCATCAATCCCCCTTAACACCGTCCGAACCGAGCCGACCCGCAGGCGCGGCTCAGACCAGAATTTCGCTGATGACCTTGCTGGTCTGGTTGCTCTTGGTGCCCCAGGAGGGGATGTCCAGGCCCATGACCTTCATTGTGGTAAAGCCGAGCTGCGTGCCTTGCGCGCCCTTGCAGTCGATGTGCAAGCCGGTCTTGACCCTGCCGCCGGCCTTGCCCGCCGTGAACGCCGGCATCTCTTCCAGCGAGTGGATGCGCGCATTCGCCACGTCGGTGTTGGCCATGATCAGACAGTTGTCGAGCAGCGTACCGTCGCCCTCCTTCACGCTGTTGAACGCCTCGACGAAATAAGCCCACGATTCCATCGAGCGGCGCAGGAACCACGATGCATTCGGCTGATAGCCGAGCTGCGCATCGGTCGGCTCCTCGTGAGTCGTCGTATGGTGCGGCTTCTCGTAACCGGGCTTGGTGGTGTTGGCCTGCGCGTTCGAATAGGCCATGTTGAATACTCGGGTCTGGTCGCAGGCCACCGCCATCACCAGCAGATCGGTCATGATCTTGTGACGTTCGGCCACCAGGCTCGCCTCGTTGCCGAGCTTCGGATCCTCCGCCGGCGCCTTCGGCACCACGCAGGCCGCACGCGGCTCGGGCTTGGTCAACTGATGCTCGAACTGCTGTTCGAGATGGCGCAGGCCGGTGAAGTATTGATCGAGCCGCTGCCGGTCCTCGGCACCGACCTTGCGCTCCAGTCCCTTGATCTGCTCGCTGACCGCCGACAGCGCGCTCTTGCGCGCCATGATGAGCGGGCTCGGTGCAAACGTCGGAGCGTTCGGATCCTGGAAATCGGGGCC
The DNA here is from genome assembly GCF_937958065.1 of uncultured Steroidobacter sp. Lineage (GTDB taxonomy): Bacteria > Pseudomonadota > Gammaproteobacteria > Steroidobacterales > Steroidobacteraceae > Steroidobacter. The sequence continues at coordinate 34,426 of NZ_CALFXI010000035.1, forward strand.
GAACAGCCGGCGATAGAAGTTCACCGGCGAGAACTCCGGCGAGTTCGGCGTGTTGGCATTCTCGTAGGAGACGACAGTACGCACGTCGCCGGTCGCGGTGGCGGTCAGATTCTTGAAGCGCGTGGTGCGGCCGATCTGATTGGCGACGATGACATCGAGCGTTTCCGAGGGCGCCTGGTTGGCGACCGTCGGCGAGGTGCCCGAACGGAACACCATCCAGCCGGTGAAGTGACAGAAGAACGCGCCATCGCGAAACGCGGTGAGATTGGTATAGAGATTGACTTGATCGCGCACGTTCTTGAGTGCGGCGAGCTCCTCCGGCAGATCGTAGCCCGGGCCGGTCTTCTTCGGCACGAACACGTTCTTGCTCATGCCCAAGCCCCACAGCCAGGTGCCGTAACGGATCGGCAGCGGCGTGCCGTCCGCGTAGGCGTTGCCGTTGTCGTTGAGAAAGCAATTGAGCAGCGGCAATCCGACCGTGACGGCTCCGCCCTGGAGGATTCCGCGAAGAACGCGACGGCGAGTGAATGTTGTCATTGCTTGTTCCCCCTCATTCGTTAGTTCGAGGCGCTGGCTGTCTGGGCAGCAGGCGCCTTGGACTTCGGTTCGACGATTTCCGAGAATGCATTGCTCAGCGCCACGGTGCGCAGCAGGTCCGGCACGCGATAGCCCGACTCGGCGAAGCGCGCATTGAAGTAATCGAGCGTCTTCTTGTCCTCCGGACGAACCGAGCCGCCCGAGCCGTAGCTGTACACACGCTGCACCAGGCATGAGGTCAGGCCCGGGTAATCGCGCAGCACCTCACCGAGGCTCGCCACGCCGGTGAACGATTTACCGTCGAGCGAGCCGCTCGCGTCGATCTTGGTGCCCCGCTCTTCTTCGCGGTAACGACCGCTGCTGTCGAAGTTCTCCAGGGCCAGCCCCATCGGATCGGTGATCTTGTGACAGCCGGCGCACACCGGGTTCTTCAGATGGAACGCGACGCGCTCACGCTGGGTCGGGAACGGCGAGTCCGGATTGTCCACCGCCGAGAAATCCACATTCGGCGGCGGCGGCGGTACTCGCTGGCACAGCAACGTCTCACGCAGCGCCTTGCCGCGCAGAGTTGGCGACGAGCGCGTCGGATGCGAATGAAGCGCGAGGAAGCTGACCTGGCTCAACAAGCCGGCGCGCGGGCTGTCGGGTGCCTCGGTGTACGGCGTCCAGCCGGCAGGTGCGGGCTGCCCGTAGAGCACGGCGAGCGCGGGCGAAATGAACGTCTCACGCGTCGTAAACAGATCGCGGTAATCGCCGCGCTTGTTTACGAGATGATCGACGATGGTACGCAACGTTTGCTCGCGCGCATCCTGCGCCACCTGTCCCGTGAACTGCGGATAGGTCGCCGGATCCTTCGAGAGCGAATTGAAATCGTCGAAGCCGAACATGTCGTCGAAGAACGCGCGCACACCGGCGTCGAGGCGTCGGCTCGAAAGCATCATGTCGACGACGCGCGCACGGCCCTCCGGCGTCTGGATCTCACCGCTCTCGGCAGCCTTCAGCACGTTGTCGTCCGGCACCGCATTCCACAGAAACAGCGACATGCGGGTGGCGAGCGAAAACGCGTCGAGACGCTGACGACCCGGACGGGTGGGATCCGGCTCGGTGGTCTCGGCGACGAACAATACGTTCGGGCTGACCAGCATGGCTTCGAGCGCCACGCCGAGGCCGACGTAGAAATCCTTGAGCTGATCGGCGGACTTGTTGGCCTGGGCGACGAATACGTCCAGCTCTTCCTGCGTCAACGGCCGACGGTGCAGCAGTCGTCCCTTCTCTTTGAGGAACTGGGTCGCGCAAGCCTTGTCGGCCCGCTTCTCGTTCTTCGGCTTGCAGGTGATCAGAAAGGCGCGATATTTCGGATCGACCACGGTGTTGGCGATGGTCACCGCGGCCTTCTGATACAGCTCGAGCTGCGCCGTGGTCACGCCCGTGATCGAAGAGCCGAGCGCGAGCAGCCCGTCGCGACGCTGCGCGGGCGGGAAATGCGGCTCGGGCGCTACGTCGGGCCCGAACACATAGCGAACGGTGTTGAGATACTGCTCCTCGCTCAGCAATCGCAGCCGATTCAACGAGCCCGTGTCTTCCGGCTCCGGTGTCGGCTGCTGTGTTTGATGAGCATGAGCGGCGCCCGCTCCCCCCTGCGCGGCAGTCGATGTTCCGGAGAAACTCGCCAATGCGACTGTGGCCAGCAGTCCCGCGGCGGATCCCAACAGGCGCGAGGACCATCGTCCAGCCGGCGGACACAGTTCACTCATCAACAGACGCATGTAACCCCCTCTCAAACATACGAGCTTGAACGATCAACCGTTCGCGCTCTTCGCTGCCCGACCTTTACGACTGCCGTTAGATGCAATGCATCATACAAGGGCCCCTGGCCCCCGAGGCAGGCGTGTTGCTATGCACTTTCCGTCGTTACTCAGCAGCTGTAGCAATCCACGTGCCAGTTTCCCGTTGCTTGTGCCCCGCTGCATAACGCCTTGCTTTGAGGCATTTTTTTAGCGTCACAGGGCATTTTTTTGGCTGGTAATCGCTGCCCGCGGCATGCCGGCTGAGCGGATCGGCGGAAAATCGCCGATTCATAATTTGAGCATCGGCCGAAACCTGCCGGTCTCAGGCCGGGTTGTGAGAACCGGCGTCGCGCCCGGGACGGATCAAGCCGTACTTGGCCATTTTTTCATTCAATGTGCGCCGGGGAATGCCCAGCACTTCGATCACCGCGCTGATCGAACCGCTATGGTCCTTCAGGGCGGTCTCGATCAATTGCCGCTCGTAGGCCGCGACCCGATCCGCGAGCGCCGAGCCGCCCGTCGTCGGCAGCGGCGCCACCTTGCCCAGGATCTCCGCCACCGTTCGTCCCATCGACTTCAGCCCGAGCGCATAACGCTCGGCCACGCTTTTCAATTCCCGCACGTTGCCCGGCCAGCTGTGCGTGAGCAACGCTTCGACGTCGGATGCCGACAAGGATCGATGCGGCTGTCCGGCTGCCGCGGCTGCGCGCGTCGCGAAATGTTCGAACAGCAGCAGAATGTCTCCTTCGCGAGCCTTCAGTGGAGGCAGCGGAATTTCGGCGCCCGCCAGTCGATAGTAGAGATCGGGACGGAACCGGCCGAGCCGGCCTTGTTCCTCCAGATCGTATTTGGTGGCCGCGATGATGCGCACGTTGACCGGAACGCTCTTGTTCGAGCCGACGCGCTCGACCACCCTCTCCTGCAGGACGCGCAGCAGTTTCGCCTGCAATGGCAGCGGCATGCTCTCGATCTCATCGAGCAGCAGCGTGCCCCCATGCGCGAATTCGAACTTGCCGATGCGCGCGGTGCGCGCGCCGGTGAACGCGCCCGCTTCGTGACCGAACAGTTCGCTTTCGAACAACTCTTCGGGCAGAGCCGCGCAATTGATGGCCACGAACGGCGCCTTCGCGCGCGGTCCGAAATCGTGCAGGGCGCGGGCGACCACTTCCTTGCCCGTGCCGGTCTGTCCGTTGATGATCACGTTGGGATCGTGCAGGCAGAGCTCCGCGACCATGTCGCGAACGCGCGCGATCGCCGGGGAAGCGCCCACGATGTGAGCTTGCAATCCTTCCTGGGCCGCAACGCGTCCGGAGAGCTGCTGCAATTCCTGTTTCAAACGGCGTTGCTCGATCGCGCGCGCCACGACCGCCGAGAGATGTTCCGGCGCATACGGCTTCTGCAGGAAATCGTAGGCTCCCTCGCGCATCGCCGCGACCGCGAGCGGCACGTCGCCATGTGCGGTGAGCAGAACCACAGGAATATCGGGCTCGAAACGCTGCAGTTCGCGCATCAGGTCCATGCCCGACTTGCGCGGCATCTTGAAGTCCGTCACCACGACCTTGGGCGGGCTGCGCCGGATCGCAGCCAGCGCGGCGTCCGCGTCGGCAGCCGTCTCGACGGTGAGCCCTCCCAACTCGAGCCATTGCGCGATCGAGTGGCGCACCTGTTCTTCATCATCGACAACGAGCACTGTGGGATTCATGTCTGGACTGTCACCGCGGTGTGAGGGGCCAGGGCGCCGGCGAGCGGCAGAACGATTCGGAACGTCGTGCCTTGGTCCAGGGTGCTCTCGAGCGCGATCTCGCCGCCCATGTCCTGGATGATTCCGTAGGAGATGGACAGCCCGAGGCCGAGACCCTGGCCGACGTCCTTGGTGGTATAGAAAGGATCGAAGACGCTGCTCAGATGCTCGCGGGCGATGCCCCGACCGGTATCGCAGACCTTTAGGCTCGCGGATCCCTCGGCGCGCTCCAGCTCGATCGTCAGCTGTCGCTGCGGCCGTTCGCGCATGGCATCGAGTGCATTGGAGATCAGGTTGACGATGACCTGTTCGAGACGAACGGCATTGCCGATCACGTACACCGGGTCTTCGGGAACGCGGACCTGCAAGGTCACGTCCTGCTCGCCGATGCGATAGTCGAGCAGCGTGAGTGCGTAGCGAATCGCAGCGGTGAGATCCGTGGCCTGCCTGGACGCAGTGTCCTTGCGCGCGAACGTCTTCAGATGCTGAGTCAATGCCCCCATGCGGGTGACGATCGCCGAGACCAGTTGCAGATTCGACAGGGCCGAGTCCTTGTCGTTTCTATCGAGCAGCACGCGCGCGCCGGCGATGTAGGTCGTCATCGCGGCAAGCGACTGGTTGATCTCGTGCGCCACGCCCGCCAGCGCCTGCCCGAGGCTCGCCATCTTGGTCGCGTGCACCAGGTTGTCCTGCGCGCGACGCAGGTCTCGCTCGGTCCTGATTCGTTCATTGATCTCGGCCGACAGCAGCGAATTGGTCGCCGCCAGCTCGGCCGTGCGTTCGGTCACCCGTTGTTCCAGGACGTGATGCGCGTTGAGTTTTGCTCGCACGATGTGCCGACGCTGATGCGTGACGAGGTAGATCAACAAGGAGGCAAGCACCGCCAGCATCACGGCGGCGGCGACCACCGCCGCCTGCTGCTGCACGGATCGCAAAGGAAACAGCACCACCATGGTCCAGCCATGCTTGGGCAATGGCCGGTTGAAGACCACGTATTCGTGGCTGGTGCGCTCGCCGCGTTCCTTGATGCGCACCACCTTCATGCCATGATCGGTCCGCTCGCCGTCGAACAGCGGATTCATGTCGTCGATGGCACGGCCGTATTGACGCGTATCCCGCAGCAGCCGCAGCTGGGATTCCGACAGGTGCGAGATGGGCCGGTACTGCCAGTTCGGGCGGCTGGTGAGGAAGATCACGCCGTTGGGATCGAGCATGGCCACCAGGTCGCCGGTGCTCTTCCATTCATTCTGCAACGGATGCAGATCCACCTTCACCACCGCCACGCCGACCCCGGTGCGCGCGTTTTCGTTGGCGGAGTGCCAGAGGAAATAGCCCGGCTTGCCGGTGGTCGCGCCGACCGCGTAGTAACGGCCTTCGATGCTGTTGAGCGCTTCGGTGAAGTACGGACGGAACGCGTAGTTCTTGCCGACGAAATTGTTGTTGTGAAGATAGTTGCTCGCCGCCAGCGCGACGCCGCTGTGATCGAGCACGTAGATGTCGGAGGAGCCGGCCGCGTCGTTCAACGATTTCAGATACTGGTTCGCGGCCTGCCTGGCACTCGGCGAATCCGGATGCTCATAGACCTCGGCGATCGGCGCTGCCTGGGCGAGCGCGGTGGGCAGGTAGCGGAACCGCTCGATCGTGGCGTCGAGCGTGAGCTGAAGCAGCGACAGCCGATCGTTGGCCGCATGCTGCAAGCTGCCGAAGCCGGACTGTAGCGCAAGCTCGTAGGCGAGCCATCCGGACCCGGCGATCGTCGCGGCGATCAGCATCACCACCGCTGCGCGACGAACGCGAGGGGATTGCAAAGTCTTTGCCGCGGACTTCATGGGCGAGGGTCGTGCGGATGTTTGCGGCTAGTTGCTCGTCCGGTGTGATGCTCGCGTCGACCCCTCGTGCCAATGTGTATCAGTGTCAATCATGCCGGTTCATGGCCGATGCCGTCTTGGTGTCGCGCATGAACAAGTAGACCACGAGCGACGTAGCGATGCAGCCGGTCAGATAGTAGTAGAACCAATTCTCGTGGCCGATTGATTTGAACCATAGCGCAATCGATTCGGCGGTACCGCCGAATATAGACACTGTGATTGCATAGGGGAGTCCAACGCCAGTTGCACGGACCCGGGTGGGAAATAGCTCCGCTTTCACCACCGCATTTATTGACGTGTAGCCTGACACAATTATCCATGCGGCGGCAATCAGGAGGAACGCCTGAACCGGACCTTGCGCCGTCTGCAACGACGTGAGCAGCGGAATGGTGAACAGGGTGCCGGCGACACCGAAGCCGATCAGCAGCCATTTGCGGCCGATCTTGTCGGAAAGCGCGCCATAGATCGGTTGCAGGATCATGGCGAACAGCAGCGAACCGGCCGTCACCAGCGTCGTCTGGTCGTCGGTGAGATCGACCGACAGCTTGAGGAATTTCTGCATGTAGGTGGTGTACGTGTAGAACGCCGCGGTCCCACCCATGGTCAGGCCGACGACGAGCATCACCTCGCGCGGATATTTCATCAGCGCCTTGGTCGAGCTGCCGCGCCCGGCGGATTTCTTGGCCTGGACGAACGCGTCGGTCTCGTGCAGGTCGCGACGCATGAGGGCCGCGACGATGGCGAGACAGGCGCCGATCACGAAGGGAATTCGCCAGCCCCAGTCCATCAGCTGGTCATGGGTCAGGAACACCTTCTGCAGCAGCAACAGCACCAGGATGGCCAGCAGCTGGCCGCCGATGAGCGTCACGTACTGGAAGCTGGAAAAGAAGCCGCGATGATTCTCGTGCGCGACTTCGCTCAGGTAGGTGGCGCTGGTGCCGTACTCGCCGCCGAGACTCAACCCCTGGATCAGGCGCGCCAGGAACAGCATCACCGGAGCGGCGATGCCGATCGAGTCGTAGGTCGGGGTCACGGCGATCATCAGCGAGCCGAAACACATCAGCAGCACCGACAAGGTGAGCGCCGTGCGCCTGCCGTAGTGGTCGGCCAGGTGCCCGAACAGCAGGCCACCGAGCGGCCGGACGATGAAGCCGAACGCGAACAGCAGCGCCGCGCTCAGCTGCTGAACGACGACGTTGTCGCCCGGGAAGAACAGGTGCGCGAAGTACAGCGCGAAGGCCGCATACGCGTAGAAGTCGTACCACTCGACCAGATTGCCAACCGATCCGATGAAGATCGACTTCAGGCGCCGACGCATGTCCGCAGCGTCGAGGGGCGCAACTTTAGCCGCTGCTGCAATGTCAGCATCGACTGCCAGCTCAATTTGTCCCATTTCTCTGATACTTCCCGGACGGATTACCGTTCGTCTGTGCCCGGCTCGCAAGGTTGCAATCCCCATGCCACGCACCTGACCGCCCGACAGCGACGTCGAGACCGGCGAATAGTTGAGCACTCACACCGCAGGCGGCGGGCAGGTCCGCGAGAATCGGCAGAATCTTGCCGATCCGTACCCTCCCATCGGCGGAAAGCGGCCTACGCCTGGAATCGTTGACCCATCGACGACGACTCGACCCAACGAATGGGGGACAACAGTGGCAGCCGCGAGCTCGCGCACATCAAGAATGCGCGGATCGGGCTGCGGGCGATAAAACTCCGCGCTCGAAGCGCGTCAGTCCGATTGTTTCTCCGTGCTGCTCGCCTTTCGCGAAAATGGATAGGCGCTGCGCGGTCCGCCACTCGGCGGGATCAGCTGCGACAGCAGCATCGAAATCGTCAGGATGCCGGCCGTGACGGCCAGCGACACCGCCACCGGAATCTTGTAGATGTCCATCAGCAGCATCTTCGTGCCGATGAACAACAGCACGATCGCCAGGCCATACGAGAGCAGGTGAAATCGCTCGTACATGCCGGCGAGCAGGAAATACAGCGCCCGCAGGCCCAGGATCGCGAACACGTTCGAGGTCAGCACCACGAACGGATCGGTCGTGATGGCGAAGATGGCAGGAATCGAGTCCACCGCGAAAACCACATCGACGATGCCGATCAAAAGGACCACCAGCGCGAGCGGCGTGGCCAGGCGCGCGCCGTCCACGGTCGTGAACAGCCGTTCGCCGTCATAGCCGGGCGCAACGCGCATGTGTCGACGCAGCCACCGCAGCGCCGGATTCGATTCGAGGTCCGGCTCCTGCCCTGCCGCCCACCACATCTTGATTCCCGTGAAGACCAGAAAGGCACCGAACACGTACAGGATCCAATGGAAGCGCGCGATCATCCAGGCACCGACCAGGATCATCGCCGCGCGCAGCAGGATCGCGCCAAGAATGCCCATCATCAGCACGCGCTTCTGAAACTCGGCGGGCACCGAGAAATACGTGAACACCATCAGGAACACGAAGACGTTGTCGACCGCCAGCGCCTTCTCGATGAGATAGCCGGCCGTGAACTCCAGCACTTTGGCATTCGCGAGCGCGCGGGTCGCCTCATCGGGACTCGAAGCGAGCTGCCACCACAGCCAGCCGGCGAACGCGGCGCTGGCGGCCACCCAGATCAGCGACCATATCAGCGCCTCGCGCATCGATACTTTGTGCGCGCCTTGTTTGTTGAGCGCAAAGAAGTCGATCGCGATGGCAATCAGCACGAACGCGACGAACAACGACCACAGCAGCGGAGTACCGACCGAGCTCATGAGGGCCTCTCGACGATGGGCGGTCGGCGCGCAACCGGCGTGAACAGGGAATGAGGACGAAATCGCCCATTTCGGTCTTGCCACCCACGCGTATCGGCGTGGACTGCAGCGCCGGGTTCCTTCCGCACGCGCCGTGCGGCAAGGCCCCGTATTGACGACACTGCAGGAGCGGATGCTCCGGCTACTCCCCTGAGAGGCGGTCCGATTTAATCATGGGCCGCCGTGGCGTACAACCAGGTAACAACGGCGGTAGCGGGCTGCCTTGAGTCCGCCGGCCGGGTCCTGGAAAATCGTTCATCCCGAGCGCAGCGGCCGAACCTCATGAACAAGATTGCATGCATGGCAATCGTGCTGGTGTCGTCCTCATCCCTGGTGGGTTGCGAGAAAGTCACTTCTGCCGAGATCGCGGTGGAGACACCGGTGCGAATCGATCCTGCATGCATCGAAGCCGCTGCGCCGCGCCTGGGTCCCACCGAGCGATTCCATCGCCTGCCCGACCGGCCGGGAGGGACGGAGTTTCATGTGAAGCGCGGCCCCGCGGCCACGACCATCCTGGTGGCGGACGGTCCGCCGCATACGGTGCGAATGGCTTTCGGCTGGATCGGCCGGGAAAGCGACGAAGTGGAGCGCGCATCGTTGCAACTTCTTTCGGATCTTTACGCCGCCATCGTTGAGTCCTGCGGCATTCAAGCGCCTCCGGCCAAGATCACGACACGCTGCAAGACGCGTCACTGCGACAACTGGATGGCGCAGTGATGCCGATCGGCAGGTTCGCGCTCAGGTGCGCGGATGCAAACGATCGTGCCCGGCCACGTGCGCCTGATCTTCGTGCCCGGGCTGGGTCACGCCAAGCACATGCACCAGATGACCGCCAAGCCAACCGGAGATGATCAGCGCCACGACGGCAACGATGGAAATGCCTCGCGCCACCGCATTCTCGAGGCCATCCTCCGCTCGCAGCCAGAAGCTCAGGGCCTGTGCGACCACGATGGCCAGGTTTAACACCAGGTGATATCGGCCCACTCGCTGGGCCCGCGGTTCATGGATGCCCAGCAAATCGAACAGCCCTGGCAGGGCCGCGAGCAGCGCACCGACGATGCCGCCGCCCAGAGTGAAATACGCCGTCGTCGCCCAGCGCTCATCGCCCGTGAAGAGATACCCGAAGTCGCAAACCAAGGAGAACACCCACAGACCGATGGGAAGAGTCACCAGCATCGGGTGTATCGGATGCCCGGCAACCGTGACGCGCGTGCTCATGGGAACCTCCGAAACGTTGGCGAGATATCCTGGGCGGGCGTGCGATCGTGTGCATGAGCGCACGTACGCAGGCCAGCACCCGTAAACGGGCCGCCTCCGATCTCTGTTCCGGTCGCCCTCTCCACTGGCAGTGGAGCCCGGGGAAGCTCCGATCCATCGAGTTCCCGAAGCACTCGATAGCTCGGGCCGACGCACGCCGGCCCGAGCCACGTCCCGTTCATCGACGGATCAGCGCGACCTCCACGTCGCCGTCGAAAACCGCCCACCAACGATTTCCGTAACTCTTGTCATAGCCGGCCAGCGGCTGACCTTCGCAGCCGTTCGGCCGCACCGGCGGAGTCTGCAACATGCCTTCGCCGAACGGCACATCGAGCATGCACTTCTCGTTCACCAGCGGCTGCCACTTGCCATCGACATTCCGAGCCAGCGTGTGCTTGCCCGCATCCAGCGTGTTGGCGGCCGTGAACTGGAGCACGTAGGGATCGGCAACCGCGTCCGAGATATCCCATTTCTTGGTAGCGCGGGCCGGCAGTTGCACCGGCGCCTTGGCGCTGCCGTCCGGCTGGCTGCCCGGCAGGCCCGCATCCACTTCGATGTCTTTAGCCGCGCCGTACGCACTGCTGAACGTTCCCGTCTGCTGCTGCGTGCCGCTGACGATGAGAATGTCGGAAGCGGTTTGCTCCGTTCCGGCGAGCCAGCTCAGCGTCACGTGTTCCTTCATGTCGGTCGTGGTCGCCGGCACGTCCACTTCGAACTGATCGGCACTCGGAATCAGACGATCGCGGCCGTTGAGGTTCGGGGTCCAGGACTCGTGATACTGGAACAGGAACTGATAGGCGAGCCGCATCAGATCGCCCTGACTTTCCGCGCGACTGAAGCCGGGCGTCCAGCTCAACGAGCGGTTCGTGCTCTCCATCCGATTGAACGTATTGTTGACGCCCGCGATCAGACGGGCCTGCGAGCCATCCCTGGCCGTGCAGTTGTTGGTCCAATACTGAGGATCCAGCGTCATGACCGGACGCGTGCTGGCCGGTATCGAGTTCGGATACACGATGCGCTCGCAACGATCGGTGGTGCGCGAGAACCGGTCGAACAATTGCCAGTTCGGATTCTCGAGCTCCTTCGGCCCCTGCTCGTTGTTCTCGATGGTGTGCTCGGCGAAGTACGCTTCCATATCGACGCGCGGACCGGAGAAGCTGAGCACGGTCGCGTTGGCATCGAACGCGCGCGAGCCGTTCGACAGCGTCGCCATCTTCTGCTGAATCACGCTCTGGATCAGCTCGCCTTCACCAAAGCGGGACTCGTAGCCCTTGTAGGAGGCGTTGCCAGAGACGATCTGCGTGAACTGCGGCAAGCGATAGTTGCGATCGCTGGCGCGCCACGAAGACGCATCGATGCCGAGCGGCGCCTTGATGACCGAGCGCTGATACATGTGCTCGTGACCCTGCACCCACACCACGTCGTGCTTGGAGAAGAAGGCGCGGATGTCGTCCCACTGATTGAACAGGCGATCGTCGCCCTTCACGCCTTCGACGATCATCTCGCGCACCTCGCCGTACTTGGGCCCGACGAGGCCGTCGTGGCTGGCGATGACGATGTGCTCGACGTCGTCGCGATGTTCCGCGACCACTTGCTTGATCCACTCGAACGCCAGCGGCAGGTGATAGTACTTGAGCACGATGATCAGCACGCCATCGCGCACCACGTAGTAGTCGAGGTACTGCGCGCCGTTCATGTGAACCGCATCTTTCGGGATGTAGTCCTTCATGTGCTCGACCCACTCCACCATGTAGGCGAAGCTGTCTTCGTGATTTCCCATGAGCGGCAGGAACTCGATGCCGCGATCGCGATACTTGGCGGCAATGGTGGTCCACTGCTGCAATTCGCGAGTCGAGCCGTTGTCCGTCAGGTCGCCGACCGGAATGACGATATCGACGCCCTGCTCCTGGAATTTCGCCAGCACCGCTTCCATGGGATGAATGGAAACATTCTCGCCCCCACCCTGCGTGTCCGGAAGAATGCCGATCTTGAGTGCTTTGCGTTTTGGCGGCTCGTGTCCGCCGCCAGGCGTGCCGGTCTCACCGCCCGGCGCGCCCGTCTCAACCCCCGGCGCACTCACGTCACCGCCTTTACCGCCGCTCGGCTCCGGCCGCGGATTCACCGCTTGGGGATTTTGCGCGGCGCTCTGCACGTTGTTGTCACCGCCACCGCAGCCACTCAGCAATGCCGCCATTACGCTGGCGGCAAGAACCTTCGTCTTCATCGTCGTGATCTCGCCTCGCCCTTGTTGACTGTTCTTCGGGGGCGCGAGTATCGAGAGCCTCGATTACGCAGCGGTTACAGCTATGTCATGGTTTGTTGGGCGCTGTGTAAAGCCAACCGTCACTTGAACGCGTGTGCCTCCGATCTTCTCGTAATTCACGCCGCCGCCTTCAGTAAGGCTCGCGCGCAAGATCATGCGGCGGCCCTTGCCCGGGCCGGCTCGTTGCGCTTCCTGTCACGCCACCCACTGCCGCCCACGAATGTTCTGCAGCTGCCACGGACTATCCACGTCGAGCTGTTCTGGAAACAACTCGCCACGTCCCTGGAGCGGGGTCCAATCGGTGAACTGGCCGACCAGCTTTCCGAGGTAGGGCTCCGCAACCGCCAGGCATTCGTCATGGTCCATCTGTTCCGGCTCGACCATGCCGCGGCGTGGATGGCGAATTGCCCAAACGGTTGCGGCCAACGCGCCGGCAACGACTTGGACGGTGGTCGCGTTCGCAAACTCCACGTGACGCCGCGCTTCGTGGATCGAGAGCTGCGAGCCAAACCAGTAGGCGTTCTTCTCGTGTCCCGCGAGCAGCACGCCGAGCTCATCCGTGCCATCCACGATGTCGCGACTCAGGCGACGGCTCGACGACTGCATGTTCCATCCGCGTCCTTCGAGCTCGAGTGCGGACAGCATCGCGTCGTCGCAGGGGTGATAGACGAACATCACTGTCGGCCGGTAACTGAAGCCCTCCGCATGTCGTAGCGAGAGATAGTCTGCGATGGAGAACACTTCATCGTGCGTGACGAGCATCCCTTGATATCCGCCCACCGACGGCGCCCAACTTCGAGCGAAAGTGCCGCCGCCCGGGCGCGGCAAATACAGCGTGCCGGAACCCGGGCGATGCTGCCGAGCCCGACGCGGCAGGTTCAGCTCGTGCGGTCCGACCGAGAGCTCGGTCGGCTGCAGCAACTCGTCGACGAAGCCGTCGATCGACCAGGTATTGACGAATTCGCCATGGCGTTTTGCATGGTCGGCTACCTGCGTATCACGCTCGGCGATCTGGATGACCGCGATCCCGAGGTCACGCGCGAGCGCCGCCCAGTCCTCGCGGACTTCCGGTCGCGCCTCGCCCGCTCGCAACTCCTGATCCAGGCGCAGCAATGCGCGCTTTGCAAAATGTGAGACCAACCCTGGATTGGCGCCATGATCGATCACGGCGGTAGGCGCATTCGCACCCAGGTCGGCCGCCAGTTGCAGCGCCTTCTCCCTGATGACGAAGTTCGTTCGCTGCCGCATCTCCAGCATCGGATTGTCATAAACGCCGGGCCAGGGTTCGATGGAGGTATCGACGTACAGGGCTTGCGTGTCCGCGCAGAAGCGGATCAGGTCCAGGCTCGACACGTTGATCGAGAGATTCAGGACCAGATCGCCCGCCTTGACGTGTCGTCCCAGGATGCGCCGGTGATTGCCGGGAGTGAGATGCGCATGCTCGAAGTGCGCACCGATGGTCCTTGCCAGACCGCGTCCCTGTTCGTCCGCCGACAGCACCACGATGCGCCCCTCGCCCTGGAGCGAGACGTGGCGGCCGATCAAAGGCAGCACGCCCTGCCCGATGCTTCCGCAGCCGATGAGAATGATGTTCCCGGGAAACTCTACTTGTGTCATCGGGAACTAACACCGAGCGGAGCGTGACAGTTCCCTCCGAGGATCCGTCACCGCCCCTCACCGCAGCCGGCGATGACTCAGGTCTGCGCGGAACCGATCAGGCCGGCGACGGCCTTCACGAGTGTCTCGGGCGCTGCGCTCTTGATCACGTAGTAGTCCGCCCCCGCTTCGAAGCCGCGCCGGCGATCCGATTCGCTATCCCGCTCCAGCGCGATCAATACCGACAACTCCTGGAGACGCGGATCCTTCCTGATGCGGCTGATGAGTTTCAGCCCGTCCATCAGCGGCATGTCGGCGTCGGCCAGCACCAGATCGAAATGGCCTGAGTGCAACGCGTGCCAGCCATCCACACCATCCATGGCGAGGTCCACCTCGTATCCCTGTCGCCTGAGCAACTGGCTGTGCAACTCGCGAGCCTCGAGCGAATCATCCACTATGAGCACACGCTTGTTGTCCGGCGCGTGCGTGCCGGAACGGAGTCGGCTCCGGTCCCATGTCGGCATATGGTTCAGTTCTCCGAATACGAACAGCAAAACAGCACGGCGCTTCCTGCATCGGTTACCTCGGGCATGCTATCGAGCCCGCACTAGGCGATCCCGAGCAGCCTGCCGCACAGCACTCCTGCGAGCAGAAACAACCAGCGGCACCTGGAACCCTGCGTGAATCCCCGCTGGTACGCGGCGACGGTGCGTTGTCGCATTTCGTGCTCTACATACTCCTTGTAGTTTCGATAGTGCCGCCGCGGCTGGGCCTCGTCCGCATCGTCGGACGAAATTTCTTGCACGGTATCTGACGCCTGCATGCGCCCCTCCTTTCGCTCGAATCAATATCGACATGCGGTTTCTGCAGCGCGTTGGCATGCACCTGCCGTGGTGCGCATGACGGCGCCGCACATCTCGGCAGGCAACGGATAGCTGAAGAAGTAGCCTTGCGCCATCTGGCAGCCATGTCGGGACAGCACGTCCAGCTGGCTTTGCGACTCGACCCCCTCGGCAATCACCTTCAGACCGAGGCTGCGTGCCATCGCCAGGATCGCGCCAACGATGGCTTCATCGGTGGAGCTGGTGTGCACGTTCGCGACGAAGCTGCAATCGATCTTCAGGATGTCGATCGGCAGGTGTTTGAGATAGCTCAAGCTGGAGTAGCCGGTCCCGAAATCGTCCACCAGGATGTGCAGGCCGATGGCGCGTAATGCCTGCAGCTCGTTCGCGTAGCTCTCCACTGCGCTCATCAGCGACGTCTCGGTAATTTCGATCGCGAGATCGGTGGCGGCCGCGCCGGTCTCGTCCAGAACGCGCTGGACCAGTTTTGCAACGGAGTGACGCTGAAACTGCTGTGCCGACACGTTCACTGCGATCGGCACGACCGGCACGCCACTTCCCCGCCAGCGCACGATCTGCTCGCACACCAGCCGTAGCACGCGCTCTCCGAGCGGAATGATGAGATCGCTCTGCTCGGCCGCCAGGATGAAATCACTGGGCGGAATGTGTCCGAGCTGCGGATGTTCCCAGCGCACCAGCGCCTCCAGGCCGATCAGCTTGCGCGACTGGATGTCGATCACGGGCTGGTAATGAATGCACAGCTCGTCGCGATCGAGCGCCTGTTTCAGCGACAGCAGGATCTCGAGCCGGCGGCGGACCTCGCCGTCCATCTTCGAGTTGAACAGACGGACGTTGCCGCGGCCGTGAGACTTCGCGGTCGAGAGCGCCAGATCGGCGTGGCTCAGCACTGTGTCCGCATCTGCATCGTCCGGCCCGCACAGGCTGATGCCGATGTTCGCCGTGACGTTGATCTCGTATTCGAAGCACAGCATCGGCGCAGCCAGTGCGGTCTGAAGTTTCACGGCCATTCGGGCCACGTGTTCCGCGCTGATCGCCGGCTGCAAGGTCACCGCAAATTCATCGTTGCCCATGCGCGCGATCGAGCCACTGCCCGCGATGACCTTACGCAACCGCTCCGCGCTCTTGAGCAGCACCGCGTCGCCGACCTTCGCGCCGAGCGTATCGTTAAGGGTGCTGAAGTCATTGAGATCGAGCAGCAGCACCGCGAGCGATGCGCCCGGCTTGCGGCCGTTGATCCGTCGCTGCAGGTCATCTTTGAAAGACTGTCGATTCGCGAGCCCGGTCAACGGATCGCGACTGGCCAGGTACTCGGCGCGCAATTCCGCCTGGGAGCGGCCCTGCAGCAGGTGGTCCTCACGGACCTTGCGCGGCGTCGCATCGCGTATGACATAACAGATTGCCGGCCGGCCTGCGTACTCGAGCGCCGTGGCACTGATATCGACGGGCACCAGCGAGCCGTCGCGCGCTCGCTGCAGCACTTCGCGAGTGGTACGCGCCAGCGTCGTCGCTCTGCTCATGCTGTTCAGTGCGGCGGCATCCTGGGCCTCCAGCAGGACGTCGCTCACTTGCAGCAGGCGCAGTTCCTCGATCGAGTAGCCGAGCTTGCGAAGCAGCGTCGGGTTCGCTTCGACGAGCCGTCCCGCCTCGGCGTCGACCACGAGGATGCCCTCGCCGACATGATCGACGATGGCGCGATAGCAGTGGCTGTCGGCACTCGTCTTTTCGGTCGCGAGGCGCTGTTTGCGAATGAACACCGCGGTCCAGATTCCGAGCGCAGAGCAGACGGCCGCGATCAACAAAGTGAGCATGGACGTGCTCGTCAGAATCTCATCGGGAACCCGGCGTTCGCGCGCAAGCCATCCCTCTGTGCTTGCGTCGCCCTCTGGTAGCGCAGGAAGGCGCAGATACATCGTTTTTGTATTTGATCACACAAGATAGCGTGCGCTGATGCTGTCGTTGACCCGGCAACCGCGACGAACGCCGCCTCGCTGCGCATCGTCCGCTGGTCGACGCGCGCCGCTACGGGTTCATGGCCGAAGCCGTGTTGCTGTATACCGATATAGCAGACAGCTGCGGCAGCGCTGGCACATTCGGATTCAATTCGAATCCATTCGGGGCGATCTCGCCGCAGACGTCGTCAAGCTCGCATTCGACGACGCGCGCGCCGCATGCGTAGAGTCGCGACGCCGTGACGCGCCCCCGACGGTGCGTGCCGCAGATCGGGTGCAAGTTGCAGATGATTGCGGGCACTCGGACCGAGCAGCGTCGCGTTATGCCAGTTGGTGGGTCTACTCTCGCAGTCGATAGCGGGCAATGCGCGAGCCGTTGAACGTCCCCACCCAAAGCTCGTCGCCGACCAGAATCGCGGCGGAGGCGCCGCCGAAGGTACTGCTGCCGGAGTCCTCGAGCAACGGTTGCACGGACAGAGAAACCGGATCGACCGCGATCACTTTGAAGCCCACCGTACAGCTCGGCACATTCGTGCACGCGAAGATCTCGGCCGGCGTCGCTGCCTGGCCCGTGATCAGCAGCCTGCCGTCGGCCGCGGCGCGAATGTTCGGGATGAATGGCGTGTGGGTCAGAACGTCATCCGGAAGCCGAAGTTCGCGCGCAGGCCATCCCTCTCTCCCTCGGTCGCCTTCTGGTAGCGCATGTCGAGGTGCAACTCGACGCCCGAGAGCACGCTGCCAGTGAAGCCAACGCTGACATCCGCGGTGGTATCAGGGATCTCATCGTTCAATGTCGTGCTCCCAATCGTCACGGCGCTTGCGCCGCGGAAATCATGTTGAGCACCCACACCGATGTATGGCGAAGCATTGCTCATTCCGAGCCAATCGCTTGGCCTACGCAGCAACTGCACCCCTGCGCGGACGCGCATGGCATCGTCGTTTACTGCATCGATACGCGAAACGTGATCGTCGAACGCATCCAGCTCGAGGCGCTGATAAGCAAGCTGCAGCTGCGGCTCGATCATCCAGTCCGCGCCAAGCTCATACACGACGCCCAGCTCGGCGGAGATCGTACCGCCCCAACCGCTTTGATCGGCATCCGTGAGCATCTGATCGCGATAGCGGTTCGTGTAATGCAACGCCTGCGCTGACAGGTCGACGTATGCGCCGTTCGCGGTAAAGTGCGTCCAGTACATGCCGACGCCTTTCGCGTCCGTTTCGATCTCGCCCGCAAGGGTCGAGAGGCCCGCGATCGCACGTGCCGTGTCGAAGAGCGTCGCGCGGCTTTCGCCAACGCTCGCCATCAGGCCCAGATGAGTGCTCGCCTGACCCGAGGCATGCGTGTAGATATCGGTACCGAACTGCACGGTCGTCATCTGCAGGTCCTGCGCTTCGAAGCGTGTGCCTGATATGTCGAGCTCATCGGCATACACACGCATCCAGGCATCTGCCGTCCGCTCGCGGCGCTCTCCTTCGAGTACGCGACCTTGATCGCCGACACGCGCTCGCAGGTTGCCAAGCGCGGTGAAGCCGTACTCGAGATTCGCCTGATGGCCGAGCACGTAGCCGGGCACGCCCGCACGGAACGCGGGCGTCGGCTCCTCTCCATCATCGGGCGGATTGTTCGGGTCGATCAGCTCCGAGCGCAGATACCAGTCGTTCGCATCCGAGCTGCCGCCCTGATACAGCAGATACTCGTACGCGCCGGCCTGCACCGACTGGCCGAGCCGGAAGCTGTCAGGCGCACTCACTCCATCCACCTGGATGATCTCGATGCCATCGCCCTGCGTGCGAGCGCCGTTGCCGCTCCAGCGATCGACGAGCACGGTGCTCGTGCCGCTCACGTTGCCTTGGATGACGAGTCGACCCGTGTCGGACGTCTCATTGCCGAGCACGGTGTTGATGCGTACCGTGCCGCCGCCGTTGTAATCGCCGGCGATGGTGAGAGTGCCGAACGGCAGGCCGGCTGCGCCCGGCGCGATGAACCCACCCGCCAGGTTCGTGACGGCACCTACACTACCGATGCCCGAGAGCGTCGCGCCCGAGGCGATCGTGATCGAGCTCGGCAGCGTGCCGTTCACTTCGAGCGTGCCTGCCGCGATCTGCGTGGCCCCGCTGAACGTGTTCGTCCCGCTCAGGATGAGCGTGCCGCTGTTCTGCTTGATCAGCGTGCCGTTGCCCGACAGCGCGTGCTCATACGTGCCCTCGCTCGCCTGGTCGAACACGACCGTCGCGGCATTCTCGATGTTGCCGCCCAAGCTTTCGCTGTCGCCGATCAACGTGCCTTCGGCAACGCTCCAATCGTTACTGCCCGTGCCGCTCAAGCGCCACGTGCCCGTGCCTTCCTTTCGGAACTGATCGAAGTTCTGCAACACGCTGCCGATCAGGCTCGCATCGAATGTGTCCTCGCCCATGCCGGCGAGCACGAACGAGTCATTGCTGGCCGCGTTCGCATCGAACACGCCGGTGAATGTCACATCCGCACCGGTGTTGACCGTGAGCACATCGTCGCCCTCGAGCAGATCCACCGCGCCGTTACCGGCGAGCGTGCCGGAGAGCGTGAAGGTGTCTGCATCGGCCGTGCCGTGATACGTGCCGTCGATAGTCATCGTCGCGCCCGCATCGACGGTGGTCGTCCGCGGATCGACGAGCGCGCCAGCCGCGATCTCGAGCTCGCCTTCGCGCACGTGCACGGTGTCGAACATCGAGTCCGCGGGGCCGGCGATCGTAAAGGCGCCTGCGCCTTGCTTGATCAGCGTCTCGAAGCCGATCGCACCGCCCAGCGTGGCTCGCGTGGCGATGTCGGCAATCATTGTATCGGTGCCCATGCCGCCATCGAGCGCGGTCGCCAGGCCGCCCAGATCCGCGCCATCGCGCAGCGTGAGCTGGTCGTCACCGTCGAGCATGTCGATGGCGCCCATGCCGCTCACGTTGCCAGCGACCGTGAACGTGTCGCCGCCTGCGGTGAACAGGAACTCGCCCCCCACATTCAGCGTGGCCCCTTCGCTCACCGTAGCGGTGCTGGCGACCGTGGTCGTGCCCGTTGCAAGATCGAGCACGCCCTCATCCACCAGCACCGAATCGAACGTGGAGCTTGACGCTACGTTCAGCGTGCCAATGCCTTGCTTGGTGAGATTCTCGAAGCTGCTCACGCCGCCGAGCGTTGCGCTCGTCGCGATATCCGCGATCAATGTATCCGTACCCGCGCCGCCATCGATCGGGTTCGCTAGGCCGCTCAGGTCCGCGCCGTCCGTGAGGATCAGCTGATCGTCACCATCGAGCATGTTGATCGAGGTCGCCCCCGTAATGGTGCCGCCGATCTCGAACGTGTCGTCACCTGTAGTGAAGTCGAAAGCACCGTCGACGTTCAAGGCCGCACCGGCGGCCACCGTCGCATTGGCGATGCCTGTGATGCCGCCGGAGCTCTCGATGTCGAGTGTGCCGCCGAGCACGGCCACTTCAGCCAGTGCCGAGCTGCCCGGTCCCTGGATGGTGAGCACACCGGTGCCGGTCTTCGTCAGGCCTTCGAAGTTGATGAGCGCACCGAGCGTGGCGGTGGTGTTGATGTCGTACACGCGCGTGTCGAGGCCGTCACCGCCGTCGATGGTGCCGATGATGGTCGTGCCGTCGTGCACGACGAAGGTATCGTCGCCTGCGCCGAGATGGAACGTGCCACCGCCGGTATCGAAGGTGCCGGCCACATCCAGCACGTCGTTCCCGTCGCCAAGATCGCCCGTTGCAAGCAGCGTGCTGCCCGCGTTCACCCGTACGGTGTTGGCGCCGGCCGTGCCGGTAATCGCCGTTTGCGTTGCACCGGCCGCTTGCACCGTGCCGTCGATGTCAAGCGTCGCGTTGTCCGCGAGCGTCACCGTCGCGGTCTCGAGTGTGCCGTCGACATCGAGCGTGCCGGCATCAATGTCCGTTGTGTCGTACGCGTGTGCGCCAACGAGGGTTGCCGTGCCGGTGTTCTGCTTCACGAGCTGTTCGAAGCCTGCGATGTTCGTGCCGTCGAACGTGAACGCGGAAGCGTTGTCGAGCACGACGCGATCGGCACCGACCGCAGTACCGCCGTTCACCGCCACGTTGAGCACAGCGCCGTCCTGCAGCGTGAGCACATCATCGCCGGCGCCCAGATCAATGCTGCCAGCGCCGCTCACGGTGCCGGCGATGGTGAAGGTGTCGTCGCCGGCGCTCCCAGCGTACGTACCGTCGACGTTCATGGTCGCGCCCGCGTCCACGGTCGTCGTCTGCACCCCGGTCACGCTCGCCGTGGATGCGATGTTCAGCGTGCCGCCTTCAACAGCGACCTCCAGCAGATCCGTTGTTGCCGGGCCGTTGATATTGAGCGTGCCCGTATTGCGCTTGGTCAGGCCTTCGAACTCCTGGAGTGCGCCCACGTTCGCAACAGTCGCGATGTCATAAATGCGCGTGTCGAGTCCTGCGCCGCCGACCACCGTACCGAGCACATTGGTGCCGTCGTGAATCACGAACGTGTCATCCCCTGCGCCCAGGTTGAAGGTACCGCCACCCGCGTCGAGCGTACCGGCAACGTCGAGCACATCGCTGCCATCGCCGAGATCACCTGTTGCGGCCAAGGTGGCACCTGCGGCCACAGTCACGGTATTCACGCCGGTGCTGCCCGTGATCACCGCTTGCGCGCCAGTTGCGCCTTCCATCGTGCCGTCAACTTTCAGCGTCGTACCGTCGGCGAGCGAGGCCGTATCGGTGGCAAGCGTGCCATCGACGTCGACCGTGCCGCCGGCAATCGTCGTGCTGTCGTAAGTGTGTGCCCCAGCCAGCGTTGCCGTACCGGTGTTTCGTTTTTCCAGATGCTCGAACCCGACAACGTCCGTGGCGCCGAAGCTCAGCGCAGCGGCGTTGTCGAGCACGACGCGGTCGCCGCCCACGGCAGTGCCGCCATCGATCGGCGTACCCAGGGATGCGCCATCCTGAATCGTGAGGACATCGTCGCCAGCGCCGAGATCGATCGTTCCGGTACCGGCGACAGTGCCAGCCACCGTGAAGGCATCATTGCCCGCGCTACCGGCGTAATTGCCATCGACGTTCAGCGTTGCGCCGGAGGCCACCGTGGTTGTCGTCACGGCGCTGACGCTCGCGCCAGAGGCGATGTCGATAGTTCCACCCTGCACATCAACGGTTCCGAACGCGGAGCTCGCCGGACCTGCGATATCGAGCGTGCCCACGCCTTGCTTCGTCAAGGTCTCGAAACCGATCACGCCGCCGAGCGTGGCATTGGTCGCGATGTTTGCAGTCAACGTATCGTTGCCCGCGCCACCATCGAGCGAGGTGGCGAGTCCACTCAGGTCCGCACCGTCGAGGATGACGAGCCGATCGTCACCATCGAGCATGTCGATTGTGCCAGCGCCCGTTACGGTGCCCGCGATGGTGAGCTCATCGCCGCCGGTTGTGAACCCAAAGGCGCCGTCGACATTCAAGGTCGCTCCGGCGCTCACGCTTGCGGTCTGCGCCTGGATACTGCCGCCCGCATCGATGTCGAGCAGGCCCGCTTGCACCTGCACGTCCACGAAGTCGGACGCGCCGTTGATCTCGAGCGTACCGAGGCCCGACTTGCCGAGCGACTCGAAGCCAGTGGTGCTGCCGAGCGGCACGAGATTGCCCGAGCTCACATTGACGTTGAGTTGATCGTTGCCTGCACCCGCATCGAGCGTGCCGATCACTCGCGTCGTGTCGTGCACGACGAATACGTCGTCGCCTGCGCCGAGTGAGAACGTGCCGCCGCCCGTGTCGAGCGTGCCGGCGACATCGAGCACGTCATTGCCATCGCCGAGATCGCCGCTCGCACGCAAGGTCGCGCCATTGGCAACGGTCACGGTGTCGACGCCCGTGCTGCCCGTGATCACGGTCTGTGTGCCGCCCGCGCCTTGCACGGTGCCATCAACGTTGAGCGTGGTGCCGTCCGTGAGCGTCATCGCTCCCGTGCTGAGCGTACCGTTCACGTCGAGCACGCCGCCGTTGATTGCCACACTGTCGTAGCTGTGCGTACCTGCGAGCGTCGCGGTGCCTGTGTTTTGTTTGTCCAGGCTTTCGAAGCCTGTGACATTCGTGCCATCGAACGTGAGCGCGGCGGCGTTATCGAGCACCACGCGATCACCCGTCGTCGCGCCGCCGGCATCGATTGCGATATCAACCGCCGCGCCGTCCTGAAGCGTGAGCACATCATCGCCGGCGCCGAGATTCACAGTGCCCGTGCCGTTCACCGTGCCTGCCACCGTGAATGTATCGTTGCCCGCGCTGCCGTTGTACGCGCCGGCGATAGTCAGCGTCGCGCCGCTCGTCACAGCGGTCGTGACTACACCATCGATCGCTGCCCCCGCAGCAACGTTCAACGTGCCGCCCTGCACCTCGACCTCGTCCAGCGTCGACGTTCCCGGCCCGTTCATGTTGAGCGTGCCCGTGCCGCGCTTGGTGAGGCCTTCGAAGCCAGTGAGCGCACCGATATCAGCGGTGAGGTTGATCTCATAAACGCGCGTATCCACACCTGCCCCGCCATCGACCGTGCCGATGACGTTCGTACCGTCGTGGATGACGAAAGAATCATCGCCGTCGCCGAGCGAGAGCGTGCCGCCGCCGGTGTCCAGCGTGCCCACGACGTCGAGCACGTCTGCGCCGGCGCCGAGATCGCCGGTCGCGCGCAACGTCGCTCCGTCGTTGACGATGATGGTGTTGACGCCCGCGTCGCCGGCGATGGCCGTTTGTGTCGCACCAGCTGCCTGGACCGTGCCGTCGACATTGAGTGTCGTGCCGTCGGCCAGAGCGACCGTCGCCGTATTCAACGTCCCGTCGACGTCCAGCGTGCCGTCGCTGATCGTCGTGCCCGCGCTGAAGGTCTGGGTGCCGGTCATCGTCGCAATGCCGGTGTTTTGTTTTACCAGCGCTTCGAAACCTGCGGTCGCACTGCCGTTGAATGCCAGCGCAGCCGCGTTGTTCAGCACGAGGACATCGTTCGTCGTCGCGGTGCCGCCATCGATGCCGGCTCCGTCGATCACGGCGCCATCGTTCAACGTCACCGTATCGTCGCCGGCGCCGAGGCTCAGCGAGCCCGCGCCTGTATCGAGGGTTCCAGCAATCGTCACGGCATCGTCACCGCCGCCGAGATCGCCTGTCGCGAGCAAGGTCGCGCCGCTGTTGACGAGAATTGTGTTCGTACCTGCGCTGCCGGTGATCGCGGCTTGCGTGCCTCCGGCGGCTTGTACCGTGCCGTCGACGTTGAGCGTGGTTCCATCGGCCAACGCCACGGTCGGCGTTTGCAGAGTGCCATCGACGTCGAACGTACCCGCATCGATCTGCGTGCCCGCACTGAACGTCTGGCTGCCCGTCATCGTCGCCGTGCCGCCGTTCTGCTTGGTCAAGCGCTCGAAGCCGGCTGTCATGCTCCCGTCGAACGTCAGCGCCGCCGCGTTGTTCAGCACGAGAACGTCGTTCGTCGTTGCCGCACCGGCATCGATGCCCACGCCTTCGAGCACGGCTCCATCGTTGAGCGTGAACGTGTCATCCCCGTCGCCCAGGTTCAGCGCGCCCAAAGTGGTGTCGAGCGTTCCTGCGACGGTCACGACGTCGTTGCCGCCGCCCAGATCACCGGTGGCAGCCAACGTCGCGCCCGCATTCACGACCACCGTGTTCACGCCGGCACTGCCAGTGAGCGGCCCTGTCGCACTCACCGTGCCATCGATGTTCAACGTCGTGTCATCGGCCAGCGTGACCGCGCCGGTATCGAGCGTGCCGTCCACATCGAGCGTGCCGGCGGTGACGTTCGTGCCGAGGCTGAAGGTTTGCGTGCCGGTCAGGGTCAACACGCCGGTGTTCTGCTTGGTCAGTTGTTCGAAGCCGCTGAAACCAGTGCCATCGAACGTGCGAGCGATCGCGTTGTTCACGCGGAGCGTATCGCCACTCGATGCGGTGCCAGCATCGATGTTCCCGATGATGGTGGCGCCGTCATTCAACGTAAATGTGTCGTCGCCCGCGCCCAGTCCCAAAGTGCCAACGCCGGTGTTCAGCGTGCCGAAGACGTTGAGAGTGTCGCTGCCATCGCCGAGGTCCCCGCTCGCAAGCAGCGTGCCCCCGGTGTTGACGTTCACCGTGCTCGCGCCCTCGTTACCAGTGAAGGTCGCCGCCGCCCCGCTTGCGCCCTGCACGGTTCCGTCCACGTTCAACGTGCCCGCGCCATTCATGGCGACAGTGCCCGTCGTCAGGCTGCCGTCGATCTCGAGGGTACCGGCGTTGACGGAGGTCGCGCCGATGCTGTTGCTCGTGGAAATGAGCCGCGTCGTGCCAGTGCCGATCTGCGCGAGCGAGCCGGGGCCACTCAACGTGCCGTTGAAATCGAATGCGTCGCTGCGGTTGATCGACAACGTCGAGGTCGCGGAATCGACGATCACGTTGCCGGCGCCAGCGTTACCGCTGATGCCGCCATTGCCGATGATCAGATTGCCATCATTGATGACGGTGTTGCCGGTGTAGTTGTTGTTGCCAGTGAGTATCCAGGTGCCGCTGCCGTTCTTCGCCAGCGTCGTTCTCCCAGTGGTGGCATTCGCGTCGGTGATCCTGCCTCCCATGATGTTGTCACCGGAGTTCGTGCCGCCGAGCGCAATGGTGCGAGCGCCCGTGCCTGCGAGCGTGACGTCCCCGGTACTCGTGAACTGCACCGCGCCGGTGCCGGAGGATTCGATATACGACACGCCCTGCGAGAGCGTGAACTGACGATCGGTCGTGTCGCCGCTACCTGTGTACCTAAGTGTCGACTCGTTGCCGATGACCAGATTCGTCGCGGCGGCCGAAGAGGCACCGATGCTGCTCGCCTGCAGTCCATCCGCGAGCTTGCTCACAGCGAGCACACCGCCATCGATGCGCGTGATGCCCGTATAGGTGTTGTTCGTGTTGGCGAGCACCCATGTGCCGGCGTCGATCTTGGTCAGGCGCGTCGCTCCCACGCCGCTGTCCGTGATTTGCGCGGCGAGCGTGTTATTGCTGACGCTCGTGCCTCTGATCGTCAATGTGCGAGCTGTCGTGCCTTCGAGTACGATCGGCGCGGTGCTCGTATAGTTCACCGCGTCGGTGCCGGAGGCATCGAGCGTGCCGCCGGCGCTACCGATCGTGAATTGACGATTGGTCGAGCTGCCCGCACCGACGTAGCTCAGTGTGCCGCCGATATACAGGTTGCCGGCATCCGCGCCCGAGTTGCCGATCGAGCTGTTGCTGCCGCCATCATTGAGGCAGCTCACCGCGAGCGTGCCGCCGGTGATGCGCGTCGTACCGGTATAGCTGTTGTTGCAACCGGCCAGCGTCTGCACGCCACCCACGCTCTTGACCAGATTGCCGTTGCCGCTGATGACGCCCGAATAGGTTCCGCCGGCGGTGATCGTCAGCGTTGCGCCGCCGAGCAGGATATTGCGGTTCGCGGCAGTGCTGCTGAGCTCGTGAAGGTATGCGACCGTATTGTTCAAGCCGGCCAGATCGAGCGTCGTGTTGGCGCCATCCATGCGGATGCCGCTCGCGCCAAAGGCAGTGGTCGAGCCTGCGAGCAAGCTCCCTTCTTGCAGGTACGTGGCACCGCTGTATGTGTTGTTCCCTGAGAGCACCAGCGTGCCCGCGCCACTCTTGGCGATATTGCTGCCGGTGACCTGACCTTCGAACTGCAGCGTCGTGCCACCGATGACGGAGACCGCGCCACCGGCCGCCTGGAATCCGCGATCGATGCTGATATCGGTGCCGGTGTAGCTGAGCGTGCCGCCGATCACGAGATTGGACGAAGTGCTGTCCGAGGCGCCGATGCCACTCGCTTGCCCACCGTCGGCCAGGCAGTTCACCGCCAATGTGCCTTGTACGATCGTGGTCGGGCCGTCGTAAGTGTTGTTGCAGCCGAGCAGCGTCTGCGTACTGGTGTTTTCCTTGCGAAGAGCACCGCTGCCGGTGATGCTGCCGCTGAACGTCGCGCTCGTGCCGCCCAACGTCAGCGTGGCCCCGCCGAGCCGCACGGTGCCGCCGTTCAGTCCGCCTCCGACCAATCCACTCAGCTTGTTGTCAAAGCCCGCCAGATCGAGCGTCACGCCCGCGGTATCGGCCAATGTCATGAGACTCGGAGAGCCGAAAGCCGCCTCGGAGCCGGCACGTAGGGTGCCGTCATTGATGATGCTTTGTCCCGTATAGGCATTGGTGCCGGAGAGCACCAGCGTGCCCTGGCCGCGCTTCTGGAAGTAGCCCGTACCCACGACGGTGCCGCTGAATTCGAGGACGGTATCCGAGTCGCTCACGTCGATGATGCCGCCGCCGGTGCCGCCGCCAACGATCGTGAAGCCGCGATCGCTCACAGTGGTCGCGTCCTCTGCGACATAGCGCAATGTGCCGCCGTTGCTCAGAACGAGATTGGCGGAGGACGCGCTCGATCGGCCGATGCTGCTCACCTCGCCACCGTTCGCGAGCGTCGTGACGGACAACGTACCGCCGCTCACGGTCGTGATGCCGCGATAGTCGTTCGCGCCGTTCGTGAGCGTCAGCGTACCGTTGCCGGTCTTTGTGAAATCCGCATCGTCCGCGCTAGTCACAAGGCCGCTGAAAGTAAGGTTCGCGGCTGCATCGGAAACATTGATGGTGCTGGGCGCCGCGCCGCCGCGCGCCAGCGTCAGGCCGCGGTCGCTGGTATCGCCGGTGCCGGTGTAATCGAGCGTTCCGGACTCGATGACCAGATTGTCCGGGTCAGCGGACGAAGCACCGATGCTGCTCGCCTGCCCACCGTTCGCGATGCGCGCGACCGACAGCGTGCTCTGACTGATGATGGTGGCGCCGCTATAGGTATTGCCGGTATTCGTCAACCGCACGCCACCCGTGCCCGACGACACGAATCCCACCGCATCGCCCGCATTGTCGACGATCTGTGAGTCGATGGTGAACTGGCCCGTGCCGTTGTTCTGTACGCCGAGCATGCCGCCGCCGAGCGGACCAGTCAGCTGGCCGCCGCTGATCGTCTGACCGAAGCCCAGAACGGAGGGCGAGACCAGGATGTTGCCGTCGATGCCGAGCGTGGTGCCGTTCGCGATGTTTACTGTCGTGGTGCTCGGGGCAGTGAAGCGCAGACCACCGAGCTGCACCGAGCCGTCGGGGCTGTCGACCGCGTCGGTCGTGAAGCCGGTCGCATCGGTGATGATCTGATTGTCCGCCCAGAGCGAGGGATCGTCCTCGACCGTATAGTCCTCGGCGGACAACGCCACGATGTAGCCGTCCTCGTCCACCTTCGCATAGTTGGCGCCGTTGTTGACGGTTGCCCAGCCGCCGAGCTCGGTGTTGCTGGTCGTGATGAAGCCCATCGAGGGCAGGTCGAAGTCGACGAGACCGCCGCTGCGGGTGATGGCGCCGAGGTTGAGCGTGACGTTGTGTCCGGCGGAGGTCACGCTGACGTTGTTCGTGCCACTGGTGAGATTGACGCCGGCGAAGCTCTGGCTGTTGTCCACGGCCGTGGAGCCAAGCACGCTCAACGAGCCGCCTGCCAGATGCAAGGTTGAGAGGCTCGAGATGATGTCGTTCGCCGGCGCGCCGGTCCCGGCGAAATTGAGCGCGAGCGTGCCGCCACCAATGGTCGTTGCGCCCGTGTACGTATTGGCACCGCTCAGTGTCTGCGTGCTCAGCCCGAGCTTCGTCAGGCCGCCGTCGCCGCTGATGCTGCCGGCGTAACTCGTGTTTCCCGTGGCGTCATTCAACGTGAGCGTCGCGGTATCGAGCACGAGCGCGCCACCGTTGCCGGACAGCGATTGAGCTTGCAGATCGAACCCGTTGAGATCCAACGTGCCGCCATCGATCGTGATGGCGGTGGTCGTGCCAAACGCCTCGGCACTGCCAGCGCTCAGCGTGCCGTTGTTGACCGCCAGGCGGCCGCTATGCGTGTTCGTGCCACGCAGCTCCCAAGTGCCCGCACCATCGACGAGGATGTCTCCAGCACCGCTCAATGCTCCCGACCACGTACTGGTCGCGCCGGAGCTGCCGCCGAGCGTCAGGACGTCGGCCACTCCGCCGGCCACGAATGAGAGCGGCCCGGTCAGATTGAGCGCCCCGCTGCCGTCGTTGTCGATGGTGGCGGTTCCCGAGATGGTCCACGTGCGATCGCTGTCGGCACCCGCACCGGTGTACTTCAGTACCCCCTGATTGCCCATGTTGATCAGCGATCCGGCGCCGAGCGAGCTCGGTGAATTGCTGTTCGCAAGCACGGGCGCGACCACCGTGAACGGACCGGCCGCGCTTTGGCTGGCAACAGACGTCGATCCGGTGTAGGTGTTCGCACCAGCGAGCGTGATCGTGCGTCCCGGGTTGCCGGAGAACGTCAGGTTCGTGCCGCCGCCGATCGCGCCGAGCAGGTTGAAGTCGCCGGTCTGGGCCACGAACCAGGAGCCGCTGTTGCCGGTAATCGTGCCGGTCAGCGTGAGCGGACCCGCGCCTTGGTTCCAGATTTCCGCGCCGGCACCTTGCAACGTCCAGTTGCGGTTCGAGCTGTGGCCGGTGGGGACGGTTCCGATGTAAGAGAGGCGGTCGGCATACTGGCTCGATTGCGCGAATACGATCGTCCCGCTCTCGGGGGTGGTCGGCGCGCCGAGCGAACTCGGCTGACCAAGGTCCGCGATCGACGTGAAGAAACTGGCGCAGACGCAGGCGTTGGCCCCATAGAACGTGGTCGTTCCCGTGTAATTGCTGCTGTCGTTGCTCAGCGTGGCGCCTATGCCGACCTGGACGTTGCCGTTTCCGGTGACACGCGCGGATCCGCCCCGAATGCCTTCGAGAATCAACGTGCCGCCATTGCCGATCGTGACCGTCCGGCTCGTATTGATATCCCCCGCGATGTTGAGGCGGACCAGAGCGCCGGGGGCCGTGAAGATGTTGTTGCTGGCGTTGCCGAGGGCGCTGTCCCCGGCGGCATACAGGCTGCCGAGATTGAGATTGATGTCGCCCTGGAAGGTATTGATGCCGTTCAGATGCAGCGCGCCCGTACCGCCTTTGGTGAGACCGGCCGTCCCGGCGATCGCTGCATTGATGTTGGTAGTGACCCCAGCCGTCGTGATCGTCGGCGTCGTGCCCGCCAGCGTCAGCGTCTCGCCGGTGAGGGTGTAGCCGCTGGTATTGAACGTCAGGTTATGAACGGTGATCGGCACGCCCAGAGTCACCGTGCCGGCGACGCCAGTGAAGATCGCATTGTCGAACGCCGCATTGTCCCAGGGCACGTAAGGGCCGGTGATGCCGTCGCCCTCGCTGTCCCAGAACGGATTGAGAGTCCTCAGATCCCAGGTGCCGGTGCCGCCAAACCCAGGGTCGGTGCGGTTCACATCCCAGTACAAGTCCGCGGCGCGCACTTGCCCCGAGAACAGCACGGCAACGATCGCCATGCGCAACGGCCAGGCGGATCGGTGTGCTCCTGCAGAGGGAACCTGCACTCGCGACGTCCGGACTCTCGTGCCACTGCTCTTGCCGCCCGCGGTCGCCAACTCGGAGGCCACCACCCAGGCGTTGCGCACCTTGGACCAGATGACGCGATAGATTCACTCTTCTCTCCAATCTCACTCAGCAGAAAGCCCGCTGTTCGCGGGCGCGCGCCTCGGGTACTTCCGATCTTTGCTCAGCACATTCGCGCCGGTGCGGCTATCCGGCCCAGGCTCGTACACAGGCGCGTTCGAGTGTAGGAATGCGCGAATGGGCTTCTCTTGGTACGGATCACACAAGCTGGCTGCGCGGCTGCTGTTTTGTTGATTCAGCAACGAAGACGAGTGCAGGCAGGCTGCGCATCATTGAGTTGGTCGACGCGCGCCGCTACGTTTCGTCGCCGGTGCCGCGTTGCTGTGTGTATCGATATAGCAGACAGCCGTGGCGCAGCTGGCAGATTCGGATTCAATTCGAATCTATTCCGGGATTTCCCGCCCGCAAGCGGGATCGAAGCTCGCATCGGCGATGCCCGCGAGCTACGCGTGGACGCCCGACGCCCGGACGCGATCCGGATGCTGCGTGCCGGGGATCGATGCAAGTTGCAGGTGAATTCCGAGCACTCCTACGGAGAACCGGCGCGTCGTACCGCGTATAAACGCACCTGACGAGGGTGGCCGTTCAGTCGTGCGCGCTCGCGTCGGCCTTCACCGTTACCTGGAGAACTCTCAGATGAATCAGCGCCTGATCCACTTCGTCGTCCGGCCGCTCGCGATTGCGGCACTGGCCATGACCCTTGGCGGTTGCCAGACCAACGCGGGCCTCGGCTCTGCGGGCGCCGGCGGCAACTCGCTATTCCAGCAACTCGGCGGCATGAACACGGTGCTGCAACTCGCCTCGATGTTCCTGCAATCGTCCGGCCAGGACTCGCAATTGAGCGGCCTGTTGCAAGGTGCGGATCGGGCGAGCTTGACGGGCCAGATTGCCAACCAGCTGTGCGCTTCGCTCGGCGGAGGCTGTGCAGCGCCTTTGACGAGCGAACAAATCAGGGCCGGAGCAACAGAGCTGACGAGCGCGCAGACGCAGGCGATCTCGAGCAATCTCGATAGCGCGCTCGCGAGCGCCGTGAGCTCGCCGGCGCTGCGTGAAGTGGCTGGCCAGGTGGTCGCGCCCCAGATCGGCGGGATTCTTGGCGCGCTGCTGTAACGGCAGCGGCACCGCGCCGCTGCTTTCGCCGGGCTATCCGGGCCCGGCGAAAGCAACCTTGCCGTGCCGCGCTGCCATCATCGTGGCAATCGATAACGGGCGATGCGCGAGCCGTTGAACGTACCCACCCAAAGCTCGTTGCCGATCAGAATCGCGGCGGAGGCGCCGCCGAAGGTACTGCTGCCGGAGTCCTCGAGCAACGGTTGCACGGACAGAGAAACCGGATCGACCGCGATCACTTTGAAGCCCACCGTACAGCTCGGCACATTCGTGCACGCGAAGATCTCGGCCGGCGTCGCTGCCTGGCCCGTGATCAGCAGCCTGCCGTCGGCCGTGGCGCGGATGTTATCGGGATGAACGGCGCCGAGCGCCACCGATTGATAGGTGTATGGAATCTCTCCGAGCGAGATCACGTGCAGCTTGCTGTCGCCCCACCCCGTTACAAACAATCGCTTGCCGTCTTCAGAAACGGCGATGCCGTTGGTGGCGGAGAGCTGCGTACCGGGAACTTCCGACCAGCCTGCTCCGGGCGTCCACTTCGCAACGAACCCGCTGATGCCGCCCACCATCGCCTTCTGGTAAGTCTGCGGGTCCGTCCGGATCCCGAAGCTGGTGACGACGAATGCACCGCCCGGCACAGGCGCCACCGAATTCGGCATGACGGCGGGCGGCACCACGACGCAGCCTTTCCAGGTGAGCGTCGGCTGTTTCGTGCTCACGTCCAGATCGAAAATTTCGATGGACTCGCGCCCGTTGTGATTGACCGCGTACAGCTCGTGCTTCGATCCCGCGCCGTAGCGAAGCGCGAGACCGTGGGCCGCGAACTCATCGCTGCCGGGAGCGCCAGGACAGTCGGAGTAGATAGGCGCTTTCGGCCCGTTGAAATCAGGTGCGGCGGGACTCGCAGCGCCGCTGTTGACGTCTATGAGATAGAAGCCCCCCTGAGTCGGTGGGTCGGTGAGCCGGCCCGCAATCACCCACGAGGTGTTGCGGATGGCTACCAGGTCTTCGACGTTTCGCACCCCACATATATATGAAGCGCGTTGGTCCGAAGCACAATCAGTGGGGCTTGCGGCGCCGCTCGCCGAGACAGTCCCTGCCAACGAACACATCGCTGCCAGCGCGGATACGGTGCTCGGCGATACCTTCATGTTGCGCTCCTTCGATCCCGGCCATTTATCCTCGGGGCACCACTTGCGGCTTTGCTACGCCTGCGCGCAGCAGCTCCATCGTCTTGCCGGTCAGCCTGACGCGGAGACCATCGATGCGCTCCACTGCAAACAAACCATCGGCAGTCAGTGGCAGCAGGCGCGCCGGCTCGCGATCCGGTCGGCTCAGCCACAACGTGCCTTCCCGGTACTGCACATTGGTCGTGCCATAGCGTGCCGCCAGACTCTGCAAACGAGCCGGCTGGATTGTCACAGGGTTCAACTTCGCATCGGCCGCAACCTTGGCCCATACATAGTCGGCGCGATTCTCGGCACTGATACCCTCTTTCTCGCTGAGCCGCTGGAGCGCCAGGGAATGCGCGACTTCCAATGCCCGAGCCGGGCTGGCCTCGACGCTCGGAGCGACTCCGACGCCTTCCCAGTTGGTGTTGCTGACGGGATGCACCGGTCGGCCATACGAAACGCTCAGAATGAAATTCGGCGCGATCGGCAGCAGTGCATTGTTGTTGGCGGCCCCCACCGTCTTCGAGCCCACCAACTCGCCGAGCTTGAACTGCTGCACGTCATACGCGAAGGCCTCGGCCGCCGACGCCGCGCTCAGATCGATCAATACATATAAAGGCATGCCTTTCATTCGCCCGGCGGGCAGGTGTTCCAGCGTGCGCGACTGCGCGGGCGCTTCCGACCCTTCCAGGAAACTCATCTCCAGAACATCCGGATCCATGAAGTGGCTGACGAGGTAACGAACCGCGGCATGCGCGCCGCCGCCATTGCCTCTGATATCGATGATCACGGCGTCCCCGTCCTTGAGGAAGCGCATCGCCTCGTCATAGACCGCGCCGGTCTGGTCGGTGAGCCAGTCGAATCGGCTGATCCTGAGATACCGAACGTTTCCACCGAGGACTCTCATTTCCGTCAACCCGTGGTGCTCGCGCATTGCGAGCCTCTGCCACAGCGCCTCCTCTACGGCGCTCTCGGCGTCGCCGGTGCTTGCGATGGCGTACCCGGCCGGATCGAAGCTCAGCCACAGATGTTTGTCCCGGCTCACGTCCTTCAGATCTTCGGTCACGCGTTCGGCGAACACCACCGGGTCGTCCGTGCTGTAGCGACCGCTGCGCTCGGCCGCTCGCAGCCGCTCAACGATGCGAGGTCGCATCTCCGGGAATACATATTTCTGCTCGAACTCCTTGATGATGCCTTCCAGTGCAGCCCCTCGCTGCGCCGCCGATAACTCAGGAACGGCTGACTGGCCCAGCGCCGAGGTGCAGATCAGCCAGCACGTCGCCAGGACCGCGGTGAAACGCTTCGACATCAGATTTTCTTCCTGCTTTTGGAACGTTCGTGTTTCGCCGCCGCGATCCCGATCCGCTTCGTGAACGAAGCCCGATCGAGCGCGGCGATGGCTTCCCGTAACAGATCGGACAGCGGCATCGAGAGCTCCGAGTCCAGCTTTCGGGCGGCATCGTTGGTTGCGCGCCAATGTTGCTCGAGTTTGGGAATCATCGCCTGCGCGACCGGGGTGAGCGCAACGATCCGCTCACGCGCATCGTTACCCGGCTCCAATTGCACCAGCCCCTTCTCGACCATCTGCGCGACGGTCTGGCTCGCCGCGGAATGTGTGATTCCGGCGTTAAGGGCGATGTTTCGGATGGAGGTCGGGCCAGACTCCATCAAGGCGCGCATCACGGGAGTGTAGCGAGGGCGATAGGCCAGCCCCGCTTCGACATAGCTTTGCTCGACCGCCCCGTCGAGCTTCTCGAGGAGATCTCTGAGCAACGTACCCAGGGTGGCGGCGCGGGCGGGCATGGCGGAAATGTATAAGCGCTGTTACGTTTCCGCAAGTGAGAGTCGCGAAGTGCGCAAGCTTCGCTCTGCGGCCGCGACAGAGCCTCGGGCTTGCACCCCCGACGACCCAGTTGTACCATCGGTTCAACTGGTACATCGAGCTCGCCCGATGGAAATCACCATCGACATCGACAACCCCGTGCCGCAGTTCGAGCAGCTGATCGAACAGGTCAAGGCCGCGGTGACCGCCGGGGCGCTCAAGCCGGGCGACCCGCTGCCCTCGATCCGCCAGCTGGCCAACGACCTGGAGCTCAACAGCAAGACCGTGGCCAAGGCCTATCAGCTGCTGGCACGCGATTCGATCATCGAAACGAAGGGCTATCGCGGCACCTACGTCCACCCCAGGGCCAAGGCCAACTGCAAGTTCAATCTGCAGGCGTGGACCCAGCGCAAGCTCGACGAAGCGATCGCCGAGTTGCGCGAGGCAGGCGTCACCGATTCAGAAATCCGCAATGCATTCGCCAGCGCCATCAATCGGCAACCGCCGGCAAAGTGAGGTGCTCTCATGGTCGAGGCCTACGCGTTCCTTGCGATGTTCACGCTACAGATCCTGGCAATGTCAGTGCTGTATCCCGCCTGGCTCATCAGGTACTGCCGGATGCAGGCGGCGCGCATTCCCGCCGAACGCCTGGCGCAGCTGTATCCCGGCGTCGACGTCGGCCTTGCTCAACAACGGTTCCTGACTCGCTATCGCGCGCTGAACGTGGCAATCGCAGCGCTCGGACTGTTGCTGCTGGGCTGGCTGTTCAGTTACATGCGTTCGGACTGGGACGACGGGCCCGTGGAAGCCCTGGTGGTCGGTTACTTCATGGTGCAGGCATTGGTTCCGCTTGCTCTGGTGGTCTGGCTGGTAATCAGATTCAACAGGGCGCACCCGCACTCGTTGCTGGAGAGCAAGCGCAAGGCCGTCCTGCAACGCCGCGGGCTGTTCGATTTCGTCTCGCCCGCCATCGTGTTCGTGGCCGTGGCGAGTTATTTCCTGTTCGTCGCGTTGGTGCTCTACATCCGGCACCATCCGTTCCCGGGATTTGCCGGGCTCGTCAACATCGGCGCCATCACGCTGATCTACGCACTGCAGGGTTTCGTCGTGTACCTGATGTTGTACGGCAAGCGGTCCAATCCGTTCGAGCCGCATGCGGAGCGCTTGCGAACGATCGGGCTGGTCGTGAAGTGCTGCGTGTACTCGTGCATCGCCTGCGTGGTGTTCTTCGCGCTCAACTTGATGCTGGGGCTGCTGGATCTGCACAGATGGGAGCCCTTCGCGCTGAGTGTTTTTTTCGTGATCACCGCGCTGCTGAGTCTCATGGGCATGACGCCGGCGCCACGGCCGGAAGCGGATGGGTTCAACTCCAGTCCGGTGCCCTGACGCTGCACATCGAGATCACAGCAGCCAATCGATCGGCAAGAGACTGAGCAAGGCGAGCACTCCTCGCTGCAAGGCCGTGGTGTGAGGCTCGACGCGATAGGTCCTGTGTCCCTCGGGCATCGTTTCGAGCCATTCGAGATCGTCGTGCTGGTCCAGCCGGACACGATACGAATGGTCCGGCACCTGGGTTTCGAAGAAATGGTTGAGCCGTCGGGCGAGTTGGGGGCTGTCGAGCAGCAGCCCCATCTCGGTATTGAGATACGCCGAGCGCGGATCGAAATTGAACGAGCCGACGTAGATGTAACGGCCGTCGATCTCGAACGTTTTGGCGTGCAGGCTCGCCGCCGAGCTGCCTCGCGTAAGCCGCGCAGCTGTGGGCTCGATGCGCTTTACCTCATACATTTCCAGTCCTGCCCGCAGCAACGCCCTTCGCCGCTTGGCATAGCCCGCATGCACGACGGCGACGTCTGTCGAAGCCAGTGAGTTGGTGAGCACACGCACCCTCACGCCCTGGTTCGCGAGCTGTGCGAGATCCTTCGTTCCCCTGATCGCGGGCACGAAATAAGGGGAGATCAAATCGAACTGCACGCGTGCCTGCCCTGTCAGCTGCAGTAGCCGCGGCAGCATCAGCAACTCCCTTGGGGGCTCGGCATGCAGCACCTTCGCCGGGTCGTCGGAAACCAGGTGTGCATCGACCCATTCCATCGCGAGTCGACCTTCCTCAAGCCTGGTCACGAATCCGGTGTTCTCCAGCGCTTCGAGATACTGGGCGGAGCCCGGTTTCGCATGCGCGGCTGCGAACGCGGCCTTCAGGTCATGAATCGCGTCGATGGAAGCTTTGCCCAGCAGCTTCTCGACCGGCTGCGCCGACTCACTGTTGAAGTACAGATCGAAGTTGTTCGACACCTCGGATGCGATCGGCCCCACGGCCATCACGTCGAGGTCGACGAACCTCATCGCAGTGCCGGCATCGAAATATTCATCGCCGATATTGCGTCCGCCGACGACACTGACTTCAGTATCGACCGTGAAGGACTTGTTGTGCATGCGCCGGTTCACCCGGTGAAAGTCCAGGACGTAGTTGATCCAGCGCAGGCGACGGTAACGCAGCGGATTGAACAGGCGCACCTCGATGTTCTCGTGAGCATCGAGCGCGACGATGGTCTCATCCAGACCGGCCGTGTTGTTGTCGTCCAGCAGCAGGCGGACGTGCACGCCGCGTTCCGCCGCCTCCCACAGCGCTTCAAACATCAGATAGCCGGTCACGTCGCCGCGCCAGATGTAACATTCGACATCGATCGACCGCTCCGCCGCGGCCGCAAGCAGCGCCCGCGCAACGAATGCGTCCCGGCCATTCTCCAACGCATAGATCCCACTCGCGCCGGGATGCGCGCGCAGCGTCGGGTCGATTGCCTGGTGAAGGCGAGTGGCCTGCGTGCCTGTCGTGGAGAGCACGCCCTCGGTTGAAAAGGACATGGGCCGGCTGTTCAGTATTGGATGGATGGCGCTGCTCCCCACTGTTGTCCGTGTCCGCGGGCACGTGTGCTCAGCTCGGTACTACCACGACATCACAAGCGGCTCGTTCCAGCACCAGTCGGGTGATGCTGCCGAGCACGTGCTCTGACAGCCAGGAGCGGCCTTGCTTGCCCATCACGATCAGCGTGCATTGATTCTCGGCCGCCCGCTCGGGGATGTTCACCCGTGCGTCGCCCATCTGCACCATGCTGAATATCGGTTGCCCCGACACAGCTGCAGTCAGCTCGGCCATGCTGGCGTTCGCCTCTCGGTGGAGCTCATCGCAGTAAGCGGTGATTCCGTCCTCACTGACGCGCGCGCTGCGCAATCTTGGCTGGAGGGAGATATCAAGCGCATGGAACACGTGTAACGTCGCTCGCGGAGCCAGCCTGGATGCGAACTCCAGCGAGGGCGCGGAGTATCGCGAGAAGTCGACGGGCACGAGCACCTTGTCGTAAGGGATCTGCGGATCCTGCCTGGCGACCAGCATGGGACAGTTGATCATCCGCGCCATGCGCTCGGCCGTGGAACCGAGCATGAAATCACGCAGCGGATTCACGCCGCGCGGCCCCAAGACCAGCAAGTCACTGGTCGCGCTGATCGCCAGGATCTCCTCCATCACGCGCCCCTCCCGCAGCAGTCGATCGTTGACGGAGCATCCGGCGGCCTCGATGTCCTCGGCGAGCGATTCGAGCGCGCGTCTGGCCTCGAGTCGCAGCGGCTGCTCCAGCTCGACTGCCGGCGTGCGACGCAGGAGCGCTTGCGCAGTCGAGCTATCGACAATGTGTAAGAGATCCAACCTGGCGCCGAGATCCTTTGCGAGCAATCCGGCGCGCCGGGCAGCCCGATGAGCCGAGAAGGAGAAATCAGTGGCTGCAATGACGGCGCGAACAGGAGTGGACATGGATGCGATATTCGCTGACGACGCTGGCCTCGTTCGTTAAGGAACGCGCGTCGCGAATCGAAGGTCGGGGCCTTTTGTTGGACCAAGGCCCCCTTGACGGAGCGAAGCGGCGATCCGTGGCGGCTCGCTCGTGCGAAAGGCGGGACTCGTCGCGTTGCCGGCCGCTGGCTGGCAAGTTGCCCTAGAGCTCGCCCTTCCCCAGCCGCTCCACTGCATACGCCGACGCGCGTGCGGTCAGGGCCATATAGGTCAGCGACGGATTCTGAGTCGGTGAGGACACCATGCATGAGCCATCGGTGACGAAGACGTTTGGCACCGCATGCACCTGGTTGTGACCGTTGAGGACCGACGTCTTCGGATCGCGCCCCATGCGTGCCGTACCCATTTCATGAATCACGCTGCCTGGAATGGTTGCGCGATTGAAGCCGGAGACTTCTTCGACGTCCGCGGCTTCGAGCATCTCCACGGCATCCGCCATCATTTGCTCGCTCATGCGCCGTTCGTTGTCGCGATAGGTCATGGACACGACGAGGGTCGGCATCCCCCAGGGATCTGGACGATCCGGGTCCAGCCACACCCGGTTGTCTTCATAAGGAAGGGTCTCGCCATAGCCTTCCATGTAGACCTGCCATTTGCCGGGGCGGGTGATCTCGTTCTTGAAGGCAGCACCAAACCCGGCCGTCTCCAGGCCGCGGGTCCAGTTCTGGCGTGAGGTATAGACCTCGTATCCATAGCCACGCACGAAGTTCTTCTCGCGATGAGCAACGTTGCGGAAGCGCGGGATGTACATGCTCGTCGAACGACGGCCGCGGTAGTAACGATCCGCCAGTCGCGAGTACGAGCCGACGGCGCCGCCGCCGTTGTGATGGTCCATCAGGTAATGGCCGAGCACGCCGCTATCGTTGCCCAGGCCATTGGGAAAACGCGACGAGCGCGAGTTCAAGAGAATGGCCGTGGATCCAAGCGTCGAAGCGCACAGGAAGATCACTCGCGCGAAGTATTCCGTGGTTCGTTTCGTTGCCGCGTCGAGCACGCGCACGCCCACGGCGCGCCCTTTGGAATCATCGTAGATCAGGGAATGCACGATGGAGTCGGGCTGCAGCGTGAGCCGCCCGGTCGCGGCCGCGGCGGGCAACGTGACGCCGTTGGAAGAGAAATAGGCGCTGAAGGGACAACCGCGCGCACACTGGTTGCGCCCCTGACATGGTCCGCGGCCATTGTGTTCGCGCGACAGAACCGCCGTGGCACTGCAGATCAGCTTGCGATCGGTGAACCTGGCGGCGAAGCGCGAACGAATGTGCTTTTCGAACGCGTTCATTTCGAACGGCGGCTGCAGCACCTGGTCCGGCAGTTGCGCCAGGCCCGCGTTCTCGCCGCTGGCGCCGATGAATCGTTCGACGTGCTCGTACCACGGCGCGAGATCGGCATAGCGAATCGGCCAATCGATGCCGGTGCCTTCGCGCAGGTTCGCTTCGAAATCCAGGTCGCTGTACCGGAACACGTGGCGCGCCCACATCAACGAGCGGCCGCCCACGTGATTGCCGCGAAACCAGTTGAATGGCTGCGCCTGCCGATAGGGATGCTCCAGGTCGTTGACGAAGTGATGCTTGGTGGACTGATCGTAAAGATACAAAGTCGACTGGATCGGTTGAGCGGCGCGGTCCTGCTGGGTCGGCCGGTTGTGATGAGGCAGTTGCCACGGATCCTGCAGCGCCGTCTGGTAATCGACGACGTGACGCAGATTGCGCCCTCGCTCCAGCACCAGCGTCTCGAGCCCGCGCTCGGTCAGCTCCTTCGCGGCCCAGCCGCCGGACATGCCGGAGCCCACCACGATCGCATCGAACGTGTTCGCTTTGGGCATCAGATCACCCAGGCCTTCTGATCGGCAGCCAGCGGAATGTCGCCCTGGAACCCGCCGGGCACGCGCTCGTAGGCCAGCGCCCTGGTGGCGCCGATTTCGG
Organism: uncultured Steroidobacter sp.; assembly: GCF_937958065.1. GTDB lineage: Bacteria > Pseudomonadota > Gammaproteobacteria > Steroidobacterales > Steroidobacteraceae > Steroidobacter. The sequence continues at coordinate 74,469 of NZ_CALFXI010000035.1, forward strand.
AATGAAAGTAGCCGGTCAGGGTGTAGTCCTTCAGGATCTTGAAGAACGACTCGTCATACGACAGCACCACATCGGATGCCGCGCGTCGCTGCAACCAGACCAGGCGATCCTGCGCGCTCATCGAATCGAAGCCATCGACTGCAAGCGCGGTGAGTCCGCTTCGGAATGTCGCTTGCTGTTTGGGCGAGGCGCACGCACTCAGCGCCATGTCGACGAAGTCGTGGGTGCCGGCAGCAGTCGCCGCCGGCGAGTCCGTTTCAGGAAGGATCATGTCCACGAGGACAGCGACGCGACCGAGCTCGGCGGCCGACAGGAAAACCGGAGCGCGCGAACTTGCGGCAACCGCGGTTCGACTCGCTAGAAAGGTGGCGACCACTCGAGAAAAACTCGCATGGGCCATCAACACCGAGGTCCCCTGCAGAAAGTATCGTCGATTGATCATGGACCACCCCGCCTCGCTGCGCGTCCACACGACTCAATCGCCTGTCGCTCGAAGGGTCGGCGACGGCTTCTGTTACCGGTAACACCAGCGGGATACTAGGGCCAAGTCGGCGGTCGAGCAAGCAGCGCCTGCTCGCCCGGAGCTTCACTGAGGATAGGCAGAGCGATCGATCCGGACGCCGCGCAGATAGACGGCGGCAATGCGACGAGTGTGGGTGATGGACTCGGTCGGATCCGCCTCCAGCACCAGCAGATCGGCCTGATAGCCCGGTTGAAGCGTTCCCACATCGGGCAAGCGCAGGAATGCGGCGGCCTCGCTGGTCGCCGCGACGATCGCCTGCGATGGCGTCATGCCGGCCGCGACCATATCTTCGAGCTCCATGTGCGCAGCCCACGGTGTGTTGCCCGCCGGGAAATCGAAACTCGTGTCGGTCCCCAGTACGATGCGTGCGCCTGCCGCCTTCATGCGCTGCAGATTCCGCGCCTGAATCAGAAACGCCTGGTGCTGTTCGGCGTTCGCAACGTTGCGTGACTGCGCCTTCGCAAGCTCGTCGGGCCGGAGCACCGGTGCAAGCCAACTCAGGTCCGCCACTTCACCGCGTGCGGTGAGATTCGGATTCAACACCAGCGACGGCCGCTCGCGAACCAGAGTCAGGAGCTCCTCGTCGACGTCTCGATCGCGCACGCTGTGCGCAAAGGCGTCGACCCCGGCCCGCAGCAGGCCTTTGGCATCGTCCAGCGCATAAATATGAGCGGTGACGCGCAGCCCCGAGCGATGCGCGGTTTCGATCACCGCCCGATACAACGGCGGTGCGAGCTTCTGTACGCTGCCGCGACGATCGTCGACCCAGACTTTGATCATGTCGACGCCGCGGTCGACGTTTTCCTGCACAGCCCGCCGGGCTTCCTGATCGGTCGTGACCCAGTACGGAGCGGTCTCGCGCCCGGGCTCGGGCGCCGTGATACCGCGTCCCGCCGTCAGCAACCGGGCCGCCCCTGGCAGCGGCTGCGCTCGCACCTCGAACGGGGCTGAAGCCGTGTCGACTCCGAGACTCAGTACCGTGCCGACGCCGAAGTAAGCCAGCCGACGCAGATCGGAAACCAATGCCTCCCGCGGCTGATTGACGTGCACGTGAGTATCGATGAGCGCCGGCATCACCGTCTTACCGGCCAGATCGATACGCTGCGCAGTTGGCGGCACGGTCACCTCGCCGGCTCGTCCGGCGGCCACGATTCGATCGCCGTCGATGATCAGCGTGGCATTCGGAATGGACGCTCGCCCGTCGCCCACGACCAAGCGCGCATTCTCGAACGCCACCGGCGCACCCGACGCCAGGCCCGCCGAGAGCGATAACGATCCGAGGATGGCAAGACCCCACGCACCTCGAATCAGGCGATCGGACATGTGCAATTTCATTCAGGCGAACTCTCCGTGCAAACGACTTTGGTCTCCGGCGCCCCAGCGGCCATCGCTAGGGTTCTCCCGGAAGCTGTGGAAGTTGATCTGAGATATCAAACCAGGGCGATTTTGACGAGGTGTGCAGGTGGACTGTGGGACGGACCTGCGGGTCGTCGTCCAATGTGCCGCAACGTACGGAAACGCTACCCGGTCTGGCGGCGGCCTCGCCATAGATCGGTGAGCCGCATTCCGAGCAGAAGCACCGATACTCCCTCGGACTCGATTCGTATGCCTTGAGGAACGAACGCCCCGTCACGATCACGAAGTCATCCGAGCGCACCAGCATGTTCGTGGCGAATGACGAGCCCGTCGCCTTGCGACACATGCCGCAATGGCAGTAGTACATGAGCTGCGGGCTGCCTCGAACCTCGTAGCCGACCCTACCGCACAAGCAGGAACCTCGAATCATGCTCGCCACCTCCTTCAGATGAGGAACGAGCTGGGAGCTGGAAAGCTCCGACGAGTCACAAGGCAGCGTCGATGGCCACGTACGACTCGATGCAGGCCCGCTCCCCCGCCCGGTTCGGCTGCCACGGGCCGTGCTCCATGCCGAAGATGAAGTCGCGCCCGCTCTCCCGCATTCTGGTCGAGAGGTGCTGGAAGATGTTGGCGTAGTTCATTTCGCCGGTGCCCGGCCACAGCCGGCCCGGCACGTCGCCCATCTGGAAGTAGCCGATCTCGCTCCAGGTCTGGTCGATGCTTGCGATGATCGCTCCCTGGTTCTGCTGCAGGTGATACATGTCGAACAGGATCTTGCAGGCCGGGCTGTTGACCGCTCGACAGATCTGATAGGCCTGATCGGCGGTCCGCAGGAACAGATCGGGCGAGTCGGCGAGCGGTTCGAGCACCATCACCCGGTCCTCCCGCTCGAACACCTCGGCGCCCGCGCGCAGCACGTCGATCGCGTTGGCCGTCTGGATGCCGATCGGCAACTTGCGTTCGAACACGCCCGGGACGACCGTCATCCAGCGGGCGTTGACGCGCTTGGCAACCTCGAGCGCATCCCGGCAGGCCCGGGCGAAAGTCGCGGGATTGTCCTTGTGCCCGGTCGTGAACAACCGGTTGTCGTTGCCCCCGACGGCGACGACGAACACGCCCATCGACATGCCGAGCTGTTCCAAAGTACGCGCGATCGTCGTCTGCGTGGCGACCGGCCGCTGCATCATTCCGTTATCTTCGAGCGCCGTGAACCCCTCGTCCGCCATGAACTTCAGCTGATCGACGATGCTCTCGCCCGCATGGCCCACGAACTGCCCGAGGTGGGGAGCAAGCTTCAGCTTGAACTTGCGCTTCGGGGATGCGGCGAACAGCGGCGGCGTCGCCGCCAGTGCGGTGGCACTCAGAGTGGATTGCAACAGCGTACGGCGTGTAATCACGGGCTCACCCAGTTCATCTGTTAGCGTTAACTGTCGTTATAAATCATTGTGGCGCGCGGCGCTCGCCCGGAACGCGCGGCTTTTGGCTAATATCCGCGACGCATGCTGGAACGCTTCAACACATTAGTGCACCAGATCTACGAAGGTGCCACGGACAGCTCCGCTTGGGGTCGGATCATCTCGGGAATCGCGGAGTACCTGGATGCCGAAAAAGGCCTCCTGCTGACGCCTTTCGACGCCCCGGACAAAGGCGGCTTCATCTTTCCCCACGGCATCGGCCAACAGCACATCGCGCTGTGGAAGTCGCGGTATCTGCCGGAGGATCTCTGGGCGCGGCGGATCGTGGAGCGCAACCTCTTCTTCGAAGGCAACGTGATCCTCGGGCGCGATATCGTCACCGACGAGGAACTGCTCGAATCCACGTGGTACCGCGAGTTTCTGGTGGAGATGGACATTTTTCAGTTCATCACCGGCATCGTGTTCGCATGGGGACGTCCGGACGTGCCGTCCACCGCCTGCCCCTTCTACCGCGGCGTGAATGCGTCGCCATTCGAAGAAGAGCATCGGCAACGGCTGCGGCTGCTCGTGCCGCACATGTCGCGCTCACTGGGAGTGATGTTCAAGCTGCGCGACGCGCAGTTCCGGATCGCCGCTTCCCTGCAGGCGCTGGATCGAATCCGGCAGGGCATCCTGCTGCTGGACGTGACCGGCAGCGTCTGCTTCGCAAATACGATGGCCGAACAGATTCTGCGGCAGCAGGATGGATTGAGATTGATCGCAGCGGCAGGCGGCCATCGCACGCTGGGCACGGACGATCCGCTGGCGCAACCGCTACTGGAACGAGCACTCCGCTGCGGCATCTCGACGCTCGACGGCGACGCCATTCACCTTGCGCAAACGGTCCTGATCCGCCGGCCGTCGGGCTCCACCAGCTACGTGGTGCAGGTGTCGTATCTGCCCGAGACGAACCCCTATCATCTGGGCGCGCAGACGCCGCGCGCCATCGTCTTCATCAAGGACGGCACGCTGCTCGCGCAACCCGAGGCCAGCATGCTTCAGCGTGTGTACGGCCTGACGCCCGCCGAAGCCCGCGCGGCGCTTGCGTTGTGCGACGGCGGCAGTCTCGATACCGTCGCCGCACAACTGAACATCAAGCTCAACACCCTCAAAACGCATCTGAAGAGCATTTATCTCAAGACATCGGCGGATAACCGCGCGGCGCTGACCAAGCTCATGCTCTCCCTGTCCAACGGTCAGTTGTAGATCGTCATGAAGGCGCGCCGGAAGCCGTCGTACGTCACCACTCGCAGGCTGCGCCAGGTGATCGGCTCTTCCGGTGCGAACAGCGTGATGGTTTCGTTCAACACGCCCTCGGCAGAGCCGTGAGTCCACAAGTCGGCCTCCTGCCGCTCGTCGCTGGCCGTGCCGATGGTGAAGATCACATCCGCATACGTGTTCGGATTCATGCCGGTCGCGACGACGGACAAGTCGCCCCCCATGTAGCTCGCCAGCTCCGCAGCCGAGGCGGGCGAAGTGATGACGGGGAATGCGCTGCTCGCCTGAGCTTCGGCTGCCGTCAGCGGCCGATTGTCGATGTTCAGCACATACGCACCGTGAGCGAACGTTCCCGGCCTGTTGATGCCGCCAGGAAGGTTCACGCGGTTCCCTTCGCTGTCGAACGCCACGGCGACGTAAGCCGCATCCGCGGGAATTCCGGCGATCACCGCATCGCTCACCGGCTGAGTCTCCGCGCAGCTGCTCCCCATGACATAGAAGTTGCTCGTCTGGCCATCGAGCGGCCACCAGCCGCCGAGCTCGGGACGGACATAGCGGATACCGGCCTGTGGCAGGCCCGGGCCGTGGACGACGACCGAGGTAAACGGCACGCTGCCGTTGTTCGACGGATCGTAGTCTTCCATATAGAACTCGAGGCCGGTCGACGTACAGGTGCCGTACGCGCTCGAGCTGCGAATGGCCATCACGTCGGCGGTCATCTCGATGACCTTGCGATCGCCATGCAGGCGCCACACCCCATCGACCCCTTTGCGCAGCTGGAAGCCGCGGATGCGATCCATCTCACGTCCCTCGCCATCCTTCGCCGTGAAGTCGACGACGGCGAAGACGTTCGAGACGTCCGTGTAATCGATCTTCTTGATATCGACATCGGTGAAGGTGAGGCCGTCCGCGGACGGATCGCTCGACATCTCGGCCGCGAAATTGGCTGCGTTCTGATCCTCGAACAGGAAGCCGGCCGTCAGGACGGCTTCGATGTTCGCAGCCGGAGGCACACCGTCCGCGAACAGGGACGAGAAGTTCGCGAGGGCCCCTTTGATCAGCGTCACATCATCCGCAGCGTCGCTGACGCCCTGGGTGTCGGTCAGCTGCGGCGGGCTCGCCTCCCCTGCCGCGCTCACCTTCAGGTCGTCCTCGATCTGCTGCTGGGTGACGATGTTCGTGATGGTCGCCACCAGCGAATTGGCATCGACCGTGACGCGCAGGATGTCGAGCGCCGAGTCGAGCGCGCTTTGCAGCGGAGTGAACTGGGTGCGCAGCAGATCGACGCTGGCATCGACGCCGAGCGCCTGCAGTACCGGCAGGAGCTTCTCTTTCAGTTTGGCGGCTTCCGCGTCGAGCGCCTCCTTGGCGATCCCGCCGAAGTTGCCCGCCTCGAAGTAATTGCTCGCGATCTGACCGGCGATGTTGTTGACGACCAGATCCGTCAGCTGGGTGACGTTGATGGTGCCGTTCACGTCGGCCGCGGCAGCGGCGGAATGCACGACATATTCACGGCCGTTCGCCGTGCCCGCGGCTCGAAACACGAAAGGCGCGGTCATGCCCGTTACGTCTACCGAGTACGAGCCGTTCGTTCCGATCTGCACGGTCCTGGTGGCGCCGAGCGCATCCTTGACCGTAACCGTGCCCACGAGCGGCGCGCCCACTGCAGCCACGCCGGAAAATGCACTGGCAGTCGGCGTGCCTGGCGGAGGATTCGACGGCGGACCACTGTTGGGGGGAGGCTGGTTCGAGCTCGGCGGCGCCGCCGATCCTGAACCTCCGCCACCGCCTCCGCAGGCGCTCAGCGTCAGACCCACCACGCCCGCCACGAGGGCCCGATTCAAATGCTTGAGCTCGAACATCGCCAAAGATCCTCCCCATGCGGTTGTTTTCACCGCGACTGAGCAGGAGTCTAGGAATGCATCTGGTGACGCCACCTCACCTGTTCAGGTGAGGGTTTGACAGGGTGTGACCGGCTGCACGCACGAATCGTCGCGATTGAGACGCGAATCACGCGGCGACGGATTGGTGGGAACAAGTCAACGGCGCGCGTGCGTCGTTTGCTTCATGAGCTTGACCACTGTCGTGAGACGGCGTTCAAAATGAGTCGCCTTCGGGAAGGGCTAGGCACTCACGCAGGCGCTGGCCCGGAGCACGCGCAGCTGCGAGCGCCACCATTTGAGGATGGCCAGCTCCAGCGTTCGCTGATCGAGCCCCGCCTCGTTCAGATTGTCTTCGCGCGAGCCGTGGCCGATGAAACGATCCGGGATGCCGCAGTTCAGCACCGGGATGCAGATGCAATGCGCCTGCAGGCACTCGTTCACCGCGCTGCCGGCGCCGCCGGCGATGGCGTTCTCTTCCACCGTAACCAGGGCGCGATGCGTCTGGGCGAGCCGCAAGATCAGCTCCTCGTCGAGCGGCTTGACGAATCGCATGTTGATCAGCGTCAGGTCATGACGTTCGGCGATGCGTTCGCATAACGACACCATGGTGCCGAATGCCAGGACCGCCAGGCCGAGCCGGCCGATGCGCCGGGTCTGCGCCCGGCCGACAGGCAGCTCGGTCATCGTGTTTTCGACAGGCACTCCCGGGCCCGTGCCGCGTGGATAGCGCACGGCGGCGGGGCAGCCGCATCGAGTTGCCGTGTATAGCATCTGTCGGCATTCGTTCTCGTCCGCGGGGGCCATCACGACCATGTTCGGGATACAGCGCAGATAACTCAGATCGTAGCTGCCCTGATGAGTCGCGCCGTCGCCGCCGACCAGCCCACCTCGGTCGATGGCAAACACCACGGGCAGAGACTGCAAGGCGACGTCGTGAATCAGTTGATCGTAGGCACGCTGCAGGAACGTGGAATAAATCGCCACCACCGGATGCCACTGCTCGCAAGCCAGCCCGGCCGCCAGCGTGACCGCGTGCTGCTCGGCGATGGCCACGTCGAAGTAGCGGTCCGGAAAGCGCTTCGAATACTCCACCAGGCCCGAACCTTCGCGCATGGCCGGCGTAATCGCGACGATGCGTGGATCGGCTTCCGCCATGTCACACATCCAGCGGCCGAACACCTGTGAATAGGTCAGCCCCGGCGCCGGCTCCTTGAAGATCTCGCCGGTCTCGCGATCGAACTTGCCCGGCCCGTGCCACTTGATCGGATCGTTCTCGGCGGGCGCATAACCTTTGCCCTTCTGCGTGACCACGTGCAACAGCTGCGGTCCGCGCAGATCGCGCACGTTTCGCAATGTCGCCGTGAGCGCATCCACATCGTGTCCGTCCACCGGGCCAATGTAGTTGAAACCGATCTCCTCGAAGATCGTCCCCGGCAACACCATGCCCTTCACGAACACCTCGGAGCGCCGTGCCAGCTCCCACGCGCTCGGCAGATTGCGCAGCACGCGCTTGCCACGCTCGCGCAGTTGCGAATACAACCGCCCCGACAGCAGGCTCGCGCAGTAGTTGGAGATCGCACCGACCGCTTCCGAAATCGACATCTCGTTGTCGTTAAGGATCACCAGCAGATCGAGGTCGGTCGCGCCGGCATGATTCAGCGCTTCGAAGGCGAGGCCCGCGCTCAGCGCGCCGTCGCCGATCACCGAGACGATCTTGCGTTTCGAGCCGTCGAGCTGGGCGGCGATCGCCATGCCCAGCGCCGCGCTGATCGACGTGCTGGAGTGACCGACGCCGAAGGTGTCGAACTCGCTTTCCTGCCGGCCGGGGAACGGCAGCAGACCGCCCTTGTGGCGGATGGTGTGCAAGCGATCGCGCCGGCCGGTCAGCACTTTGTGGGGATACGCCTGGTGGCCCACGTCCCAGACGATTCTGTCCTCGGGCGTATCGAAGACGTAATGCAACGCGAGAGTGAGCTCGACCGTGCCGAGCCCCGCGGCGAAATGACCGCCCATGCGGCTGACGGTCTCGATGAGAAATTCCCGCAGCTCAACGGCGAGCGCTCGCAGTTGTGTGGCTGGCAGTCGCCGCACGTCGGCCGGAGATTCGATCGTCGACAGCAGTGGAAAGCGCTCACCTGCGTTCATCGCGGCCCCCCGTTCGCGTCGCGCTCGGCGAGCCAGTGTGTGACCCGACGCAGCGCTTCGGCCTGCTCACCCCGGCGCGGCAGCACCGCGTAGGCGTCCGACCATGACAGCGCCAATGCCCGTTCGAAATCTGCGAGCAGTGCCGTCACCTTCCTGCCCGGCGGCCTGCGCCGGCAGGCGATCGCAAGCCGCACGCCGGCGCGATAATGCAATCGATTTGCCTGGCCCGGGCAATCCGCAGTAGAGGCGGCTTGTTCACTCACCGACGCGAGCACCGCGGCGACCTGCAACCGCATCTTCGCAGTCAGCCGCAAGCCGGGATCGACGCAGATCAGATTGAAGGCCAGCGGCGGCAACGAATCACCGACCAGCAACATGGTCGGCTCGTCATAGATCTGTAGCGCCGGATGCGATGCCGGCTGATCTCGTGCCAGCGCCGGCAGCGTCCGGTGCACTTCGACGAACAGATGCAACAGCTCCAGCGCACAGGCAGCGGCTTCGATCTGCTCCTCGCGCAACCCCATGGTCCGGCCGACGGCGAACATCAGAATCGGATGGCTGCGCTCTTCGCGATCCAGCACCCAGCTGCGCAGTGCCGTGTGCAATCGTGCAGGAGTCTGATCGGCGGCCGGCAAGCGTCGGGCGAGCGCGATGTGCATCCGCTGCTGCCATGCGTTCAACTGTGCCGCGAACGAGCCGGTGGAAGTGAGCCGGGAGCGCTGGAGACTTGCACGCGGCATGCTCGGACATCCTCATTCTTTGGGCACGCGGCCCTGGATCCAGGTCATCAGGCCGTCAAAACCGCCTTGTTTCAACGCCGACTGGGCCTGCGAGCGGTCGAGCGCCAGCTGGCTGACCCCTTCGGCGATCGTGTTCACGATGCGCCACTGCCCATCCGACTGTCGCAACAGATAGTCGAAGCGCACATCCTGCTTGCCCGGCGCCTGCATCGCCGTTCGCACGACGCGAGTGCCTCGGGCGCCGGGCTGCTCGTCCAACGTGACGAAGCGCTCACCGCCGTAACTGTTGAACTCGTGCGCGTAGATTCGCGCACTGCCGTCGGCATACGCGGCCGTCGCCTGCTGGAACTGCTCAGACGTCAGCTGACTGGCGCCCGAACCCAGCAATGCACGCACGATGTAGTCGAAGTCGTGTGCCTCTTCGACGACCGGCTTCAGCTTCTCGTAACTGCCCTGCACGCCGAGGGTCTTGGCATTCTTCATCGCATCGATCAGTGCCGCCTGAAGCTTCTCCACAACCGCCGATGCGGGACGATCCTCCGCTGCGGAAACATATGCACCGAGCATGCAAACCACTGCGAGTAGCGCTGCGCGGATCTGCAACGAGACGGAAGCACGGCGCGTCGCGAGCTGCCGCCTGTCATATCTCACATCCATCTCGGTCTCCGCCGTTCGCGCGCCGTGTGCCCCGGATCGCTGCGACAGGAATCGCCGCCGACTGCGGCTCGGGGCGCTTCGTGTACAGAATCGGCAGCTCCGGTGCCATCGGCCCGCTCACGCGCGGTCCGCGCAGGCTGACGCGCATTGCTTTCAACGGGTGTGCCAGCATGTCATTGACCGCAGTGCCCTCGAATCCACAGTGCGCCATGCAGTTGTCACATCGCGCGTTGCGGCCGACGCCATAGTTGTCCCAGTCCGTATCCTCCATGAGTGAGCGGAAGCTGCTGGCGTAGCCCGCATCGAGCAGATAACACGGGCGCTGCCAGCCAAAGAGGTTGTAAGTCGGATTGCTCCACGGCGTGCACTGGTACGTCTGGTTGCCGGCGAGGAAATCCAGGAACAGGCTCGTGTTGGTGAACGCCCAGCGGCTGCCATCACGGCGGCCGATGCGGAAGATGTCCCGGAACAGTTGCTTGCTCGCGGCCCGTCCGAGGAACACATCCTGACGTGGAGCGTGCTGATAGCTGTAGCCCGGCGAGACCGTGATCCCCTCGATCCCGAGCCGCATCGCCTCGTCGAAAAACGCAGCGACTTGGGACGCGTCCTCGCCGACGAACAAGGTGCAGTTGACCGTTACGCGAAAGCCTTTGCTGCGCGCGAGTCGGATCGCCGCGACCGCCTTGTCGTACACACCCTGCTGGCACACCGACGCGTCGTGGCGCTCGCGGTTGCCGTCGAGATGGACCGAGAACGCGAGATAGTTCGAAGGTCTGTACTCGTCGATGTGCTTGGCGAGCAGCAGCGCGTTCGTGCACAGATAAACGAACTTGCGGCGCGCGACGATGCCCGCGACGATCTGTGGCAGCTGCCGGTGAATGAGCGGCTCGCCCCCGGGGATCGAGACGACCGGCGCATCGCATTCATCGACCGCGGCCAGCGCCTGCTCGACGCTCATCCGCCGTTGCAGCACTTCCTTGGGATGATCGATCTTGCCGCAGCCGGCGCACGCCAGGTTGCATTGGAACAGCGGTTCCAGCATCAGCACCAGCGGAAATCGCTCACGGCCGCGCAGCTTCTGCGTCAGCAGATAGCGGCCGATGCGATACTGTTGTATCAGCGGGATACCCATGCTCCGCTCGCGTGTTGTGCCGGCAGCGCGTTGCGCATCTCCGTCCAGATCCGCGTCCATTCGATCCGGAACCAGGGAGTGAAACTGCGCGCGTCGCGCTGCAGCTCCGCCTGCAGTTGCGCCGGATCGATCCAGCACCAGTCTGCGATTTCATGAACGTTGGCGCGCACCGGACTGCTGCTGCAGCCGATGTAGACGGAACACAGTTCATTCTCCGCACCGGTGGCATCGAACTGCGCCTGGTAACGGAACTTGAACAGCGGCGAGAGCACGCAGCGCATGCCCAGCTCCTGCCACAGCCGGCGATGAGCGGCGAACTGCAGCGACTCACCGCGCCGAGGATGGCTGCAACAGCTGTTCGACCAGTAACCCGGCCAGAGACGTTTGGCTGCGCTACGCTGCTGCATGAGGAGCTGGCCGTCGGGATTGAAAATGAACAACGAGAAGGCGCGATGCAGCACCCCTCGACCTTCGTGACAACGCGCCTTGCTCATGAAGCCGATCTCTCGATCGCTGGCATCGACCAGGATGAGCGGCTCGAAATCCGATGAGACCAGGGCGTGCCGGAGGGCATCGCATTCGCCGCTTTGATCGTTCAAGGGCCACCTCCGTTTACCGCTGTTGTGTGCGAGAGGTCATCACAGCGCGCACGATGCTTCAGCTCGAAAGCTGCGGCATAAATCCGCTCCGCGCACTCACAGTTCCACAACAACGGTATCCGCGAGCCCATTCCTGCGCGCGGCGCGTTAGTGCCGACAGACTGCAAGCAAAAGGTGTTCGCCGTGCCCACGATCGCACAGATCACGCTGCAAACACTCGGTATTGCCCTGGCAGCGCTGGCTACTGCTTACGCGCTGGTTGCTTGTTTTGCCGAATCCCGGACGGCAAAGCGCGCGCTGCCGATGCGCGCGCACGACTACGAACGACGCACGGATGCGAACACACTTGTTTCCAGCGACTGTTGCACTCCAGTCACGGTTCTCAAGCCGCTGTGCGGTGGTGAGCCGAATCTTTATCACTGTCTGAAAACTTTCTGCGTGCAGGACCACCCGCATTATCAGATCGTGTTCGGCGTGCAGGATCCCGCCGACGTTGCACTCGCAACTGCGCACCGGCTGCAGGCGGAACTGCCGGCACGAGACATCGTCGTGGTGATCGACTCGCGCTTGCACGGCAGCAACGGCAAGGTAAGTAATCTCGCGAATATGCTGCCCGCGGCGCGCCACCAGATTCTCGTTGCATCGGACAGCGATGTGATCGTCGATCCGGGTTACCTGCGGCGCGTGACTGCGCCGCTGGCGGACCCAACGGTGGGACTGGTGACTTCTTTGTATCGCGCACGAGCCGTGGGAGGCCTGTGGTCTCATCTGGTGGCGATCTTCATCAACGAATGGTTCATGCCCGCGGTGCGCGTGGCGCGGCTGTTCGGCAGCGCTTCGTTCACCTCCGGTGTGACGATTGCCCTGCGGCGGCAGACGCTCGAACAGCTCGGCGGCTTCGAGGCCATCGCGGATGTGCTGGCCGACGACTACTGGCTCGGCGAGCACACTCGCCGCCTCGGGCTGAAGACCGTGGCAGCCGAGGGCGTGGTCGAGACGGTCGTTGCCGAACCGAGCTTCGGCTCGGTTTGCCGCCACGAGCTGCGCTGGTTGCGCACGATTCGCTCCGTGCAGCCTCGCGGCTATGGACCGCTTGGCATCACCTTCACCGTACCGGTCGCTGCACTAGGAACATTGCTCGCTGGCGCCGATTCGGTCGTTTTGGGGCTGGCGTCGGTGGCCGTGGTGGCCAGAGTGATTCTGCATCGTCTCGCGCGGCCGGCCTGCGCACCGCCATGGCTGGCCCCCATCGGCGATCTGCTGGTCTTCGTGCTGTGGTGCTGGAGCTTTGCGAGCCGCCGCGTGCGCTGGCGCGCCGGAGAGTTCGCCGTCGAGCGTGACGGCTCCATGCAACGTACCAGTTGAACGCGCGTCCTCGGAGACTCGACCATGAAGTCACTGTTCCTGCATCCACCTTCCTATGAGGGATTCGACGGGGGCGCCGGCGCCCGCTATCAGGCCAAGCGCGAGATCCGCTCGTTCTGGTATCCGACCTGGCTCGCGCAACCCGCGGCGCTGGTGCCGGACAGTCGTCTGCTCGATGCCCCCGCCGACGGACTGAGTCTCGCGGACGTGCTGCCCATCGCGCGACAGTTCGACTTGGTCATCATGCACACGAGCTCGCCCTCGTTCGCCGCCGACGTCCGCACGGCCGAAGCGCTCAAAGAGGACCGGCCCGGCGTGCTCATTGGCATGGTCGGCGCGAAAGTGGCCGTCGATCCGCAGCGCTCGCTGGCAGCCTCCAAGGCCATCGACTTCGTCGCGCGCGAAGAATTCGATTACACCTGCCAGGAGGTCGCGAGCGGCAGGCCGCTCGCTGATATCGTGGGGCTCAGCTATCGACGCGCGGATGGCGTGATCGTGCACAATGCGCCGCGCCCGCTCATCACCGACATGGATGCGCTGCCCTGGGTCACTCCAGTGTACGAGCGCGATCTGCACGTTCAGAACTATTTCATCGGGTATCTGAAGCACCCGTACGTATCGTTCTATACCGGACGAGGTTGCCGCTCCAAGTGCACGTTCTGTCTGTGGCCGCAGACCGTCGGCGGTCATCATTACCGCGTTCGCAGCCCGCGCAGTGTCATCGAGGAGGTGCGCTGGGTACGCGACCACCTGCCGCAGGTCGAGGAAATCTTCTTCGACGACGACACCTTCACCGATTTCCGCCCGCGCGTGGAGGAGATCGCATGCGGCCTGGGCCGGCTCGGCGTGACCTGGTCGTGCAACGCCAAGGCGAACGTGCCGTACCAAACGCTGAAAGTGATGAAAGAGAACGGCCTGCGGCTGCTGCTGGTCGGCTACGAGTCGGGCAACGACCAGATCCTGCACAACGTGCGCAAGGGCCTCAAGACCGACATCGCGCGGCGTTTCACGCGCGACTGCCGAGAGCTGGGCATCACCATCCACGGCACCTTCATCCTGGGCTTGCCGGGCGAAACCGAGCAGACCATCCGCGAGACGATCGAGTTCGCCAAGGAGATCAATCCGCACACCATCCAGGTCTCGCTCGCCGCGCCGTATCCGGGAACGCAGTTGCATGCGCAGGCAGTCGCGAATGGCTGGCTGTCGGAGAACGCCGCGGATCTGGTCGATGAGCACGGCGTGCAGATCGAGCCGATCAGTTATCCGCATCTGTCCGCCGAACAGATGTTCCACGGTGTGGAGACGTTCTACAAGAACTTCTACTTCCGACCGGGCAAGATCGCCGAGCTGACGCTGGAGATGATGACCAGCTGGCAGATGACGAAGCGTCGGCTGCGCGAAGGCGTGGAATTCTTCCGTTTCCTGCATGCGCGCACCTGAAGCGAGCCCGCGTACGTCACGCGACTTTCTGATCATCACTGCGGATGACTTCGGCGTGCGCGAGTCGGTGAACGAAGCAGTCGAGCTGGCGGCACGTCGCGGCGTTCTGACGGCGGCGAGCCTGATGGTGGGTGAGCCCGCTGCCGCCGATGCCGTGAACCGTGCACGACGGCTGCCGCAGCTGCGCGTCGGCCTTCACATCGTGCTGGTGGACGGCTCGGCGATTCTGGAGCGAGCACAAATCCCGCAGCTCGTCGATGCCGCAGGCAGGTTTGGCCAGCGCATGGTGCTGGATGCGTTTCGGTTCGTGTTCTCGCCCAGCATGCGCCGGCAGCTGTCCGCCGAGATCCGGGCACAGTTCAAAGCGTTTGCCGCCACCGGCCTGCCGCTCGATCACGTGAACGCGCACAAGCACTTTCACCTGCATCCGACGTTGTTGCGCATGATCCTGGAGATCGGCCGGGAGTTCGGCATGCAAGCCATTCGCTGGCCGCGCGAGCCGCTGCTCTCCCATGAGCAGGGCTCCGGGATCGGCCAGGCCATTCAGTACGCCGGCCTGTCGCCGTGGCTCACGTTGATGCGGCGTCAGATCGAGCGTGCCGGCCTGCTGCACAACGACTGGATGTTCGGCATGGCCGCGAGCGGGCACATGGATACGCGCGCGTTAGTGCGCATCCTGCAGCACTTGCCTGGCGGTATCACCGAGATCTACTCACACCCCGCAACCCGCTGCGAACAATCCCAACGCGAGCTCGTCGCTCTCACCAGCCGGCGGGTGCAAGCGACGCTTCGCAGCGCCTTCATCGCACGCGGCGGCTACAGCGACGCGTGGCATCGCCGACAACGGATGCTCACATGAGCGTCACAGTTCGAATTGCAGGCTGCATCGGACTGCTCGTGCTGATCGGGCTCGTGTTGCACGAAGGCGCGGCAAGCATCGTCCAGCTGTTGTCCGGCGCGGGATGGATCCTGCTGCTCATCGTTCCGTTCCATGCCGTGCCGCTGTATCTCGATACGTTGGGCTGGCGCCAACTGCTGGAGAAAGATCAGCGCCCGGGACAGGCGGCGCTGTTCGGCATCGCTGCCATCCGTGAAGCCGTCAGCCGCCTGCTGCCGGTCGCCAACATCGGCGGCGAGCTGGTTGGCGTGCGGCTGCTCGCCTTGTATGGAACCGAGACGACGCAAGTTGCCGCGAGCGTGATCGTCGAGGTGTTCCTGATGCTCATCTCGCTGGTGTTCTTTGCCGCGCTCGGCGTGCTATGTCTGATCCACGTGACGGATCAGCTTCAGCTCGTCCACGACGTGACACTGGGGCTGGTACTCACATTGCCGGTGCTGATCGTGCTGGCGATCCTCCTGCGCCACCCGAGCGCGTTCGCGCTGCTGGGCCAGGCGACCCAACGACTCATGGGACGTTTCGCGCGGAGTTTCGACATCCTCGCCTGGTCGTTGTCGCTCACTCGCGCGATGCGGAGCTTGTTCCAGGCACCGCTGCGCTTGTGCGCAGCCGTCGGGTATCAGGTCGCGGGCCTGCTCGTCGGCTCGCTCGAGACCTGGCTGGTGTTGCGCTGGGTGGACCATCCCGTGAGCCTCCCGGCCAGCATCGGCCTCGAAGCGACGACACAGGCGGTCCGTCACTTCATCTTTTTCCTGCCGGCCGGCCTCGGTGCCCAGGAAGCGGCGTTGATGGGTGTGGGCGCCATGCTCGGCATTCCTCCCGATGCCGCACTCGCCCTGTCGCTTGCCAAGCGCATGCGCGAAATTCTCTTCGGAGTGCCCGCCCTGCTGGCATGGCACTGGATCGAGGCACGCGAGCTCAAAGGCAAGCGCCTGAAAGCGCTGAACAGGTCGACATGAACACTTCCGTTCTCACCACGCGTCACCCGCGCCAGCTGCAGTCGGGCTCGGCCGAGCACCGCCAGCTGCTCGCGCGGTTCTTCATCGAGACGCATCTGGACTATGCACCGGAACAGATTGCGTGGCCGGAGCTGGACGAGGCGGCGCAAGCCCGCCTCGCCGGCCTGCCGTTCTGGCAAGAGGCGGTGTCCACCGAGAACGTCACGTCGTGTACCGTCGCGGCGGCCGCGGCACTCGAATCCGACTCGGACATTCGCGCTGCCATCGCCCTGCAGGGCATCGAGGAGGGTCGCCACGCTCAGCTCCTGGCCCGCCTCACGGCCCACTACGGCATCCCGGTCTCCTTGCCTGCTCCGTTCCGCTCACAGGATATCGAGCACGACTTCCTGTTCTGCGGATTCGGCGAATGTTTCGATTCGTTCTTCGCTTTCGGCCTGTTCGCGCTCGCGCGCGACAGCGGACTGTTCGATCCAGGACTGGTGGAGATCTTCGAACCGGTGGTCCAGGAAGAAGCCCGGCACATTCTGTTCTTCGTGAACTGGGTGCAGTATCGCCGCATGCAGCTGCCGTGGTGGCGGCGGCCCGCATTCCGTCTACGCTGCGGCTGGATCATCCTGAAGCAGATTGCGAGCCGCATCGAGACGGCTCGCAACCTCGGCAAGGACACCAGCGAGAGCGAAAATTTCACATTGAGCGCGCATCAGAACCTCTCAGTGGACGTGAGCGTGCGACGCTTGCTCGATCTGTGCCTCGCGGAGAACGATCGCCGGCTCGGACGATACGATGCACGGCTCGCTCGGCCGCGCCTGGTGCCGGCGGTTGCGCGGTTCTTATATCGTTTGTTGCCCGCCGGCAAATGAGTTGCTTTTGCGCGCGATGCTCAAAGCGCCCGGCTGATTCCAGGTCGTGCGCGTCTGATGTACCCCGCCTCTTCGAACCACTGCACAGCATCCGCGATCGCGACTTGCGCCGGCCGGGATTGATATCCCAGCTCACGCTGAGCCTTTGCAGAAGAAAAGAACATGCGCTTGCGCGCCATGCGCAGACTGTCGAGCGTGAGTTGCGGCACTCGGCCCGTGCTGAAGGCAAACGCTTCCGAGAGGTACGCGAAGGGAACGACCAGTTCCAGCGGCAGCCGCACGGTCGGCGGCCTGCGTTGGGCACATTCGGCCACCATGGTCAGAATCTCACGCAAGGTGAGATTCTCACCGCCCAGAATGTATCGCTCGCCCGTGCGCCCGCGTTCGTAGGCGAGTAGATGACCCACAGCGACGTCGTCGACGTGAGCGATGTTCAGCCCCGTGTCGACATACGCGGGTGTGCGCCCTCGGGCGGCCTCGAGCACCATCCGCCCTGTCGGCGTTGGCTTCACGTCGCGCGGACCGATCGGCGTGGATGGATTGACGATCACGATCGGCGCACCATCGCGGGCCATCTCGCGAACCGCCTGTTCGGCAAGGTACTTGGAGCGTTTGTAATCGCCCACCATGTCCGCCAGGGTGGACGGCGTATTCTCATGGCCCGGCTGACCGTCCGCCGGCAATCCCAATGTGGCGACGCTGCTGGTGTAAACGATGCGTTTCACGTCCGCCTGCAAGGCCGCCAGCATGACGTTGCGCGTGCCCTCGACGTTATTGCGGTACAGCTCGGTCGTGTCCCTTGCCCACAAGCGGTAGTCCGCAGCGACATGGAACAAAGCCTCACAGCCGCGGCAAGCTGCATTCAACGACGTGCCGTCCATGAGATCGCCGACCGCTATGTCGACCGGCAACTGCTGCACGTTGCATCGATTGGACCCGGCCCGCACCAGCGCACGCACCTCCCAGCCGCGAGCCAACAGCTGGCGCACCACCGCCGAACCGACAAATCCCGTTGCTCCGGTAACGAGGGCCTTCATGCTGCCTTCCGCGCACGCAAAGCGCGCCGGCGCTGCCGGAGCAGCAGGAGACTGGGCAGGAACACGAGCGCGCAGAACAAGGCCAGCCCCAGACCGAGCGCGAGCACGAGCCCGAGGCTCCTCGTGCCCGGATGCGAAGACCACATGAGATTGCCGAAGCTGGCCACCGTGATGAGCCCACCCGACAGCACGGCACGCGCCGCGCCAGATTGAAAGATCTTCGTTCCAATATCGCTGGCGCGTCCGCGCTGGACGATATAAACACCGTAGTCGATCCCCACTCCGAGGATCAGCGGCAAGGCAATCACATTGGCGAAGTTGAGCTTCATATCGAAGATCACCATGATGGCCAGCGTGAGCGTCATGGCCGCTGCGAGCGGCAGCAGCGCGAGCAGCGCATCGACCACGTTGCGCAGCAAGACCAGCAGCAGGATCGAGATCGCAACCAACGAATAGAGGAATGCCGTCCGGAACGCCGAGACCACGGCGTGGCCGGACTCCAGGCTGATCAGCGCCGGACCGACCGCATTGGGCGCCACCTCGCGCACTTGATCGACGAACCGTTGCATGCGCTCGGTGTTGTCCAGCAGCTCGCGCGGCCAGATCTCGACCCGATGCATCCCGTTGTCACTGATCCAGCGCGAAACCAGCGAGCGTGGCAGGTCGGCGAGCGATACTGGCTCGGCCTGCAGACTCTCGGTCAACGCATCGAGGCGTGCGGGAAGTGTGCCGAGCACGCTCTCGCGCAGAGATTGCAGCAGGCGCTCGCCACCGACCTCTCCTGCTGCATTCATCTGCACCTGAAAACGTTGCAGCTCGGTCAGCAGCGCCTTGGCATTCGCGACCAGCGCTGAATCGGGCTGCTGACTGGTCCGCTGGAGTTCCTTTACGAGCGCTTCAAGGCTCTCGCGGTCATCCGGACGCGCGATGATCGCCGGCTTCTCGCCGCCGCTCTCGAACTGCGGGCCGAGCACCAGCGCGAGGTCGCCGATGATCGCCAGCTTCTCGGGCTGCTGCTGCGGAATGAAATCATTGATGCTCATCGCCCGTGCTACCAGCGGCAGCGCCTGGATCTTCTCTACCAGCGATTGCGCGGACTGCGCGTCCGGCGTCAACGCCGACAGCGTGATGGTCGGAACGTCCGGATTGGACTGCAGGCGACGAAACGTCGCGACCGATTCCGAGCGCGGATCGCGCAAGTTGAGTGGATCCGGGTCGAAGGTTACGCGAGGCGCGAGCAGCAGCCCGACGAGGAGCGCGAGTGCTCCTACGGCGAGCACGACGTGCGCGCGACCCGCGGGCCAGTGGAGCAATCGCGACAGCAGATCCTCCTGCTCCAGCACCAGCTGCACTTTCTTTGCGCGAGGACGCCACACCGTCAATAGCGCGGGCAGCAACGTCAGCGTGCTGAGAACAGCGGCCACCATACCAAACGCCGTGATGACGCCGAGCTCGGCGATGGCGGTGAACGAAGTCGGTACAAAGGCGAGAAATCCCGCCGAGGCACTCGCCACGCAGACCAGCATGAAACCGCCCACAAAACAGGCGGCGAGCGGCATGGCATCGCGCTGTGGCACGTGCTGGCCGAGCAGCTCGCGATACTCCATGCACAAGTAGAGCGCGTAGTTGATACCCAGCCCGACGTAGAGCACGCCCACGGCGATCGAGATCAGATTCAGATGTCCGATCGCCAGCGAGGCGAACGCCGCGGTGACCAGCAGCCCGAACAGCACTGTGGCGAGCGTGGCCGCGACGAGCGCGAACGAGCGCAACGTCAGATAAAGCAGCACGATCACCGCCGCGAGCGCCCCGATCAATGCCAGGCCCGCACCTCGGGCGGTGCTCATCAACTCTTCGTCTTCCATCGCGACCGACCCGGTGAGCCGCACGGTCACATCATGGTCGGGGGTCAGTTGCAGTTGCGCGGCGATCGAGCGCACCGTGCTGATGACATTGTGTGCCGGCCGAAGGCTCGCGTAATCCAGGTTGGGCGCCAGCTCGATGAAGCGCATCGCCGTGGGTCCGGCTACATCCCCGGCAGGCATCGTCAGCTCGCTCCACGACAATCGATGGAACCGCTGCTCGCGCGCGGCTGCAACTGCTTCGGCGATCCTCGGCAGCGCCGCCGCGATCTGCGGAGCATCGGCGGGCCTCTCCAGCGCCCGACCGAGCAGCGTGAACAAACCATGCAGGCTCAGATCGGCGCGCAACGCACCCAGGAAAGGTTGCGCCCGGGTGAGGTCATCCGACAGGGTCTGCAGACTCGGCAAATCCAGATACAGCAGCCCGTTGCGGCGAAAGAACGGCTCGGTTTCGAGCGCGAACACGTCGTTGATCACGTCCTTGCGAGCAGACAGTGCCGGAACCAGCTTCCGCTGCGCTTCGTCGGCCAGTTCCGGCGCGTGACTCTCGATGACGACGACCAGTGAGCTGCTGAGATCGGGGAACAGCTGATCGAGCTCCATGACCATGCGACGCCAAGGGAGCTTTTCGGAGATCAGATTCTCCGAGTTCGTATCTACGATGAGGTTACCCTGCACATAGATCGCGCAAACTATGGCGAGCGCGGCGGCGAGCAACAGAACGATGCGAGCACGCCTCTGGCTGCCCTGCACCCATCTGCGCAGAACGTTCTCGCACGCCTGACGCGTCGTCGTCACATCGTCACCTCCGCACCGCTCGGATGGAGATGGGGCCTGCCCACGACGGCGGCCGCTATGAGTGCTCGCCGCGCTTCACGATAGTTGTTGCGCAGGCCGAGCAACTGCTGGAGAGTTCGCGGAGACCGCGCCACTTCGCGCCAGAACAGCATCCAGCGCAAGTTGCCATCGGGGCCAATGGCATCCGCGATTGCCCGCGGCATCTGCTCGTCCGATGTATCGAGCACGGCGCGGACGGCCAAAAAAGGAATTTTCGAGGCCCGGGCCACTCGGGCGATGGCTGCACTCTCCATGTCCACCGCGATCGCTCCGCTGTCACGGAAGTGCCTCGCTTTGCTCTGCGTGTCCGCGAGTATCAGCGAGGTGCTGAGCAATGGTGAGCAACGAACGGTCTGCTGTCCGGCAATTCGATCGGACAACGCCTCGCGCCAATCTTCATCCGTGTCGAAGACGGATCCATCGGCGCATACAATCCGATCGGGCAGCACGAGCGTCCCGCACGTCAGATGCGGCGCAAGGCCACCTGCGTAGCCCCAACTCACCAACGCACCGGCGCCTGCATTCACGGCGGCAATCGCTGCCCTGCCAGCGGCTGCAGCGCCGATGCCCGCGATGCTGATCAGGACACCGTGAGTCATCGAGGTGTCTCCGTGTCCGAAGGCCGGACGCAGCGTACGTGCCTCCGACGCGAGCGCGGTGATGAATCCGGTGCACTTCACTCCGCCGTATTGCCGAGCGAATTGCGATACCTGGCCAGCGTCCATAGGGGGAAATAGGCGGAGTAACCGTGGTATTTGAGATAGAACACGCGCGGAAATCCCGGCGCGGTGGCGCTCGGATCCTCCCAGAGTCCATCGGCCTGCTGCGTCCGTAGTAGATAAGCAATGCCTCGTGCCACCACAGGCGAGCGCTGCGCACCAGCGGCCAGCAAAGCCAGCAGCGCCCATGCAGTCTGATACGGAGTGCTGCGAGACATCTGCCCGGCAAGCGATCGATCGAAATAACTGTCGTTGGTTTCCCCCCAGCCGCCATCGCTGTGCTGCATGCGTTCCAGCCAGCCCAGTGCGCGCTGCACGGCCGGATCCTCCGGGCCAATGCCGGCGTAACAGAACGCTGTCAGCACTGACCAGGTACCATAGATGTAGTTGGTGCCCCAACGTCCGAACCAGCAGCCCTCCGGTTCCTGCTCCTTGCGCAGAAAGTGAATCGCGCGATCGAGCGCCGTGCGGTCCTGCGCGCGTTGCAGCTGTGTCAATAACGTTACGACACGCGCGCTGACATCGCTCGTCGGTGGATCGAGCAACGCGCCGTGATCGGCGAACGGAATCAGATTGAGGTAGTAGTACGTGTTGTCGACATCGAAGGCAGCAAAGCCGCCATTGCGACTTTGCATCACCACCAGCCAGTCGGCGGCCCGCTCGATGTTGCGGCGATAGTCCGCACACGCCGCCGATTGCCTCATCGCCCACGCGACCACCGCCGTGTCGTCCAGATCCGGGTAGTAATCGTTGCGATACTGGAAAGCCCAGCCCCCGCCGGAACGCACGGATCTGCTCGCGCGCCAGTCTGCGGGCTGATCATCGGCCGTCTGCAGCGGCTGCAGCCAACGCAGTCCGCGTTCGACAGCCTTCAACGATGTAGCACTACCCTCCTCTTGCAAGGCGAGACAGGCGAGGCCCGTATCCCACACCGGCGACACGCAAGGTTGGCAGTAGGCATCGTCGCCGCGGTCGATGAGCAGCTTCTGCAGGGCCGTCTTCGCGAGGCGACGCTGCGGATCATTCTCGTCGTGGCCCAGCAGGGCCAACGCTTCCAACGCATTCACCATCGCAGGAAAGATCGCACCGAGCCCGTGCTCGCCGTTGAGGCGCGCGACGATCCACGTCCGCGCACGTTCGAGCGCACGCTCGCGCACGCTTGGCGGCACCGCGCCGTCGCACGCAGCCGCGAGTCGATCGAACACACGGAAGCAGCGACTGAGCCCGCCACGCGACGGCGGAAAGTAATGTCTCTCCTGCTCGGGATCGATGAGGAACAGCTCCCGCACGTCGATGCCGCGCGGGTTCTTTGCTCGCGGCCGCAGGGTACAGAGCACTGAGAGCGGCACCATGACGGTTCGCGACCAGTAGGACACCTTGTCGAGATGGAACACGAACCACTTGGGCAACAGCACGATCTCGACCGGCACATAAGGCACAGCCCGCCATGGAACCTGACCGAACAGCGCCAGCGTGATGCGCGTGAACACGTTGGCGCGTGCGGCTCCGCCATGTTGCAGGATGGCCGCGCGAGCCCTTCGCATGTGAGCTGCATCCACGCTGTCGCCAACGAGCTTGAGTGCGTAGTACACCTTCACACTGCAGCTCATGTCGAAGCCGCCGTCTGGGTAGAGCGGCCAACCGCCATGCGCCGCTTGATGCGCGCGCAAGTAGCGCGCGATCTTCTGTTCCAGCGCGGCGTCGATCTCGCCGAGGTAATGCAGCATCAAGATGTACTCGGCTGGAATGGTGCAATCTGCCTCCAGCTCGAATACCCAGTGCCCTTCGGGCGCCTGCCTGCGCAGTAATGCGTCGCGCGCCGCACGGATGCCTCGTTGCAACTGTTCGGGATCGACGCCAGAGGTCCGGCTCGCAGGAATCGTCGATGCGGCGTCTACAACTTCCGCGATGGCGGATCCGACTGGCTGTTTCATCCCGTGTCCTGGCGCGCGTTACCAAATATCGGAACGGTCGCACAGCGGGGCTCGGCTGAGCGCGGGATCCGGGCGGATCACGGCACGCTGCAGTGGGAGTCCCTGCGCCGCTTGCTCGAACAGCAAATGCAGCATCCGATCGCTCTCGACTGCGACATCGGTCAGCACCTTGGTGGTGAATACCGCGGTACGCGCGATCTTGACCTGCGCGCCGCCGGTAAATCGCGGGTTGTGATTGATCTTGCGCAAGGTCAGCAGCGCCATGCCGATGGCCAGCAGACAGAAGCGCCGGATACCGGCCTGTGTCGTCGGCACGGCCAGCGTGAATGACAAGGCGTTGCGAAGATGCGCATGGGCGATACCGACGAGATCACGCAAGCCCGCGGCAAACTCGGCGGACTCGTGAGAGCTCGGCAGTTGCGCCACATCGAGGCGATAGCGATCGAACACTTCGCGCGGCAACCAGCACGAGCCTCGACCGCGATCCTCCCATATGTCCTTCAGGATGTTCGTCATCTGCAGCCCCTGCCCGAACGACACTGCAAGAGGGAACACCTCCCGCTGCTTGCGCGCGAACTCGGCACAATGCGCGCAGAACAACTCGGTCAGCATCTCGCCGACGCAGCCGGCGACGACGTAGCAGTACGAGTCGAGATCCTGCATTCGTTCGAGCCCGCTCAGGCTGGCGTTCTCCTGATACTCATACATCCCTCGGCACATGATGCACAGACAGCGCTCGATCGCGCGTCGTTCGTTCGTGCTCAACGAGTGGGTCAGACGCACGATGCGATCGAGATTGCCGAGCAGATCGCGCTCGGCAGGCGAGGTGTGGTCCGACAGCAAGGGCGTGATTTCCTGCGCCAGCGCGCGCGGCTCGACCTCGCCGCACACGCTGCCGGCAAATCGCTCCAGCAAACCGAACTTGGTACGCGACGCGATCTGCGGCTCATCTTCGATGGTGTCGGCGATGCGGCATAACAGATAGGCCGTGGTGACCGACTTGCGCAGCGGCAGCGGCAGCTCCGGAATCGTCAGCGAGAACGTTCTCGAAACCAGCGGCAGGATGTATTCCTGGTATAGCTCGTCGGTGGATCCGTTATCTGCGAGCTCACCGGAATGGGGATGAAACGGGAGCGGCGAGCGCCGCAGCAGGATGGAAGTTGCGCGGACCATGATGGCTCCTCGATGGCAGCCATGGAGGACGACACTCAAAAATGCGTGACGCTGCGAATTGATCCGCACTCCCTCGTGCGCTCGCTGGCGCGTCGCGACAGGAATATCGAGGGAAGACTGCTGCGGCTCAGGGAATGGACGACGGCTGAGTGCGTGCGTCAGCGGATGACCACGCTCGCGCTCCGCAAGACCGCGGCCAAAAGAAACATTGCTCCAACGCTCGCCAGCCCCGTTCCAATGAGCTGGCGACTGGTTCGATTGGCGCTACGACAGACGAAACGGCGCGACAAACCTGATGCCGATGGAATGGATGATCAGCAGCGGCAGCTCCAGGCCCTGCGCGGCGGCCTTGTCTCGCAAGCGACGTAATGCGGCGTCCAGGCCCCGGTTCTCCGGTCCGGGCATCCCGTAGCCCATGATTGCCGCGAGCGACGCTCGTGACACCGGCTCTCCCGCCGCTTTGATGAATTGCTCCAGGAGCAAAACCTCGCGTCCCGACAGCACGATGGAAACGCCCCGGGGCGACAACAGCAATTTTCGGGCGACATCGAGCGTCCATGCAGAATGGTCAGCGCCGCTCTGCGCTGGCGTGCCGCGCGCGTCCCGGACCCTGCGAGCAAGATTGCGTACCGCGAGCAGCAGCTCTTCGCTGTCGACGGGCTTGGTCATGTATAGATCGGCGCCTTCCGCGTAGCCTTGGCGCCGATCATGGTGCCCCACCCGGGCTGTGAGGATGATCACGCCGGGGCGCGCTTCACCGCGTGCCAGCCCTCGCGCCAGCTCGAACCCGCTCGCATCGGGCAGATTCACGTCGATGATGGCTACATCGATGGGCGACGCGCGCAGCGCTTCGAAAAAAGTTCTGGCCGAGTCCGCCTGGGCCACCTCTATTCCATTGAGCCGCAGGTTCTCCGCCAGGGCCTCGCGCAGCTCATGGTCATCTTCGACCAACGCTACGCGCACCCCGTCGTGAGCACGCGTGACTGGTTGTTCAACAGGAGAGTTTGTCATCATATCAGCGCCTGATCTTCCACCGCGGTGGCCCGCGACGGAGCCGATTGCATCTCACGGGCCGAAGCCCTTTCGAGCGACCTTGATGTTTGGACCTTACCTGATCGCGACAGGCATGCAGAAGTGGGTGCATGCGCTCTTTGCTGGCCTCGTCACGATCGTTGCGATTCTCAGTTCCGGCGGCCCTGCGGCTGCGGAGCCGTTGACTATACAGACGGCGCCCAAGCTCAGCATGGAACTGCTCCGCGATCCGTCGCGCGAGTTCACCTTCGAGGACGTTCGGGGCAGCGACGCCCCCTTCGCCAGACTCGGCGGAACCAGCATCAATCTCGGGTTCACGCGTGATGCGGCCTGGCTGCGACTGACCCTGCAGAGTGCCGAGGATCGCGCCATTCTACTGGCGCTGACGCCGACCTTCGTCGACGAGCTCGATGTCTATGTCATGGGCCCGGACCGGGAAAGCCCGGGCTCCCCTGTCTCGCATCTGGCGCTGGGCGACCATCAACCCCTGCCCGACGATGCTCTGTCGGGGCTCGAGAACGTGATCCCGCTCGAGCTCACCGCCAACGTACCGACGCAGATTTTCATACGCGTGGCGGCCGTCAACTCGTCACTGAACCTGACGGCATCGGTCTATTCCCCGAGCAGTCACACGCTGCGCACGGCGGTGTCGGGGCTGGCCGCCGGCGCGTGGTTCGGCGGCATGGCGGTCCTGCTGATCATTCAGCTGGTGTTTTTCTACTTCGATCGCAAGCCCTATTTCGTGTTGTTGGCCTTCTCGACCTTCATGGCCATGCTCGTCTATATGGGCACGCTCGGCCTGTCGCGGCTCTTCCTGTTTCCCGACGGCGGCACCGGCAACGACCTGTTCACGGCCGCCACGAGCTGGTTCGGACTCACGGCCAGTGCCTTGGCCGGCGCGAGCATTCTCGAGCTGCGGCAGCGGGCCCCCTGGCTCAACCGCATCTTCCTCGCCGGTGCGGTGATCGGCGTGATGGGGGTTGCTTTCGCCTTCGCCGGCGCGAATCTGGTGTTTGCGCGTGTCACATACACGACCATCATCGTGCTGGCGACCCTCGGCGCCATTCAAGCAGTCCGTACCGCAAGCAACGACGACAGCGGCTCTCACTTGCGAGCCAGCGCGTTCTGCATCCTTTGGCTCGGCCTGGCCGCAACTATCGCCCAGCGCACCGGAATAGGCTCCTTGCCCGACTGGGTGGCCCACAGTTACGGCGTGAGCTGCATCATTCAGACCATCCTTCTGACCGGCGCGCTCGGTGTTCGCCTCCGCGCTGCCGAAGCGGCAAACCGCGCCATGCGAGAGAAAGCACTGCTCGCGGCTCAGGCTGCGGAACAGCATGCGAACCGGCTGGTGGAGGACAAGACGCGCGAACTTGCAACCGCCAAGCACGTGGCCGAAGAGGCGCTGCGCGCGGAGCTGGCATCCCAGCAGCAGCAGGTGCGCTTCATGGAAGTGATCAGCCATCAATACCGAACGCCGCTCGCAGCCATCCGGTCGCACATCGATAACATCGGCCTGAGCCTGCACGCCGATGACGACGTCAACCGGCGCCGGCTCGAGCGGGTTCGCAGCGGCATCGCGCGGCTGGTGGAGGTTCTAGAAGTGAACCTGTCGCGCAGTCGCCTGCAGGGCTCCTGGTTCCAACCCGAGCCCGTGGTCCTCTCGCCCGCCGCTGTCGTCGATCTGGCTTGCACGCGGGCACGCGATCTTCTGCAGTGTCAGCTGCAGATCCAGATCACCGCCGAAGCCGAACGAGCCCGGATCCTGGCGGATGCCGGCATGCTGGAGATCGCCCTCATCAATCTGATCGAGAACGCGGTGAAATACGCGCGGCCCGGCAGCAGGGAACCCGTGTCTCTGCGCTGCCTCGTCGAGGATGGCAAGGTCATCGTCCTGGTCGAGGACCAGGGCATCGGCATTCCGGCCGGTGAAATAGAATCCGTGCTTCGTCATTCCGTGCGCGGCTCGAATGCACGCGCCATCGCCGGCACCGGCACCGGCCTGTCGCTGGTTTCGCGCATCGTCACCGTTCACCAGGGGACGGTCGAAATCCAGAGCGAAGAAGGACACGGCACGGTGGTGAAGATCGTATTGCCGATCCACCCAGTCTGATTCCCCCTCACCTCGACCCCGGGCATCGTTCGAATGCAACACAAAGGAACGTGATGTAACGCCAGGAAACGAAACTCCTGGCGCGCGACGCAGGCGCTTGCTCATTCATCTGAAATCGAGAGACCGGGCAAGGTTTTGCAGTGCTGCCGAATGTATCAACGCGCCCGGGATGCATCGGGCGATCGAGCGTGCTACCGGGTCCTCGGCCCGATGCTTCCTTGATGACCACTCAAGAGGCATTGGCAGAACCATGGATTGCAGCAACGGACGGACACATTCACCGACACGCCGGCAGCGCTTCAAATTCCACATCGCGCTTTTGTTGACGGCGCTCGTTGTCCTGGCAACGATGCTCGTGTCGAGCCCCGCAGCGGCGCAATCGAACGACGCCACATTATCGACGTTGACCACGAATCCGCCGTTCGCGCTCAGTCCGGCCCTGACGCCGGGCATCACTGCATACACGGTCTCGACACACACGAACGTTGAGCAGATAGACATCACTGCGCGCCCGACCGATGACCAGGCGCAAGTCACGGTGAGCGGCCCCGGCGCCCAAGTAGGGGGCGTCTGGCGCGCTCCGCTCGATCATGGAACGAACACTTTCATCATCGAGGTGACCGCCGCGGACGGCATCACCACCCGGACGTACACCCTGAATGTGGTCCGGACGCATGACCCGCAGCGGCTGGCGGATGGCACGGTGGGTGTGGCGTATGCTGCGCGCCTGGCTTGCACGGCCGTGCTGACATCGGGCAGCCTGCCGCCGGGACTGACCATTTCGCAAACCGGGGCGCGTACCATGGTCAGTGACATCCCCGAGCGAGCTGGAACCTACTTCTTCTCGTGCCAAGGCTCATCGGGCAGCAGCATCTTCTATACGATCCTCATTCATCCCGCCCCCGCTTCGACAGATGCCGCCCTGTCAGGGCTGGCGACGAGCGCCGGCCCGCTCGATCCGGTGTTCTCGCAAGGCATTACGCACTACGCGATCTCCGTACCCGCGGCGACTGGAACGATTACGGTGACGCCGACCACTTCGGACAGCGCCGCGACTGTCACGGTCAATGGAATCGCAACACCCTCGGGCGTTGCGTCCGCGCCGATCGCGTTGAGCGTCGGATCGAACACCATCACAGTCGTCAGCACTGCCGAGGATGGAATCGCGACTGCGACCTACACCATCGTCGTCACTCGGGGTGCACCCAACTCGGTCTCGCTCAGCCCCGCGGGTGGCGCATTGCCCGAAGCCATGGCGGGCGAGAGCTATTCCATGCCGCTCTCCGCCACAGGCGCTTCTCCGATCGTATTCAGTGTCACAGAGGGAACACTGCCGGAGGGCATGCAGCTGAATGCTTCTACGGGCGAGCTCACCGGGCCACTCGCGGAAGGCAGCGAGGGGCAGTACACATTTAGTATCGAGGCACGTGGCAGCGACAGCGGCTCCATCACCGCGAGTTTCACATTGACGGTCGTGGAACGAGCCATCACCGTTAGCGACAAGACTGTGGATGTGCCCGCCGGATCGACACCGCCGAATGTGAATCTCACGCAAGGTGCGACTGGTGGGCCGTTCACGTCCGCAGTCGTCGTGTCAGTCGAGCCCGCCAATGCAGGCACGGCCGAAATCGTTGATGCACCGCCGACGCAAGCACGCCACGAGAAGACCGCTCAGACACACTCCCCTGCGTCTCAAGAGGCAAGCGACTCCGCGCTGTACCTGAAGTTCGTTCCAAATGCGGCGTACTCCGGGCGGGCCACGGTGAAGTTTCAGCTGACCAGCGATCTCGGCGCATCCAACGTCGGCTCCGTCATCTACAACCTGAGCTATGACACGGCGGCGGTCGCACGAAAAATCGATGGGCATGTGCGCAGCTTCGTTCAACGGCGCATGAGCCTGCTCGCCTCGAATATCGGAGCACCCGATCTGCTCGACCGCCGGCGCGTGAACGACGGCGCCGAGGCTGCGAGCGGCACGATCCAACCCGGCGCGGGAGAGCTCGCGGTCGGATTCTCGACGGACCTGGCACAAGCCCGACGTTCGCGGGGCGATGGAACTGCCGCACCGCTGCCTTTCAATCTGTGGATGGACGGTACGCTGCTGGCACACAACCGCGATGAGAACGGCGAACGCTGGGGAACCTTCGGATTGTTCTCGGGCGGCCTCGACTATCTGGTCAGCGACCGGGCGCTGCTCGGTGTGTCGTTCCACCTGGATCATATGCGCGACCCGACCGAGGAAGACGTGACACTCACCGGGCGAGGCTGGCTCGCCGGCCCCTACGGGTCGTTCGAAATCGTTCAGGACCTGTTCTTCAACGTTCATCTGCTCCAGGGCCGCTCTAGCAACGATGTGGACAGCGCGTTTTTCGACGGTCGTTTCGACAGTCGCCGCTGGCTGCTGGACACCAGCCTCGCCGGTCAATGGCGGTTCGATGAGCTCACGACCCTGACGCCCCGGCTGCGCGCCCTTTACTTCGATGAAACGGTTCGCGATTACCGCGTATCGAACCAGTCCGGCAGCATCATCGCCATGCCAGGGTTCGCCCAGAAGCAGCTGCGCGTCAGCTTCGGTGCCGACCTCGAGCGACGCATCGAGCTGAACAACGGCCTCACGTTGATCCCCAACGCCGGCCTCACCGGCGGCTTCGCGGGCCTCGATGGCAGCGGTGCATTCGGCTCGGTGGTCGCCGGGGTCACGTTATCCAACCGGGATCTATGGACCACCGAGGCCGGCGTCCGCTTCGACATGGAAGGCGACGGGCAGATCGCGACCGGCGGCAGGGTGGGATTCTCCATGAGGTGTGTCTGTCACTGATGCGGGCTTGCGCTCAGACCTTCAAATGCGCGGGCACGGGGCGGCGTACGGAGATGCGGCACGATCGACGTCCGCAAGGCAAGCACGTTCCTATTCCTCCAGACACGCCGGGAATACTGCGCCGTCTTCCGTCTCGCCTCCAAATGAGCCCGCGCATGGCCGCCGCTGTGCCTCAAGCCCGACGCGCGGCCGCTTCCGCTCGCGGCTCATCGATCTGGAAGGCACGCGACAGAGGCAGGATCTGATACAGAGCCGACAACCCCACCAGTGCGTATACGGTCCGCGAGGCGCCGGTACCCGGGCCGAAGATGGCAGCGACCAGATCGAATCCGGCGAAG
Source organism: uncultured Steroidobacter sp. (assembly GCF_937958065.1). GTDB lineage: Bacteria > Pseudomonadota > Gammaproteobacteria > Steroidobacterales > Steroidobacteraceae > Steroidobacter. Next base: position 105,561 of record NZ_CALFXI010000035.1, read on the forward strand.
CCGATCAGGCCCCAATTGATTCCTCCTACGATGGTGAGAATGAGCGTAATCAGATTGAGCGGTTTCATGAGGAGCTCCGATGTTGAGTGGATACCAGCACTCAACGCCGCCGGATTGCGGGCGTTCCGTCGATCGAAAGATTCCGATCGAGCATCGAAGCACGCGTCGTCATGAAATCGTGAGTTGCTCGCTCAACCGTACGTGAGCCCCACGCCCAGGAACTCTTGTCCGGCCGATCTGTTAGGAAGCAGCCCTGCGGAGAACGTACGTGAGTGACGAGACAGAGCGCCGAGTACCGTTGGTCGAGGAGTGGGCGCGCATCGACAAGCGCGTGGTGGAGCGCGACCGCGTCACGATCCGTACTGCGATAACCGAGAGCCAGCAGGTCCTTTCGGACGCCCTGCGCCGCGAACGGGTGGATATCCGTCGCGTCGCCGTGAATCAGGAAGTCGACGCCATTCCAGGCATCCGTGAGGAGGCCGACGTGATCATTATCCCGATCGTCGAAGAGCGCGCCGTTCTGATCAAGCGTCTGGTGCTGGTCGAGGAGTTGCACGTACAGCGCAAAGTCCTCGAGGAGCCCGTCCAGGTTCCTGTATCGCTGCGCTCGACCGAGGTCTTCGTGGAGTCACAAGACTCATCGAACGATGAGGACAGTTAACTTGCCTGTGGAGAAAGTCATGACTACCCGAACGATCACCGCCATCTACGATTCGGAGCCGGAGGCGCAACAGGCCCGGCAGCAGCTGCTCAGCCATGGATTGGCCGATGACGACGTGCGCATCGTGAGCCACCAGTTGAGCTCGACCCGCGTCGGCAGCGACAGCGGCGAGGACAAAGGAATGTGGGAATCCATCAAGGATTTCTTCGTTGGCCACGAAGATCGCCCGGCGTACTCCGAAGGACTGCGCCGCGGCGGCTGTTTGCTCACGGCGCGCGTCACGGATGAAAGGAGTGACGAGGCGATCGCAGTGCTGGAGTCGACCAACGCGGTGGACCTCGATCAGCGTACGGAGCAATGGCGCTCCGAAGGATGGTCGGGGGAGAGCTCCGAGCTCAGCGGCACCGATCGGACCTCGCCGGGAATGGCCGCCAGCCCATCAACCGAGGACACGATGGGAGAGGAACAGTCGATTCCTGTCGCGGAAGAGCGTTTGCGAGTCGGTAAACGCGAGGTGGATCGCGGCGGCGTGCGAGTACGCTCCTACGTCGTCGAGGAGCCAGTGCGAGAAGATCTGTCGTTGCGCGAGGAGCGCGTTGAGATCGAGCAACGCCCGACGCAAGGCGCCGCCGAGGCTACCGGCGACGTATTCCGCGAACAAACGATCGAGGTTAGCGAGCGTGGCGAGGAGCCCGTCGTAGCGAAGGATGCGGTGGTGACAGGTGAGGTTGTGGTACGTAAGACAGCCGAGGAACACACCGAAACCGTCGAAGACACCGTGCGTCACACCGAAGTGGACGTCGACGACACTCGCGGAGCCGCCAAACCCCGGGATCCCTCAGCCCGACCCGAGTCGGGAAAATCCCGGAACAAGCGTTCCACCTGAGCTCTGAATTCACCGACCCGCACGAGAGCCAGGGCCCGCAGGCGTCCAGCCGCGCGCCCTGGCCTCCGTCAGGCGGCATCAAAACCTTCGGCGGCCGTCCGAAAGCATGCTGTGCATTTCCACGTGGGCGTTATGTGTGGCGATGGATTCACGGTTCTGCTCTCGCCACTGGCGCTGCTGATCTTCTCGAAGCTCCTTGATCGGCGCCTGCTCGAGTGTGGCAGACAGATCCATGTTCGGAGCGCGAACAGCCTTCAGCGGGGCCTTGCTGGGACGTAGGATCAACGACGGCGGCTCCGCGCTTTGGTGCCAGCGCGACGGGCATTGGGGCTCGTGCGCGCAGGTCGCGAATACGCCCCGGTGGGTGCGAGCGTCACTCCCGCCTTGTTCAGCTCGATCGCATCCAGCGCGAACAACAGGTTCGGGTCCTTCAACAGCGCGGTGAAGTGTCGCTCGTAGTTACCCACATTTTCGATGGTGCTGATTGCGGAGCTCCTCGTTTTGTAGCCGTCATCGCGTTCACCATACAGACATAGACGCTCCGAGCGTCCCAGGAACATGATGTAGTCGACGTTCCGCAGCTCATGCTTGAGGGGCGTGGGAAGAAAGAACAACGGCACATGAAAGGCATTGTGAATCGCCGCGATCGCCTGCGCGACCGGTGAGCGCAACTCATCCTCGGTCCATAACAGAATTCTGGCGAACTGACAGCTGAACTCATCGGCGATTCGCCAGTTCAACACCGACTTGTTGTCGAACTGGGTGGCGCTCTGCGTCAGAACCGTCCTACCATCCTTGTCCAAGCGCCGACAGGCTCGCCGCAGGGCACCCCGCATCGCCCGTCCCAACAGCCCGGGGACGACCAGGTTCCACTTGCCCTCCTTCACATTGGCCGTGAGGTAACGCTTCACCTGGGGCGCCAGGTATCGGTACGCGCCCGTGCCTACCCAGGCGCGCGGACCGCAAACATCGATGGCAAAGATGGTGTGACAATCCGAGAGTGCCTGGCGTGTGACCAGCGCGATCAATTCCTCTTGATCCGCCCACTCCAGGGCTTCCGCCACCGCGTCCAGCATGTCCGCAGCGAGCACGTCGAGCTCGGCGGTGCGGCTGCGTTCGACCCGGCGCTGCACGATCTGGACGCTTCGCTCGAACAGCCGGGGCAGGTTGACACGCACGAGCTCGTGACTGGTATCCACGAACTTCGTGGCAGCGACCTCCCACGACTGACGATTGTGTCGAAAGTCTGCTCGATACACGTCGAGGGTGCGCCCGGCCGGCTCGGCTTTGACGCGGATCAGATTGAAAGACAGCGGTGCCTCGGCGCGCTGATCCGAGCGCACGGAGGTACTACCGGCACCGATGACGGTCGCCGAGCCATCCGGTGCGGTGATGCGAGAGGCACCGTGATAATGCTGATGACCATGCAAGACGAGATGGATCCCCTTTTGCTCGATCCAGTTGTTGAAATGAATGGGATCGCGCATGCCCGAGCCATCGCCATCATCCGGTGCAAACAGCGGATGATGGCATAGCACGACGCGATACAGCGGCTTCGACCCGACCGTGTCTTTTTGCAACTGATCCAGTTTCTTGCTGACCATCCGTAGTTGCTCTTCTCCGATGTATCCGTAATGACTCTCCGGAAGATGACATTCGCGGATCGAGCTGTTGAGCGCGATGACGATCATGCCGAACTCGGCGAAGTAGTGGATCGAGTGGGCGTCGGCCGGCGTGCCCTGCCGCGGCAACGCCGAAACCATACTCGGCCGCGAGCTGGTGGAACTGCCGAAAGCTTCGAGAAAGTGCTTGAGCTTGCTGGGAGTGCTCTGCGCAGCGCGCCGCCTGTCCGCTGGTGTTCGGTCCGGCGGTCCCCCGTCATAGGCGCGTTGGGTTTCGGACCAGGACACGTCGTGGTTGCCGGGACACACGATGAGTCGCTCAGGCGGTAGTTTCGCTAGCGTGAGCATCTCCTGGAGGGTTTGCGCAGCCTCGGAAAATTCCCAGGGCTCGGCGATGCTCGACAGATCCCCGGTGGCCACGATCAGGTCTGGCCAGAGCTCCCGGTCCTCCTTGGCGTGCTTGAGCGCATTCTCGAAGCGCGCCAGAAACTCGGCCGTACTCGCGAACCCGTAGAATCTACCGTGGTGCAGGTCTGAAACGTGAAGGATGGTGCACGCTTTCATGCCGACGGCCTCGCTCTGGGATCAACGCTTGGTGACGACCACGTGAAGGATGGAACGGGCAGACCAGTACTCGCAGCTCGGTGGCGGTCGGACGCGCATGCGGGTCAGTTCCAGCGTCAGGCGGGGTCCGAATGCAGACCACAGTCGCCGCTGATGCTCGCCGCCGATCGAATCTACCTCGTCGCTGAAATAGGTGAACTTTCCGCCCCGGCTGAGCAGCTTCTGCGCGATCGGAAAGAACGCATAATGATTGCGCTTCAAGTCCGACGCTTGCTGGGGAAATGTATCGAACAGGATGCCATCGAAGCTGTCTTTGTCCTTCGCGATCCGAACGACAGCGGTCTTCCAGAACTCGTTCATCACTCGAACCGTGCCGTGCCCGATCTCGCGTCGATAGCGATGGCGAGCCACGGCCGCAATGTGTTCATTCGCTTCGATGATCACGTGCAGCGCCGGGCGATGCTTTCGAATCTCACGCGCGGCGATGCCCAGTCCGTAACCCACCTCCAGGACGCTGCCGCCGCGACGCGTTACGTCCCTTGCCATGGCGCCCATCAGGCCGGCTTCCCATGTTTGCATGATCTGAAAGCCGTGCAGCTCCAGACCCGCCTTGGTGTAGCTCGGCACCGTGGTGCGCCAGGCTGTCGGCCCTGGAAAATAACGGCGCGCGCGAGCGTCCCCAGCCCGGGAGCTCATGTTCTCGAGAGCGCGAACGTGGCGCTTGGATTTCTCATGAGCGGCGCCGCGAGCGCCAGATAGTCCGCCAGCGTCATGGTTTCCTCCCCAAGCTTCCGGCATGCCGACCCAGGCTGGTGCGACACCTGTACGTCCACTACCCTCAACCCGAGCGCGGGATAAGCGGCGACCAGCGAATACAGGCAATATGGTGGCGCCGCTTTATCCGTACCAATCATCGCTTCGGCGCAAAACACTTCTCCCAAGTGGACCCCCAGCAGGCATCCCACCAGCTGCCCCTGGGAATAGGCTTCGATGGTGTGCGCGTAACCGGCAGTGAACAAGGTGGCGTACACGGAGATCACGTCGTGTTTGATCCAAGTGTCCGGCCTCAACGCGGCATTCGACAGGAGTTGAATGGTCGTAGCGAAATCATTGTCCGTTCGGATCTCGAATTCGCGCCGCTGCTTCCTGATCTCTCGAACGGCGACCGCGAGGGCCTGGGGCCGCATCCGGATGACGGACCGACGTTCGGCACGATCCCAGACGAATGCTCCGGCATGCGGGTCGAAATAAGGATAAAAGCCGGCCATGTATCGCTCGACACATTGCTCGGCGGCAAAAGCGCCCGAGGCACGCTCTTCGGATGGAACAGCCATCACTGCCATGTTCCTGGGCGATTTGCCGGCGAACCGGGCGCGGCGTCACGAGCGCCGTGCACCGAAGGATAGAAGCCGATTCGCAGTGCCAGCTCGCACGGGCGCATTTGAAACAACTCTCCGTTTCGAGCGACTCAGGAGCGTTCCGTGCAGGTGGGGCCCGCAATGTGCACGGCCAGGTCGCCATCGTGTTTTCGGCGACGTTAGCAGAATCCGGACTGACTGCAAATCTGAAACAAACAATCGGAGATCGGACCAGCGCGAGGTCGACGGTCCTCTGGCTGTTGCGAAGCACCTACCAGCCTGCGCTGAATCGCCCCGTACGCCCAGGCTCAACGGCCGAGACACGCACCCATGTCCTGCTAGCGGTTCGAATGACACACGTGCCCCGCACCTGAATCGAGCGACCCTTTAGCCGCAAGCGCTTTGACGGCGGCAGCGCGACCCCGCCGATGCATTGGCAATGAGCGCGCTTCGTTGTTTATCATCGCGGCGCAGCGGGGTTCGATACGACTGAACAATAACCGGCCTCCAGCCGGATGGGGATACTCTCGATGGTTGCGCCGGGTTGGACGGTTCCGCGACGGA
>NZ_CALFXI010000036.1 GCF_937958065.1 uncultured Steroidobacter sp.
CGGACATTTCAACAGAGTGGTATCGCTATAGCCCGACAACCGTATGTACACCTCCCCCGCCACGTCCTCGAGATCCACGGTTTGAGATGATGGACGGCCCCACAGCCAGCGGCGTACCGCGGCCTCCCAAGTGGAAGTGAATGACCGTTTCGTAGGCGGAGCAGCTGCGACTGCCACGGGCGCACGAACGCTCACCAGGCTGAGTTTCATTGCAGCTGTCCCCCTTTCCCGCATCGCCGCCGAATGAACTTTGTTCAGATATATACATCCCAAAATGAACAATAGTCAAATTAAAGGGAGGCCAATTTGAACGCACGCACGGTCCGGCAGCAAACCGCTCACAGAGCGCTGCAGGAGAGGACGAGCGATCAGCAGCTCGCGGGTAAAACGCAGCTTGGCGCGCTGACGAGAAGACTACGTCGCGCAAAGAGGCGAACGGAGGAAGTGTCGCGGATGGGCCCGGGCGGGCCGCATCAGGGCGCCACGCAGCGCGTGGCGCAAGCAGGACTCAACGAAGGAAAGTCAGCGCCGCAGGATCCTCAAGACTTCCTCGAGTTCGACCCGGATCTGCCGCACGATCTGCTGGGCCTGGGTGAGATCATCCCTCGCCTCATCGCCCTGCAGTCGATTTCGGGCACCGCCGATGGTGAACCCCTGCTCATAGAGAAGCGAGCGGATCTGTCGAATCACGAGCACGTCCTGGCGCTGGTAATAACGACGATTGCCGCGCCGCTTCACGGGCTTCAACTGGGGGAACTCCTGTTCCCAGTAGCGCAGCACGTGCGGCTTCACGCCGCACAGCTCGCTGACCTCGCCGATCGTGAAGTAGCGTTTGCCGGGGATCGCCGGCAGTTCGCTGTTATTGCCTGCTTCCAGCATAGGCCTCGACTCGAGCTTTCAGTTTTTGGCCAGGGCGGAACGTCACCACGCGACGGGCGCTGATGGGGATCTCCTCGCCGGTCTTGGGGTTACGCCCGGGGCGCTGGTTTTTATCACGCAAATCGAAGTTGCCGAATCCGGAAAGTTTCACCTGCTCGCCCGTCGAGAGCGACGCGCGCAGCTCCTCGAAAAACAGGTCCACGAGCTCCCGGGCCTCGCGCTTGTTGAGACCCAGCTGGTCGAACAATGCTTCTGCGATCTCCGCTTTGGTCAGTGCCATGCTGCTGTCCCGCTCATTGGTCCCGGAGGGTGGCGTTCAGCTGACGGCCCAGTTGTTCGACGACCTGCGCCACGAGGGCATCGGCTTCGTTGTCCGTCAGCGTGCGGGAAGTATCCTGCAAATGCAGGCCTAAGGCTATGCTTTTCTTGCCTTTCTGCAACTGCTGCCCCTGGTAGACCGAGAGCACGGTCAGGCGCTTGAGCAGGCCGCCGGCACTCTGCTGCACCACGGCCCGGACCGCCTCCACGGGAAGCGATTCGTCGACGATGGCCGCAATATCGCGCCGGATGGCGGGGTATCGGGAGATCTCCTCGAACTCAGGTACGACCGCAGCAAGTCCTGCGGCGGTCTCCAGCTCGAACACGAACACCGGATATGTCAAATCCAGCCGGCGGGAATGCTCCGGGTGCACCGCACCCAGCCACCCGACTGGCCGCTCCCCGCGGTAGATCCGGGCGGACTGACCGGGGTGAAGGGCCGGATGGGACTCCGCGACAAAGCGGAATTCTTCCGAGGCGCCCGTGAGCGCGATCAGCGCTTCGACATCGGACTTCACATCGAAGAAGTCGACCTTGCGGGGCTCGGCGCCCCACTGCTCCGGCAACACTGAGCCCGTGGCGACACCTGCGATGACTTCGGTCTCGCGGTCCGCGGCGTAGCGACGGCCGACTTCGAACAGCCGAACGCGCGGCTGCTGCCGACGCTGGTTGCTGCCGAGCGCCTGGAGCAACCCGGGCCACAACGACACGCGCATCACGGCAAGCTCCGCGGAGATCGCGTTGCTCAGCGCCACCGCGGGCTCGGGGCATAGCGCGGCCTGATACGCCTGATCGGTGAACGCGTAGTTGATCGCTTCTTGGTAGCCGCGATCGACGAGCAAATCGCTCGTACGCTCGTTACGGATGTGCGTTTCGGTCCAAGGCGACGGCACGTGCGCGCCGATCTCCGCCGCTTCCGGGATGTTTTCGAAGCCGTGCAGACGCGCGACTTCTTCGATCAGGTCTTCCTCGATGCGGATATCGAAGCGCCAGGTCGGCGGCGTCACTTGCCACTCCCCTGCGCTGCCGCGAACGATCATCCCGAGGCGTTCGAGGAGAGATTGCACGGTGGATGCATCGATCTTGGCGCCCAGCACGTGCTCGACACGTTGATGCCGCAGGCGAATGGGCGTCGGCACGGGATAGTTGCGCGACGCGCGCGTCACGACGGCTGGGCCCGCTTTGCCGCCTGCACTATCGAGCAGCAGCTGCGTGGCGCGCTCGATGGCCCGCTCCTGCAACTCGGGATCAACGCCGCGCTCGAAGCGCTGCGAGGCATCGGTGATCAAGCCATAGCGTCGGCCGCGACCGGCCACGTCATTCGGATCGAAGTACGCGCACTCGAAGAACACATCGACCGTGCCGTCGTTGATGCCCGAGTCTTCCCCGCCCATGACGCCCGCCATGCCGAGGATGGACCACTCATCGGCGATCACGAGCACGTCAGGCGTGAGGACGATCTCGCGACCATCGAGCAGCGTGAGCTTCTCGCCGGCCTTCGCGAATCGAACGCTGATCCCGCCGCTCAGCTTGCCGAGATCGTACGCATGCATCGGCGCGCCGAGTTCGAGCATCACATAGTTGGTGATGTCGACGACCGCGCTGATAGGCCGCAGACCCGCGCGACGCAGTCGCTCCTGCATCCAGAACGGCGAGGCGGCGTTCGGCCGAATGCCGCGAATCACGCGGCCGACGAACTTGTAGCAACCCACGGGCGCATCCGGCGTCTGGCCCGTTTCGATACGCACCGGGAACGTATCCGTGATCGTCGCCGCGACCGGCTCCACGACCGGCGGATGCAACGGCGTGCCGCGAGCGGCCGCGACTTCACGCGCCACGCCCTGCACGCTCATCGCATCGCCGCGGTTCGGCGTAAGGTTCACTTCGAAGATGGTGTCATCGAGCGTGAGCGCGCTGACCAGATCTTGCCCGACCTTCAACTCCGTAGGCAGATCGTAGAGGCCCGAGGCTTCTTCGTTGATGCCGAGCTCCTTCGCCGAGCACAACATGCCGGCCGACTCGACACCACGCAGTTTCGCGCGCTTGATCTCGATGCCATTCGGCAGCTTCGCGCCGATGGTCGCAAGCGGCGCCTTCATGCCGGCGCGAACGTTCGGCGCACCGCACACGATCTGAAACTCTTCGGCGCCAGTGGAGACGACGCAAACGTTCAACTTCTCGGCATCGGGATGTTTGGTCACCGACTTCACTTCGCCGACCACCACGCCCGGAAGCTGCGGGCCCGCGGCAGCAATGCCCTCGATCTCGAGGCCGGCCATCGTCAACGCGTGCGCGAGCGCCGGGACGTCATCGCCCGTGTCCACCCAATCACGCAACCAGTTGAGGCTGATCTTCATCGAAGGCGTTCCAGTGCTTCAAGAACTGTTATCGGAGCTGCAATCACGCGAACTGCTTCAAGAACCGCAGGTCGTTCTCGAAGTACAGGCGGATATCGTTCACGTTGTAGCGGAGCATGGTCAGTCGATCGATGCCCATGCCGAACGCGTAACCGGTGTATCGCTCGGGATCGATGTTCACCGCCTTCAACACATTGGGATGCACGACGCCGCAGCCGGACACTTCGACCCAGCCGGTTTGTTTGCACACACGACAGCCCGAACCGCCGCAGGAGACGCAGGAAATATCGACTTCGGCCGATGGCTCCGTGAACGGGAAGTACGACGGACGCAGACGCATCTTCACGTCCTTCTCGAACAGCTCACGCATGAAGTTGTGCAACACCGCCTTCATGTTCGCGAACGTAATGCCCTCGTCCACGACCAGGCCTTCGACCTGATGGAACATCGGGGTATGCGTCATATCCGAGTCGTTGCGATACACGCGGCCCGGCGCGATCACGCGAATCGGCGGCTTCTGTGTTTCCATCGAGCGCACTTGCACCGGCGAGGTGTGAGTGCGCAGCAGCCGACCGTCCGGGAAATAGAACGTGTCGTGCATGGCGCGCGCCGGATGATTCTCCGGGATATTGAGCGCGCCGAAATTGTGCCAGTCATCTTCGATCTCGGGACCGTCGGCGATCGTGAAGCCGGCGTTACGGAAGATCTGCTCGATGCGACGACGCACGCGCGTGACCGGGTGCAATCCACCGATCGCCTGGCCACGGCCCGGCAACGTCACATCGACCGCGTCGCTTGCCAGCTGCGCAGCGAGCTTTTCGGCCTCCAACGCCGCGCGACGCTCTTCGAGCGCCGTCATCAATGTTTGTTTCGCCTGATTGATCTTCGCGCCCGCGACGCGCCGTGTCTCGGGATCCATCGCGCCGAGCGATTTGAGCAACTCGGTGACGGAGCCCTTTTTCCCGAGCAACCCGACGCGCGTTTCTTCCAGCGCTTGTACGGTGGGACTCTGCGCGATCTCGGCGAGCGAGGCCGCGACGACCGCGTCCAGATTTTCGTAGGTAACTGTCAGAGTCATGGCTTCACGATGTTCGCTACCGAGGCGCATGCGCGCCAACCCAACCATACAGGCTTCTGAACGGATTCGCTCGTACCCGGCCCGATGCCAAAGAGAGACATTTTCAGGCCCTGAGACGAATCGGGCGTCACCATGGACGCCCGATTCAATCAACAGTTATCGAGCGTGGGCCCGAGGGTTCAAGCTGCTTTCTTAAGCAAGCTGTCCCTAGCCTTTTGCGCGATGACGGCAAACGCCGCCGGATCGTTCATGGCGATGTCGGCCAGCACCTTGCGGTCGATGGACAGACCGGCGAGGTTCAAGCCAGCGATCAGCTTGCTGTACGACAAGCCGTGAACGCGAGCTTCGGCGTTGATGCGCGTGATCCACAGCGCGCGGAAGTTGCGCTTGTTGGTCTTGCGATCGCGATACGCATACTGGCCGGCCTTGATGACGGCCTGCTTAGCGGCGCGGAATACCTTGCGACGGGCGTTGTAGTAACCCTTCGCCTTCTTGAGGATCTTCTTGTGACGGGCGCCCGCAATGACGCCTCTTTTAACGCGTGCCATCTCTCAATTCCTCACTTCGCGTTCGGGAGCAGCTGCTCCATGCGGACCAGATCCTGCTTCGCAACCATCGAAGGTGCGCGCAGCTGACGCTTACGCTTGCTCGGCTTCTTGGTGAGGATGTGACGACGGTGCGATTGGGCTCGCTTGAACCCTTTGGCAGTCTGGCGAAAACGCTTCGCCGCTGCCCGGTTGGTCTTCAACTTAGGCATTGCATTTCTCTAACGTTGTTAGCCTTTGAGGAACTCAGCCCACGCGGGGCTTTGCCCTGTCAGGCGGGACAGCGCCGACCTTTTATTGAGTCATTGCTGTTCGCTTGTCGTGGCTTACGCCACTTGTTTCCTGCCGGGTACATGGATGTACCCCGCCGCCTAAGGCGGCGGCTGCGAGGGAAAAATCATATTTTTTTCCGACGCAGCGCGAAGGTCGTGGCAGGATGCCCGATCCTTCGCCTTTTAAAAAGAGTTCGGCGGCCCTACTTCTTCTTGGGCCCGAACATCATCACCATCTGCCGTCCTTCCATGAGCGGGTTCTGCTCGACCGTGGCGTACGGCGCCAGATCGGCCTGCACTCGCCCAAGCAATTCACGGCCAACTTCCTGATGAGCCATTTCCCGGCCGCGGAACCGCATGGTCACCTTGGCCTTGTCGCCCTCTTCCAGGAAGCGGATCAGATTACGCAGCTTGACCTGGTAATCGCCTTCCTCGGTGCCGGGGCGGAACTTCACTTCCTTGATCTGTATCTGCTTCTGCTTGCGCTTCGCTGCGTGCGCCTTCTTGTTCTGTTCGAACAAGTATTTGCCAAAGTCCATGATGCGGCATACCGGCGGCTCCGCCGTCGGCGAGACCTCAACCAGATCGAGCTCGGCTTCTTGTGCCATCCGCAACGCGTCGAAGCGGCTGATGACGCCGATTTGCTCGCCGTTCGCATCGATCACCCGCACCTGGGGCGAGTTGATTTCTTCGTTGCGACGGACGCGTTTTCCTATGGGAGCAGCGATGCGTTATACCTCCAAAACAGTCCGGCCGCGGCTCGCGACTTC
>NZ_CALFXI010000037.1 GCF_937958065.1 uncultured Steroidobacter sp.
AAACCAGTGACAACCCGATCGTTCGGCGGGATCTGGCGAATGCGTACGAGAAGATTGGTGATATCCAAGGACGCGTCGGCGGCGATACCGACGGCGCAATCGAGAGCTATCGGATCGCGATCCGCACGCGCGAGTCCCTGTCCGGGCAGGATGGCGGCAGCGTCGAGTTACGGCGCGAGTTGCTTCGAACGCACGGAAAAATCTCCGAGCTCTTGATCATCCACAACGAGCCGGAGGCGGCGACGGTGCACCTGCGCGAGCTGACGCGAATTGCGAGCACGCTTGCGAACGCGCCGGATGCCACCCTCGAAGATCGTCGCGGCCTGGGCAATGCTTACCTGTCTCAAGGCTGGCATTTCGTGTCGCTCGGGCAGCTCGATGAGGGCCTCGCACTGATGTTGCACGCAGCGGTGCTGTATCGCGAGGTGCTCGCCATCGATCCCCAGGAGGTCAAAGCACGACGCAATCTCGCGCTCAGTCATCATCGCGTGGGTTACACGCTGGTCGAGCGTACGAATCGCTATGAGGAAAGTGCCCACTACTTGACCGCGGGTCTGGCGATCTTGCGCGAGCTCTCGGCTGCCGATCCCGGCAACAGCGATCTCTCGCGCGGGCAGGCGTACACGCTGATGGCATTGGGGACGGCACAGCTGAAGCTCGACCGCCCGCGTGAAGCGATGGCGTCGCTCGAAGACGCCTATCAGCGCTTCGAAACCTTCCGGGTGGCGGATGCGGGCGATTTTGAGGCGCCGCTCGCGGCCGCCCATGCATTGGGGCAGATTTCTGCGGCGCTGCTGGCGATGAATGAGCCGAGACACGCGCTGGTGCGGCTCACGGTCGCCGAAAAGCTGATACGCAATCAGCCGCCGAGTGCGGATCTGAAACTGCCGGAGACGCAATACTACGAAGGCCTCGTGTATCTGCAGTTGGGGAAAACCCACGCGCGACTGGTTGAAGGCGATGGGACGTTACCGGAGACAGAGCATCGCAAGCTCGCGCGCAGATGGTTTGCGAAGGCGATCGAGGCGATGAAGAAAGCGAGTGTGGACGTGGTGCATGGGGAGAGAGCACGGGCCCGATTGAGCGAGGCTGAGCAACTGCTGGAAGGACTGGCCTAACATCGCAAGTTGCGGGCGCGCGGGCGCGATCTCCCACATCCGATCAGCCTAGCCAGACGTTCCCTCGGCCGAATCACGAGCAGACGGCGTACGCCGCGCCGACCGGGTCCGCACGGGCGCTTTCGTTGTACGCACAGCACGCGGCGCCGGTGGCGGATGAAGCCTGCAGAATGCGCCCACGCCGATCCTGCTACAGGCAAGCACGACGAAGGCCACGCATCCGGTCGCAACGCCAGATGTCAGGCCGAGTGTTCCGACAACGATGCCTGCGATGAAGTGCACCACGTCCTTGCCGAGCTTTCGCCCCTGATTTCGCAGCCCCGCGTATCTCGCATCGTCTGCACACAGAAACAGGCTCACCTCATCGAGAACGGCAGCAATGATCCGTGCATTGGAGCTCTCACCGCACCCACCGCCCTTGGCCGTCAACCGGGTGAACGGGCGCTCCTGAGACAGATCTGAGGTGAGTGCATCGATGTGTCGCTGGAAATCCGGCGGCAGCTGGTCGCGATACTGCTCCGCAAGCGCCACGAGATCTTTATCGACGGCCTTCCTCATGTTCCCTCCCTCAAGCGACTGATCTGAACAACTCGAACACATCAGCAAGCGTGGGCAGCAACGTCCGCAGCGGCATCTCATCCAGGTCGAGCGTCTCGCAGCTTACATACAATGCGGTTCGGGAACCTTCCCAGCACAGCGAGGCGACGCCTCGATACCGGCCACCACCGGCTACATTCGACCATATCAATCGATACTCATCGGACGGCCCGTGCGTCCACTCGCCCCGTACCGCGTACTTGATACCGATGACTTCATCGATATCGATGCGTCGGGACCAGTGCATGGTGAGCCGGTCCCCGGCCACGACTGGCACGTCAACCACATGGGCCAGGAACTCCGAGGCACTCCAACGAGCGCATCCCGAGGGCACGGCGATGTCGACTCCAAGCTCCAGTTGCGGCGGTGTTCTGAAATGGTCTTCGATGAAACGTTTGCCGCAGTCGTTCAGATAGGAAATGCCATACCAGGCAAAAATCGCCGCGCCCAAAGCCTTCACGCCGTGGGCATGCTCCTCCGGAGTGCCGAAACTGTAGGTGATGACCGATCTTGGCTCATCACGCTGCTCGCGGCGCCATTGCGACCTGGATCGAGCCAGTGGCAGCCGCGTCCGATCGGCGCCACTTCCACAGAGCTCACACTGCAATGCCAGCGCAGGCCGCCAGCTGAAGACATCGCGCGCGACTCGCGCACACAGCGTCTGCACCGAGCAACTGGTTGCACCGGTTTCATCGGCGATCTGCTCCAGCGCCTCGATGATCGAACGAGCCAGCACTCCGCCTTTGGCGTCTTCATAAGTAACGTTGCCCTGGGTGCAGGCATACAGCACACAGATATTGGTGGGAATATCGTTGGCTTTTGCGTCAGCGAGCCCATTGCGACAACAATCCATGACCACGAAGAAGTGTTTGCGCCTGGCCGCGTGGGGCTTCAGCAGTTCAAAGAGACGCCTCAGCAACAGCGACGTGTCATCGAGGAAGTCTGCGTGCGTGTCGAACGCTTTGAGCGCAAGCCCCGCCTCAGTGGTGACCGCATGCCCCGAGAACAACAGGATTCCAGAACCGCCGTCCGGAACACGCTTTGCAAAAGATGCGACTGCCGAAAGGATATCCACCAATCGCGGCGGCGACTTCGTGCTGCCCAGGCAGTCCCATCGGCCCTCGCTGCAGGCACTCGCAAAGTAGCCTCGCAGATCCGAGGCATCTTTCGCTGCACTCTTCAGCCACTGAGATGCGTGCTGGCCTTTGTGCCGCTCGACCCCAATGAACAGCCCGTCCCGACAGATCCACGTCACGCGAACCTTCCATCAGACCCGGGTGCAAGGCATCCCCTGCTGCGAAGGATCTCCACGTACGCCTCGCGGGTCAAAGAGGCGTTCACGAGCTGCTCGAACTCCTCGACGGACAGTTTCAGCGACCGTCGGAACAGCTCGACCACCGTAGAGCACATCGACGTCGGCTCGAGCGCACAATGCACGGCGAGTACCCGCACGCCATCTACGACGAGAAATCCTGCACACTGCCCATGAGCGCACTCGATGCGTTCGATTTGCAGCTCATCGAGGACTGCTCGTGCGTTGATGGTGGACAGGTCCATGCGACAGCCCTACCCGAACACCTTCTTCACATACTGCGCCAGATGCTCGAGCTCGCCCGTCATCGCTTTGCTGTCGTCCCGGGTGAACTCCAGGAAATATCCGAACATCAGCGCGAGCGCGTCCTGCACGGCGGCTTCTTCATTATCGGCGTCGTGGTAGATGCAGGGATGACCGTGCAGCACGGCGATGGTTCTCGAACCGTCTCGCCGGATCCAGAAAGGTACGGCGACACTGGTTCTGACCGCCCGATCGGCGAGCGGAAAGCCCGCATCCACCAGTCGCAATCGCCAGCCTTCACGTGACAGCAAATCATCTGGGATATAAAGAGGATCCTCGTGACCTTCGCCCCGCCTCGCAACCGGCATGAAGTCTCTCAACACATCGACCGCAGGTTCGGTTCTCGCTCCGCTGCTCCGCATGCGCCTGAGCTCACTGCGAGCTCGCTCGGCGCGCGTGTGACGATAGGCGAGCGCCCGATCGCGCCACTCGCCAAGCTTCTGCTCCATCGCGTTCACCGACAGCCCGGCCTTCAAGAGATAGTCGTCGAAGGGCTCGCGCTGCTCGGCATCGAGCGAGTCAAAGTGGCCGGAGAGCGCGACCACCGGAAGCGTCGGGCGCCTCTCGCGCATCGCTCGCGCCAGGTCCACGCCGGATCTGTCCTGGTCGTTATTCTGATCGAGATTGATGTCGGTGACCACGATGTCGATCGTCGGCATGCCCCGAAACTCGCGAAATGCTTCGGCAACGCTGCGTGCCCCAATCGCCTGGAACCCGTGCTTCGACAGCAACTGTTGCCGTTTGGACAGTGTGGATGCTTTGTCTTCGACCACGAGCGCAATTGGCTTCTCGCTGTAGTGCCGGCCGGTTTCAATCATGTGAGTGCCCATTCAGTCACCCGTGCCGAGGTAGTTTCATCTCGAAGACGACTCCGTTCCGGTGGTCGATCAGATCGATGGAACCGTGGTGCTCGGAAATGATCTTGCGGACCAGATACAGCCCATAGCCCGACCCATCGGCCTTGGAAGTCACCCCCGGCAGAAAGATGTCGCCAACAGAGCAGCCGCCCTCGATATGCGGCGAGGCCAGCTTCGAGGCATCGATTCCAGTCGCATTGTCAACGTAGCGAACCAGGACGTCCCTCGCCTTCTCGTCGGCAGCGCCGATGGTGATCCGGATCGTCCGCCCCTTTTTCTTCGCCGATTTGAAGGCATCGATACTGTTCAGGATCAGATTCAGAAATGCCGTCCTGATGTAGTCGGGCGCGACGTTCACGATCCCGGCGCCCGAGACCTGCCAGTCGATGCCCAGATGCTCCAGTCGGCCCAACGCCAGGCCGAACGCCTCGCGCCACAGGTCATCCAGCCGCTGTGCCTTCTTCTGCCTCTCGGGAGGCTTGGTGATGGTCTTGATCTTCTGTAACGCGATGTCGACACTGCGCAACTGCTCGGAGATCTCACTGACGCGCCGATTCACCTCCTCCTGGGCTTTCGTCGGGATCACATCGGACTTGTGCAGCA
>NZ_CALFXI010000038.1 GCF_937958065.1 uncultured Steroidobacter sp.
CCACTACGGTCGAGGTGTCTTTGGTGGAAACGGGACTCGTGTCGGGTTAGTCCCCAAGGTCGGTATCGGCTCACACCGATGCCGCCACGACAGCAAGTCTTAAGTTGCCACATCCCAGGCCGGCCTAGCGCCGGCCTGTTTTTATCCACAGCTTTTTTGCCGCCCCGTCCGCCGGCCGAAACCGCCGGTTCACCCGCCGGCCGAACCGCCGGGTCCACTCCTTTATATAGGAGAGGGTTTGGGCGGCCCTCGGCTCTTCGCTCCCCCACTGTCCGTATTAAACCTACGCGAGCCGGCCCGCAAGAATGTTGCGGACCAGACTCAGTCCAATCCCGGCCCACCGCCCTACATCCTCTCAGGCAGCCGCCAGCGCCGCCGCGGAACGCAGATGCTCGCGGCACTCGGCCACGATCCGTTCGACCAGCTCGGCGCAGGTCGGAACATCGTCGATCAGTCCGATCACCATGCCGGCGCTGATGACCCCGCCGTCGATGTTTCCTTCCTTGAGCGCCTGCTTGCCACGAGCGCCGGCAACCAGCGGCCGCACCTCTTCGAACTTCGCGCCCTTCCTTTCCATCGCCACCACTTCATTCGAGATCGCGTTCTTGAACACACGCGCGGTGTTGTGCATGGTGCGGAAGATCAGGTTGGTATCGCGCTCGCCCGCCCTGGCCAGGGCTTGTTTGATGTTGTCGTGAATCGGCGCTTCCCTGGTGATCATGAAGCGCGTGCCCATGTTGATGCCATGGGCCCCCAGTGCAAAAGCCGCGGCCATGCCGCGACCGTCACCGATGCCACCCGAGGCGATCACCGGGATCTTCAGCGCCCGCACGGCGGCGGGAATCAGAATCAGATTGGGTACGTCGTCTTCACCCGGGTGCCCGGCGCATTCGAAGCCATCGATGCTGACCGCATCGACGCCCGCCCGCTCCGCGGACAACGCATGCCGCACCGACGTGCATTTGTGCACGACCTTGATGCCGCGTTCCTTGAGCTTGCCGATGAAGTCTTTGGGATTGTTGCCGGCGGTCTCGACGATCTTCACGCCACTGTCCATGATCACTTGCAAATATTCCGCGTACGGCGGCGGCGTGATCGCCGGCAGAATCGTCAGGTTCACGCCGAACGGCCGATCGGTCAGCGTCCGGCAGCGTTCGATCTCCTTGCGAAGATCTTCGGGCGTCGGCTGCGTGAGCGCGGTGAGGATACCGAGCGCCCCGGCATTCGAAACCGCAGACGCCAGCTCCGCGGTGCCAACCCACTGCATGCCGCCTTGAATGATGGGATAACGCGTGCCGAGCAGCTCGGTGACTCTGGTTCTCATGCGAAAGTTGGCCCTGTCTGGCGAGAGAGCCAAGAGTACCGAGCTTGAGCCGTCGATGTATTGCTATTTGACAGCGACCGCGCGATCCAGTCCGGCACGCAGATCCTGCAGCAGATCTTCGACCGCCTCGATGCCCACCGAGAGCCGCAGCAACGTTTCGCCGATGCCGGCGGCGCGCTGAGCCTCAGCATCCATTGCCGCGTGAGTCATCGACGACGGATGTGCGACCAGGCTCTCGACACCACCGAGCGACTCCGCGAGCGAGAACGTCTGCAGCCCTTCGAGAAAGGCGCAAACATTCGCCGTACCGCCACGCAGTTCAAAGCTCACCATGGCGCCAAAGCCGCTCTGCTGACGCTTGGCCAGCTCGTGCTGAGGATGCGACGGCAAGCCCGGATAATGGACCTTCTTCACGGCCGGGTGATCGTTCAGCAGATTCGCGATCTGGAGCGCATTGTCCCCGTGCACTTTCAAACGCGCATGCAAAGTGCGGATGCCGCGCAACGTCATGAAGCTATCGAACGGCGCGCCAGTGACGCCGATGCAGTTGGCCCACCACACGATGCGCTCGTGCAACTCGGGCGTCGAAGAAACGATCGTGCCGCCGACCACGTCGCTATGGCCGTTCAGATATTTGGTCGTCGAATGCAGCACGAAATCCGCACCCAGCGACAGCGGCTGCTGCCACACCGGCGACAGGAAAGTGTTGTCCACGAGCAGCCACGCACCGGCCGCATGCGCCTTGTCGGCCAGCTTGCGAATGTCCACCACACGCAGCAATGGATTGCTGGGCGTCTCCACCCACACGAGCTTCGGTTTACGCGCCAACGCAGCGCTCACCGCGTCTTCGTCGGTCTGATCGACGAACTCCACCCGCAGCAGTCCGCGACGCGCCAGGTTGCTGAACAGGCGATGCGTGCCGCCGTAACAATCATGAGGAGCGATCAGCAAGTCATCGTGCGATAACAACTGGCACGCAAGATGAACCGCCGCCATGCCCGAAGCAGTCACGACCGCGCCGGCACCTCCTTCCAGCGATGCAATGGCTTCGCCCAATGCATCGCGCGTCGGATTCCCCGAGCGCGAGTAGTCATAGGTGCGCCTCTCGCCAAAGCACTTGAACGAGAACGTGGATGTGAGATGCAGGGGCGGCACCACCGCGCCGTGCTGTGGATCGGAATCGAGCGCGGCGCGAACCGCGCGAGTCGCTGCCGAAGGGCGCCAGCTCATTTCATGTCTCCGGTGGGCGATAACGCGCGGGTGAACACCTCACGCAATGCCTGTGTCTCTTTCAGGAAAGCATCGTGGCCATACAGGGACGAGAGCTCGACGAGCTGCACGGGGCCGCTCACCGAGTGCCTGAGCATTCGCATGTCCGAGAGCGGCACGAGCTGATCCTCGACCACCGCCACCAGCCACGTGGGCACACGAATGTTGGCCGGATCGACCTGATGCAGATCGATGGATTCCGACAGGCACACAAAAGCTTCCGGAACATAGGCGGCGGCGTAGGCATCGCCTCGCGCCAGCAGATAGGACTCGACCGGGAATTGGAAACGTCCATCGACGCGGGTCGCTGGACCGGCGAAGCGCTGCTCGAATTCGGCAGGGCTGCGATAAGTCGCCATCGCCAGCGCACGCGCCAGTCGAAGCCCTTCGGCGCCCTGCTCGTTTTGAGCGGCGTAACGAACGACTGCCCGTTGCACGCTGCGCCACGCAGTAGCCATGGGATGGGGTCGATGAGCCGCACTGATGACGACGATGCGCGCCACCAGGCCGGGCCAACGCTCGGCAAAGGCCAGCGCGACCATGCCGCCATAGGACGCACCGACGATGGCTTCCAACCGCTCGAGCTTCAGATGCTCGAGAACTCGACGCAGGATCTCCGCCTGATCCTGGGATGCGATCGAGGGAAAGTCATTCTGACCGGCGTGCGGCCCGGTGGTGCCGCCACTGCCGCCGAGGAAATCGATGCCGAGGATCCGATAATCGCTGCTGTCGAGCGCCCGACCCGGCCCGATGATGTCGCGCCACCAGCCCTTCTCCTGCTCGGTGTCGACGACGGCTCGGCCGGCGGAAATGCCGCCCAAAGCCGCAATGACAGGCGCGGCGGGATTGCCGACCAGCCGCCAGGCGACGCGGACGTCGCGCAGCTCGCCGCCAAAATGCAGCGACAAAGGTTGTTCAAGCTCCAGCACGCCCTCGTGAACAGCCACACGCGGGCGCTCGGGCACGGCATTCATGAATCGAACACTCCGTATCGACTCCAGTGCCGCGGCCGTCGGCCGGGACTGGGCAGGTTTCGCTCATCGCAGAAACCCCACGGAGGTCCGTAGAGGCGGGTCGCCGTGCCCCACCGCCGGCAACGATGCCTGGCAGCTGCAACAGCAACTCATCTGTCGGGCACTCCAAACAATGGAGCGATCCCGCAGGAGTTGGCACCTTATCGAGGTGGTTAGTCTCGACGGTTGCCCCGGCTTCAAAGGGCCTGACCCTCAGCCGGTCTCGATGAGTAGCGTGCAGTCTAGGGTCAGCGGCCGCATCCGGTCAAGAAAGCCGTGCGCCCTCGCCGACCTGAATCACCGAAAAAAATCGCCGGGATTTCTTCGTGTTAGCCATCGAACCCCGTTTCGGTGCTTGCCCCAAGCCCCAATAATGTATTAACGTGCTAATACACTAGTACACGCACTCCTTACTTCACTTCGGCCTCCCTGGCTGTCGGGGCACCATGAAAGAGCATCGGGCATTGACGCCGCGCCAGGAGGCGCTCGCGGAACGGGCGCTGTTCAGCGCCATCCTGACCTTACGCAGCATCGAAGAGTGCCGCGCGTTCTTTCGTGACCTGTGTACGCCGGCGGAGCTGCAGGCGCTCGCGGATCGATGGGCGGTCGTCGCCCTGCTGCAGCAGGGAGTGCCGTACCGGGAAATTCACAAGCAGACCGGCGTCAGCGTGACCACCATCGGCCGCGTCGCGCGCTACCTGCTCAACGGCAATGGCGGCTACACCTTGGCCGCGGAACGCATGAAAGATTCCTCCGATACTCGTTCACCAGATTCAGGGCGCGCCCGACCATGATGGACAAAGCAACCCGTCTCAAAGTGGCCCTGCAGAAATCCGGGCGCCTCACCGAAAACTCGCTGGACCTGATGGTCCGCTGCGGCTTGAAATACAGCCGCGGCAAGGATCAGCTGATGTGTTACGGCGAGAACATGCCGCTCGATCTGCTGTTCGTGCGCGATGACGACATTCCCGACCTGGTGCAGCAGGACGTTTGCGATCTGGGCATCGTCGGTCTGAACGTGATCGAAGAGAAGCGCCTCGCCTTCCAGGCGAAGGGCGTTCAGCCGTTGTTCGAGCAACTGATGACGCTCGACTACGGCAAGTGCCGGCTGTCGATCGCGGTGCCCGACGGCGTCGAATACAAAGACGCGCGCTCGCTGCACGGCAAGCGCATCGCGACGACTTATCCGAACATCCTGGCCCGCTATCTGCGTCAGCGCGACGTGCAGGCCGAGATCGTCACGCTGTCCGGCGCGGTGGAAATCGCGCCTCGGCTCGGCCGCGCCGACTTCATTTGCGACCTGGTCTCGACCGGCTCGACGCTGCTGGCCAATCACTTGTGGGAAGCGGAGACCATCCTGGAAAGCCAGGCCGCGATCATCACCACGCCCGTGCCGGTATCGGCCGAAAAGCAGGACTGGATCCATCGCCTGACGCTGCGCATCGATGGCGTGCAGCAGGTGAAGGAAAGCAAATACATCATGCTGCACGCGCCGCGCTCGAAGCTTGCCGACATTCGCAAGCTGCTGCCGGGCAGCGAGTCGCCCACCATCGTGCCGCTCGACGGCAATGCCGACAAAGTCGCCGTACACGCCGTGTGTCGCGAGAACGTGTTCTGGGAAACGCTGGAAAGCCTGAAGAGTGCGGGCGCGAGCGCGATCCTGGTGTTGCCGGTCGAGAAGATGCTGGCCTGAGGGCAGCGAATGTTTTGTCGTCGGGCCGCCGGCACGACGACCCAGACGAGAGAGGTCGATACGTGAGCTTGTCGTTGTTGGAGTGGTCGAGTCTTTCCGCGGATGAACGGCGGGCTGCCTTGCGGCGTCCGGCGCAGGCGGATGCCGACGGCTTGCATCGACGCGTCCGCGAAATCATCGACGAAGTCCGCACTCGCGGTGACCAGGCGCTGTTCGAGTTCACCGAGCGCTTCGACGGCGTCAAGCTGGAGTCTCTCGAAGCCGATGCCGGTGAATTCGCCGCTGCCGAGCAAGCCCTCAGCGCCGAACAACGCGCTGCTCTCGAACGTGCGATCGGCAACGTGCGACGTTTCCACGAAGCGCAACTAGGCACGCCGCTCCGAATCGAAACATCGCCCGGCGTGATCTGCGAACGTCACTTCCGCGCCATCGATGCTGTCGGTTTGTATGTGCCCGCCGGCGTCGCTCCCCTGCCCTCTGCCGCGATCATGCTCGCAGTACCCGCAAGCATCGCCGGCTGTCCGACGCGCATCATCTGCACGCCGCCTCGCAAAGACGGCACCGCGGATCCCGCGGTGTTGGTGGCTGCGAAACTGTGCGGCGTCGAACGCGTGTTCAAAGTCGGCGGCGCCCAGGCAGTCGCGGCCATGGCCTATGGCACCGGTTCGATTCCGAAGGTCGACAAAGTCTTCGGCCCCGGCAACTCCTGGGTGACGGCCGCAAAGATCATTGCCGCCAACGATCCCGAAGGCGCGGCGCTCGATCTGCCGGCCGGGCCGTCTGAGGTGCTGGTCATTGCGGACGACGCGGCCAATGCCGAGTTCGTCGCCGCCGATCTGCTCGCACAGGCCGAGCACAGCGCCGACGCACAGTCCATCCTGGTGACGACCTCGCGCGCGCTCGCCGAGGCAACCATCGAGCAATTGGAAGCTCAGATGCGTCGACTCGGTCGCGAAAGCACGCTGCGCGAGTCCATCAATCATGCGCGCCTGTTCCTCGTCGACTCGTTGCAGTCCGCCTTTGACCTGAGCAACGCGTACGCGCCGGAACATTTGATCGTGCAGGTCGCAAACGCCCGCGACTGGTTGCCCAGCATTCGCAACGCAGGCTCGGTCTTCCTCGGTGCGTGGACTCCTGAAACGATGGGCGACTACTGCAGCGGCACCAATCACGTGCTGCCGACGTATGGCTTCGCTCGCGCCTACAGCGGTCTGTCACTGGTCGACTTCCAGAAGCGCATGACGGTGCAGGAACTGAGCGCCGACGGCCTGCGCGACCTCGGTCCCACCGCCCTTACCATTGCCGGCCTCGAAGGCCTGGACGCACACGCCAACGCCGTGCAAGTGCGCTTGCGCCAACTCGCAAATCCCTCATGAATCCCATCCTGAATCTGGCCCGGCCCGACATCCTGTCGCTGCAGCCCTATCAACACGCGGCCTGGGAGCCGACGTTGGAGCGCATGCATGCCAATGAAATGCCCTGGCGCGCCGCAGGCGATGCAACGCCTGCCGGCCTCAATCGTTATCCCGAGCCGCAGCCCGACGAGCTCATCGAACATCTCGCGAGGCTCTATGGCACCTCGCCGAAGAATGTGATCGCCGGCCGCGGCAGCGACGAAGGCATCGACCTGCTGGTGCGCGCGTTCTGTCGCGCGGGCGAAGACAAGGTGCTGATCTGCCCGCCCACCTTCGGCATGTACAAGGTGTCGGCTCGAATTCAAGGCGCCGGCGTGATCGAAGTTCCGCTCGTCAAGGAGCGCGGCTTCGAGCTGGACGTGCAAGCCGTGCTCGCAGCCTGGCGTGAGAACGTCAAACTCGTCTTCATCTGCACGCCCAACAATCCCACGGGCAACCTGCTCGATCGCGCTTCGGTCGAAGTCCTGTGCGCCCAGTTGAGCGATAAAGCACTGGTCGTCGTGGATGAGGCGTACATCGAGTTCGCCAATGTGCCGAGCATGGTGCAGGAGCTCGAACGGTTCCCGAACCTGGTGATCCTGCGCACCTTGTCGAAGGCCTATGCGCTGGCCGGCGCTCGTTGTGGAGCGTTGATCGCACACGCGGACATCATCAGCCTGCTCGCTCGCGTGATCACGCCATATGCGCTGCCCACGCATACGATCGATTCCGTGCTGCACATGACGGACCAGGCGCACGTCGCAGAAGCCAAGAAGCGCATCGAGCTGATCTTGAGCGAGCGCGCACGCGTGTCCGAGAAACTCGCGTCGCTGCCGCTGATCAGTCGGGTGTGGCCCAGCGATTCGAATTTCATTCTGGTCGATTGCCACGATGCGGACGCCGTCCTGCGCGCCGCCGCGTCGGCAGGCTTGATCATTCGCGATCCACGCTCGCAGTCCGGGCTCGGCAGCAGCCTGCGTATTTCCATCGGCACGCCCGAGCAGAATGACCGGCTCATTCGCGGCGTCGCCCAGGCTTCGGGAGTTCAGGCATGAGTGGCCAGCGCGTCCTGTTCATCGATCGTGACGGCACGATCATCACCGAGCCCGCCGACAAGCAGATCGACAGCTTGCAGAAATTCCGGCTCGTGCCCGACGTGATCGCGGGGCTGCAGCGGCTGCGCGATGCTGGCTATACGTTGGTGATGGTGAGCAATCAAGACGGTCTCGGCACCGAGAGCTTTCCTGAGCCGACGTTCCGCGAGCCACACGAGTTCCTGCGCGAGCTGCTGAAATCACAAGGCATCAGCTTCGCCGCAGAATTCATCTGCCCGCACAAGCCGGCGGACAACTGCGCCTGCCGCAAGCCGAAGACCGGCCTGCTGGACGATTATCTGCGGGATCATCCCATCGATCCCGAGCACAGCTACGTCATCGGCGATCGCGAAACCGACCTGGAGCTGGCGCGCAATCTCGGCATCCAGGGCATTCGTATACGAACCGATGAAACCCCGGGCGACACGTGGCCGGAAATCGCGGCTCGTCTCACGACGCGATCGCGCGTTGCGAGCGTCGCGCGCAAGACCAAGGAAACCGACATCAAGGTCGAGGTGAACCTGGATCGAGAGTCGCCCATCCAGGTCGAGACCGGCCTCGGTTTCTTCGATCACATGCTGGAGCAGATCGCGAAGCACGGCGGCTTCTCGCTGCAGCTCACCTGCAAGGGCGATCTGCACATCGACGAACATCACACCGTCGAAGATTGTGCGCTCGCGCTGGGCCAGGCCTTGAAACAGGCGCTCGGCGACAAGCGCGGCATTCATCGTTACGGGTTCCTGTTGCCGATGGACGAAGCGCTCGCTCGAGTCGCCATCGATCTGTCGGGCCGCCCCTATTTCGTGTTCGAAGGCCAGTTCGGCCGCGACATCGTCGGGCAGCTGCCCACGGAGCTGGTGCCTCACTTCTTCCGCTCGCTGGCGGAGACGCTGGGCGCATCGATCAATCTGAAGGTTCAGGGCGAGAACACTCATCACATGATCGAAGCCTGTTTCAAAGGTATCGGTCGCACACTGCGCCAGGCGATCCGTATCACGGACACGGAATTGCCCAGCACCAAGGGCACGTTGTAATGCAGCTCGTGATCATCGACAGCGGCGGTGCCAACATCGCCTCCCTCCGCTACGCCATCGATCGCCTCGGCGTGGCCTCGGAGCTCACCACCGATCCCGAGAAGGTTCGTGCCGCCTCGCACGTGATCCTGCCCGGCGTCGGTGCCGCGGCGGATTGCATGGGCCGGCTGCAGAAGATTCCCGGCCTGGTCGAGACCATCCGCAAGCTGCGGCAGCCCATGCTCGGCATCTGTGTCGGCATGCAACTGTTGTTCGAATCCTCCGAAGAAGGCGAAGTGCCCTGCCTCGGCCTGCTGCCGGGACGCGTGCGCCGCTTCGCCGATCGCGACGATCTGCCCGTGCCGCACATGGGCTGGAATCAACTGGAGTTCGAGCCGGGCTCGCCGCTGCTCAAGGACATTCAGCCGGGCGATCATGTTTATTTCGTACACAGCTACTCGGCGCCGGTCGGGCCGCTGACGCTCGCGACCGCCACCTACGGCGAACAGTTCTCCGCTCTGGTCCAGAGCGGCAACGTGTTCGGCGCGCAGTTCCATCCGGAACGCTCGGCGCGCATCGGCTCGCTGCTGCTGCGTAATTTCCTGCAATTGCAACAGACTCACTGAACCACCATGGAGCTGATTCCCGCCATCGATCTGAAGGACGGCCGTTGTGTCCGCCTGTTCAAGGGCGACTTCGCCGCCGAGACGGTGTATTCGAACGATCCGGCCGAAATTCTGGCCCGCTATCGCGCCCTGGGCGCGCGCCGCATCCACGTCGTCGATCTCGACGGCGCGAAGGACGGCACGCAGGCGAACCGCGATGTCATCGTGAAGTTCGCCGGCGACTGCTCGCTGAAGCTGCAGGTCGGCGGCGGCCTGCGCTCGCTCGAGCGCGTCAAAGCGCTGTTGGATGCCGGCGTCGAACGCGCCGTCATCGGCAGCGTCGCCATCAATTCGCCCGATGTGGTGATTTCCTGGCTGTCCGAAGTCGATCCGGCGCGTATCGTGCTGGCCCTGGACGTGCGACTGGATGATTCCGGCATGCCCATGCTCACCACGCACGGCTGGCAGCAGACCAGCAGCGTCAATCTGTGGAGCCTGGTCGAACGCTTCGTACGTTCCGGCATCGCGCACGTGCTGTGCACCGATGTCGCCCGAGACGGCGCGCTCACCGGCCCGAACTTCGAGCTGTACGCGGACGCGGTGCGAAGATTTCCCGAGCTGCAGTGGCAAGCATCCGGCGGCGTCGCCACCGCGCGCGACCTGATCGCCCTGCGCGAATGCGGCGTCGCTGCCGTGATCAGCGGCAAAGCGCTGCTGGAAAACAAGATTTCATCCGAGGAGTTGCGGCCATTCTTGCCAAACGCATCATCCCCTGTCTCGATGTAAGAGACGGACAGGTCGTCAAGGGCGTGCGCTTCCGCGACCATGTGGTCGTGGGCGACATCCTCGAGCTGGCGCAGCGCTATCGTGACGAAGGCGCCGACGAACTGGTGTTCTACGACATCACCGCGAGCCCGGACGGTCGCACGGTGGATCGCAGCTGGATCCGCCGCATCGCGCGCATTCTGGATATTCCTTTCTGTGTGGCGGGCGGCATTCGCAGCGTCGGCGACGCGGAAGAGGTGCTCGGGGAAGGCGCGGAGAAAGTGTCGATCAACTCTCCTGCCCTCGCCGATCCCGAACTGATCAGCCGGCTCAGCGCGCGCTTTGGCGCACAGTGCGTCGTCGTGGGTATCGATAGCCAGACGGTCGATGGCGTGTATCAGGTGTACCAATTCACTGGCGACCCGGAGCGCACGCGCAATACGGCACGCAAGACCTTGGATTGGGTCCGTGAAGTCCAGGAACGCGGCGCGGGCGAGATCGTATTGAACTGCATGGCCAGCGATGGCGTGCGCAAAGGCTATGACATCGCGCAGCTCAGCGCCGTTAGAGCGCTGTGCCGCGTGCCGCTCATCGCCTCGGGCGGCGCGGGCGCGAAGGAACATTTCGCCAGCGTCTTCAATGAAGCCCGAGTCGATGGCGCGCTCGCGGCGAGCGTGTTTCATACGGGCGCGCTGCCGATCCCGGATCTGAAGAACTATTTGCGCGACACCGCGATCGAGGTGCGCCCATGAAGCTCGAGCAGATCGAATCCTTCGACTGGAGCAAAGGCGACGGCCTGCTGCCTGCAGTCGTCCAGGACGCGACCAGCGGCAGAGTGCTGATGCTCGGCTACATGAATCGCGAAGCGTTGCGCAAGACGCTCGGCGAGAAGCGAGTGACGTTCTACAGCAGAAGCAAGCAGCGCCTCTGGACCAAGGGTGAAACCTCCAGCAACTTCCTGCATGTGGTGGATGCCGCGATCGACTGCGACAACGATACGTTGCTGATCCTGGCCCACCCGGAGGGTCCCACGTGTCACAACGGCACGGCCAGCTGCTTCGGCGATGAAATCGGCACGACAGCGACCCGGCTCGCGTTTCTGGCGCGGCTCGAGTCGGTGATCGAAAGGCGTGTCAGCGAGCGCCCGGAGGGCAGCTACACGGCACGTCTGTGGGCCGATGGCACGACTCGCATGGCACAGAAGGTGGGCGAAGAAGGCGTCGAGGTCGCGCTCGCGGCGGTTACCCAGAGCGACGACAAGCTCGTCGGGGAAGCCGCCGACCTGCTGTTTCATCTGACGCTGCTGTTGAAGAGCCGCCAGCTGTCGCTGGGTCACGTGGTCGCCGAATTGGAACGGCGCCACGCGGCCAAGAAATAATTCACCGACGGTCCGGTGGGCGAGGATGCAATCGACCTCGCCCGCCCGGCACTCGAGCCTACTCGGTCGCCTCCAGAACCACCGAATAGGTGTAACTGACGCCCTGCTGACTCTCCTTCGCCGGCGTCGGGCGATGACGCGACATCGCCAGGTAGATCCCCGGCTCGCTCGGCTTGAAGCTGAACCGCCCTTGCCCGTCCGTGACGAGTTGAGCAAACGGCTTCTGATCCGCGGAGACCGCCGTAGCGCCGTACACCGAGACGGCATGACCCGCGAGCGGCTTGCCATCGAACAACACTTCGAACTTCACGTCGTTGCCAACGAACACCGAGCTCGGATGTGACAGCGCCCGATATTCCAGCCCGGTGTTACGCGGCGCCAGCGCCTGTTCGGTCGGCTTGCCCCGCGTCACATACACTTCCGCCATCGTGATGCTGGTGACGTCGTAGGTCCTGGCGCCCGCCGGTGCTTCTTCCTTCGGTCCGAGGAACTTCCAGTCTCCATCGATCCATGCGGCTTTCGCAGTCCGGCCGCCGCGTCGCCCCGTGGAGATTCGATACGTTCCCGCCTCCTTCGTGTCGGCCTCAACGATCGCCAGATCGCGCGTGTACACCGGCGTCAGCGGCACTTTCGCGCCTGCGGGTGTGACCACGTGATAGTCGTCGGACTTCATCGCCACGTCCGGCGAGAAGAACTCCTCGGTGAAGCTTCCTTGCACCGTCACGTGATCGCGCTTGCCCACATCGAACAGGTTCGGCAACAGGTAAGGCGAATGCGCGTGCGCCGAGCCGACCGTCAGCAATGCCGCGCTCAGGGCCAATACAACGCGAGACTCGATCATGCACTCCATCTCCATCACTCGACCGATCAGAACTGCCATGACAGCGACACGCGGAAATTGCGGCCCGGCTCGCTATAGCGCCCGATGCCATCGCCCGTGACGTAGCCGTACAGAGTCGTCGTGCCTTCATTGACGAAGCGCACGCGGGGCCACAGGTAGTACTTCTCGTCGAAGACATTGTAGATACCCGCGTTCAGCCGCAGATCCCTGGTGATGTTGATATCGCCGAACAGGTCCAGCACCGTGTACGCATCGCTCAGGTAGTCGGGGACGGTCGAAGTAAAGAAATCCGGGGCCTCTGACAGCGTGGCATCTTTCAGCTTCTTTGCCTCCGCGTGCGTCACGTTGGCGGTGAGCGACCAGCGCTGCGTCGGCGACTGATATCGCAGCCCGACCACGCCCGTCGCCGGCAGGATGCTCGGCAGCGGATCGCCGTTGTCTTGCTCGCCTTCGCTATACGCCCAGGCGAGCCGCGCCGACCATTGCCGGGAAATCAGCCAGTGCCCTTCGACCTCGACACCTTTGACCGTCACCTCGCCCACGTTGGCGGCCATGCGATATTCCTTCCCGAACGTGACCACGCAGGTGCTCGCGGAGCAGGAGCGATACTGCGTGTCCGGATTCTGGACGAACTCGTCGATCTGGATGAAGCTGGTGTACTCGTCCCGATACGCGGACACGCCCACCTGGAAACGATCGGTCTGCCAGCGGTAGCCCAGCTCCGTATTCAAGCTCTCTTCCGCTTCGAGATTCGGATTGGACGCCGAATCCCATAACGAAACCTCTCGACCGGTGGCCACCTCGGTCACGACGGATGAAGACGTCGGCGCATACAACTCCCCGACCGTCGGCGCACGGAAGCCGCGCCCCACCTGCGCCCACACCGAATGCTCGGCAGTGATCTTGAAATCCGCCCCTGCCTGCCACGTCGGCGCGGAGAACTCCACGTCACGAACGGAACCCGTCGGATCGACAAACTGCGCATCCAGCTTCGGCGAATACTCGGTGCGGTCGTAACGCAAGCCCGCGTGCAGCGTGAGTCGATCGTTCAAAAGATAAAGACTGTCGCGCAGATAGGCACTGTAGCTGGTCACATCGGTGTTGGGCACCTGATCCGGATCGACGGTCACGGAGCTCGTGTCATTCGTCGTGCCGATGTAGCGCGTGTCCACCGCGACGAAATCCACTTCGCGCTGCTGCCAGGCCAGGCCGTAGACCAGATCGTGACCAACGTTCCCGCTTCGCCATGCCTTGGTGAAATCCAGGGCCGAGCGATCGAGCACTTGCTCGGTGGCGCGATCCTCACTACGCACGCACGGCACGACGTTCTGCGGCACGCAGCCGCTGCCGGCGAGGATCGTGGTCAATCCCCGGCTCCTGGTCTCGACCCGATCGGCCGTCCATTCGAGACTGTCGAACAGCGCGAGCCCGGCCTCCCAGGAGTAACGAAGGCCATAGCGATCACGATCGTTGTCGTCATCGGCGCGACGCGTCAGATATCCCAGGCCACCCACGCGGGACAGATTGTTGATCTCGTTGGTCGCCCGACTGTATTCGCCGACCAGGCCCAGCCGCTGCGTGTCACCGATCAGGAAATCCACCTTGGCGAGCACGTTGTCGCTCTGACGATCCATGGGATCCGGCGTGCGGCGTCCCGAGCCGGTCTCGATCGGCGATGAGTCGTACCAGGACTCCGCCTCGTGGCCGCGCCGGCGCGTGTACAGAAGCATCGATTCCACCGGGCCGGTGCGATTCGCCAGCGTTGCGGTCGTCATCAGTTCATCGGTGCTGCTGGTGTAGCCTGCTTTTACGCGAAAGTAGCTGTCGTTGCCGGCGGGGCTCAGATAATCGAACGGATCCTTGGTCGAGAACAGGACCGCGCCGCCGAGCGCGCCGCTGCCGGCCGTGATCGAGTCCGCGCCTTTGACGATTTCGATGGCCTTGAGCGAGTCGATATCGATGCTGCCGCGGCTCGCCCGGAAGAATTCGTAGGACGGCGTCGTCTCCAGGCTCTCCGCGAACGACAGGCCGTCGACCGTGATCGCGACCCGGTCGCCTTCGAGACCGCGAATATTGAAGCCGTTGTCACCGAAGCGCCCCATATCGACGATGCTCACGCCGGGGATGTAGCGGATCGCATCCTCGAAATTCTGCGCCAGCTCCTGCTCGAGCTCGGTGACGCCAACGACGGTGTCATTGCCCACCGTCGAGCGACCTTCTTCGTCGGCCGTGACTTTGATTTTGCTCAGCTGCCGTGCCGGGCCCTGGTCAGCGGCAAGACCGGGACGAAACGCCAGCAACGTCGCGGCGACAGCCAGGGACAGGACGGTACTCGAGGTACGCATGAAACACTCCAGACAGGATGCGTTGAAATCGATGCCTGGTTGGCGTCCGGCGCTGACTGGGCGTTATTGGGTTTGGTTTGATCGGTTATCGGGGCGCCTGAACCTGGCTGGTGACGGGCCCTTCGTCGGTGCGCCGCTCGCGCACGGGCGGCGGATCATCTCGAGAAATGACGCCATCCTTGTTGGTGTCCGCGCGCTCGAACATGCGCGCACTCATAGCGAAGTACTCATCGCGGCTGATGCTGCCGTTCTCGTCTTTATCGATCGCTTTGAAGCGAACGCGAGCCTGCTTGAGCTGCGCCTCACGACGATCCTCGATCTGCTGCTGCAGGCGGGCGCTGAACTCGTTGACGTACTCCTGGCGGTCGAGCTTGCCGTCCTGATTCGTATCGGTGGCCGCAAACACCTTCGCCCGCTGCGCGTCGTACTGTTCGCGGGTCATCACGTCATCGCCATCGTCGTCATAGATCTCGAGCATGCCCGCGAGCGTGTGGGAAGTCGGCATGCCGATGATCGAACGGAGCCGCGGCGTTTCATTCACTCCTGGCTCGGCGTCTTCTTTTGTGATGCGACCGTCCTTGTTCCGGTCGAGATGCACGAACGCGCGAGCGCCGGATCGATCATATTCCGAGCGATCGATGTACTCGTCGCCGTTCCTGTCGAGTGCCTTGAACCGGGTATCCGTTTGCTTCAGCGAAGCATTGCGCTCATCGGCGATATCGCGATCCAGGCGCACCGCATATTCGTTGACGTACTCCTCGATGGAAAGCGAGTCGTTGCCGTCGCTGTCCGTCGCCGCGAAGCGGGCTTTGCGAACCGCTTCGTATTCGGCGCGCGTGACCTTGCCGTCGCCGTCGTCATCCCAGGTGCCGATGAATGCGTTGCCCGTGTGGCCGCCGGTGGGCAACGCTTTGCCAACTTCCGTCGTCTCGGCGCCATGAGCCACGCCAAGAGACAGCGCAGCGGCCAGGCTGCAAACACGCAAGGCATGACGGCCCATCAGCGATGCTGATGCGCGAGAAGACACGGACATGGTGAGACTCCCTCGTTATCGACGCACGAATCGGGTCCATGACGTCGGGAGCAAGTGCCAGACACTTCGAGAGCTCAGCCGTCCGTGATGGACTGGTTTGTTTGCTGGCCCGAGAGCTGGCGGCTCGCCGGAGAACCCAGCGAGCGCCAGAGATGATAACGATTCTCAACTGATTCGCAAGTGCCTCGTTAGAACCAGACGCGCACACCTGCGACCCACTGTGCTTCCTCGACCTCATCACCGTGTTCGCGCACGAGGTCCGCAGTCTCGCCAAACTTCCTGGACCACACGACACCGACATAGGGCGCAAACTCGCGACGAATCTCATATCGCAGGCGCAGCCCCAGTTCGGCATCGCTGAACCCCGCGCCGATGCGGTTGGCCGGATCGTCCTTGCCGTACAGCTTGAATTCCAGCTTGGGCTGCAATATCAGCCGCTGCGTCAGAAACATTTCATACTCGGCGGAGAAGCGCGCCGAAGTGCGGCCCTCCTCGCCCACATAGGCCAGGGCCTCGATCTCGAACCAGTAAGGCGCGAGCCCCTGCACGCCAAAGGCGGCCCAGGTTCGCGATGGACCCGCTCCGAAATCGTGCGCCACACCGGCCTGCCAGCTCCACCAACGCGAGAACACGTGATCCCAGAGCAACTCGGCCGAGCCCTCGTAGTCGCCGTCGAAGCGCTCCCCTTCGGCCTTGAACCAGGCCTTGTCGTAGTCGTTGCCCAACCAGGCCCGACCGTCCCATGCGAGCGCGTTACCTTCATTGGTGTCACGCCATTCGAGCTGATCGAACGCCACCATGCCGAACAGAGCGGTGTCATCCATGTCCATCATCTCCGCCATCTCCGCTTCGGACATGTCGCCCATTTGATGCTGCGGCGGATCCGGTGGAACGTGCGCACGTTCGCTCTCGGTTTGCTCATCGGAATGATGCGCATGATGCTGGTGCGCGTCCTGAGCGGCAGCGCTCGAAGCCACTGCCGCAAACAGCGCCAGCGTGATGTGTACTTTGATCAGAGCGCTCATGAGTGATCCCCATGAGCTTCGTGATGCGCTACGCCTTCGCCCGGCTCGACGTGCACCTCACGGAACATGCCTGCTTCCATGTGATACAGCAGATGGCAGTGGTAGGCCCACCGACCCAGCGCATCCGCCGTAACTGCATAACTCAGCTTCTGCGCGGGGTGCACGTTCACGGTGTGCTTGCGTACCTGGAAGTTGCCCGATGCGTCTTCCACCTCGCTCCACATCCCGTGCAGATGGATCGGGTGAGTCATCATCGAATCGTTCACCAGCGTGATCCGCAGCCGTTCGCCGAGCTGGAACTTCAAAGGCTGTGCTTCGGAGAACTTCTGACCGTTGAACGACCAGACGAATCGTTCCATGTGCCCCGTGAGATGCAACTGGATCTCGCGCCCCGGCTGACGACGATCGATGGGGCCACCGATGGTGCGCAGGTCCGCGTAGGTCAGCACGCGGCGCCCGTTGTTCCTCAAGCCGACGCCGGGATCGTCGAGGCCGACGTTGGGCTGATCGACCCGCATGTCCATCAGCGGGGTGCGTTCGGTCGGGGGATGATCCACGGTCGCGGACGGCCCAGGGGACGCATGCCCCGCGTGCGGATCTGCAGGCGCATGACCCATCTGACTGTGGTCCATGTGGCTGTGATCCATCTGGCTGTGATCCATCTGGC
>NZ_CALFXI010000039.1 GCF_937958065.1 uncultured Steroidobacter sp.
CCTAGGGAACGTTCCCATGCGCCGAGCGTTGCACCTGCGGTCCTTGTCCCTGCTCCACCGGGTGCCACTTGAGCCGTAGCTTTTCGTCACAACTGCGTGAGGGCCTGCCGTACCCCCGGGGGGCTTTCTGGGATGGCCAGGGCACGAATTTCGCGCTGTTCTCGGCCAATGCGACCAAAGTCGAGCTGTGCCTGTTCGACGCCGACGGTCAGAAGGAGATCGAGCGCATCGAGCTGCCGGAATACACCGATGAGATCTGGCACGGCTACTTGGTCGATGTCGGCCCCGGTACGGTGTATGGCTACCGCGTGCACGGCCCATACGAGCCCGAAGCGGGCCACCGTTTCAATCCGCACAAGCTGCTGATGGACCCGTACGCGCGCGAGTTCGTGGGCCAGCTGCGCTGGGATCACGCCTTGTTCGGCTACACCATCGGCGCCAAGGGCGACGACCTCACTTTCGACGAGCGCGACAGCGCGCCGTTCATGCCCAAGTGCGTGGTCGCGGATTCGACCTTCGATTGGAAACAATCGGTCA
The DNA here is from genome assembly GCF_937958065.1 of uncultured Steroidobacter sp. GTDB lineage: Bacteria > Pseudomonadota > Gammaproteobacteria > Steroidobacterales > Steroidobacteraceae > Steroidobacter. The sequence goes on from NZ_CALFXI010000039.1 coordinate 538, forward strand.
GTCCGCTGGTGCCTTGGGATCGCACCATCATCTATGAAACGCATGTGCGCGGCTTCACCAAGCAACACCCCCTCGTGCCCGAGGAACTGCGCGGCACATTCGCGGGGCTCGCCGTCCCTGAAGTGATCAAGTACATCAAGTCGCTCGGCGTGACCACGGTGGAACTGCTGCCGATCCATGCCTTCGTCAACGACAGCCTGCTGCTCGACAAAGGGTTGAGCAACTACTGGGGTTACAACTCGATCGGTTTCTTCGCGCCCGATCCGCGCTACCTCATCGACCCTCGCCGCGGTGTGCAGGAGTTCAAGGAGATGGTGGCGCGCTTCCACGACGCCGGGCTCGAAGTCATTCTCGATGTCGTCTACAACCACACCGCCGAAGGCAACGAGCGCGGTCCAACGCTGTGTTTCAAAGGCGTGGACAATGCTTCCTACTATCGATTGATGCCCGAGCAGAAGCGCTACTACATCAACGATACCGGCACCGGCAATACGTTGAACATGAGTCATCCGCGCGTGATCCAGATGGTCACCGACAGCCTGCGCCTGTGGGTGAACGAGATGCACGTCGACGGCTTCCGATTCGATCTCGGCACCATTCTCGCGCGCGAGCCCAATGGCTTCGACAATCGCAGCGGCTTCCTCAAGGCCTGCTCGCAGGATCCGGTGTTGAGCCGCGTCAAATTGATCGCCGAGCCCTGGGACTGCGGCCCGGGCGGCTATCAGGTCGGCGAATTCCCGCCCGGGTGGGCGGAATGGAACGATCAGTACCGTGACACGGTGCGGGATTTCTGGCGAGGCGAAGCCTCGGCCAGCAAAGTGGCACCGCGCCTGTACGGCTCGGCCGACATCTTCAACAAGTTCGGCCGCCGCCCCTACGCCAGCATCAATTTCATCACCGCGCACGACGGCTTCACCCTCAACGATCTGGTGAGCTACAACGAGCGGCACAACCAAGCCAACCTCGAGGACAACAAGGACGGTCACGAGCACAACCGCTCCTGGAACTGCGGCGCCGAAGGCCCGACCGACGATCCGGGCATCAATGCGCTGCGTGCCCGGCAGATGCGCAATTTCGTAGCGACGCTGCTGCTGTCCCAGGGCACGCCGATGCTGCTCGCCGGCGATGAATTCGGCCGTACCCAGCACGGCAACAACAATGCCTACTGCCAGGACAATGAAATCAGCTGGCTCGACTGGTCGCTCGCGGAGAAGAACGAGACCCTGGTGCGCTTCGTGCAGCAGATGACGGCGCTGCGCACCAAGTTCGCGATCCTGCGCCGCAACCGCTTCCTGTCGGCGGAGGAGGATCCGCGCCTCGGCCTGAAGGAAATCACCTGGATCAATGCCAGCGGCAAGGAGATGGAAGACGAGCAATGGACCGACGATGGCATGCTGTGCTTCGGCATGCTGCTCGACGGCCGCGCGCAGGCGACGGGCCTGCGGCAGCGCGCCCACGACACGGCGCTATTGATCGTGCTCAACGCCTTTCATGATCTGGTCGAATTCACCTTGCCCGGCGATTCGCCGGACGCGCGCTGGACGCTGCTGATCGACACCAACATTCCGGACCTGCCCACCGGCTACAAGGCCGTGTTCACGACCGGCGAACAGTACGGAGTGACCGGGCGCTCGCTGCTCGTCTTCAGCCTCGAAGCGCAGAGCGAAACCGCGCTCGATCTCGCCATGAAGCCGGGCAAGAAATCTGCCCTGAAGCCGCCCTCCCCTTAGCACGGATCGCTCGCCTCGCTCGGGCGAAATATTTCGACTGGCGGATTGCCGTGGCGCGCGCGGATGGCGAAACTACGCGGCCCTTATCAACCCAGAGCAAGAGCGATGAGCGAGATCAAGCGTTACGAAGTGGGCCCGCGCATGAGCGGCATCGTGGTCCACAACGGCACCATCTACCTGTCCGGCTACGTGGCCGAAAATGCCGCCGGCCAATCGGTCGCCGCGCAGACCGAGGACATTCTGCAGCAGATCGATGCAGCGCTCGCATCGGTCGGCAGCGACAAGAGCCGGCTGCTGCAGGCCACGATCTGGCTGGCCGACATGAGCACGTTCGCCGAGATGAATTCGGTTTGGGACAAGTGGGTCAGCCCCGGCAACACGCCGGTGCGCGCGTGCGTGGAAGCCAAGCTCGCGCAGCCGAAATGGACCGTGGAAATCCGCGTCATCGCGGCTCAGTAAACGTCTCGACGGCAGCGCTCACTTTGGAGCGCTGCCGAACAGCACGCCGAGCATCCTGGCGCGCAGCTCGCCCGTCCCATTCTGCGTATTGCTGAGGATCACCAGAGTCATGCGTCGCTCGGGCAGATAATTCAGGCTGGACTCGAACCCGTCGATGCCGCCGTTGTGGCTGATCAAGCGATGGCCCTGCTCCGGCTTCAGCCAGAGCCCCAACCCATAGTTCACATCCTCCTTGCCGGGCACGCGAATCGGCGTCGTCATCTCTTTATACGAAGCAGCGTTGAGCACGCGGCCCCCATGCAGTGCCTCGGTCCATCGGATCAAGTCCGCGGCCGTCGATCGCAACGCACCGGCCGCGCCCGGCACGCTCATATGTGAATAAACTGCGTTAACGTAGCTGCCCGGCCTGTTGCGATCACGCTCGTAACCGGTCGCGCGATGAGGCACCACGTCCTCGTTCCGATCGACCGCGGTTTGTGACAGCCCGAGCGGCTGAAACAAACGACCGCGTGCAAAGTCATGGAAGGTGCGACCGCTCGCCTTTTCGATGATCGCCCCGAGCAAAAAGTAACCGGCGTTGCTGTACGCAAAGTCGGCGCCCGGCGCGAAGTCATACCCCAGGGTGCCCAGATGCTTCACCATCTCCGGCACGGAGATGCCGGTGCGCACGAGGGTCCGTTCGGTGGGGCCAGGATAGCTGTGCACACCCGAGGTGTGACTCAACAACTGCCGGATGGTCACCTCCTCGCCGCGCGGATAATCCGGGAAGAACTTCGAGAGCTTGTCGTCCAAGGACAGCTCGTTCTGCTCGGCGAGCAGCAGAATGCAGGCGGATGCAAATTGTTTGGTGATGGAGCCGACGCGGAATACGGTGTCGGGCGTGGTTGCGGCTTGCCATTCCAGATTGGCGAAGCCATAGGCGTGCACGACGGGCGGCTTGCCCATTTCCCCCACCGCCACCACCAGACCGGCCGTCTGGCCCTTGCCAACCGCTTCCTTCGCGAGCGCATCGAGCGCGGCTTGTTCGACAGGCGCAAGCGAAGCCTGGGCCTGGACGACAGCGCCGAGGCACACGATCACAAACAGCGTCCGCAATCCGGCCACCCAGCTCATAACCATAAGCGATGCCTGCCCGCGCAAAAGGTTCGTCGGATACTACCCGACTCCGATTTTCAGCGCGCCGGCGGTCGCTCCGGATCTTTCAATGGCGCCGGTAGTTCACTACTGCGGGCCTGTGATCCAGGCCGTACGATGCGATTCCATGATCGACGAGGCGGGCGAGTACCAGTTCAAGCCGCATGAGCGGCCCATCATGCCGGGCTCGCCGGCATCGCCCGACCATCCCGCCCCACGCCGCGTGGGCTACTTCCTGATCGGTGTGCTGATCGGCATCACCGGCGCCATGGGCAACGCCCTGGTGTCCGCCAATCTGCAAAACATCCAGGGCGCACTGGGACTGTACAGCGACCAGGCAGCCTGGATGACGACGGTCTACACCATGACCAATGTCTCCATGAGCCTGCTGCTGGTGAAGTTCCGTCAGCAGTTCGGCCTGGTGCCGTTCGTGCGCATCTTTCTCACTGCCTACATCGTGCTGACCGGCGCGCACGTGTTCGTCCATGACTATTCAACGTCGCTCATCGTGCGGGCCGCCAGCGGTGTCGCTGCCAGCGCCCTGTCTACTCTGGGCCTGTTGTACATGGTGCAATCGATGCCGGCCGCGCATCGGCTCAAAGGCATCGTGCTCGGCATCGGCGTTCCGCAACTCGCCACGCCACTGGCCCGGCTGTTCTCATCCGATCTGCTCGAGCTCGGTCAATGGCGCGCGTTGTATATCTTCGAGCTGGGACTCTCGATACTGTGCCTCGCGGCAGTCGTAGCGCTGCGTCTGCCCCCCAGCGAACGTATGAAGGCGTTCGAGAAACTGGACTTCGTCACCTTCGCGTTGTATGCGCCCGGGGTCGCGCTGCTGTGTGCGTTTCTGGGGCTCGGCCGTGTGCTGTGGTGGACCGAAGCGCCGTGGCTCGGCTACGCCCTGTGCGGCGCCATCCTGTTGATCGGCGCCGCGCTGCTGATCGAGCACAACCGTGTCAACCCGCTGTTGAACACGCGCTGGATGGGCAGCGCTCTGATCCTTCGCTTTGCATTCGTCGCCACCACCGTGCGCGTGCTGCTGTCGGAACAGACCTTTGGGGCCATCGGGCTGCTGACGGCGCTGGGCATCAACAACGATCAGCTGTTCAACCTGTTCCTGGTGATCTCCATCGTGAGCGTGATCGGCCTGGCCGCCAGCGCACTGACGGTGAACCCCGCCAATCTCGGTCGGCCGATTTTCATCTCGGTGGCCCTGATCGCGATCGGTGCGTTCATCGATGCGCACGCCACGAATCTCACCCGACCGGCGAACATGTACATCAGCCAATCTTTGCTCGCCTTCGCGGCCGTGTACTTCATGGGCCCGACGCTGTTGATCGGCATCCTGCAGGCGATGGCGCGCGGCCCGAATCACATCGTCAGCTTCTCCGCCGTGTTCAGCATTTCGCAATCGCTCGGCGGTCTGGCCGGCTCGGCGTTCCTCGGAACATTTCAGATCGTGCGCGAGAAGTTTCATTCGCACGCCATCGTGCAATCCTTGACCTTGACCGATCCGCAAGTCGCCGCTCGCCTGCAGGCATTGGGCGGCGCATACGGCGGCGTCGTTACCGACCCGAGCCTGCGCTCCGCGGAAGGCGTGGCATTGTTGTCCCAGCAAGTCACCCGCGAGGCCAACGTCCTCGCCTTCAACGATGTGTTTCTCACCGTCTGCGTGCTCGCCTGCCTGACCCTGCTGTGGATCGGGACGCGGCAGGTGCGCATGTACATCACGGGCGAAAACCCGATGGCAGGCGCCTTGGCGGCCATCGCCAAGAAACGCGCTCAACAACAATGAGTCTGAACCGGTGAACGACAACACTCCCGAGGAACCCAGGGTTACCGAGCCCATCGAAACTCCGGTGCAACAAACCGGCCCGAGAGGTTGGGCGCCACCGAAGCATACGCTGCTCACGACCATCATCGTCATGGCGGCCGCACTCATGGGTGTGCTGATCGTGCTGTTCGCCTGGGAGCTGCCGCCGTTCACACGCGCCATTCAAACCACCGACAACGCGTATGTACGCGGCCAGACCACACTGATCAGCCCGCAGGTGAGCGGTTACGTGGTCGCCGTCCCGGTGCAGGACTTCCAGAAGATCCAGGCCCACGAGGTGCTCGCACAAATCGACGACAGGATCTATCGCCAGCGGGTCGATCAGGCACGCGCCAATCTCGCGGCAGCCATTGCCAATCGCAACAACTCGGAACAGACGCTGCAGTCCAAGCAAGCGACTGCCGATGCCCGAGCCGCAGCGCTGGAGAATGCGAAGGCACAGCTGGCCCGCGCGCAAGCCGACGCGAAGCGCGTTGAAGAACTGATCGAAGATGGGTCGGTGTCGTACCGGGAGCGCGATCAAACCCTGGCCGCCTTGAGAGCTGCCGAAGCTGCAGTCGATCAATCGCGCGCGGCCATCGAGATCGCACGCCAGGACATTGTCGCCGTCGAAGTGGGTCGCGGCGGCCTCGACGCCGCCGTCGAATCGGCGCAGGCAGCGCTGAAGCTTGCGCAAATCGATCTCTCGAATACGACGATTCGTTCACCCGTGGACGGGCAACTTGGCGAGGTTGGCGTGCGTGTCGGTCAGTACGTCACTGCCGGCACGCAACTGATGCATGTCGTTCCCGAGAAGCTTTGGGTTACGGCCAACTTCAAAGAAGCGCAGACGGCGCACATGGCCCCGGGCCAGCCTGCGGTGTTCTATGTCGACGCACTCGCCGGCGCGCGCCTCAGTGGTCACATCGAGCGCATGGCGCCTGCGACCGGCTCGGAGTTCGCCGTGCTGAAGTCGGATAACGCCACTGGCAATTTCGTCAAGGTGGCCCAGCGCATCTCGGTTCGCATCGCCGTCGATCCCAACCAGCCGCTCGCCCAACGCCTCCGGCCGGGGATGTCGGTCGAAGTGGAAGTCGACACCAGCCAGAACCCTCCAGCGCAGGGGGCGCCGTGATGCGTACTCGAACCTCGACCTGGCTGTTCGCCCTGCTCTGCTGCACGCTCGGCGGCTGCATGCTCGCGAACCGTCCGCCGCCACGCAACGCTGGCATCACCCCACCGCAGCAATGGCGTGTTTCGATCGGCCCGACCGTCGAGATCGAACGCCAGTGGTGGCATGGCTACGGCGATCCCGTGCTCGACAAACTGATCGAGCGCGCTCTGACCAACAACGCCGATGTGGGCATCGCCGCGGCCCGGGTCCGGCAAGCACAGGCCCAGGAGCGTCAGGCTCGATCGCGCCTCTCCCCTTCGCTCGATCTCACCGTCGTCGGTGCTCGTGCTCGTTCGCTGTCTGCGTTCGGCACGCCGCTGACGACCTCGTCGCTCGAACCTCAATTGCAGGCCGCCTGGGAAGTGGATCTGTTCGGTCGCGTTCGCGATCTCGCCGGCGCCGCGCGACAGCAGTACTTTGCGAGTGAGGCGGCTCGCGACGCCATCATCCTTGCCGTCGCATCGGCCACCGCCAGCTCATACATCACATTGTGCGCGCTCGATTCACGACTGGAAGTGACTCGCCAGACGCTCAGGGCGCGCGCCGAAGCGCTCCACATCGCACAGTCCAGAGCGCGCGTCGGATACTCCTCTCGCCTCGAGCTCGCGCAAGCTCAGGCCGAATACGAAGCGACTGCGCAGTCCATCCCACAGCTCGAGCTTGCGATCGCGCAACAGGAAAACGCGCTGAGCTCGCTGATCGGTGAACCACCCGGCTCGATCGAGCGCGGTGTTGCCCTGGCCGAGCTGCACATCCCGCCAATTCCGGCCGGCCTGCCCGCCGACGTGCTGCGCCGTCGGCCAGACATTGCGCAAGCCGAATATCAGCTTGCCGCCAGCGACCTCAACCTCGCCGCGGCTCGCAAGGCGTTCCTGCCGAATCTGCAGCTCACCGGCGCGGCCGGCGCGGTGTCCGCGACCGAGCTATCGAGCGATCCCATCAGTTTGTTTTCCATCGGCGCAAGCGTGCTCTCGCCGATTCTCGACGCGGGCCTCGCCTCGGCCCAGCGCGATGAGGCTGCAGCGTTGCGAGATCAAGCGGCTTTCAACTACCGCACGACCGTTCTCGATGCGCTCACCGAAGTCGAGAACAGTCTGAGCGCTCTGCAACGCCTCGCCGAACAAGCCGAACACGTCGAAGCTCAACGCAACGCACTCGCCGAGGCGCTGCGTCATGCGACCAATCGTTACCAGGCTGGCTATTCTCCTTACCTGGATCAACTGGACGCGCAACGCGGCTTGCTGTCGGCAGAATTGGCGCTGGTGCAGATTCAGGCCGACGGCTTGACCGCCAGTGTGAATCTATATCGAGCCATGGGAGGCGGCTGGCAGGCACCGAATCGCTGACCCCGGCCGGGAACTTGTGGTTCGGCGGATCGATTGAACGGGTTTCGACCGCACGGTGCTGCCATGATCAATCATGTCTCGCTCGGGACCAACGACATAGCGCGCGCACGGCGATTCTACGATCCCATCTTCGCGCTGCTCGGTCTTCGTTTGCTCAAGTCCGACGAAACCGGCGCGCACTACGGCACCGGCGAAATTCTGTTCAGCCTGGTGGCGCCGACCAACAGACAACCGGCTACCGCTGGCAACGGCACTCACGTCGCGTTTCAAGCTCGCAGCCGCAAGATGGTCGATGAGTTCCACACCATCGCATTGAAGAACGGCGGACGCAGCGACGGCGCGCCCGGCATCCGCCCCGAATACGACGCTCACTACTACGGCGCCTTCGTGCTCGATCCAGACGGCAACAAAATCGAAGCGGTGAGCTACTCGGCCGAGTAACTCCGCAGTGTGAATCTTTCGTGACGGACGAAGGATTCCGCGGCCATTGTCGTCTTTGAACCCGAGGTCCATTCACAAGGGTTCAGGCGATGCTGTCATCCCCCCGCCGTACGCCAGCGTCCATCGCGGCCGCCGTGGCTGCGGCCCTTTGCCTTGTTTCGACCGCGCAGGCACAGGTCGCCACCTTCGATGTTCCTTCGCAGGTTGCGGCGAACGGCGTACGCGCGTTTGCCAAGCAAGCAGGCATTCAAATCATCCTGGCAGGCAGCGCCGCCGAAGGCCGGTTCACCAATGCCGTGCGCGGCCAGATCGAGACGCGCAATGCGCTCGACCAGCTGTTGTCCGGCACGGGGCTGGTGGTTCGCTCCTACGACGGCAAGACCGCGATTCTCGACGTCGCCGAACTAGCCGCAGGAGCCGATACCGCTCCCATGGAGCAGATCGTCGTGACGGGCTCTCACATTGCGAGGTCGGAGCTCGAGTCCGCAATGCCGATCGGCGTGGTCAACATGGACATCGCTCTGAAGCAAGGCAAGACCACGGCCTACGAAACGGTGCTGCGCGACGTCGCCGTTGGCCCGGGCAACGGACCTTTCAACAGTGCACCGGAAGGTCAGTACGACGGCGGCATGGCCACCATCGAGTTGCGCAACATGGGCGTGAGCCGTTCGCTGACGCTGGTCGACGGCCGCCGCAGAGTCTCTGGTGCCGCCTCCTCGTCCGCAGTCGACATCAACATGATTCCGCCGTCGATGATCGACCGCATCGAGATCATCACTGGCGGCGCTGCCGCGGTTTACGGGGCCGATGCAGTGACAGGCGCGGCGAACATCATCACCAGGAAAGATTTCGAGGGACTGGAAATTTCCGCCAGCACCGGCACGACCGAACACGGCGGCGGTGACAAGACTCAAGTCTCCCTGGTCGCAGGCACCCGTTTCGCGGACGAGCGCGGCTCCATCACGATCGGCGGCACTTATCTGAAGAACGAGCCCATCTATTTCCATCAGCGCTATTCGAAAGACACCAACATCCAGTATCAGACCAACCCGGCCAATACCGGTGCGCATGACGGGATCCCGGATCGGATCGTCTACTACCACATGACCAACCTGTATCTGCAGCCCGAGCCAAACATCTATGTGGGTGGGCAGACGTATCTGCTGAATCCGGACGGCACGGCCCGCATCGGCACCTACGACACCTGCCTGTCGAGCTGCAACAGCGCGCGCTCGGCGGGCGACGGCGGCTCGCCGCAGAGCCAGTACTGGAGCGATTTCCTGATCGCGCCGATCGAGACTGCGTCGTTCATCGGCCGGTTCGATTACCAGTTGAATGATTGGCTCAGCTACGGTCTGCGCTTCGACTACGGACGCTCCAAGTACGATGCCTACCGCCGGCCTTACCGCGATGACGAGCGCACCACCTGGCTGAACGGCGCCGGCGGCGCGACCGCGTACCTCGATAATCCATATCTGCCCGACTCCTTCCGGCAGATCATGGTCGCGAATGGCCTCACCTCGACGCCGCTACGTCGCAGCTACGAAATCTTCGGCCAGATGGGCGATGTGAGCGATCGGCAGAGCTTGACCGTCGGCAACACCTTCCAGGGCGAGTTGCCCGGCGGATTTCAATGGGAGGCTTTCTGGCAATACGGCCGTAGCACCAACGATATCGCTGCCTACAACGCCACGAGGGCCTCTCGATTCATCGCCGCTCGCGACGTGATCTCCGATCCGGTCACCGGCGAACCGGTCTGCCGAGACGCCGCCGCGCGTGCGGCGGGATGCGTGCCGTTCAATATCTTCAGCTTCGATGAGCTGACGCCGGAACAGCGCGACTACATGATCGCCACGCGTCGGAAACATCGCGAGAACACCCAGACGGTGTACGGCGGCAATCTCAAGGGCAGCCTGTTCTCTCTGCCCGCGGGCGAGGTGCAAGCCGTCGTCGGCGTCGAGCATCGCAAAGAGACCGTCGACAACGTCGACGACAACCTCGCCGCTCCGCCGGAGAACGAGCTGTCGCATCTCGGAAACTGGGCACCGTACGAGCCTGCGTTGAAGGCCGCGAATGATGTGTCGGAGGCGTACGCTGAGCTGGTCGTGCCGGTTCTGACGGATATGCCGTTTGCGCAGCGGCTGACCGTCGAAGGCGCTTACCGCTATTCCGACTACAGCGACTTCGAGTCGACCAACACGTGGAAGCTCGGGGGCAACTGGATGCCGATCGAAGGACTGACGTTCCGGGCCGTGAAATCCCGCAGCGTGCGCGTGCCGAACTTCGGCGAGTTGTACGCCTCGCGCGCAGTTCAGGCCATCGGTTTGAGTGACCCCTGCATGGGGACCAACTACAACGCCAACCCCACGCGAGCGCGCAATTGTGCAGCACTCGGCATTTCTGCACCGCTGCCGCACCAGATCTACACGGGCTACGTGATCAGCGGCGGCAACCCGGACGTGAATCCGGAAACCTCGGACAGCTCCAGCATCGGCCTGGTGTGGCAACCCGGCTTCCTGCGCGGCTTCGACCTGACGCTCGATTACTGGCACATCAACATCGACAACATCATCACCGCACTGTCGCGCACCGACATCCCCAACCTGTGCGTCGACCTGCCGTCGATCGACAACGAGTTCTGCGGCCGCGTCACCCGCGACGCGAATCAGGTCGTGATGTGGGTCGATACCAGCGTCATCAACGCGTCCATGTCGGACGCCAAGGGCATCGATATCGGCGCGAACTATCGGATGCCGCTCGGCCAGGGCACGTTGAGCCTCGGGCTGCGCGGCAGTTACCTGATGCAGTTCGAGACGACCACGCTGCCGGGCGTTTCATCGAGCGTCATTCGCTACGACGGCGGTTATCAAAACCCGCGATTCAGAGCCACCTTGTTCACGAGCTACGTGTTCGGCGACTGGGACATCGCCCTGGATACCCGCTTCTGGAGCAGCGCCAAGCTGTATCCCAATGCAAAAACCGACGAGGAGTACGACGACAACCGCGTGGGCGCGCAGATCTACAACGACCTGAGCGTCGGCTGGCAAATGAGCGATCACGTGACGTTCCGCAGCGGCATCAACAACGTGCGCGATGTCGACGCACCCTATCACCCCGGCACCTACTACCAAGGCGGCGGCGGCGTGTACGACGTGTACGGCCGGTACTTCTTCGGGAGCGTCAAGTTCACCTTCTGAGGCGCAACGGCCGCGCTGCGGAGTGGCGTTTAGCGGCGGTCTTCAGCAACGCAGACCGGTCGGGTCGAGTGCCTGAGAAATCGGGTCTGCGGGATCGGCAGAAAGAGTGTAATATCGCGCGCCGCGGGGCGAGTCGCCGGGCGCGCAAGCTAGCGCAGCCGCCATTTGCCCCGAGCGGAAACCGCCGCACAACAATGACTTAGACCCCAAAGTTGTCGTAGAAAGTGCGGCCGTGTAGCATCGCTTCTGTGTCGGGACGTGGCGCAGCCTGGTAGCGCACTTGCATGGGGTGCAAGGGGTCGCGAGTTCGAATCTCGCCGTCCCGACCAATC
>NZ_CALFXI010000040.1 GCF_937958065.1 uncultured Steroidobacter sp.
ACCTTGATGACGTTCCAGCCCGCGCCGAGGAAGGCGGCTTCGAGCTCTTGAATGATCTTGCCGTTGCCGCGCACCGGACCGTCCAGGCGCTGCAGGTTGCAGTTGATGACGAACACCAGATTGTCGAGCTTCTCGCGCACCGGCATGGTGATCGCGCCCATGGACTCGGGCTCGTCCATTTCGCCGTCACCGAGGAATGCCCACACCTTGCGGTCGGTCGTCGGCACCACGCCGCGATTCTCCAGGTAGCGCTGAAAGCGCGCCTGGTAGATGGCCATCATCGGACCGAGGCCCATGGACACGGTCGGGAACTGCCAGAAATCCGGCATCAGCCAGGGATGGGGATAGGAGCTGAGCCCCTTCTCCGGGCTGGCCACTTCCTGACGGAAGTAACGCAAATTCTCTTCAGAGAGCCGGCCCTCGAGATACGCGCGTGCATAGATGCCCGGCGCGACGTGGCCCTGGATGTAGATCATGTCGCCGGGATGGTTTTCCGAGGGCGCGCGCCAGAAGTGGTTGAAGCCCACCTCGTACATGGTGGCCGACGACGCGTAGCTCGCGATGTGACCGCCGTACTCGGAGCTCTGGCGATTTGTGTGCACCACCATGGCCATCGCGTTCCAGCGAATGAAGGCCTCGATGCGCCGCTCGATGCTGCGATCGCCCGGGTACTCCTGCTCCTGCCCGGGTGAAATCGTATTCACATAGGCGGTGTTGGGCTTGAACGGCAGGTACGCACCACTGCGGCGCGTGAAGTCGATCAACCTTTCGAGCAGAAAGTGCGCTCGGCCGGCGCCCTGCGCCTTGATCACCGAATCGATCGATTCGAGCCATTCCCGGGTTTCTTCGGGATCGAGATCATCAAACCTGGACGGGTCGGACATGTCGGGTGTGCTGCAAAAGTAGGCCGCGTATCATCGGAGTTTGAGAAATTTCGGTCAAGGAACCTCGTGTGGTGGAATTGCTTCCTGCAGAGCGCGACATACGCATTTTTCAACGCCGCGCACAGTTGAGCGAAAGCTCGATGCAAAAACATGATGGCTGCATCGTCATCATCGATCGCGAACAGGCCGAGCAGCGCCTGACCAAGCTGCCTTTCAGTGCGGCCTGGCAACGGCTGTATCGCGAAGCCAAGGCACGCGGGCCTGTATCTATCCTCAGTGCGCGAGTGGCAGCCGATGCATCACCGATGGTGGTGGCGCTTGCAAAAGCTTCAAGCTCGGCCTTCGAGCGCCTGTCGCTCGCAACCCGCATCTGGAAGGAGCTGGCGCCCGCATCCGGCGCGAAAGTGCTGCTCGCAACGCAGGGTCTCGACGCCACTCACAGCGCCGCAATGCTCGAAGCGCTGACGGCCGCCGCATTGGCCGCCACCGCGCCCATGCCGGTGATTAAGTCGAAAACACCGAAAGCGCCGGAGCCGCCGCAACTCACGCTCAGTGGCGAGGGTCCCGAGATCGATGCGGACCTGTCGATCGCGATCGATCGCGGCAATCACCTGGCGCGCTGGCTGACGACGCTGCCGCCAAACGTGCTGCATACGGCCAGTTATCGAAAAGCGTTGCGTGACCTCGCGAAACGCGAAGGCTGGGCGTTCTCGTTCCTCGACGAGCGCGCGCTGAAGCGGCTGAATGCTGGTGCCTTTCTGGCTGTCACACGCGCGAATGAGCACCGCGACGCCGGTATCGTGCGCCTGCGCTATCGAGCGGGACGCGATCCCGCGCGCAAGAAATTGGCGCTGGTCGGCAAAGGCATTTGTTTTGACACGGGGGGTATTAATTTGAAGCCCCACAAGAGCATGTATCAGATGCACGAAGACATGCAGGGCAGCGCCGTCGCCGTCGGCACCCTGCTCGCGCTGAGTCGTCTCAACGTGCCTTACGACATCGACTGCTGGCTCGCCATCACCGAAAACCAGATCGGCCCGAACGCCTTCCGCCCGCAAGAAGTGGTGCGCGCCGCGAATGGCACAACCATCCAAGTCGCGCACAGCGACGCCGAGGGCCGCATGGTGCTCGCCGACACATTGACGATCGCCGCACGCGAGAAGCCGGATCTGATGATCGACTTCGCGACACTCACTGGCGCGTGTGTTACGGCGCTGACCGAGCGCTATTGTGGTGCATTCACGAATCGGCCCGAGTGGCACGGCGCTATTCAAGCCGCCGGTCGTGAGAGTGGCGAGCGCGTGTGGCCGTTCCCGATGGATGAGGACTTCGACAGCGATCTCGAATCACCGATCGCGGATGTCCTTCAATGCACGCCGGATAGCAAAGGCGATCACATTCTGGCCGCCCGCTTCCTGAGCAAGTTCGTGCCGGCGGAGATTCCGTGGATTCACATCGACCTGGCGGCGGGGAACAGACCCGGAGGGTTGGCTCATGTGCCCACGGATTTCACTGGCTTTGGCGTGCGGTACACGACGCAGTTGTTGATGGAGCAGGAATTGTTGGTGGGTGGCAAGAGGGCTCGGAAGGGATGAAGCGCGGCGGCTTGCAGCGCCAGGAAGCTTGAATTTGGGTTCCGTGGCGTGCAGCGCCAGGAA
>NZ_CALFXI010000041.1 GCF_937958065.1 uncultured Steroidobacter sp.
TCCGGCGTCAGCTGATGACGCCCGAGCAACTGGTAGAAGTCGGTGCGATTGCGCTTCGCCAGGCGTGCCGCCTGACTCACATTGCCGCCGGTGATCTGCAGGATCTGCGACAGATAGTTCCGGGTGAACTCATCGCGCGCCTCGTCGAACGAGGGCAGGCGGGTCGGGCCGCCACCGAGCGCCGCCTGTACCAGCTCCGCGCTGATGATCGGGCTGGTGGCAAGCGCGACGTTCTGGCGAACCACGTTTTCCAGCTGACGCACGTTGCCCGGCCAGTCCGCGCTGACCAGTAGCTCGACGGCTTCCGGCGCGTAGATGTGACGCTGCTCGCCAGTCTCCTGAGCGACCTTCTCCAGGAAGTGCGATACCAGCAGCGGCACGTCCTCGCGACGCTTCGCGAGCGACGGCATTTCGATGTGCACGACGTTCAGGCGGTAGTACAGATCCTCGCGGAAATGACCGCCCATGATCATTTGTTTCAAATCGCGGTGAGTCGCCGAGATGATGCGCACGTTCACGGTCGTGGCATCGGTGCTGCCCACCGGACGGACCTGATTTTCCTGCAGGACGCGCAGCAGCTTCACCTGCAGGCGCATCGGCATGTCGCCGATCTCATCGAGCAGCAGGGTGCCGCCGTCAGCCGCCTGGAACAGGCCGCGGTGCTCACGGATGGCGCCGGTGAAAGCGCCTTTGACGTGACCGAACAGCTCGCTCTCGAGCAGGTTCTCCGCCATGGCGCTGCAGTTGATGGCAACGAACGGACGGTTGCGACGCGGGCTGGCCTTGTGAATGGCGCGCGCCAGCAGCTCTTTGCCGGTGCCGCTCTCGCCAGTGATCATGACGCGCGCGTCGGTGCCGGCGACCATGTGGGCCTGCGCCATGCGCTCTTCCATCACGGCGCTGCGAGTGATGATTTCGCTGCGCCAGTCCTCGGTGGTATCGGCGAAGCCGGACACCTTCAGGGCCTTCTGCACCTGATCGAGCAATTCCTGCTTGTCGACCGGCTTGGTGAGGAACGCGAACGCGCCGCTCTGGGTTGCCTGGACCGCATCGGGAATCGTGCCGTGGGCGGTGAGGATGATGACTCGCAGGCCGGGGGCGCGGCTCTGGATTTCTTTCAACAACCCGATGCCGTCCATCTGGTCCATGCGCAGATCGGTGATCACCAGATCCGGCCGGACGCGTGCCAGCGCCGCCAAGGCAGCCGCGGCACTCTCTACCGCGTCGACTTCGTAATTTTCGGCGCGCAGACGAATGGTGAGTAGCCGGAGCAACCCCGGATCATCGTCAACGACCAGTAGGCGGGCTTTGCGTTTCACTTGGGGCGGCATCGCGATTGCCAGGGGGCGTGGGACTGCGTTCAATGATAGACCTCTCGATTTCTTTGATCGCGTCCAGCTTCTGCTGGGCTTCGGCGAGGGCACGGCGCAGACGTGCGTTCTCTTCGATCTGCGCCTGAATGCGCTTATCCGAGTTTGCCTGCGTACGACTGCGGTCGTCGAGTGTCGCAAGCAACCGACGATTTTCGGCCTCGAGCTTCAATCTAACATCGGTTTCGTGCAGCAATACCGCGGCCAGCGTGCGCTCGTCCTGGGTGAGCCGTTCCGGTGTGGCGAGCAGTGTTTCGAGCAAACGTTTGCCCTCCGAAGCACTGCTCGCCGGATGCCCGGGGGTCACCAATGCGACGGCATATCGCAGCGTGCTCGCCGTCGTCGGAGCGCGGGTATATTCGCGCTCGACTTCATAAAACAAATCGGCCTGGCGCGCCGGATCCGGCGTGCTCAAGTTATTCATGATGTCGAGATAGGAGGGCATGCTGCCGCTCAGCGGAGCGGGCGTCAGCGGCGCGCTCGATGCGGCGGAGTTGGCCTCGGAGCTGCGACGCAATTGTGCGACGAGCTCGCAGCCCTGCAGCAGCAGCGCCACGGCACACACGGACAGCAGCCTGGTGGTGAATTCGAGTTTCATCATGCGCCGCTATGCCGGCTCGCCTTCGAGCGCGGGCGCCAGAGGCAGGCGGACGCGGAAGTGGGCGCCAGGAAACATCCCGTCGAGGATTTCGATCGAGCCGCCGTGCGCCTGGATGAACTCGGAGACCACCGACAGGCCGATGCCGGTGCCCTTGAGATGGCCCGAGACGGGCGCGCGCCCCGAATAGAACGCATCGAAAATCGCGGAGCGCTCGTCCTTGGAGATGCCTGGGCCGGTATCGGCCACATCGAGCACCAGTTGATCCTTGTCCGCTTTGGCATGTATGAAAATGGTCCCGCCCCGGGGGCTGTATTTGAGCGCGTTCGACAGCAAGTTATCCAGAATCAGCTTGAGCTTGGCACGGTCCGCGTGCAGCTCGATGTCTTGTACTTTCAGGTCCAGGTGCACCCGCTGCGCGAGCAGCGTCAGCTGATGCGTCTCCAGGGCCGATTTGATCAGCGGCCGCAGCCGGAACTCGGAAATCTCCAGCCCCGAGTGCCGGGCCTGCCAGGCACTGAACTCCAGCAGATTCTCGATCAGCTGCTGCAGCTTGATGCCATTATCGCGCAGGATGGTGGTGACCTCCCGCTGCGCGCTGTCCAGCTCGCCGACCGCGCCATCCATCAACAGCTCCGTGCCCTCGCGAATACTGGCAAGCGGGGTCTTCAACTCATGCGACATATGTCGCAGGAATCGATTGCGCTCCTGCGCCAGCTCCAGCAAACGCACGCGCAGCCACTCCAGTTGCCGGCCGAGATTCACCAGATCGACCGGGCCCCGGACCGTGATCGATCTGGAGAACGTGCCCTTGCCGAGCTGGCTGATCGCCTGGTCGATCTGGCGGATCGGCCGCATCAGCAGGAACGTGAACATGCCCACCAGCATCGCGGTCAGCAAGATCAGCACCGCCGACTGCCAGAACAGATATTTCTGGGTATCGGCGGTCGACTGCTGCAACCGGGACAGGCCGGTCTCGACCTGTTCGCCGGTGGCCGCCGACAGCGCGAATGCCGCCTGCCACATGGGCTGGATGGCATCCACGGCGTTGCGAATCACTTCCGGCGACGGCGCCGGCGCCAGCAGGGCGGCATCGATGCGCCGGAGCGAATTTCGAATCGCCCGCAGCTGTACCGCATGCTCCTGATCGACCGCAACCGTTTCGATGCTGGCCAGGGTCGCGAGCAGCCGCTCGCGGCTGTCGCCATACACCTCGAGCAGCCCCGGATCGTTCAGCACCTGATACAGCTTGGCACTGCGCTCGATGGGCGCGATCTGCTGGAACAGCTGCTGCGTGTAATGCGTGGTCTGCACGCCGCTGCGGACCAGGGTGGCGCTTTCCTCCGAAAGGTTCCGCACCTTGGTCGCGGCAATGACCACTCCCAGCAACAGCGGGATGGAAACCAGCGCGAAACCGGTCAGCATCAGGCTGTTCAAAGAGCTGGGGCGGGGCAGACGCATGGGGGCGGATTCTAGCGCTCGGATTGGCCGCGATGCGCGGGATGTGCAGCGAAAGCAGAAGGCATCCGTTTCATTGCCGGGGCGATCTCAGGGGCGAGTGCAGGGCCGGTCTCATGCCCGCTTCAGCGCTCGCCCCACACCGCGGCCCGGCCGTTAGTTTTTCTGCAAGCCCGGATCCAGTTGCAGGCGCCGTTCCCAGGCCAGCTGCGAACGCACGATGGCTTCCAGATCGTCATGTTGCGGCACCCAGCCCAGCAAGTCACGAACCCGCTGCGCCCGGGCGACCAGCGACGGCGGATCGCCGGCCCGACGCGGCTCCTCGATGGTCTTCAGCGGCTGGCCGGTCACACGATTCATCATCGAGATCACCTCGCGGACGCTGTAACCATGGCCGTAGCCGCAGTTCAGGGTGACGGAGGTGCCATTGGCGCGCAGGTAATCGAGCGCTTTCAAATGCGCGCTGGCCAGGTCTTCGACATGGATGTAGTCGCGCACGCCGGTGCCATCGGCGGTCGGATAGTCGGTGCCGAAAATGGAAACATGCGGACGTTTGCCCACGGCGGCTTCCGCCGCCACCTTGGTCAGCAGCGTCGCCTTGAGGGTCGACTGGCCGATGCGCTCGCCCGGATCGCAACCGGCGACGTTGAAATAACGCAGCACCACGTAGCGCAGCGGCGTGGCCACGGC
This sequence comes from uncultured Steroidobacter sp., assembly GCF_937958065.1. Taxonomy (GTDB): domain Bacteria; phylum Pseudomonadota; class Gammaproteobacteria; order Steroidobacterales; family Steroidobacteraceae; genus Steroidobacter. The sequence goes on from NZ_CALFXI010000041.1 coordinate 4,117, forward strand.
CAGATCGCGCAACATCCATTCGCTCATCAGCTTCGAGGTGCCGTACGGATTGATCGGCTGAGTCGGGCTGTCCTCGGCGGCGACGCCGCCTGCGGGAATGCCATACACGGCGGCGGTGGAGGAGAACACGAAATGTTTGACGCCCGCCTCCTGGCTGGCCTGCAGCAGGTTGCGCGTCGAGCAGGTGTTATTGCCGTAGTACTTCAACGGATTCGATACCGACTCTGGAACGATCGTGTGAGCCGCGAAGTGCATGATGGTTTCGATGCGATGCTCGCGCAGGATGCGGCCGACCAGCTCGCGATCGCCGGTGTCGCCGACCACCAGTTCGCCATGCAACACCGCCGAGCGGAAGCCGGTGGACAGATTGTCCAGCACCACCACTTTCTCCTGGCGCTCGCCGAGCTGTCGAACCACGTGACTGCCGATGTAGCCGGCGCCGCCGGTGACGAGGATGGTCATAGGTGTTGTCATTCCAGGTGAGAAGAACGTCCGGGCCGATTCTAGCAGCTGTGCTCCGCGAAGTAGGCTCGCAGTAGGGCATTCATGGGCACGCGTCGCCTGGACCAGACACAGAGACAATCTGCAATGGACTTCGGTCACTGTCGCCGGTCACCATGGGCACCGCGAGAGTGCCGAAGTACCGACGTTCATGCCCAGACCCGATCCGCATCCGTACGACCGTTTGACGCCCGACGTGATCATTGCCGCCGTGGAATCGCTCGGTCGCGATTCCGACCGCCGCATCCTGGCACTGAACAGTTACGAAAATCGTGTCTATCAGGTGGGCATGGAGCAGGGTGCGCCGCTGATCGTGAAGTTCTATCGGCCCGGCCGCTGGTCCGATGCTGCAATTCACGAGGAACATGGCTTCGCGCTGGAGCTGGCCGCGGCCGAAGTGCCGGTCGTGCCTCCGATGGTGCACGACGGACGCACGCTGTTCGAATACGAAGGCTTTCGCTTCGCGCTGTTCGAGCGCCGCGGCGGGCGCTGGCCGGAGCTCGGCACCGCCACCGAGCGTGAATGGATGGGACGGTTTCTCGGCCGCATTCATATGGTCGGCCGTCGGCAGCGCTTTCGGCATCGCGAGCGCATCGACATCGAGCGCCTCGGCGATCAGTCCCGCGAGTTCCTGCTCGCCAATGGCTGGATCCCGGCGCATCTGGAAACCGCTTATGAGTCGTTGACGGGCGACCTGCTCGACGCCGTGAGCGAAACGTTCGATAACGCCCGCGGCATGGCGGAGCTGCGGCTGCATGGCGATTGTCATCGCGGCAACGTGCTGTGGACCGACGAAGGACCGCACTTCGTGGATCTCGATGACTGCATGACCGGCCCGGCCATTCAGGATCTGTGGATGCTGCTGTCCGGCAATCGCAACGACATGGCCGAACAGTTGTCGCAACTGCTCGAAGGCTATGCGCAGTTCTCCGATTTCGACTACCGCGAGCTGGGCCTGGTGGAGAGCTTGCGCACGCTGCGCATGATTCATTATTCGGCGTGGCTCGCGCGCCGCTGGTCCGATCCGGCCTTTCCCGCCGCGTTTCCCTGGTTCGTCGAGCCGCGCTACTGGGAAAACCAGGTGCTGTCGCTGCGCGAACAGTTGGCCGCGATCGCCGAGGGCCCGCTCGATCTGCGCTGAACGAATGCTGAATGGTGCTCCGGAGCGCGCGTCGCGCGGCACACGGACGCGGGTGCGTCAATCGGGAATGCGAACGCATCGACTTTTTGGGGTGCAGACGCTGTGATAGCGTCCCGCGCCAGTTGGCAGGGCGTGTGCTCATCCGGGCACGAATCGAGCGCCGTCAGGGATCGTTTTGAGCATCGCAAATATCGCCCGCCAGGGGCGCCTGGGTACCGAACCAATGCAGGAACTCGCCCGTCTCGCTCGCACGTTCACCATGCTGGCCGGATTCACCGTGCTCGCTGCCTGCGGTGGTGGCGACGGCGGGGGCTTCGACCCCGGTATGGGCGGCGGCCCTGGCAATCCCGGCAATCCTGGGAATCCGGGCAATCCGGGCGGCGCTACAGTCGTGGTCAGCGGCAAGATCACATTCGACCGCCTGGGGTTCTCCAGCACGCTCGACGCGGGTCTGGATCCGAACAATCCAATCGAGTCGCCCGCACGTGACATCGTCGTCCAGGCGGTGTCCGGCAGCGGCACCGTGGCCACTACGACCACCGATGCCAACGGCGATTTCTCTTTCACGGTGCCCGCGAACACCAACATGTTCATCCGTGCGCGCGCGGAGATGATAAAGACCGACGCCGCGCCGACGTGGACGTTCTCGGTTCGTGACAACACCGCGGGCGATGCCGTTTATGTGTTGGATGGTGCCACCTTCAACAGCGGCACCACTGCCGTGACTCGCAATCTGAAAGCTCCCTCGGACTGGAACGGCAGCGGTTACAACCCCGGCCGCCGGGCGGCGCCGTTCGCCATTCTCGATACGGTGTATCAGGCCAAGCAGCTGATCCTCGGCGCCAGCCCGACCGCGCAGTTTCCGCCGCTGGATTTGTATTGGAGCGAGGACAACAAGGTCGCCACGCCGTTCTGTCCCGACATTGGGAACATCCCGACGTCGTTCTACGGTATCGGCCAGACGGACAACTGCACCACCGAGGGCAGCCCGGTGCCGGATGGCATTTATATCCTGGGCTTCTTCGGCGGCGGCAATGGCGATACGGATGAATACGATGCCCATGTGATCGCCCATGAGTTCGGTCATTACTTCGAAGACCAGTTCAGCCGCTCCGATTCCATCGGCGGTCAGCACGGCCTGAGCGATCGACTCGACCTGCGCGTCGCGTTCGGCGAAGGCTGGGGCAATGCGTTCGGCTCGATGGCGTTGAACGATCCGCAGTATCGCGATTCTTCCGGCGGCATCAGCCAGGACTTCGGCTTCAATCTGGAAAGCGATCCGGTCGTCAATCCAGGCTGGTTCTCGGAAGCCTCGGTCGGCCAGTTCCTCTGGGATGTGTTCGACACGACCGCCGATCCCGGTGACAACGTGGCGCTCGGCTTCCCACCGATCTTCCAGGTGATGACCAATGCGCAGGTGAATACTCCGGCGCTCACCAGCATCTATTCGTTTGCGAATGCGCTGCTCACCAACAACAGCGCTCAGGCGGCAGCGATCCGAACCTTGCTGCAGCGACAGCAGGTGACCGGCACCGGTGAGTTCGGCGCGGGCGAGACCAACGCCGGTGGCGATATCGGCTTCACCGCCGTCTACTCGGACATCGGGCCCGCTCAGCCGGTGACCGTGTGCAGTACCAACGGCAATCGGGAAGGGAACAAGCTCGGCAACCGGCGCTTTCTGCGCTACGTGAAGGGCGGCAGCGGCCTGGTCACCATTCAGGCGACCGGCGTGTCATCCCCGACCGTGGCCGGTTCGACTCCCGCCAGCGATCCGGACATCCTGGTTCACCAGCAGGGCGTGATCCGGGCGAGCGGCCTCAGCAATGTCTCCGGACAGGAGACGATCTCGTTGGTACAACTCGCTGCCGGCACCTATGTGCTCGAAGTGTATGCCTTCGAAACGATCAACCCGGATGAGAACGTTGCGCTCGTGACCACGCCGCGTTGCATGAGCGTGACGATTCAAGAGCAATAGCGTGCATCGAGTCCCAGTGCGCCATAATAGAGGCATGATCAGGATGAAGCTTTCACCGCCGCGGTTGCTGATGTGTGTTCCGATGGCCACGCTGGTGCTGCTGGGGGCCTGTGGCTCCGAACCCGAGCCGGCCGCGGCCGCGCCGGTGGCGCCCGCGCCGACCAAGCCCACGGTGGCGGCGGCACCGAAGGATGAAACGGCGAATTTCGCCAGAGCGGTCGGCGACGGCAAGCCGGGCGCGGCCGTGAACATCCGCTACGAATTCAGCGGCAAGCCGACGCTCGGTGTGCCGACCGAGCTGGACGTGGCCTTCATTCCCAGCGCCGGTGTCGATTCCATGGAAGCGAAACTCAGCGGCATGGACGGAATCACGCTCGCGGGCAACCTGATCGCCAGCTTCAGCGCGGTGGAGGCGGGCAAGGCGTACCGTCACAAGATCTCGGTGCTGCCGGATCGGACCGGCGTGTTCTACATCACCGCCTCGGTGAACACTCAGATCGCGGGCTCGGCACTGAATCGCACCTTCTCGATTCCGTTCGTCGTCGGCCAGCCGCCCGTGCAACAGAAGCCCGCGCCCGCGACCGACGACAAGGGCGAGCCCGTCAAGTCGATGCCGGCCGAAGAAAGCACCGGACCGAAGAAATAACAGCTCCGTCGGCGCGTCCTGCCGCGTGGTCCATCGTCGCTGATGGAATGAAAGCTCGGCTGTGATGTTTCGCGACCGGGCGTGTGCACCAGATTCGAGCAGTCGCTCGAATCGGGGTAGGGAGCGGCCCTCGCAGGGTAGGCGGGAGCCCTCCGGGGAGGGCGTATCCGGGCATCAGCCGGGAGTATTTGCGTAAATAATGCGACGGAGGTGGCCGGGAGCCCCGCCGTCCCTCTACAATGCGCGCCGTTTTTGCCCTCCCACCGGTCACCGCGTGTCCACTTCCCTGCTTCGTAACATCGCCATCATCGCTCACGTCGATCATGGCAAGACCACCCTGGTCGATAAGCTTCTGACACAGTCGGGCACCCTCGATGCCCGCAAGGCTGTGCCCGAACGAGTCATGGATTCGAACGCGCTCGAAAAAGAACGCGGCATCACCATTCTCGCCAAGAACACCGCGATCCGCTGGCGCGACTACCGCATCAACATCGTCGATACCCCCGGCCACGCCGACTTCGGCGGCGAGGTCGAGCGCGTGCTGTCGATGGTCGACTCGGTGCTGCTGCTGGTCGACGCCGTCGACGGCCCGATGCCACAGACCCGCTTCGTGACCCAGAAGGCGTTCTCGCACGGCCTGCATCCCATCGTCGTCATCAACAAGATCGACCGCCCCGAAGCTCGCCCGAGCTGGGTGCTGGATCAGACCTTCGATCTGTTCGACAAGCTCGGCGCGTCCGAGTCGCAGCTCGACTTCCCGGTCGTGTATGCGTCGGCGCTCAAGGGCATCGCCGGCAATGCGCCGGACCAGATGGGCACCGACATGACCGCTTTGTATGAAGCGATCGTGAAGCACTGTCCGCCGCCGGACGTGAACGAGAGCGGCCCGCTGCAGTTGCAGGTCAGCCAGCTCGATTACTCCAGCTACGTCGGTGCCATCGGCATCGGCCGCATCAAGCGCGGCAAGATCCGCAAGAACAGCCCGGTGGCGGTGGTCGACAAGGACGGCAAGGTGCGCAACGAGCGCATCATGCAGGTGCTGGGCTTCCTCGGCCTGGATCGCGTGGAAGTGGATGAAGCGAGCGCGGGCGACATCGTCGCGTTCGCCGGCATCGAGCATCCGCAGATTTCCGATACGGTTTGCGATCCTGCCAAACCGGAAGCGCTGCCGGCCCTGGTGGTCGACGAGCCGACCATCAGCATGACGTTCGAAGTGAACACTTCGCCGTTCTGCGGACGCGAAGGCAAGTTCGTCACCAGCCGTCAGATTCGCGAGCGGCTGCTGCGCGAAGTGCGGCACAACGTGGCGTTGCGCGTGGAAGAGACCGAGGATCCGGACAAGTTCCGCGTCTATGGTCGTGGCGAGATGCACCTTGGCGTGCTGCTCGAAAACATGCGTCGCGAAGGTTATGAGCTCGCGGTTTCTCGTCCGCGCGTCGTGCAGAAAGAAATCGACGGTCAGATGTGCGAGCCGTACGAGACGCTCGCGGTCGACCTCGAAGAAAGCTCACAAGGTGCCGTCATGCAGGCGCTCGGCGAGCGCGGCGGTCAGCTCACCGGCATGGTCCCGGACGGCCGCGGGCGCGTGCGTCTGGATTACAAGATTCCCTCGCGCGGCCTGATCGGCTTCCAGACCGATTTCCGGACCCTGACTTCGGGCCTGGGGCTGATGCATCACATCTTCGATCACTTCGGTCCGGTGCTCGACAAGGAAGTGGGTCAGCGCCAGAACGGCGTGCTGATCTCGAACGGGCAGGGCAAGGCGCTGGCCTATGCGCTGTTCAGCCTGCAGGAGCGCGGCAAGCTGATGATCGGGCACGGCGACGAAGTGTACGAAGGTCAGATCATCGGCATCCACAGCCGTGACAACGACCTGGTCGTCAATCCGCTCAAGGCCAAGAAGCTCACCAACATGCGCGCCGCGGGCCGCGACGAGAACATCATTCTCGTCCCGCCGATCCGTTACTCGCTGGAACAGGCGATGGAATTCATCGCCGACGACGAGCTGGTCGAAGTGACGCCGAACAACATCCGCGTCCGCAAGCGCCTGCTGAAGGAAAACGATCGCAAGCGTGCCGGTTACAAGTCGTCGTCCGAAGACGCCGACGAATAAGCCGGGGCCGAATCGCCCATCCCTCCCGTGCGCGGGAGGGGAACCTGTGCCATCGGACATAACCCGCAAGGTCTGCCCGGTGCTTTGCCTTGCTTTCACATAAAACCGGGAGGTGTTTCACACCTCCTTGGGCGTCAACGCCTTACGATCGCTCGCATCGGTAGTGGTTCACACTCAGAACGCGGGGTCGAGGCACGAGCGGCCGCCGTGCAAACGTCGAAAAACACGCCATGCATCGACTGCTCGAACAGCAAGTCAGGGAAGCGACGCGCTCCGACGGTGAGCTCGATCTGAGCAAGTTGCTTGCCGCGGTCGGTGCGGCTTACCACAGGACCGATGAGGAACGCCGGGGCATCGTGCGTTCCATGCAGCTCATGTCCGATGAGGCCACCGCGCTGACTCGCGAGCTGCGCGAGAGCACCGCCAGCCAGCTGCAGGCCGTGCTCGATCACGTCAAGGACGTGATCATGACCGTCGACGACGCCGGCCACATCGCTTCGATCAACGCCACCGGTCAGCGGGTGTTCGGTCACGCCGAATCCGATGCCATCGGTCGTCCCTTGAGCTTTCTGTTGCCGCAGATGACGGCAAAACAATCCATCACGGCGGAGCTGGAGCAACTGGCGGCCCGCCTGGACGACACCCAGGTCGATCTCGCCCCCCACGAAACGCTCGGTCAGCGCAGCGACGGCACGCAGTTCTCGGCCGAGATCGCGGTGAGCAAGACCAAGATGAACCGCCGCGAAGTGTTCGTCGTGTGTCTGCGCGACACCAACGATCGCAAGATGGCCGAAGCGGCCTTGCGTGACAGCGAGGCCCGCTATCGCACCCTCGTCGAACACGCCCCGGAAATCATCGTGGTGGTCGATCTGGATCAGAACCGGCTCGTCGATGTGAACGAAAACGCCGTGCGGTTCTTCAGAATGGATCGCGAGGCATTGCTCAAGAGCAGCCCGGATACGTTGTGTCCGCCCCATCAACCGGACGGGGCGCTGTCATCGCACGCCAATCGAGCGCAGTTCGATCGCACGCTGGCGGGTGAAGCGCCGGTGCTCGAATGGATGTTCCGCGACAGTTTTGGTAACGACATTCCTTGTGAAGTGCGCTGGGTGCGGCTGCAATCCCACGGGCAGCGCCTGGTTCGCGGCAGCATCACGGATATTACCGAACGAAAGCGTGCCGAATTGCTGGCGGCTGGCGAGCGGCGGGTGTTCGAACGTCTGGCAGCCAATGTCGATCTCCGCATCACGCTGCAAGCGATCACGGATGTCGTCGAGCGCGTCGCGCCGGACTGCGTATGCGCGATTCGCATGCTCGACGATTCGGGCAAGCATCTGAATCTTTGCTCGGGACCGCGCTTGCCGGCGGTGTACGCGCAGGCAATGGAAGGCATCGCGGTCGCAGCGCGTAATGGCTCATGCGCGGCCGCGGTTTATTTGCAGCGCCAGGTCATCGTTGCGGACATCGCCCGCGACGCATTGTGGGAGAACACTCGCGATGCCGTGCTCGCGGCCGGCTTGCGCAGCTGCTGGTCCACGCTGATTCATTCGTCCGACGGCCGCATTCTCGGGACGTTGGCACTGTACTTCCGCGCGCCGAAAAGCCCGCTGCGGCGGGACTTCGAACTGATGTCGCGCATGACCCAGCTGGCCGGCATCGCGATCGAGCGACGCGTCGCTGAAAACGCGCTGCGTGACAGTGAAGCCCGTTATCGACGCTTGTTCGACAACGTCATGGAAGGCGTCTACAGCTCGACCAGCGATGGCCGCTTCGTTTCCGTGAATCCCGCGCTGGCTCGCATGATCGGTTATTCATCGCCCGCGGAACTGCTGGCGTTGCCGCCGGCCAGCATGTATCGCGATCCTGCCGAGCGCGATGCCATCATTGCGACCATCCAGCGCGATGGCGAGATTCGCAACGCCGAGTTCCAGTTGCAGCGTCTGGACGGCACTGTTCTGACCGTGATCGAAAGCGCTCGCGCGGTCCGTGACAAGAGCGGGCAGCTCATCGGCTACGAAGGCACCATCTCCGACATCAGCGAGCGCAAGCGCGCCGAAACCGCGGTGTTCGAGGAGAAGGAGAAGGCGCAAGTCACCTTGCAGTCGATCGGCGACGGCGTCATCACCACGGACGCCAATGGTTGTATCGAGACCTTGAATCCCGTCGCGGAGAATCTGACCGGATGGGAAGCGGCCGAGGCGAAAGGCAAGAAGCTGCACGAGGTGTTCAACATCCTGAATGAAGCGACTCGCGAGCCTCTGGAAGATCCCGTCACTCGCGCGCTGCGCGAAGGGCAGGTGATCGCGGTCGCGGATCACACCGTGCTCGTGAACCGTCGCGGGCAGGAAATCGCGATTCAGGATTCCGCCGCGCCGATTCGCGATCGCAGCGGCAAGATCATCGGCGCGGTCATGGTGTTCCATGACGTGAGCAAGGAACGGCGGCTGCGCCGCGCGCTGGCGTATCAGGCGAGCCATGACGCGCTGACCGGTCTGATCAATCGTCGCGAGTTCGAAAACCGGCTCAACGAAGCGTTGCTGACGGCACGCTCGGACGAGGGCACGACGCATGCGCTCATGTACCTGGATCTGGATCAGTTCAAGCTGGTCAATGACACGTGCGGTCATCAAGCGGGCGACCGGCTGCTGAAACAAATTACCGGACTGCTCCAGACACGCATCCGCACGAGCGACACCATTGCCCGTCTGGGAGGCGACGAGTTCGGCGTGCTGCTACAGGATTGCACCGCCGATCGCGCGGCGAAGATCGCCGACAGTCTGCGCCAGGCCATTCGCGAGTATCGATTCGAGTGGCAGGACGGCGCCATGAACGTCGGCGTCAGCATCGGCATCGTCGAGATCAACAGCTCCAGTGAGAGCATTGCGAGCGTCATGGCGGCAGCCGACGTGGCCTGCTACGCGGCCAAGGACTCGGGGCGCAATCGCGTCCACATGTATCAGTCTGGCTCGGCGCCGGAGCGGCATCGCGAGATGCAGTGGGTGTCGCGTCTGACGCGCGCCTGCGAGGAGAACCGGCTCGAACTTTATTATCAGCCCATCGTGCCGATCGGGGCGACCCGCGACACGCGCGGTCATTACGAATTGCTGCTCCGCATGCGCGGCGAGCATGGCGAGTTGGTGCAGCCGGCGGAATTCATTCCAGCGGCGGAGCGCTACAACGTGATGCCCATGATCGATCGTTGGGTGGTGAGTCAGGCGCTCGGTGCACTTGCTCATTATCGTGCCGACGGCGATCCACGCCACGGCTACACGTTGTCCATCAATTTATCCGGCACCTCGTTGAACGACGATCGCTTCCTGGAATTCCTGATCAACGAGCTGCAGACCTACGATCTGAGCCCGGGCGCGGTGTGCTTCGAAATCACCGAGACCGCGGCCATCTCCAATCTGGCCAACGTCGTTCACTTCATGCGCGAGTTCCGCGCGCGCGGCTGTTTGTTCTCGCTGGACGATTTCGGCAGCGGCTTGTCCTCGTTCATGTACTTGAAGAATCTGCCGGTCGACTTCCTGAAGATCGACGGCTCGTTCATTCAGAACGTGACCACCGATCACGTCGATCGCAGCATGGTCGAGGCGATCACCCAGATCGGCCGCGCCATGGGTTTGAAAACCATCGCTGAGCGGGTCGAGAGCGCCGAAGTGCTCCAGTGTCTGGCAGACATCGGGGTCGAGTACGCGCAGGGCATTTATATCGCCATGCCGGAGTCGGTGGAGTCGCTCAGCCGCATCACGAGGACGCATCCGCAGCTGCGGCTGGTGCACTCGGCGTAGCTCGTTCGCTCAGGACGATTGAGGCGCCCGCCGGTAATAGCGGTACTTACCCGACTTTTCACGAGGCACGAGCGCGACGCGCTCGATATCGACCCGGCAGTTGTCGCCGAATGTCGAATGCACGATGTGACGTAGCTGCGCCGCCAGTTCGTCATTGAAGCCCGCCGCGCTTTCCACCAGCACGTTCCAGTGCGCCGCATCCTTCTGTTGAAAGAGCACCTGCGCGACGGAGCCGAGCGGCGCTTTCGACAGAAACAACTGTAGACGACGCCCGAGCTCCGAGCCGTGGACCAGCTTGCCATCCGCCGTGACAAACATGTCGGCGGCTCGCCCGACGAGCTCCGATAACACTGGATGCGGCAGTCCGCAGGGGCAGGGCTCGGGCGAAATCCGTCCGCGGTCGCCGATGCGACAGCGCACGAGCGGCATCGCGCGATTGAACAATGATGTGAGCACCAGATCGCCGAACTCTCCGGGCTGCGCAGGCTGATCGCCGTTGAATATTTCCAGGTACACGTGGTCCGCCATGATGTGACGGGAGCCGGCGGGACATTCGTGCGCGATCGGCCCCATCTCGGTGGAGCCGTACGATTCGAACACCCGCGCGCCCAGGTGTTGCGCGATCTCATCTCGCTGGAAGGGATAGACTTGCTCGCCGCCCAGCTTCACGAAGGGCGCCAGCTGTGCGGGTGCATGTGGCCGATGGGTGCGCACGTGGCGGGCGAGCTGCGCAATCGCGGATGGCAGACCCATGACCAGCACCGGGCGTTGCTGTAGGAGATAACGGGACGCGCGCTCGAGCTGATCGAACGTCAGGTTCTTGGTCGAGAATACCCGGCAGTTGCGCACCCAATCGAGCATCGGATGGCCGCCGCCCCACAACAGCAACGTGCGGCTGCCGGTGGGAATGCCGAACCAATGCATGGAGCGATATTCCTGAGCCCAGCTCCATCCGCCGGCATGCGGGTTGTACAGCACGGTGACGACTTCGCCCGTCGACCCCGAGCTGTGTCGTGCGAATACCCCTGGAGTGAAACGTCGCGCCCGCAATTGCGCGCGATGCGTGATCAGCATCTTGCGTTCGAGCACCGGCCAGTTGCGCACGTCTTCGGCGTCACCGCGCGACAGCGATGTTTGCCATGCGCCCGAAGTGTAGAGCGGTACCTGTGCGCGAGCATAACTCAGCGCCTCGCGGAGCAGCCTACGTGTAAGGTGCTCGAACGATGCACGATCGAGCTTCTCCCACGTCTGCAAGCGGCGCACGAACGGACCGACGTGCCGGCCGCGCATCGATTGCAGCACGTAGTAGAGATTCTTGTGGAAGCGTTGTTCGGCTAGGTGGTTCACGTGTTATGAATGCAGCCAAACCTGCGACTGTTCCGGCGCGTTACGATTGTTTCAACGAATCGGGGATGGTTATGAAGCTGCAGATCGAGCCGAGGATTCGTGTGGCTTTGCAGCTCTGTGCGAGCGTCGGGCTGCTTGCGTTTCTGCTGTCGCGGCTCGACTGGCAGCGCAGCCTGATGCTGATCCGCGGCGCGCATCCTTTGCTGCTGGCATCGATCCTGTTGGTGCACGCGGCGGATCGAGTCTTGATGGCCTTGAAGTGGCATCAGCTGCTGCGGGTGCTCGACGATCGGCTCGAACGCCGGAGCGCGATCGCGGTTTATTACGAGAGCACGTTCATCGGTTTCGCCCTGCCGCTCGGCGGCTTCGGTCCGGACCTGGTGCGCTTCATGCGGTTGCGGGGCCGGGGCATCGATTCGCACGTGACCTTGTCCTCGATGGTGATGGAGCGGCTGAATGGCGCGATCGCGACCTTGGTCTTCATCGTCGCCGGATGCATCGTGCTGGCCCGGCTCGCGCCACCGCCGGGTTTGCGGCATTTCGCGCTGGTCGCGGCCGTCGTGGCCGGTGGCGCCGCCGTCGTGGGCGCAACCTTGATTTTCTATCCCGCGCTTGGACGCGGTCTGATCCGGCTGTTCAAACTGCCCGCATCCTTCGAGAGCGGCCGCTTCGCCAAGTACGCGGCGGCCGCACGTGCTTATTCCAGACAGCGTCCGACCCTCGCCCTCAATCTCGGGCTGTCGATGATCGAGCAGACCACGCCGGTGTTCACCATGTGGATCGCCTCGCACGCACTCGGTGCGCCGTTGCCCTGGCTGGTCTGCCTGGCCGTTTCACCGGTGGCCGTGATCATCCAGCGTCTGCCGCTGACCTACGGAGGCTTGGGGTTGCGCGAGGGCAGTGCGGCCGCCCTGCTCGTGGTGCTGGGCTATGACTACTCGACTGCGCTGGTCCTGTTGATGACGCTGGTGGTGATGTTCTTGATTTCCTTGTTGCCTGGCGCCATCGTGCTGGCAACGGCCGGCCGCCCCCTGCCCAAGCGCGCGTCGGCGTAGCGCGGAGAAAAAATGGCAGTGCCTTCCTGTTTCAGCAAGCGCTTCACGGAGGAGTGGTTGTTTCGCGCCACCCTGCGGAATTCGCTGCGAGCCTGGGCGGCCTCACGACGATCCTCCTGGCTGCGGGTGCCCCAGGTGCTGCGCACCGACGATCGCGAATTGCGCATCGATTATGAGTTTCTCGCGGGCTGGGATCCTTTGCACACGGTCCTTCGCGATCGAGCGTTCGCCGGGCTGTCCGTGGCGGAGCTGGCGCGCATGTTCTGGATGGTCGGCGCGGCGTTGGAGGAGTTTCACCGGCGCACGCATCGGATCCACGGCGACTTCGATTTCGACAACATCCTGATACAGCGAGGCGCGGACCGGATCGTGTTCGTGGATTTCACGCCGCCGGAGTACAGCTCGTTTCGTGGCTACAACCAGGAGAATCCTTATCGGGACATCGCCACGTTCGTGCTCTTCGTGCGCGCGAAGTATCCGCCGCAACTGCTGTATCTCGCGTTCAGGCCGCAGCTGAGAGAGCTCGCGCGCATGTTCATTGAAGGCTATTTCCGGGACGCACCGGGCGAGTACGACGGGTCGATGCTGGATCGGCACATGAACGAGCTGCTGCAGAGCACGTATCTGGGCAAGACTTTCAGCGCGCGATATCTCCGGCGCAGCCGGTTGTTCCGAACCGACGACATGGCGCCGGGCAGCTGCACGCTCAGGATCTGAGCATGTTCGCCGCCGAACGCTCGCTGGGTTGAAGAGGCACGATCTCATTCAATACGGCCAGCGTGCGGCGGGCGGTTTCCTTCCACGTCAAGGTTCGAGCCCGCTGCAACCCCAGCTCGCGCAGACGATGGCGCAGCGGTGCCGAAGTCGTCACTTCGGTAAAGGCACGTGCGATCTCTGCTTCGTTGCGCGGATTGACCAGGTACGCCGCGCCGCCGGCGATCTCCGGAGCCGAACACGTATTTGGCACGATGGCGGGACAACCGCATGCGAACGCTTCCACGATGGGAATGCCGAAGCTTTCGCACAGCGTGGCAAGCACGAAACATTCCGCCAGCTGATACGCCAGATGCAGTCGCTGGTTCGGCACGAAGCCCAGGAACAGCACGTCCTGCAGATCTTCATCGGTAAAGGCCCGCGCTCTGAGATATTCCTCCACATGCCGTCCGACCACGGCCAGCGGCAGATCCCCCCCTGCGTGGCGGTAGCGCTGGTAGGCGCGCAGCAACGTTTCGTTGTTGCCGCCCGGATAGATCCGGATCTGCCGTTGTGCCCCATGCAGGACGCGGGCCACGGTGAGAATGAAACGCTCGGGCAGGCGATACTCCGCGCGGAATTCGGCCAGGGCGCGCTCGTCTCTTTTCGGAGTGAAGTTGGCACCGACGCCGGCATAGCTCACCACGGACTTGCCCACGTTGATGCGAGTGCACCTGGCGAGATCGTCCAGCGTCGTCTGCGAGATCGAGAGCGTGCGGGTTGCTTTCCAGCTGTACAGGGGCAGCATCAAGCGGATATATAAGTTGTCCCACCACGGATAGTTCTGCGGGTTGATGTACCAGTCCGAGCCTTGCTGCACGAATACGCAAGGCCGGCGCGTGAACAGCGGTAACGAGAATTTCGGATTGAAGATCAGATCCGCGCCGAACTTGCGCGCCGCGCGTGGCACGCGCACCTGATCCCAATACAGCTTGCTGCGCCCGGGCATCACCACCACCCGTGCGTTGCTGAACTCGCGAAACAGATGCTGAGATTTCGGCGACTCGAGCAGGATGATGTAGAGCGTCTCCGGATCCGCTTTGAGCATTTCGCGCAGCAGGTACTGTCCATAGATGCCGAGCCCATCCTTCTGGTCCACCAGTCGAGCCATCACTGCGATCGTTCGCTTTGCCATCGCCGTCAGCCCTCACGTCGACCTGGCCTCAATGCGCCAGGTGTTGAACCGTGTCGAAGCCCGTCACCTTGCGACGTAGAGCGCCTAGGATGCTGGCGCGTCGTTCCCCCGGCAGAAACTGCAGCCAATCGGCTTTCAGGCGGCCGTACACAGGCAGGCGCAGGCGAGCGCGGTGACGCTCGGCGCCATAGTCCATCGCGACTCCAAAGGCCGTTCGGAAGCCATGCTGCCGCGCCAGTTGCAGCGAGCGTCGCGAGCCGAGACTCCAGGGATAGGCGATGCAATCGGGGGCATAACCGAGATGCCGCTTGAACTGCTCACGGCAGATCTCGAATTCGGATGCGATCAGCGCGTCGAACGCGGCGCGGTCCATGAACTGGCCGCGCGCGAGTCGCGCGTGCTCGACGAAAACCCATTCGAGTTGTTCGCGCCAATCCGCCTGCGCAAAGAACTCGGGGCCGCCGTTGGTGTCGACGAAATCTCGACAGGCCAATGTCACATCGCTGTTTTCCAGGTAGCGACGGTCGGCCGACAGCAGCGGGGCAGCTCGATACACAGGTGTTCCCAGAGCCGGCTTGCCCAACTCGTCTTCACCGTCGATGCGGCGGATCGGCCAGTCATAGATATCGAAGCGCGCCAGTGCCGTCGGGTTCGTGAAGTCCAGCACCTGCGGCGACGTGGCCACGAGCGCATGGCGATGGGCGTGCGATTGCACGTCCACACGACCCGATTCGACACAGGCGCGCAGTTGCTCCCACGACATGAACAGATCATCGGCGGCATGCTGCGGAGGCTGCATCCAGTACG
Source organism: uncultured Steroidobacter sp. (assembly GCF_937958065.1). Lineage (GTDB taxonomy): Bacteria > Pseudomonadota > Gammaproteobacteria > Steroidobacterales > Steroidobacteraceae > Steroidobacter. Next base: position 19,381 of record NZ_CALFXI010000041.1, read on the forward strand.
ACGGCGCAAACAGCACCGCACGTGCATTGAATTGATGTAACAGCGGCAAGGCCACCTCACCGAAGCTCTTGCGCGCATCGTCGAACGTCAGGAGCACGGAGCGGTCGGGGCGAGTGCCTCGTTCGCGGGCGGCGAGGTATTCACTCAATCCCAGCGTCCGATAGCGATTTCTCTGCAGGAACTCCAGGTCGCGCGCGAACGCGTGCGGCTCAACGTCGTGATAAATGAAAACGGGAATTTCCTGCGGCGCGAGCGGTAAACCGAAAACGAATCCCGGATAACGGGTCCGGGAGATTCGCGCCAAGGTTCGCAGGGTTCGTCCGAGCCCACTCATGCACCCGCCTCCCATCACCGGCACCGCGGACAGTTCGTGTTCCTGTTCGCAGGCGCATTCGCCAGTTGGATTTATGCTCCGCCACGCCGTCAGCGGCGTATTCAGGCGCCGCAATCAAACGTCCTCCAGGGAGGCAAGTTCCCCGCGCAGGGGGCGTCAGATCCCGCCCATTTCCGCAAGAGCCGGAGTGTGCCGGTGACAGACTCGGTTTAGGCTGCGAGCAGTGGATTCAGCAAGGGTTCGATCATGTCGGTTTCGGTTGCGGAGAAGGTGCGTGCGGTGGCGAGCGGCGGAGTGTCCGATCGCATCGGCGCAATCGATTGGCAGCACGTCGGCGACGAACTGGGAGCGCAAGGCCACGCGATCATTCCCAGGCTGCTGGAGCCGAAGCAGTGCGCCGCGCTCGCGGACCTCTATGCGGTGCCCGATCTGTTTCGCAGTCGGGTCGTCATGAGCCGTCATGGTTTCGGCCGCGGCGAGTATCAGTATTTCAGCTACCCGCTGCCAGGCGTGGTCGCTTCATTACGCAGCGCGCTGTATCCGCATCTGGCCCCGATCGCGAATCGCTGGAACGAGTTGCTGCGCAGTGACGTGCGCTTTCCCGGCGAGCACAGCGAGTTCATCGCCCGGTGTCATGCGGCGGGGCAATTGCGGCCGACGCCGCTGCTGCTGAAGTACCAGGCGGATGACTACAACTGCCTTCATCAGGATCTGTATGGAGAGCACGTGTTTCCGCTACAGGTCGCGGTGCTGTTGTCTCGGCCCGGACGGGACTTCACCGGCGGTGAGTTCGTGCTCACCGAACAGCGACCACGCATGCAGTCGCGAGCGGAGGTGGTGCCGCTGGAGCAGGGCGACGCGGTGGTGTTCGCGGTCCACCATCGGCCCGTGCAGGGCACGCGAGGAATCTATCGCGTGAACATGCGGCACGGCGTGAGTCGCCTGCGATCAGGTCACAGGCACACGCTGGGCGTCATCTTCCATGACGCCACTTAGTGAATTACGCCGCCGCCGCGGGACGATTGGTTTCTTTGAGCGCTGCCTTGGCGGCCGCTGGGTCGACCGTCTCGCCCGCTTCGCGTGCGATCGCGCACAGTAAACGCACGGCGTCGCCGGGCTTCTTGTCCGTGCCGGCGGCGAGCTTGAGCTTGTGATGTTCGAACGTGGCGCGAAGTCCTTCGGCCGCGATTCGCAGGGCGTCGTCAGCACCGCCTTGCTTGATCTGCGCGGCAGTTGCGTCGGCCGCCGCGCTGGCGCGCGTGAGCCAATCCAGCGCCTGTGTGCTTGCCGAGCGAGCTAGAACCGGCGAGCCGTAGAGTTTCGTGCCCAGGGCATCGAAGGCCTTCCGCTCGATCGCCGTCGCCTTGCCATTGTTCGCTTGTTCCAGCCATTCGGCGAGGGCGCTGGCGTGTTTGTGGAACGCGCGCAGCGATTGCCGCAATTCGGCCTGGGCATCCCCGATCCGTAACGCATGTTCGCGGCGATAGCGCTTCGCCAGCCCGGCGACGTGCTCGACGAAGTCGTCCGCGTCCTTGATCTCGCGCGCGACCGATTCCAGGCGCCGGGCGATTTTGACGACCTTGGCCGGGACAGCCTCCGGCCGGGCGGCGGAGGGAGCGGGGCGGCGCTGGGCAGCGGACTTGGACTTGGCAGGCATGGCAGAGCGCTTCGGCTTCATGGGGCCGCTATTCTGCACCAAGCCCGCTGGATGTTGTTAAGCCGTGGTCCGGCAGTAGCCGTTGATGAAGTCCTGGTGCTTGGGCAGTCGCGCGACGCTCTGGGCGACGCTCGCCTTGAGCCCATTGAGCACGCGCGCGAGCTCGCGCTCCTGCATGCCCCGGGGCAGCGGGTGGTAGTGCTTGGGCACGATCCCCTGACCGAGCAACACCTGGATCCAGGAATCGACGCGGAACAGCTCGCCGGCATCCTGATAGGCGTGCGCGCTTTCCTTGAACATCTCGATGCGCCGGGCCAGCGAATCGGGGATCTCCATGTGCCTGCAGTAGCGCCAGAACGGCGAATCGTCGCGCTCGGTGGTGTGGTAGTGCAGGATGATGAAGTCGCGGATCTTTTCGAGCTCGATGCGCGATTCCTCGTTGAATCGGTCGACCAGCGGCGGGCTCACGCCATCGAAAGGAAACATCTGCATCAGGCGCGTCGCGGCCGTCATGATCACGTGAATGCTGGTGGACTCCAGCGGCTCGACGAAGCCGCTGGACAAGCCGATGGCGACCACGTTCTTATTCCAGGTCTTGCGCCGGCGGCCCGGCTGGAACTTCAGGATGAACGGCGGCCGCACCGGATGGCCACTGACGGCCTGCAACAGCTTCTGCCTGGCATCGTCATCGGACAGATAACGGCTGCAGTAGACCAGCCCATTGCCCATGCGATGCTGCAACGGAATCATCCAGCGCCAGCCGGTTTCGTGCGCGAACGCGCAGGTATAGGGATTCGGCGGGCCGGTGATTTCCGTTTGCACGGCCGCGGCACTGTCGCACGGCAGCCAATGCAGCCAGTCCTCGAAGCCCGTGTGCAATGTTTGTTCGATGAGCAGGCCGCGGAAGCCGGTGCAGTCGATGAACAGATCGCCGGGGACGACCCGCTCCGATGTCAGCGTGAGCGACTCGACGAAGCCGGTGGTCGGATGCTGCTGGACGGATTTGATCTTGCCCTCGACGCGCTTGACTCCGCGCTGCTCGGCGAAGCGTCTCAGGAAACGCGCGTAGGCCGTCGCGTCGATGTGAAATGCGTAGTTGATGTCGGATTGCGGCGAGGTGCCGAAGCGGCCTTGCTTGGCCGCCAGCCACTCGACGCAGTACTCGCCCAGCTCCGAGTTGATGCCCGAGCGCAGCCCGTGCAGCCAGAAGTGATGAAACTCGCACAGCCAGGTGGGCTGGCCGTGACGGCCGAACGGATGGATGTAACGGTCGCCGATCTGGCCCCAGTTCTCGAACCAGATGCCGAGCTTGAAGGTCGCCGACACGCTGCGCATGAATTCCTGCTCGTCGATGCCGAGCAGCTGATGAAAGATGCGGATCGGCGGCACGGTCGATTCGCCGACGCCGATGGTGCCGATGTCGTCCGATTCGACCAGCGTGATGTCGAGCAGTTGGCCGAGCTGGTGCGACAGGGCGGCGGCGGTGACCCAGCCCGCGGTGCCGCCGCCGGCGATGACCACTCTTCTGATCGGCGTCATGATCGCTCCAGATCAACGGTTCAAATTGTTGAGCAGCATGGCCCGGATGCGCCGCGCGATGCTGTCGTCCATCGGGCCGAGGGCGCCCCGCGCCTGTTCGGGCAGATGTTCGCCGGCCTGTCCGGCAGGGCCGAACACGTAATAATCGAAGATGCTCCGCCACGCGCGCTTCTCGCGCTCCGGCCGGTCGCGCAGGGCCCAGAGCGCGTGATACAGCGCGTTCATCGGCGAGGGGATGAACTTCGGCGACGTGCTCCACCAATAGTTGATCAATGTATTGAACGGACTCAGCGCTTCCACGTGATGCCACCACAGGCTGGGAATGAACACGGCATCGCCGGGCTCGATCTCCACGGACTGGCCCGCGGCCAATGCTTCCCGGAAGCGCGGAAAGCGCTCGAAGTCCGGGTTCGAAAAATCCACCAGGCTCACCGCCTGGCCCCCCGGGGTCGGCTCGAGCGGGCCGGGATACAAGTTGCCGATCTGCTCGGGCGGAAACAGGCTGAAGCGACGCCGACCGACGGCGCAACAAGCGAGATTGTTGGGCGCGTCGTAATGACACGAGGCGATGGTGCGATTGCCTATCCAGATGCTGGCGAGCGGCTCGTAGCCATGGCTGGCGAACGGCACATCGTTGTCGCGTCGGAAGCCGGGCAGGCAGGCATCAATGGTGGTCGACGCGATGTAATTGGTCGGTGGGTGCTCGTCCTCGAGATGTTTCTCGATGTCCATCAGCACATGATCGAGCGGCGCGCGCCGGCTGATAAAGTTCAGCTGGGTATAGTCCTCGTTGTAGAACAGTCGGCCTTGGATCGATGGCTCGCCGCGCGAGGTGCCGACCGTCTTGCCGTTGTAGAACGAGCGTAGATAGCTCATCGCCTCGTGGTGCGAACGCAGACCGGCCTGTACCAGCGGCCAGTGTGCGACCAGCCCGCGCAACACCACCGGTTCGTCGCCTGCCAACAGTTCCCGCAGCGGAAGCGTGTCGGCAGTGCAGCCGTGCAATTCTCGGGTGCGCCTGGTGATGCCCGTCATGATGCGGCGGCCACCTCTGCCAGCTGGCGCCGGCGCCGATGTTTCATATCGATCAGCTTCTTCATGTTGTTGAGCGAGGCGATCACCAGGAATGCGCCCTGCAGGAAGCCGGCGCTGTTCAGCTGGAACAGGGCCTCGCCACTCAAGGCGCGCAGCTTTTCTTCGCTGACGGTGTACAGCCCGCGCAGGTTGAATCGTTCTTCGGCGTTGAACTTGATCTCCACGTTCACCGGCTCGATCAGCTGGTGCGCGTTGAACGCTTCGAACATCGCCTTGCCGAGGGCGAGCCCCTGATGGATGCCCTGCAGAATGGTGCCGATACGATCGAGATAGCGGGTGTTGCCCCCTTGCGGCAGGAACACCGGTTCGCCTTCGGTAGTGCTGATGCGCGGACTGTCCAGATCGACGTGGATCACCGGCTCCCGGCGCAGCTCGCCGTCCACCTCCTGGTTCTGGAAACCGATCAGAAACGGTCCGCGCGCGACGATGCCCGGGATGTAGGCGGCATGCCAACCGTTTTCGTCCAGGAACAGGTTCTCGTCCTGCTGGAAGCCGAGCAGGGCGATGGATTGAAACTCGCCGGTCTGCGGGTCCTTGCGGAAGAAGATCGGGTACTCCCGCTGCACATCGCCGTATTCGGTGGGGAAGGTGAGTACCGTGCCCACGTTGTCGCCGAGCTCGACGCCGTATCGAGTGATCACCCGCAGATCCTTGTGGGCGATGTTATTGAGCATCACGTGTCTGGCCAAGACTTCCCCCGACATCAACCCGTGCCCCAGGCATCCTGCCACGAGCACGCGGCGGCCGGATACATTTGTGGTATCCGGCCGCCCGATCGACTCAGAACTTATAACGTGCGCCCAGGGCGTAACGCGCTCCCTGGTCTTCCACGTACCAGGGCTGATTCACGGAACGGCCGTGCCAGCGCACGTCCTCCTCAGTGAGGTTCAGGCCTTCGAGCGACAGCGTGAGGTGCTCGTTGACCTCGTAGCCGACGCTCAAATCGATCTGGTAGTACTCCTCCACGTACTCCGGATTGCGGAAGTTGCCGCGGTTGGTGTTTTGCAGGAACTCGTCGCGCCAGTTGTACGCCAGGCGCACCTGGAAGCCGTAGTTCTCGTACATCAGGATCAGGTTGGCCGAGTCGCTCAGGCCGAGCAGGGCGAACTGGTTGATGTTCGGATCGCCGGCGTCGTTGAAGCTCACGTCACCCTTGACGATGGTGTAGTTCGCCTGGATGCCGAAGCCGGTCTGGCCGAAGAAGTGCTGTCCGCCGATCTCCCAGCCGTAGATGTTGGCATCCTTGTTGTTGACCGGACGCGTGATGTTGAACAGGTACTCCGGATCCGTGGCGCTGTCCGGGAACAGGTCGTACTGGGTGGCAAACGCCAGGTGCTGGGCTTCGCTGCCGTCGAAGTTGTCGGCGCCGCCGGTCCAGGTGACGCCGTTGGCGGTGAAGGTCTCGTCCGGATGCTCCATCATGGCCATCATCACGAACAGATTCGTGTCGTCCGTGCTGAAGCCGCGATCGATCAGCTCCTGACGCGCCGCCAGGACGCGCTGGCCGCCGGTTTGATCGGGGATGCCGAACAGTCCCCGGGTATTCACTTCCTGGCCGATGAAGTTCGCCACCTTCTTGTGGAAGAAGCCGGCGGAGAGATAGCTCGCATCGGCGAAGTACCATTCCACCGACAGATCGATGTTGTCGGACTCCAGCGGGTCCAGCTGCGGGTTGGCCTCGTTCGCCGTCGGGCGCATGCCGTTGAGCGTCGAGCCTTGCGAACCGACGAGCTCGATCCCGGCACGCAGCTGGTTGTATTGCGCCCGAGCGATGGTCTTGCTGTAGGAGAAGCGCGCTTTGACGTTGTCCACGATTTCGATGTCGAAGTCCAGGTTCGGCAGGAAGTAGTCGTAATCGTTCTTTTCCTTGAGCGTCACCATGGTGACGCCCTGCCACACGGAGAAGTCGTTGTTGTCCTGCCAGATCAGGCCGCGCGGCTGGAGCTGGTTGGAAACCGCTTCCACGTCGGTCTTCTCGTAACGGACGCCCAGGAGCAGGTTGGAAGGCCGGTTGAAGAGATCGAAACGCATGCCGTATTGGACGTACGCCGCGGCCGTGTCTTCGGAAATGGTGTGGTCCTGGTTGAAAGCCGGGTTGTACTCGAGCACGCCGTTTCTCTGGGTCGCATCACGCCACACGCCGTAGTTCGGGTTCTGGACCGCCCACTGCGCCAGTGCATTGGCATTGCCTTTCCAGCCGGAGCGCGGCACCCCGGCGGTGGAGAAGTCGTTGAACTCGCCGACCAGGCTGAACGGCTGCAACAGATTGGCGGGCAATTCGCCCGGGCTCGCCACGCCCCAGTCGCCCAACGTCATCTGCGCGTTGGAGGCGCGCTGGCGAGATTCCATGGCGCGCGTCTCGATGCCGAATTGCACGCGGCTGTCGTTCTCGAACTTCAGGTTGCCGTCGATACGGGCCTGCGTGATGTCGCTGGTCTGTTCCTGATAGTTGATGCGCAGGTACTGACTGCCCAGGTCGTTCAGTGTGAACGCGTAGTTTGGATCGCCGCCGCTGGCCGGTGCGGACGTGGTCGGCTCCCGGAACAGCGTGCGCTGGGCGAGCGGCAAGCCGTCGTTGAACCGGAACGTTTGCACGAAACGGTTGGTACACAGATCGTCGTCGGGCTCCGGGGCACAGGTGCTCGGCACGCGCGCCGCGAAGCTGAACAGCGTTTCGCCGCCGCCGGTCAGAGGATCGTCCGGCAAGCTCTCCGCCTTCGAGTCGTGCACGTCCAGGGACAACGAGAAGTTGTCGGTGACGTGCCACTCGGCGTTGAAGCCGATCGACTTGAGCTCGTTGCGCTGTTCGCGATGCTGCTGCTCGAAGCCGAAGTCCTTCGAGGTGCCTTCGTCTTCCTGCAGCACCAGCGGGGTGGCGACGCGGCCGCTGTCGAACTCGACGTAGCTGTAGCGATTCGCGTTCATCCACAGCGTCTGGTCGCCGCGATCTTCGGTCAGATCGTTCTCCGCGTAGGTGTAGTCCGCGGTGAGGGTGAGCGTGTCGGTCGGGGCGAATTGCACCGTCAACTGCGCGTTGGTGCGCTCGCGCTCGCGATCGGAGAAGTGATAGCGGATGTCGTTCGGAATGGCATACAGCGAGCCGGTCGCCGGCGCGTTGACGATGGTCGCGTTGGGCGCGAACTGGGTCGTCTGATTGTCCGGATTCCAGGTGCGGATGTTCCAATCGTTGATGGTGGCGCTGGACGAGCCGCTGTCGCGCTTCTGATAGCTCGCGGACAAGCCCACGCCCCAGGTCTTGTCGTCGTTGGCGAAGCTGAAGATGCCGGAGACTTCCGGAGTGATGTCGTCGCCGGTGCGATTGGTGCTGTCGGCCACGGCCTTGACGCCGACGTTCATCACCGGCTGGTCGTTGTCGAACGGCCGCGCGGTGCGGACGTTGAGCGTGGCACCGATACCGCCGGTGGCCTGGTCGGCGCGGCCGGTCTTGTACACCTCGATCGCGCTGATGCTTTCGCTGGCCAGATTCGCGAAGTTGAAAGCGCGCGACTGGCCGGCGATACCGCCGTCACCGGTATTGCCGCCGGCAAACGCGTCCGCCGCAGGCATGGTGCGTCCATTCAACGTCACCATGTTGAATTGGGCGCCGAAGCCGCGGGCTGTCACCAGTGCGCCTTCGCCGTTGCGACGATCGATGGAAATGCCGGTGATGCGTTGTAACGATTCGGACAGGTTGCTGTCCGGAAACTTGCCGATGTCCTCGGCGCTGATGGCATCGATGACGCCGATCGCGTCCCGCTTCATGTCCATCGCCGTTTCCAGACTCGCCCTCATGCCGGTGACGACCACTTCCTCCAGCTCGGTCTGACCGGGCGTAGTGGCGTTTTGCGCGGCGGACTGCTGGGCGTTCGCGCCTTGCAGTGGCGCAACCGAGGCCAGCGCCGCGGCAATGGCTACCGCGAGCGTATTGTTTCTGATCATCTCGAGTCCCCCTGATTGACGAACGTCGATCACTTCACGACTGAAACTGGCTCCCTGTCGGGGCGAGGGCGCGGATACCGCTACCATCGCCGTTGCATGTCCGTTGGCTCGTGCCGCCGCTCAGTGGCTGCGGCGGGAGTGACGGGCGATTGCGCGCCGGCTTGGATCAGCCGGTGTGGAAAGATCGATTCGGTGGCATGGGCCCAGGGAAGGGGCGGAGCGGTCAGCGCGCGGAGGGCCTGACATCGTTGTCAATTCGCGGTGCTCGATTCGTCGTTCCGTCCTGTACGACACGGTACATTCCCTGTTGATACCGCTATCATCCTTGGCCCATAAGATGAGCCAGTCGGCCGCGGTTTGCAACACTTATTGCAACGTTTTTGTCGAGCGATGGTCATGCGCGTTTCAGGTTTTCTCCGACGAAGCTCGCGGATCGAGTCGCAAGTCTCGGGAATTGCTGTGTCTATGACCTGCGGCACAGTTCGCCAGGGTGGCCGCAACGACGACGCAGCCGTGGCTAATTCAGCGTTGCCGCGCGCCCACTGGCGGTACAGAATGCGCCGCCTTTTTACCGATATGGAACGATCATGACTGACGCTGCTGCCGCGCCCGCCGCGCCCTTGCCGATGTTTTATAAGAACCCCGTGCCGCTGGAGCCCGCGCGCCACGCACAGGCCGGGTTGAAGCCGGAGGTCGACTTTCGCTTTGCCGCCAACACCAATGCCATCCCGCTGACTGCCAGCGAGATGCCGCATGCGGCGCGTACCTATCCGATCGTGTTTTCGATCAACGCACCGACCGTGCCGTTCGCCGTCGTCGGTCTGCGCGACAACGAGAATCTGTTCGTCAACGCCGAAGGCGTGTGGCGCGACGACAGCTACATCCCGGCGTACGTGCGGCGCTATCCGTTCATTTTCTCCGAAGTCCCCGAGTCGCAACGCCTGGTGTTGTGCATCGACGAAGCGGCGGCCAATTTCGAGGCCAACTCGTCGCAGCCGCTGTTCGCCGACGGCAAGCCGACCGAAGGCCTGCAACGCGCGCTGCAGTTCAACGAGACATTCCAGGCGCATTACATGGACACCCGCAATTTCGGCGAGTGGCTCGACAAGAACAACATGCTGGAAGACCGCACGGCGCGCGCCGATCTGGGAGGCGGTCAGACGTTCACATTGCGTGGCTTCAAGCTGCTGAACCCGGACCGCGCACGCGCGCTGGAAGATGCGCAGGTGCTGGAGCTCCACAAGAAGGGCTGGCTGGCGCTGCTGCATTTCCATCTGCAGTCGTTGCAGAACTGGGGATTGCTCGGCCACCTCACGCGTACGCGCACGGCTGCCAAGCCTTCCTGATCCGCGGTTCGCCGCATGCTCCGCGCGGTCGAGAATCGGCCGCGCGGCGCGACTCGAGGCCCGAGCTTGCGACGAGCGTCGCAGGCAAAGCAGCTCGGCTTGGCTAGCATCCGGAGCTTTGCGACAGCTGCAGGCGGGTAGGCAATGGGCGCGCTGACGGAAGACCAGGCCAAGTCGTACATCGTCAAGCTCTTGACGGCCATGAGCCAGGCGGGGGGCTCGGATCTGTTCGTCTCCAGGGACTTTCCGCCCTCGATGAAGCTGCAGGGCGCGATGAAGCCCATGACGAACCAGAAGCTCACCGGCGAGGTGACGCGCGCCCTGGCGCACTCGCTGATGAACGAGAAGCAGCGCGAAGAGTTCGCCCGCGACCTGGAATGCAACTTCGCGATCTCCGTGCCGGGCGTGGCCCGTTTCCGCGTCAACGTGTTCATGCAGCAGCAGAACGTCGGCATGGTGATTCGAACCATCGCCAACGACATTCCCGATCTGGCCAGGCTCGGGCTGCCCGAAACGCTCAAGGACATCATCATGACCAAGCGCGGTCTGGTGCTGGTGGTGGGCGCGACCGGCTCGGGCAAATCCACCACGCTCGCGGCCATGATCGATCATCGCAATCGCACCTCGCCCGGTCACATCGTGACGGTCGAAGATCCGGTCGAGTTCGTGCATCAGTCGAAGCAGTCGCTGATCACTCACCGCGAGGTCGGCATCGACACGCACTCCTGGCACAACGCGTTGAAGAACACGCTGCGGCAGGCGCCCGACGTGATTCTGATCGGCGAGATCCGCGATACCGAAACGATGGAGCACGCGATCACGTTCGCGGAGACCGGCCACCTGTGTCTGGGCACGCTGCATTCGAACAGCGCCAACCAGACGCTCGATCGCATCATCAATTTCTTTTCCGAGGATCGTCGCAAGCAGTTGCTGATGGACCTGTCCAGCAACCTGCGCGCCATCATCTCGCAACGCCTGGTGCGCACCGCCGACGGCAAGGGGCGGCGAGCCGCCGTCGAGATCCTGTTGAACACGCCCATCATCGCGGACAAGCTGCTGAAGGGCGAGTTCCACGAGATCAAGGCCATCATGTCCAAGTCGCAGGAGCTGGGCATGCGCACCTTCGATGCGTCGCTGTTCGAGCTGTACAACGAAGGCGTGATTTCCTTCGACGAAGCCATTCGCAACGCCGACTCGGCCAACGAGCTGCGTCTGAACATCAAGCTCAATGGCCGCCCGCAGACGGCCGAGGCCTTGTCGCTGGCGCCGAGCGAGCCGGAGAAGAAGGACGACGCCGCGGCGGCTTAACCGCCTCGCGTCGCTGGTGTATGGTGGAGGCCAGCGCCCGGAGGAACCCGCTGTTCCGGGGCGCGTTCCACCACGATGAAGACAGTTACCGGGACATTGATCACCGCCAGGGATGCCGACGCTGCCGAGCGCACCAAGCGGCTGCGCGCGCTTGCCTGGTTGATGGACAACGCCATTGCGCTACCCGGCGGCTACCGGATCGGTCTGGATCCCATCATCGGCCTGGTGCCCGGTCTGGGCGATGCCATCGGCGCCCTGATCTCGGCTTTCATCATCAATGAAGCGCGAGCCATGGGGGCGCCCCGCAGTGTGCTGCTGCGGATGATGAGCAACGTGATGATCGACACCATCCTCGGCGCCATCCCGTTCGCCGGCGATGTCTTCGATGCCGCCTACAAAGCGAACACGCGCAACATCGCGCTGCTCGCCCGCTATCAGCTCGACCCCGTCGGCAGCCGGAGGGGCAGTCGCTGGTTCGTTGCCGGGTTCTTTCTGTTGCTGACCTTGATGGTGCTGCTGTTGATCGCGATTCCGGTGCTGGTGATCTACGGCATCGTGCAGCTCTTCTGACAGCTGCACTACGCCTTCAATGACGTCGCCGTCACTGGCAACTTGCGCAGCCGCTGGCCGGTCGCGGCGAAGATTGCATTGGTCAAGGCGGGTGCGGTCGCCGAGGTGCCAGGCTCGCCAATGCCGCCCGGCGCATCGTTGCTCTTCACCATGTGAACCTCGATCGCCGGCGCCTCGTTGATCCGCATTACGCGATAGTCGGTGAAGTTGTTCTGCTGCACGCGGCCCTTGTCGAAGGTGACTTCGTTCCAGAGCGCGGCGCTCAGACCGAACACGATGCCGCTTTCGATCTGCGCGACCACCGTGTCTGGATTGACGATGTGCCCGCAGTCGACGGCGCATACGACGCGATGGACCTGCACTTCACCGTCCGCCCCGACGGAAATCTCCGCGACCTGGCTCATGTAGCTGCCGAAGGCGAATTGCACCGAGATGCCGCGGCCCATGCGTCGGCCTTCGATGGGGCTGAGCGGTTTGGACCATCCCGCCTTGGTGGCGGCGAGGTCGAGCACGGCACGCATGCGCGGCTGGTTCTTCAACAGGCTTTGGCGATAAGCCAGCGGATCCTGCTTGGCGGTCGCGGCCAGCTCGTCGATGAAGCTCTCGACCACCCAGATGTTATGAGTCGCACCCACGCCGCGCCAGAACGCGGTCGGCACCGGCGACTCGTGCCTCACATACTCGACGCGCACGTTTGGAATGGCGTACGGCTGATCGCGCGCGCCTTCCACTGCATCGCTGTCGATGCCGTCCTTGACGGCGGCCGGCGCGAAGCGCGCCATGATGGAAGAGCCGGTGATGCGATGAAACCAGGCGACGGGCATGGACTTTTCGTCCAGCGCCGCGGCCATGCGATCGAGGTAGTAAGGACGATACATGTCGTGCTGAATGTCGTCCTCGCGCGAATACACGACCTTCACCGGGCCGCGTGCCTGTTTGGCGATCTCCACCGCCAGCGCGATGAAGTCGGTTTCGAGGCGGCGGCCGAATCCGCCGCCGAGATAATGATTGTGAACGCGCACTCGGTTGAGCGGATACCCGGTGATCTTGGCGGCGGTGCCTTGAGCGAGCGCGGGCACTTGAGTGCCGACCCAAAGCTCGCACAGCCCGTCGCGCAGATCGACGGTACAGTTCACCGGCTCCATGGTCGCGTGCGCGAGATAGGGCATTTCGTAGATCGCTTCGATCTTGCGGGCAGCCGCCCCGAGGGTCTTGTCCGTCTGCCCATCGTTGCGAGCGACCGCGCCTCGTTGCTCCGAAGCGGTGCGCAAGCCCGCCACCAGTGTTTCGGTCGTGAGCGTGGCGTTAGCGCCTTCGTTCCAGGTCGGCGCGAGCGCCGCGAGTCCTTGCTTGGCAGCCCACATGTGATCGGCGAGCACCGCGACCGCACGGTCGATCTTGATGACCTGGCGCACGCCTTTGACCGCCATCGCCTGCTTCTCGTCGGCCGATTGCAGCTTGCCGCCCAGCACTGGCGAGATCGCGATCGCCGCGACACTCATGTTCGGCAAGCTCACATCGATGCCGAAGCGGGCCTGGCCGTTGATCTTCTCGGGCGAGTCGAGCCGCTTGTGCGGCTTGCCGATGAGCGTGAAGTCCTTCGGCTGTTTCAACGCGACTTGCTTGGGCACAGGAAGCCTGGCCGCGGCGTCGACCAGCTCACCGTAATTGAGAGTCCGATTGCTCGGCTGATGCATCACGGCGCCTTTGCGTGCGACGCAGGTGCTCGGATCGACCTTCCATCGTTGTGCCGCTGCCGTGACCAGCATCGTGCGCGCGGTCGCGCCTGCCTCGCGCAGGGGTTTCCAGGTCCCACGAATCGAGGTGCTGCCGCCGGTGACCTGGCCACCGAGCAATGGATCGGCATAACGTGAGTTGTCTGCCGGTGCCTGTTCCAGCTTCACCTGGTCGAGATCGACTTCCAGTTCTTCGGCCAGCAGCATGGGCAGGGAAGTAAACGTTCCCTGGCCCATTTCGACTTTGTGAATGATCAGTGTCACGACGCCGGCGCGATCGATCCGAATGAACGCATTCGGTGCCAGGCCGGCGGACTCGCGAGTCATCGTGCTGGTGGCCTGGCCGACCGCCGCTTCGGGAGGCTTCTCGTTCCTCGGCTGTTCCGCGCCGAAGCCGGGCAATGCAAACCCGAGCAGCAGGCCGCCGCCTCCCTGCAGAAAGTGTCGTCGCGACGTGCTGTGTTCGCCGAGAGAGCGGATCACGGTATTCATGTCGCCTCCGCCGCGCGCTTGATGGCACTGCGAATGCGCCCATAGGTGCCGCAGCGGCAGATATTGCCGGCCATCGCCGCGTCGATGTCGGCATCCGAAGGCCGCTCATTGCTGGCGAGCAGAGCGGCCGCCGACATGATTTGCCCGGACTGGCAGTAGCCGCACTGGACCACGTCCAGCTCACGCCATGCGGCCTGTACTTTGCGGCCCACCGGGTCCTGGTCGAGCGCCTCGATGGTGACGATCTTCTTGCCCGTGACCGCGGAAACTGGCGTCACGCACGAACGGGTAGGCTGGCCGTCGACGTGCACGGTGCAGGCACCGCAGGCGGCAATCCCGCAACCGAACTTGGTGCCGGTCAAGCCGATGACATCACGGAGCGCCCATAGCAGGGGCATGTCGGGCGGCACATCCAGGGAATGGGATTTGCCATTGACGGTGAGGGCGGGCATACAGCCTCCGTGACGACCTGAGCCTGGCGGACCGCACAAGGACGGCCCGTATCACGGACTGGTTCCTGCTTTTGCGTGGCGTGCGCGAACTACTGAGCCTACGATGCGCAACCTGAGCGCCACGACAGTGGATCGATGACGCTATTGTCGGTGAACTTTTCCGGCCCAGGCCGCGTTCAGCCAGATCGTGGGGAGGAACCAAACATGCCGATGTCGACTCGTCGTGGTCCGCAACCGTGGGTACGAGCTTGGGGTCTCGGGCTGCTGCTGCTCAGTGGGCTCGCGTCGCAGGCGTTGAGTGCGGAGACGACCCGCGAAGATTGCGAGAAGTCGTACAAGCCCTCGACCGGGCAGCCTGGCAAGGACGTGGTCTGGGTGCCCACCAACGATGCGCTGGTCACGCGGATGCTGGAGATGGCGCAGGTCGGTAGGAACGATCTCGTGTACGACCTCGGCGCCGGCGACGGCAAGATCGCCATCGCAGCGGCGAAGCAGTTCGGCGCGCGGGCGGTGGGCGTGGAGTACAACCCGGACATGGCGCAGCTGGCCCAATGCATGGTGCGCGCCGAAGGCGTCGGCGACCGGGTCAAAGTGATCCAGGGCGATATCTTCGAAACGGATTTCAGCGCCGCCACCGTGGTCACGCTGTACCTGCTGCCGGAGCTGAATCTGAAGCTGCGTCCCACCCTCCTGAAGATGAAGCCCGGCACGCGCGTCGTCTCGCATTCGTTTCTGATGGATGACTGGCGGCCGGACGAAAGCTCGGTCTCGACCGACGGCGCCGCTTATCTGTGGATCGTTCCGGCCGATGTTTCAGGCAAGTGGACCTTCAAGCAGCAGCGTGGCAAGGACAGCTTCGATGTGGACCTGGCGCAGACCTTCCAGAAGCTGTCCGGCACGGCGGGCAAGGGCGGTGACGAAGTCACCAATGGCGAGGTGCGTGGCACTCACGTCGAGATGATGTTCTCGGACGGCAATGTGCAAACCCGCCTGAAGGGCGAGCTGAAAGGCAACCGCATCGAAGCGCAGGTCACTCGCAACGAGAGGACCTCCAGTTTCGTCGGCACACGTCTCTGATAATGAGCACGAGCCGCGCAGGGGAGCGCGCGCCAGAAGGAATCGCCACGCAGACTGCTCCAGACGTACCGACGCCGACGCTCAGCGTCTTCGATGCGACCATGATCACGGTCGGCATCGTGATCGGCGCGGGCATCTTCCAGACGCCTTCGCTGGTGGCCGGCATTGCCGGCTCGCCGACGACGATGTTGCTGGCGTGGGTGCTGGGGGGCGCGCTGTCGCTGGTCGGTGCACTGACCTATGCGGAGTTGGCCGCTACCTATCCGAGCGCCGGCGGCGATTACACCTTCCTGACGCGGGCCTATGGGAAAAATGTGAGCTTCCTGTTCGCCTGGGCTCGCAGCGCCGTGATCTGCACCGGCTCGATTGCGCTGCTCGGCTTCATCCTGGGCGACTATCTCACGCGCCTGTTCAGCCTCGGCGAGTACTCTTCGGCGCTGTATGCGGGCGTGGCGGTGTTGGTGCTGACCGTCATCAATCTCATCGGGCTGCGCAGTTCCTCGCGCGTGCAGAACGCGCTCACGTTGCTGGAAATCACCGGCGTGCTGGTGGTCGCCGTTGCGGGCATGACCTTGGAATCCCCGGCACCGGTCGCCGCGGGGCCGGCGTCGGAGGGGGCGGGTGCGTTCGGTCTTGCGATGGTGTTCGTTCTATTGACGTTCGGTGGCTGGAACGAAGCAGCCTATGTTTCCGCCGAGGTTCGCGGCGGACCGCGCGCGCTGGTGCGAACGCTGGTCATTTCGATCGGCATCATCACGGCCGCCTATTTCATTTTCGTTGCCAGCGTGTTGCACGGCCTGGGCCTGGAGCAGCTCAAGGCCAGCCAGGCCGTGGGCATCGACGTGATGGAGCGCGCATTGGGGCCGTTCGGCGCTCAGTTGCTGGGCGTGATCGTCGCGATCTCGGCGCTCACGTCCATGAACTCGACCATGATCGTCGGCGCCCGCAGCAACTACTCGGTGGGGCGGGACTGGACGTCGTTGCAATTCATGGCACAGTGGCAGGGCGAGCGCCATGCGCCCATCGTCGGCTTTGTCGTTCAGGCCCTGATCGCGCTGGCGCTCATCGGATTCGGCGCGCTGGAAAAAGATGGGTTCTCCACCATGGTGGAATTCACCGCGCCGGTGTTCTGGTTCTTTTTCATGCTCAGCGGTATCGCACTGTTCGTGCTGCGTCGACGGGACCCGGAACGTGCCCGGCCATTCCGGGTGCCGCTGTATCCGGTGCTGCCGCTGATCTTCATTGCGACGTGCGCGTATCTGCTCTATTCGAGCATCACTTACGCCCAGTCGAAGCACGCGAGCTACGTTGCACTGATCGTGATGATCAGTGGCGCGGTGGTGTTGCTGGGTCTGCGGCTTCGCGGAGCTAGGGCGACTTGAGACCGTTGCCGGTCGCCGCCCAATAAATCCCGCCATACAAGTGATGCATGAACACCGGGTCGGAGTAGGTCGCCGGCAGGTGTCCGAGCGCGGTATAGAAGGCGCGGCCGCCATCGTAGGGTTGATACCAGCTGATCGGATGTAGAGGCATGGTCCTCGCTTCCGCGCGCCGCTGCTCCGAAGGCTGATACGTCGATTCGTCCACCGACAGCAGATATCGCAGCGACGGCGAGCGCGACGCGTCGAATTCGTACCATTCCTCGGTGGCCAGGAAACGCTGCGCGAAACGTTCCATGCCGGGGAAGTCCCGGCTCTCGACGTTGACCATCGCGGTCTGGATCTCGGGATGACGCCGGAACATGTGGCCCAGCATCTTCGTGTACCAGGACCATCGATATTCGGTGTCGGCGGCGCTGTGCACGCCGACGAAACCTTTGCCGCCGCGGATATAGCGCTCGAACGTGGCCTGTTGCTCATCGTTCAGCACGTCGCCGGTCGTGAGCAGGAACATGACCGCCGCGTGCCTGCTCAGCTCGTCCTCCTTGAACAGCCGATTGGCATCTTCGGTCCAGAACACATCGAAGTGATGCAGCTTGCCGAGCTCGCGGATCGCGGTGACGGCTTCGTTGATGGACTCGTGATGCCAGCCGGCGGTCTTGCTGAACACCGCGACGCTGAACTGCTGCGCAAAGCTGACTGGCGCGATCAGGCAGCCGAGCAGACTCAACAACCAGACTCTCGAATCTTTCATGCGACATCCATGGCCTTCAGCAGGGCGAGCATCTTGCGCCAGCGGGCCATTCGCCGAAAGACCTCACTTTGCGCTCAGTGCCCGTTCGACGAACGTGGTGATGCTCCGAATCAACTTCGCCCGATTGACCTTCTTGCTGTCGGCGATGGCCGCATCGACGCCGCCGTGCAGGGCGTGGAAGAACATGATCGCGGTGGAGCGGGGCTCCTCGGCGATCCAGGCGCCGGCCCGGGCGCCATCGCTCAGCAGGCCGGTCAATTGGTCGACCAGCGGATTGTTGCTCATCGCGTGGCGATCGTACGGCTGCGCCTCGTGAAAGATCACATCATGCAGCCGGACCTGCTCCAGGTAGCCCTCGATGACCGTTCTCACCCACGCCTGCAGCCGCGGCCGCCAGCGCTCCGGACCGCAGCGGTCCATGGCGAGTTGCAGACGTTCCAGGAAGCCGGCGACGAATCGTTCCTGCAGGGCATGCAACAGCGCTTCCTTGGAAGGGAAGTACAGATAGAACGTGCCTTTGGCGACCGCGGCGCAGCTTGCGATGTCGTCGATGCTGGTGGCGGCGATGCTCTTCTCGACGAACAGTCGTTGAGCGGCGTCGAGCAGTTCTTCACGCCGCAGTTCGGCGGGCTTGGTGCGGGGACGGCCCCGTGCTCGAACGGGTGCCGCCGTCACTATGCAACCCCGGCGAGGGAGGCTTCGACCGCCGCGCGATTGAACGCGAGCTCGTGAGGTCGGAAGGCGCGCGCCTCGAGCCAGCACAGCGCCGTGCTGGTCGATGCAAAGGTCGCGGTCGGTATGCCGAAGAACTCGTGCGTTCCCAGGCGCGGCACTTTCTCATAATGAGCGCAGGGGATGACGGAGGCGAGCGCGACCACATTGCGTCGGATCTGCCGACGTTGCGCGTCGAGCCACCAGCTGAGCATGCGATCGCGCTCGGCCAGCAGCCCTTCGTCGCAGGCACTGAAGATCTGCAGGGCCGCGAACGGCTCGTTCCACGACAGCCAATCGCGCCAGCGGGACGCGACCTCGCGCAGGTCGTCCTTCAAGGTATCGCTGTCGATGATGGAAACGACCAGTGGCCACTGGCTCACGTCGTGCTGTGTCATGAGCAAATAATGACTGGCGGTCAGTCAGCAGTCAAGCCAGATGAGAACAGATCGCATTTAGTCGGATCGGATCGCCCGGGCGCGTCGACGCTTGCAACGGCTCTGCGGCGGGCCCAGGCTTGCCCTCATTACGACCATGGGGGCGAGCATGGCGAGCGGGCCGGACTTGCGAGCAACGTTGTTCATGAGCGTGCTGTTGTTGGCGGTGACGGCGAGCGCCGCCGACCATGAGCATTCCTCGTTGGGAAAGGTCGACTTCCGGGTGTCATGCTCGGCGCCCGCGCAGGAACGATTCAACCAGGCGATCACGCTGCTCCACCACATGACCTATCCGCAGGCGCGGGAGGGCTTCGAGCGCGCGCTCCAGGCCGAATCGGGTTGTGCGATGGCTCACTGGGGCGTGGCCATGACCTTGTTTCAACCGTTGTGGCCGACGCGTCCGGATGCCGCCGCGCTGGCTCGTGGATGGGACGAGGTGCGCAAGGCAAAGTCGCTGCCATCGAGCGCGCGTGAGCAGGAGTTCATCAAGGCCGCGGAAGCGTTTTTCATGCAGCCCGAGTCAAAGGATTACTGGGCACGCATTCGTCGTTGGGAGCAGGCCTCACGGCAAACGTACCAAGCCCTGCCCGACGATGACGAAGCGGCGATCTTCTACGCGTTGGCCCATCTGGCAACCACCCCAGCGAGTGGCAACTTGCGAGAACACGCCGACGAGTCCGCGGCGATTCTGCTCAAGGTGTATCAGAAACAACCGGATCACCCGGGCGTGATGCATTACCTCGTGCATGCCAACGACGTGCCCGGGCGAGAGCGCGAGCTGCTGGAGATTACTAAGAAGTACGACTCGATCGCGCCCAACAATCCTCACGCGTTGCACATGCCGACCCATATCTATACGCGCCTCGGCGCTTGGGATGGCGTGATCAAGGGCAACTTGCGAGCGGCCGATGCAGCGTTGTTACACCCGGCGGGTGAACGGGGAGAGCTGGTCTGGGACGAATTCGCGCATGCCATCGAATATCTGGTGTACGCCTATCTGCAGCAGGGCGCGGACGACGAGGCGGCCGAACAGCTGCACCGGCTGCAAAGCACGCCGCGAATGGAACCGAGCTTCAAGACTGCATTCCATCTGGCCTCAACGCAATCTCGGTACGCGCTGGAGCGGCGGGATTGGAACGCGGCGTCGAAGATCGAGCCGCGCACGCCGACGTATCTCGATTGGGATCGCTTCATGTGGGCGGAAGCGACGGCACAGTTCGCGAGGGGGCTCGGGGCCGCGCATCTGGGCAAGAACGAAGAGGTGCAGTCGGCACTGGCGCGGCTCGATGAGCTTGAAAAGTTGGCGCGCAAAGCGGGTGAGGATTTATTTGCTCGCACCATCGAGGTGCTCGATCTCGAGCTGGCTGCTTGGTCCGCACATGCGCGCGGTCAGGACGCAAAGAGCATCGAGATCATGCGCGCGGCGGCCGAGCTCGAAGTCGCGACACCGAAGCATGCCGTGACGCCCGGCCCGACATTGCCGGCGTACGAACTGTTGGGCGATCTCTATACGGAACAGAACAAGCCGGTCGAGGCGCTCGCCGCGTATCAGAAATCGCTGCAGCTATATCCAAGACGCTTCAACAGTCTGCTGGGCGCGGCAACAGCGGCGCGCGCCGCCGGCGATAAAGCAAATGCGCGCGCTCTCTACACTCAGCTGCTCCAACTGGCGGCGCCAGACTCGCCTCGACTGGCGGTTAAGGAAGCGAAGCAGTACCTCGCGAGGCAATAGTCACACGGCGAGCTTCGCGGCCGCCTTCCGGCAGCGATCGAGCAATCGCGCATCGCCCGATTGTTCCGCGTATGCCACGAACTCCGGCTTCGGGCCGCGCCACTGCAGCGCATCGACGTTCTCGAACAGCCGTGCATCGGTGCGCAGCGTCGCGAGGCGCTTGAATAGCAGCGCTTGTTCCCATCGCTCGGCGCCGAGCACTTCGGCGGGAAAACTTTCGATCGGTCCATATTTGTTGACGAGCCGCGCCGCGCCCACGCGGCCGATGCCTTCGAGCCCCGGGTAGCCGTCGGCGGTGTCGCCCACCAGCGCCAGGAAGTCGGGAATCAGCTCGGGCGGCACGCCGAACTTCTGCTGCACCTCCTGGGCATTGCGCATCGCTTTGGCTTTGCGATCCATCTGCACGATGCGATCCTCTCGCACGCATTGCGCGAGATCCTTGTCCGGCGTCCAGATGCAGATCTTCTCGACGCGAGCATCCAGGGCGGCGAGGTGAGCGGCCGAGGCCAGCGCGTCATCGGCTTCCAGCTCCACCATCGGCCAGGTTGCGATCCCCATCGCGACCAGCGCGCGTTCCAGCGGATGAAATTGCGCCCACAGCGCCGGGTCGATGCCTTCACCGGTCTTGTAGCCCGGCCATAACTGGTTCCGAAACGATTCGATGACGTGATCGGTCGCGACCCCGACGTGCGTTGCCCCTTGTTCGATCAGCTCCAGCACGGTGTGCAGCACGCCGTTGGCGGCGCCGAGCGGCTTGTCCTGGCCCTTGTTGAAGCGCCGCAGGCCATAGAAATGACGGAACAGCTCGTAAGTGCCGTCGACCAGGTGAATGATCATGCGCTCGCCCGTGAACAGTGGAGGGATAGTCTGACACAACCGGCTTGCCCGCGACCGGGCAGACTCGGGCAGCGTGCCGACGCCGTGTGTTAAGTTAGGCCGTGATCTCGGAGACCGCCGCTGGAATGACTCAATTCGATGCTCTGTTCGACGGCCGCTCGTTCGCGGCCCTTCTGTTCGACATGGATGGCACTCTGCTCAGCTCCATAGCAGCGGCGGAAAGAGTCTGGACCCGCTGGGCCGCGCGATTCGGCATCGACGCCCGCACCTTTCTGCACGACATCCACGGCCGACGCGCGGTCGACTCGGTGCGTCGCTTGAACATTCCTGGCGTCGATCCGGAAGCCGAGGCGCATGCAATCACGCTCGCCGAAATCGAAGATGTCGACGGCGTGCACGCAATCCCGGGCGCGCGTGAATTCGTCTCCAATCTTCCCAAAGATCGCTGGGCCATCGTGACCTCGGCACCGCGAGCACTCGCGGTTCGCCGACTGGCCGCGGCGGGATTGACGGCGCCATCCGTGTTCATCACCGCCGAGGATATTCCCAGAGGCAAACCCGATCCTGCATGTTATCAGCTGGCGGCGCGCCAGCTTGGTTGGACGGCCGACGACTGTGTCGTGTTCGAAGATGCGGCGGCGGGCATTCGTGCCGGGGAAGCTGCGGGAGCCGCGGTGGTGGTAATCACCGCCACGCATCAGCACCCGATGGACACACGCCATCCCAGCTACCTGGATTACAACGCGTTACAGGCCACGATCCGTCCGGACGGTCGATTGCAGATCGGTTTGCATTCCACAAGGAAAATCTGACATGACACTTATTCCGCCGTCCCGGTCTCGCGCGGACCTCGGATGGTGCGACAATCGCGGCAGTCGCTCGAGGAGTTCATCATGGCAGATTTTTCAGCGTTCCCGATCACCAGGAAATGGCCGCCCCGACATCCGGATCGGCTGCAGCTGTATTCGTTGCCCACGCCCAATGGCGTGAAAGTGTCGATCGCGCTGGAAGAAATCGGCCTGCCGTATGAAGTGCATCGGGTCAGCTTCGACACCAACGATCAGCTGACACCGGAATTCCTCTCGCTCAGCCCGAACAACAAGATCCCGGCCATCATCGATCCGAACGGGCCGGGCGGCAAACCGCTGCCGCTGTTCGAGTCGGGCGCGATCCTGATCTACCTGGCCGAGAAGACCGGCAAGTTGCTACCGCAGGATCCGATCCTGCGCTACCAGACCATTCAGTGGGTGATGTTTCAAATGGGCGGCATCGGACCGATGTTCGGCCAGGTCGGCTTCTTCCACAAGTTCGCCGGCAAGGAGATCGAAGACAAGCGGCCGCGCGATCGGTACGTCAACGAATCCAAACGTCTGCTCGGCGTGCTCGACAAACACCTCGAAGGCAGGAGCTGGATGATGGGCGATCAATACACCATCGCCGACATCGCCATCTTCCCGTGGGTGCGCAATCTGGTCGGGTTCTATGAGGCGGGCGAGCTGGTGGGGTTCAAAACGTTCCTGAACGTGCAGCGGGTGCTGCACGCGTTCCTGTCGCGGCCCGCCGTGGAAGCGGGTTTGAATATTCCGCCGACGCCGCCCAAAAACTAACGCGGCTACAGCGCGGCGAGTGGATGTGTCGAGTCAGGCCAGACGGGCGCTGCGAAGTGCCCGTCGATCCACTCCGAAGTGATTTCATTCAAGCTGCGCGGCCGCCACTGCGGCTTCTGATCCTTGTCGATCAGCAATGCGCGCACGCCTTCAGGGAAGTCGGTCCGTGCGCAGCATTGGAGTGCGACGATCAGTTCGAGACGGAACGTGTCGGCGAGATCGAGTCCGCGAGTGCGACGCTGCAGTTCGTATCCCAACACCGCCGAGGTCGGCGAGCCGGCGGCAAGCGTTGCAGCGGCGCGCTTCAGCCATTCCTCGTTGCCTCGATAGCGAACGGTCCGAGACACCATCTCCTCGACGTTGTCGCCGCGACAGAACGTCTGAATCTCTTGCTCGTAAGCCTTGAAGTTGGAAGCCGCCATCACGCCTGTCGCCTGGCTCGCGAATTCGTGGAGCAGGGCAGATAACACTTCGCGATTCTCGGTCGCATCGCCGGTCCAGCTTGCTTGCGGCAAGCGAGCAAACAACGCGTCTCGGTCCGTGGAGCGCAGAAAGAAATCCGCGAGTCCGCCCACGATCGCGTCATGACCGTTGATCTGCACGCCAGTGAGTGCCATGAACAGCCCGGTGAGATTGGGCATGCGCTGCAGAAACCAGGTCGCACCCACGTCGGGGAAGAATCCGATCGTGATTTCCGGCATCGCGATGCGCGAGGTTTCGGTGACGACGCGATGACTGGCGCCGGCCATCAAGCCGAGTCCACCGCCGAGCACGATGCCGCTTCCCCAGACCAGCAGCGGCTTCGGATAGCGATGTAACAGATAGTCCAGCCGATACTCTTCGGTGAAGAAGGCGAGCGCCGTGGGATTGGGCATGACGCCGGGCTGCTCCCGCAGCGCTTTGTAGAGACTGCGAATGTCACCGCCGGCGCAGAACGCTTTCTCGCCCGCGCCATGCAGGACCACGCAGACGATTTCCGGATCCGCGGCCCAGCGCCGGAGCTGAGGATCGAGCAGCCGGATCATGTCGAGCGACAAGGCGTTCAACGATTTCCCGGCGTTGAGCTTTGCGAGGCCGAGACGGTAGCCCTGTTGCGTGGGGATTTCTTCGAAGCGCACGGCGCTTTCGGCGTGCGCCGAGGGAGGGGAACGATCGTTCATCGCGGGACTGTCAGGAACCTTTGTTCGGATTGATCAGGTACTTCTCACCGGTCGCCCGCCGGTTGTAGGCCTGGATCACTTCGGGTTGCAGAGCCTCGAGCAACGAGATCTCCGCGGTGTAATGGCTGGCGAAGGTGGTCTTCAGCTCGGCCACGATGCGCTCGCGCAGCTTCTGCGCCGCTTGCGGACCGATCTTCTCCAGGAACCACGTCAACAGCCAGCCACCGACGCCCCACGCCATGCCGACGTTGGTGCGATCGATCTCGATGGGCCGCGTATCGAGCACGCCATACGTGTACACCTGCTTGTGCACGGGCGAGCCGTAACGGTTGAAGGTGGTGATCTTGCGATTGATGGCGGCTTCCATGGCAATCAGGATCTGATTGGCGAGCTTGCCGCCGCCCACCGCATCGAACGCCAGGGTTGCGCCAGTGGCGGCCAGCGCGTCGGTGAGCTCCGCCATGAAGTTCGGGGAGGTGCTGTCGCAAATGTACTTCGCCCCGATCTTGCGCAGCGTCTCGGCCTGCGCGGCGCTACGCACGATGTTCACGAGCGGAATGCCGTCCTTCTGGCAGATCTTGCTGAGCATCTGCCCCAGATTCGATGCGGCCGCGGTGTGAACCAGCGCCGTGTGATTCTCACGCCGCATGGTCTCGACCATGCAGAGTGCGGTGAGCGGGTTGATGAAGCAGGAGGCACCTTCAGCAGGTGTGGTTCCTTCCGGCAGTACGAGACACGCGGCGGCCTTCACGACGCGATACTGCGCGTACATGCCGCCACCGAGTGTGGCCACAGTTTTGCCCACGAGCTTCTGCGCATCCGCGCCGGCTTTGACGACGCCCCCCGCACCTTCGTTGCCAACGACCATGGATTGATCGACACGCGGCTTCATGCCGGCCATGAGCTCGGGTGGAATCTTTGCTGTCAGCGTCGGACTGTCAGCGGTGCCGCCGACTCTGGCGGTGGACATATCTGCCGGGCCGAGCAACAAGCCGAGATCGGAGGGATTGATCGGCGAAGCCAACACCCGAATCACCACCTCATCCGCCGCCGGCTCGGGGATTTCCACCTGACGCAACGACAGTTGCAGCTCACCGTCGGCGGTTATCAAGGATCGCAGCTGCAGATTGGTCTCGCTCATGACAGGGCTCACGGGTTTCGATTCAGAGGTGCAGGTTACACCACGGCGCGTTCTTCGAGCACTCGTTAGCAACGACGCGCGATTTGTACCGACAGGCGAACGAACAGATGCGTTTGCGAAGTTCGTGGCTTGCAGCGCCAGGGCGGGGTGATTTCCTTCCAGCATCGCGGCGCACGCCGCTCGGTTTGTACCGGCAGGCGAGCGAAGAGATGCGTTTGCGAGGTTCGTGGCTTGCAGCGCCGTGGC
>NZ_CALFXI010000042.1 GCF_937958065.1 uncultured Steroidobacter sp.
GGTGGAGATCCCACCGCCTTGAGCTCCTTGCGTACCGACTTCGGGCGCTACGCTTGAGCGCGCGGTGTGCCGATCGAAGCCTCGTACAACGTAACGCGGTTACGGCCTGCCTGCTTGCCCGCATACATTGCCTTGTCGGCGCGGTCGAGCAAGGTTTCCAGAGAGTCGGTTGCGGTACTGGCGGCGACGCCGATGGACAGGGTGACCCGGTCGATGCAAAGGTCCGAGCCGGCGCGGCGGATCGAGCGGGACCAGGTGGCCGCGCTGATGCGCTTGGCCAGGATGGTGGCGCCCTCGAGGGTGGTGTCGGGCAGGAACACGGCGAATTCTTCGCCGCCGATGCGGGCCGCGATGTCGCGGCCTTTGATGCTTTCGCCGATGACCTGGGCCACCGAGCGGATGACTTTGTCACCGAGCAGATGGCCGTAGCTGTCGTTCAGCAGCTTGAAATGATCGATGTCCGCCAGCAGCATGACGCCGCCCTGCAGCGATCCGGCATCCTGCAAGAAGGATTGCATGCGCTGCTGCAGCCCGCGGCGATTGAGCATGCCGGTCAGCGGATCGAGCTTGGCCTGATGCTCGGCCTGCTTGAGTTGTTCGCTCAGGTGCTGCACTTCCTGGGTGGAGCGTTCGAGCTGTTCGGACAGCTCCTGCGTCACCACCCGCATGCGCTCGGTATCGGTGATGAGCTCGGCGACGATGTCGGTGATGAGATCGATGGCCAGCGGCTGCGTCAGCTGGTTCTTGTGGATCTGCAGCGTTTGATTGAACTGGGTGGCTTCCAGGCCGGCGCTG
This sequence comes from uncultured Steroidobacter sp., assembly GCF_937958065.1. Lineage (GTDB taxonomy): Bacteria > Pseudomonadota > Gammaproteobacteria > Steroidobacterales > Steroidobacteraceae > Steroidobacter. The sequence goes on from NZ_CALFXI010000042.1 coordinate 796, forward strand.
GAGGCGGCGATGGCGGTGTCCGATAGCAGCGTTTGCAGGCGCTGGTGCATGCGCTCGAGCGCTTCGGCGTCGCGGGCGATGACGAAATTCGCGTGCAGGCGCCAGATATCGTCATCGCTAAGCGACTCGTTCCTGGCGAGGCGCTGCTCCAGCTCGGCGCTCAGGCGGGGATTGATGCCGGAAGTGTGCTCGTACCAGATGGTATAGGTCTGAGGGTGGTACGCGGCGCGATGCTGAGCCATCAGCGGCAGCGTCAGGCGCAGAATCTCCGCGCTCTTTTCCTTCGATTCGGTGTAACGCATCTGAACTGTGCAGCCCGGTTTGGCCGGATTCGTCTTGGTTATGGCCTCGACCTCCTGAGGCCGGCGGCGTGCCGCAGCTCGTCCGCCGGCCGGAAGTGTGGGGCCGCGGGCGCCAGTTGACAAGACAATTCGATGCTGACGAGCGCTGACATCCGACTCCCGGGCGGACGTCGGCGTCGCGCCGCGGTTTTGTTGCGCCTGAGTCTCTCCTTTATGATGACTCGAATTTCCCAACCCCGGTGGTGATATGTCCGCGGATGTGCGCGTTGTCAAAGCCGACCTGAGCGATGATCGTGATGCCACGTGGACGCTTGAGCTATTGGATGCATACGCTCAAGACCGCATGGGGGCCGGCCAGCCACTCTCGACCTTCGCGCGCGAGCATGTCATTCCCGGGTTACGAGCCCACCCGGGTACGGTCGTTTTGCTGGCGATGCGCGCGGAGCAGGGCGTTGGGATTGCGATCTGCTTTCGCGGCTTCTCGACCTTTGCCGCACGTCCATTGCTGAACATCTCTGATTTCTACGTCGATTCCGCAGCAAGAGGTTACGGCATCGGGCGCGCGCTCATGCAGGCCATTGAGCAAGAGGCGAATGATCTGGGCTGTTGCAAGCTGACGCTCGAAGTGCAGGAGAACAATTCGCGGGCGCGCAGGCTGTACGCGGCGGCGGGATTCAATCAGGACGTGCACGTGGCCGAAGCGGGTGGCGCGTTGTTTCTCAGCAAGCCGCTGATGTCCTGAGTTTCACATCGCCCGCGTCGGTAGCCCACCGTCGGGGAAGGACGGACCAGGCGCATCGCGAACCTTTCGATCCGTAACTCTTGTGCCGCTCGCTGCGTTAAGCGCAGGCAGTTGCGAACTGCGACAATTTCGAGAGGGCACAATCATGCGCGCAGCGATCATGCATGCGGCCGGCGACGTTCGAATCGAGAACGTTCCCGACGCGACCATTGTCGAACCGACCGACGCCGTCGTACGTATCACGCGGGCCTGCATCTGCGGCAGCGACCTCTGGCCGTATCGCGGCATGGAGCGATCGGAACAGGGGCAATCCATGGGCCACGAAGCGCTTGGCGTGGTCGAAAACGTGGGCAGCGATGTGCGGACGCTGAAGCCCGGCAATACGGTGATCATGCCGTTCGCATGCTCGGATGGCACCTGCGCGTTCTGCAGGGAAGGCTTGTACACCGCGTGCGTCCACGTCGCGTTCTTCGGCAACAGAGGTATGAACGGAGCGCAGGCCGAAGCCATTCGCATTCCAAACGCAGACGGAACGCTGTTTGCGATCGAGCAGCAGGTCGAAGATGAGCTCATGCCTTCGGTGCTGACGCTGTCGGATGTGATGGGCACCGGGCACCATGCGGCCTTGGTCGCAAAAGTCGGTCCGGGCAAGGACGTAGCAGTGGTGGGCGACGGCGCGGTGGGTCTGTGTGGCGTCATTGCGGCAAAGCGCCTCGGTGCCGAGCGCATCATCATTCTGGGTCGTCATCCGGATCGAATTGCCCTCGCACGTGAGTTCGGCGCGACGGATGTCGTCAGCGAACGTGGGCCCGAAGCGATCGAGCGTGTGCGGGAGCTGACAGGCGGGCACGGCGCTCACGGCGTATTGGAATGCGTCGGCAATGCCGATGCGATGGCGACGGCGATCGAGATCACTCGCCCGGGCGGGGCGGTCGGCCGAGTCGGCGTGCCGCAGGATGAGGCCATGCCGGCCTCGCAGTCGGCGTTCTACCGGAATGTAACCATCGGCGGCGGACCGGCGCCGGTGCGTGCTTTCATCGACGAGCTGCTGCCGGACATTCTGGAAGGACGTATCCAGCCGGGCAGAGTGTTCGACCGGGTCGTGGATCTCGACGGCGTGCCCGACGGCTACCGTGAGATGAACGATCGCGAGTCGATCAAAGTGATGATCCGGCCATGAGCCGGCGGCCACGCGGGCGCTCGATTCACGCGCGCCCGCGTCGTCGTTGACGAAGCCGGCTTCAGATCGAACGAAGCGCGGCGATGAGTGCGTCCGTATCGGCGTCGTCGATGTTCAAGTGAAACACGAAGCGAATGGTTTGCTGGCCCATGCTCAGGGCGCGCACCCGCTGCTGTCCCAAGCGTTGCAGGAACACCTCCGGTTGCAGCGACGGAGTCAGGTTGAAGATGACGATGTTGGTCTCGACGGGGAGCACGGATTCCACGAACGGCAGCGTGCGCAGCTCGGCTTCCAGTCGTCTGGCGCGGGCATGATCCTCTTTGAGTCGCGGAATGTTGTGCTCCAGCGCAAACAAGCCGGCGGCTGCGATGTAGCCCGACTGGCGCATGCCGCCGCCCATCAGCTTGCGGTAGCGATGGGCGCGGGCGATGAGCTTCTTGGAGCCTATGAGCAATGAGCCCGCCGGCGCGCCGAGCCCCTTGGAAAGGCAGATCGAGATGGTGTCGAACAGGCGTCCGTAGTCCCGCGGTGATTCATTGCGCGCGACCAGGGCGTTGAACAGCCGTGCTCCATCGAGATGCAGCGCCAGGTCGTGCTCGTCGCATACCGCCCGGATTCGCTCGATCTCCTGCAGGTCCCAGCAACAACCGCCGCCCTTGTTGACGGTATTCTCGATCGCCACGACCCGCGTCCAGGGGAGGTGCGCGTCATCGCGATTGTTGATGTTGGCGCGCACGTCGGCTGCCGTGAATCGGCCGTTCTGGCCGTGAAGCAATCGCACCGATGCGCCGCAGTTGGCCGCGATTCCGCCGCCTTCATAGAGATAGACGTGCGCGAGCGCATGGCAGATGACTTCGTCGCCGGGCCGCAGATGCACCTTGAGCCCGATCTGGTTGGTCATGGTGCCGGTCGGGCAGAACAGGGCGGCTTCATGGCCGAACAGGTCGGCGGCCGCGCTTTGCAGGGCGTTGACGGTCTCGTCCTCGCCGTACACGTCGTCACCGACATCGGCCTGTAACATCGCTTCGAGCATGGCGGGCGTCGGTCGGGTGACCGTATCGCTGCGTACATCAATCATCTGTGCGGACATGGGCTTTCCGGCGCTATGGCGAAAGCCGTAAGTGTAGCTGGTTGTCGCCGATCGCGTTTGCAGCCCGCGCTCGACCCCGCCGAAGCTGCGGCGCAGCCGGATTTTGTCGATCTTGCGGAACCAGAGTAGCTGGTTGCGAATCAGCTATGCACCTGCCTTGGTTCGTGCCGCGATGTCTCACACCGAACAGTTCCTGGAGCGCCTGGTCGGATCGGATCGGGCGATCGATGCGTCGCAGGTGGCGCTGCTGGTCGCCCACCCCGATGACGAGACGCTCGGCTGCGGCGGTCAACTGTTTCGTCTGCGTGGCGCGCTGCTGACGGTGACGACCGACGGTTCGCCCGAGAATCTGGCGGATGCGCGCCGTGAAAATTTGAGGTCGCGCGAGGAATACGCAGCACTCCGCGCGGCCGAGCTGAGGAATGCGCTGACCGTATGTAACGCACCCGTCGAATTGATTGCGCTCGGAGTTGGCGATCAGCGCGCCAGCTTTCATATGTTTGAAGCCGTGCATGAACTGCTGCCGTTGTTGCGCCGGCGAGGCACCCGAATCCTCATGACGCATGCGTATGAAGGCGGCCATCCGGATCATGACGCGACGGCCTGCGTGGCGCATCACTGCGCCAGGTTGCTGCGCCGACGGGGTCAGGACGTGAGCGTGATCGAGATGCCGTTCTACACGAACGGACCGCATGGAATGCTCCGGCAGCGTTTTCCGTGTGCGTGCGAGCATCCCGAGCTCGAAGTGGTTCTGTCGCGGGCGGCCCGCTCGTGCAAGTTGCGAATGCTGGCTGCGCATCGTTCCCAACGCGGCGTGCTCGGCCAATTCGACACGACGACGGAGCGCTTCCGACTCGCACCCGAATATGACTTTTCCCAACCGCCCAACGGCAGGGCACTGCTGTACGAGCGCTATCCCTGGGGCATGTCCGGCGAGCTGTGGAAAGCGCTGGTCCAGGCGACCCAACGGAGGCTCGACGCGAGCTTGCCTGGAGGCTGACAGCGGACCCGAGTCATGTCACTGCAGATCGTCAGCGTCGCCTATCCACTGGCACCCGTGCACAGCGACTGCGTGGGCGGCGCCGAACAGGTGTTGTTTCACCTTGACCGGGCGCTGGTGGCGGCGGGGCATACCTCCACGGTGATCGCGATGGCCGGAGCGGCGGTATCGGGCAATCTCATTCCCGTTCAGTGCAACGCCGCCGTGTACGATTCGAGCTGTCTGCGCCAGGCCGAAGCCGAGGTGCGACGAGCGCTGAACCTGTCGATTCGGCGCTGCAGGCCGGATCTGGTCCACATACATGCGCTGAACTTTCCCGCCTTGCTGCCGGACGCGGATGTGCCGGTCCTCGTGACCTTGCATATGCCTCGTTCCTATTACCGCGAGAGCGATCTGCACCTGCGACGGCCCCGGCTGTGGATGAACTGCGTGTCACGCGCTCAGCACGCGAGCTTCGGGGATGTGCCGGGTCTGCTCGCGCCGATCGAAAACAGTGTCGAATCGACGGTCGAGAGGCCGTTTCGCGGCCCGCGCAGATTCGCGGTCTGGCTGGGAAGGATCTGTCCGGAGAAGGGCACGCACCTGGCGATCGATGCATGCGCACGCGCCGATGTGCCTTTGATCGTCGCCGGCAAGGCGTTCCCTTATGCGGATCATCTGCGCTATTTCCGGGAGCAGGTTGCCGCGCGCCTGGTGGGCAAATGTCACTTCATCGGCTCGGTTGCCGGCGCGACGAAGCGACGTCTGCTGCATGAAGCCCGCTGCGTCATCGTCACGACGACGGTTCCAGAAACGAGCTCGCTGGTGGCGCGCGAGGCGTTGGCTGCCGGGGCGCCGGTAGTGGCGCTCAAATCCCCAGCGCTGCAGGAGCTGATCGAGGACGGCCGCACCGGCTTCCTGGTCGATACGCCGGCAGAATTGCCGGCAGCGATCGTCGACGCTGCCAAGCTCAATGGTCAGTACTGTCTGGAAGCGGGGCGCAGCAGGTGCTCGCACGACCAGATGATTCGAGAGTACTTCGCGTTGTACACGCGGCTGTCGTCACACAGGTGCGCCCCGATAGAAAACTCACATGAGAGGGTGCATGCGTGATCGCATCGAGGTGATCACCGAGTGCGCCGATCTGGAGCGGCTGCAGCCGGAGTGGGATGCTTTGTACGAGCGGTCTCCTCCGGCAACGCCTTTCCAGCAGCCCTCGTGGCTCATCGGCTGGTGGCATTGTTTCTCGCCAGGCTCATTGCACGTGATCTGCGTGCGTCGCGCGGGCAAGCTGATCGGCTGTGCGCCTTTCTATGCTGAAACCACTGCGGCGGGTCGCCCGCGCATGCTGCCGCTCGGGATCGGCGTGTCCGACTATCTGGATGTACTGATCGCGCCGGAGGCGTTCGTCGAGGTCGATCGGCTGCTGGGCGATCACATCGCCGCTCGGCGCGATGAGCTCGGCAGCTGGGAGCTGTGCGAGTTGCGCCCCGAGTCGGCGGCAATGAGTCTCTCCGTACCGACCGGGATGATCGAGCAACGAGCCGAATGCAGCACCTGCCCGGTGCTGGCAATTCCCAGCGGCGCGTCCGATTTGAAACAGGTGCTACCGGCTCACCGCCTGCAGGCGCTGCGTACCGGATGGCGGCGCGCCCGAGCTTTCGGAAACCTGCGGATCGAACAAGCCTCGATCGAGTCGGCTCGCGAGTCGCTCGCGATGCTCGATGAGCTGCATCGCAAGCGCTGGCGGAGCGAAGGTGCGCCGGGAGTGACCGCGGACCGGCGGGTTCATGATTTGTTGATGCGATCGGTGCCGGACTGGATTGCCTCGGGCCGATGCATATTGCTGGTGATGTTCTGCGACCAGATTCCGGTCGCTGCCCATCTGCTGCTCAGGGGGCGCAAAGAACTGCTCAGCTATATGACCGGCTACGATCCGGAGTTCAGCCGACTCGGCGCGGGTGCCTTGTTGCTCGGCGATGCGATTGAACGCGCGAGACGGACGGGCGAGCAGTTCCATTTCCTGCGAGGCGAAGAGCGATACAAATATCTGTGGGGCGCGCGGCCGCGCTCCAATTGGCGTCGGCTATTCACGAGCCGCGAGCCGCAATGATTTGCGCAACAGCTCTTGCTCGATTCCCGCTCGCTGGCGCTGCTCGTCAGTTTCGTGTTCTGCCGCTTCGACCACGTGACCGACCCGACGATAGCCGAGTCGAACGTAGAAGCGCCGGGCACCCGCATTGTCGGGCTCCACGCCAATCTCCAGCTCGTGGGCGCCACGGTCCCTGGCGAATGTTTCCGTGTGCAGCAACAACTCCGTTCCAATGCCGGCGCCTTGCAGCGGTGGAAATACTCGCATCGCCCACAGCCGCGGGCAAAGGATGGAACCTCGCTCGGCCGCGTCGATCCACACCTGGGCAACGGGAAAACCGCTCGCGACCGCCAGCACCATCCAAACGTTCCCTTGCTGCTGTTTCTCGAACGTCGTGCGGATGATCTGACGATGCGTCGTGAACAGGCCCATCCACTCCAGCGCCGGCAGGTCCGCTTCCGTGCACAGGCGATAGGTCAGCTGCACGCGGACGCAGCCTTGCGCGATGACTGCCGATTCAGGACGAGGTGCGATCTCGAACACGGCGGATCCTCCGGGGATACCAGCCAGACGCGGGCAAGCCGTGAAAAGTTCTGGTACTCGGATTTTCCCTGCGATGGAACGAAGCGGGGCCGGGCGGATTCAAGGTATGTCGCGAGCTGGGGCGATCCGGCGACACGGCGATTCTGGAGCGAGACCACCATCATCAAGCGGCAGACTTGACCGTCGAAGGGCTTGCGATGGCTACACTTGATTCGTCAAAGCTGGGCGTGCGCTGGACCATCGGTGACGTAAGCGAGCAGGGGTTCGAAGCGCTGCGACTGTCGGTGTGGGGCGCCTGGCAGGTGTTCGGGCCGCAGGCGCGATATGCGATCTGTGTGAATGCGATATCGCTCGCCGATGCCATACAACGCACGGGAACCTTGCCGGTGCAGGTCGCGTGGATCAAAGCCGATGACCTGTTGCCACGCTGGCTCGCGCCGCACCTGGATCGCGGCATGGCCGAGGGCGTCGGTTGGAAATTCGCGCCGGTCCGCCTGTTCCCCGATCGATACGAGCTGGCGCTCGACAACGACTGTATTCTTTGGAAAGCGCCAGGCGCATTGCAGGCGGCATTGAGCAGCGCTCAGCCCCGGTGCGTGATCGCCGCGGACATGCGGGCGTGCTACGGGGAATTCGCCGACCTGTGCGGGCCGGAGCCGAGAAACTCCGGCATCCGGGGCACGCCCGGCGGGTTGGATTTCGAACGAGCGCTGCGTGATCTGCTGCAGGCGAAAGGGTGTGTGCTGCGCTCGGAGACGGACGAACAAGGCCTGCAGGTCGCCGCCTTGAATCTGTTCGGAACCGATGTGGTGACCACGGACGAAGTTTCCATCTGCTCGCCATTCCCACCGCACACCCGCGCGCTCGGCACTTGCGGCGCGCACTTCGTTGGGCTCAACGCCCGGGATCTGGGCTGGAAGTACTACGACCGACCCGCCTCCGAAGTACGGCGCGAGCACTGGAATGAAGCGCGACCTTTGTTGTACGAGCGGGTGGCGGTCGCGTAATCCCCAACTGACACCGTCCGGCGTCGTCGGACGGAACAAACGCGGCATCGCTGGATTGCGTGCTAAAGCGTGTGTGGAGATGAGCCATGGCTGCCAACGTCAAGTCGCGAGCCCGCGCAAAGCGGTTCTCGGGTTTCGAATGCCAATTCATCGATGGCGCGTGGCGCAGCGGCCAGGGCGAAGGTCGGCTCGCCGATCACAATCCCTATTCCGGCGAGTTGCTCACCGAGATTCCGCATGCGAACGAGCGTGACGTGGACGATGCGCATGCGGCTGCAGTGAAAGCGCAGCGTGCGTGGGCGGAACGGCTGCCATCCGAGCGCTCCATGATCATGCGACAGGCTGCAACCGTCATGGAGGCGCGCCATGACGAGATCGTCGACTGGCTGATCAAGGAGGCGGGCAGCACGCGCATCAAGGCCGAGCTCGAATGGGCCGCCGTGCATGCGGTGATGCTCGAAGCCGCCTTTGCGCCCTATCGGGTGGAAGGCCGCATTCTGCCCAGCGATGTTCCTGGCAAGGAATGCCGGGTGTATTCACAACCGGTCGGTGTGGTCGGCGTCATCAGCCCATGGAACTGGCCACTGCAGCTCAGCAACCGTTCGGTCGCTCCCGCGCTCGCGCTGGGCAATGCCGTCGTACTCAAGCCCGCGAGCGATACGCCTGTGACGGGCGGACTGCTGCTGGCAAAGATTTTCGAGGAAGCCGGGCTGCCGGCCGGGGTGCTGAATGTCGTCGTCGGTGCCGGCAGCAGCATCGGCGATGCGTTCGTGCGTCATCCGGCGTCGCGTGTCATTTCCTTCACCGGTTCGACCCCCGTCGGGCGCAACATCGGGCGGCTCGCCGCCGAGGCGCCGACGATGAAACGTCTGGAGCTGGAGCTCGGCGGCAACTCGCCGTTCGTCGTGCTGGCGGATGCGGACATGGAGCAGGCGGTCGAAGCGGCGGTGTTCGGAAAGTTCCTGCATCAGGGACAGATCTGCATGATCACCAACCGTTTCATCGTCGAGCGCAAGGTGTACGAGCCGTTCGTGGAGCGTTTCGTGGAGCGTGCGCGCGAGCTGAAAGCGGGCGATCCCGCCGATCCGGAAACGTTGATCGGCCCGATCATCAACGAAAAGCAGCTGAACGGTCTGCAGCAGCGCATCGCCGAAGCGCGCTCGACCGGTGCACGTGAGGTGCTGGGCGGCGAGGCGCAAGGGCAGGTGTTGCCGCCGCACGTGTTCTCGGAAGTGCGCAACGACATGCCGCTCGCGCGTGAAGAAATATTCGGCCCGATCGCACCCATCATCCCAGCCGCGGACGAGGCGGAGGCGCTGACGCTTGCCAATCAGACGACGTTCGGACTCTCCAGCGCGGTGTTCAGTCGCGACATCGAGCGCGCAACCCACTTCGCGGTCCAGCTGCAGGCAGGGATGGCGCACGTGAACGATCAACCGGTGAACGATCTGCCCAACAATCCGTTCGGCGGCGAGAAGAACTCCGGGATCGGTCGCTTCGGTGGCGAGTGGGCGGTCCAGGCGTTCACCAGCGACAAGTGGGTCACGGTACAGCACGTGCCGCGACAGTATCCGCGCAGCGCCGAGGTCCTTCGCGGTCCCTGGGGCGGCGGCTGATCCCAGCCAGTCTCGACCTAAAACGCCGCGCAACTTCGGGTGGCGTTCGCGCTTGCCTGAAACTCCGGCTCCCTAGTCCGATCCTGTGAATTCTGCGCAGTCCTTGCGCGTTGCCACTGCGCCGTTTTCCTTCCGGCGTCGACGGCTTATATTGCCGCATTCGCCCGCTGTGCCCCAGCCCGATTGCCAGGAGAAAGTATGGCCAAGTTGAACGTCAACGGAACGGTCCGCGACATCGAAGTCGATCCGAATACCCCGTTATTATGGGTTTTACGGGAGCAGGTGGGGCTCACGGGCTCGAAGTACGGCTGCGGCGTCGCTCAATGCGGTGCCTGTACCGTGCACATCGACGGCAATCCGGTGCGCTCCTGTGTCCTGCCTGTCAGCGCGCTGTCAGCTGAGCAACAGATTACGACCATCGAAGGACTCTCCAGCGATGGCTCCCACCCGCTGCAGCAGGCCTGGCTGAAGCTCGACGTGCCTCAGTGCGGCTACTGCCAGTCGGGCATGATCATGGCGGCGGCCGGGCTGCTGAAGAACAATCCCAAGCCCACCGATGCCGACATCGACGCGAGCATCACCAACATCTGCCGCTGCGGGACGTACAACCGCGTGCGCGAAGCGATCAAGCTGGCCGCCTCGGGCCTGCCGGCCAAGCAGAGCACCTGAGGAGCGCACCATGAGCATCGCAACGCAGGTTTCCCGTCGTAGTTTTCTGATCGGCTCCGCCTCCGCCATTGGCGGCCTGTCGCTGGGCTTTCATGTGCCGTTCGCCGGGGCGGCGGCGCCCGCCAAGAGCGCGGCGGAAGTGAATGCATGGGTCGTCATCCAGCCCGACGACCAGGTCATCATCCGCATCGCCCGTTCCGAAATGGGCCAGGGCACGCTGACGGGGCTGGCTCAGCTGGTCGCCGAGGAGCTGGAGTGCGATTGGTCCAAGGTCACCACCGAGTATCCGACGCCGGGCCAGAACCTGGCGCGCGATCGGGTATGGGGTAATTTTTCCACGGGTGGCAGTCGAGGCATTCGCGAGTCGCACGACTACGTGCGCAAGGGCGGTGCCACGGCCCGCGAGATGTTGATTGCGGCGGCCGCGGCCGAGTGGAAAGTGCCGGCGAGCGAGTGTGTCGCCGCCAACAGCGTCATCACGCACCAGAAGAGCAATCGCAAAGTCACGTTCGGCAAAGTGGCCACCGCGGCTGCGAAACTCACTCCGCCAAAGGACGTGACGCTCAAGGATCCCAAGCAGTGGAAGATCGCGGGCAAACCGCTGCCCCGGCTGGACACGGCGGACAAGCTCACCGGCAAGCAGATCTACGGCACCGATCTGAAGCTGCCGGGCATGTTGAATGCCACGGTGCGCGCGTGCCCGTATTTCGGCGGCAAGCTGAAGAGCTTCGATGCTGCTGCGGTGACAAAGATGCCGGGCGTGCGCAAGGTCATGCAGATCGACGACACGACCGTTGCCATCGTCGCCGACACCTGGTGGCAGGCGAAGACCGCGATGGATGCGCTGCCCATCGTGTGGGATGAAGGTCCCAACACCGGCGTGTCCAGCGAGTCGATCGCCGAGATGCTCAAGGGCGGTCTCGATGCGAAAGACGCTTTCGTGCAAACGACCGTGGGCGACGCGCCGGCGGCGCTCGCGGGAGCGAAAAAGACCATTTCGGCCGTCTACGCCTTTCCGTATCAGAACCACGCGACGATGGAGCCGATGAACGCGACCGCTCGCTACACGCCGCAGAAGTGCGAAGTGTGGGTGCCGACGCAGAACGGCGAAGCGAGTCTGGCAGCGGCGGCGGAGGCCGCGGGCCTGCCGGTGCAACAATGTGAAGTCTACAAATTGCATCTGGGCGGCGGCTTCGGCCGACGCGGCAACTTCCAGGACTACGTGCGTCAATCGGTGCTGATCGCCAAGCAGATGCCGGGCACGCCGATCAAGATGATCTGGACTCGCGAAGAGGACATGCTGCACGGTGCGTATCATCCGACGACCCAGTGCAAGCTCACTGCATCGTTGGACGACGCAGGCAACGTGACGGCCATGCACATGCGCATTTCCGGTCAGTCGATTCTGGCCGCGGTGCGGCCCGAGGGCATGCAGGGCGGTAAAGATCCCGCTGTGTTCCAGGGCCTGAACCTCACCGGCGACGAAGGCCACATCGGCTACACGATTCCGAACCTGCTCATCGATCACGCCATGCGCAATCCGCCGGTGCCGCCGGGCTTCTGGCGCGGCGTGAATCTGAATCAGAACGCGTTCTATCTCGAATCTTTCATCGAGGAGCTGGCGCATGCGGCCGGCGTCGATCCGCTCGTGTTCCGTCGCAAGCTGCTGAAGAATCATCCGAAGCATCTCGCTACCCTGGAAACCGTGGCGAAAGGCATCGGTTGGGATACGCCCGCACCCAAGGGCGTGGGGCGGGGTCTCGCTCAGATCATGGGCTTCGGCAGCTATGTGGCCGCCGCGGCGGAAGTGTCCGTCGAGGCGGGTCAGCTGAAGATCCATCGCATCGTCGCGGCCACCGACGCCGGACACGTCGTCAATCCGGCGCAGGTGGAACGTCAGGTCGAAGGCTCGTTCGTGTATGGCCTGTCGGCGGCATTGTTCGGTGAATGTACGATGCAGGGCGGCCGCATGGTGGAGGACAATTTCCACACGTATCAGGTCATGCGCATGGCGGAGATGCCGAAAGTGGAAACTCACATCGTGCCGTCGGGCGGGTTCTGGGGCGGCGTGGGCGAGCCGACCATCGCGGTTGCCGCTCCGGCGGTGCTGAATGCGTTGTTCGCAGCCACGGGCAAACGTATTCGCACGCTGCCGCTGAAGAAACATAGCCTCGCATGATTCGCCGAGGCTATGCGATCGTCGCGGCGACACTGATCGCCGCGCCGGTTTCGTCATGGGCTGCTTCACCGCCCGGGGCTGCGGCGTGCCTCGGCTGCCACACTGTCGCCGCAGACGGCAGCCCGGTGCTGCCGCTCGGGAATTTCACGGCCGAGCAGATCGTCACGGCCATGCAGGCGTTTCGCTCCGGTACGCGACCCGCCACCGTGATGAATCGCATCGCCAGGGGATTTTCGGATGAAGAAATCAAGGCCATCGCCGACTGGTATGCGCGCTCCAAAACCAAGTAGCCGGCGCGCCGTCCTCGGCGGTCTCGCCGCGGGCGGCATGCTCGCGGCCTTTGGAATGCCCACGGCTCGAGCGGCGACCAAGGCAGCCCCGCGCGTCGTCGTGATCGGGGGTGGATTCGGTGGAGCGAGTTGCGCTCGCTTGATCAAGAGCGCGGATCGCGGCATTGCCGTGACGCTCGTCGAAGCAAACCCGACTTACATCGCCTGTCCGTTGAGCAACGCGGTGCTCGCCGGGCTGCGCCCGTTGGAGCAGCAGAAGTTCGGCTATGACCGCGTGCGAGCCGACGGCATCGAGGTGGTTCATCGCAAGGTGACCGCGGTCGACGCCAGGCAACGGACGGTTCGTCTCGATGACGGCAAGCAGCTCAGCTACGACCGTCTCGTGGTGGCTCCGGGCGTGGATCTGCGCTTCGACGCGATTCCCGGCTACACCGAGGCTGCGGCGGAGGTGATGCCGCATGCATGGAAAGCGGGCGAGCAGACATTGCTGTTGCGTCGTCAGCTGGAAGCGATGAAGGATGGCGGCGTGGTGGTGATGTCCGCGCCGGCGAATCCGTTCCGCTGTCCGCCCGGGCCCTACGAACGGGCCAGCCTCATCGCTCATTATCTCAAGACCCGCAAGCCCCGTTCCAAGCTGATCCTGCTCGATGCCAAGGATGCGTTTTCCAAGCAGAAGCTGTTCGAGGCGGCGTGGCACGAGCTTTATCCGGGCCTGATCGAATGGGTGGGCCTGTCGTCCGGCGGCAATGTCACTCGCGTCGAGCCGGACACTCGCACGTTCGTCACCGAATTCGGCAGCCATCGTGCCGACGTCGGCAATGTGATTCCTCCGCAGCGTGCCGCGGCGGTCGCGGCGCTCGCCGGCGTGGCCGATCAAACGGGATGGTGTCCGGTCGATCCGGTGACGTTCGAATCCAAGCTGCAGCCGGGCGTGCACCTCATTGGTGATGCCATCATTGCTGGCGGCATGCCCAAGTCGGCGTTCTCCGCGAATTCTCAGGCGCGTGTTTGTGCCACCGCGGTGGTCGATCTGCTGCGCGAACGCACGCCTGCGACGCCCAAGCTCATCAATACCTGTTACAGCCTGGTGGCGCCGGACTATGGAATCTCCATCGCCGGCGTCTATCAACCTGCGAATGGGCTGCTCACCGATGTGCCTGGCGCGGGCGGGGTCAGTCAGCTCGATGCGCCGAAATCCGTGCGCGCACAGGAAGCGGTCTACGCGGAGGCATGGTTCAAGACCATCACTCAGGGCGTTTTCGGATGAGGATGGGATGAAGTGGCTGGCGTGGACACTGTGCGCGTTGACGACCGTCGCGTCGGCGACTTCGACGCAGCAGAGCGTGCGGCCCTATGCCGTCACGGGTGATGCCATCGAGAAATCGTTGACGGGCCAGGCTGGCGATGCGAAGCGAGGGGCCGAGCTCATCCAGCAGCGACACAAGAGCCTGTGCGTGTTGTGCCATTCGGGGCCGTTTCCCGAGCCGCACTTGCAAGGCACGCTGGCTCCGGACCTGACGGGCATCGGCGAGCGACTGTCGGCCGGTCAGCTGCGCCTGCGAATCGTGGATATGAAGCGCCTGAATCCGGCCAGCATCATGCCGACCTACTACGGCGTCGTCCCGAATGACAGGAACACTCGCGTTGCCGACGCCTGGCGTGACAAGCCAGTGCTGACGGCGGAGGAGATCGAGGATTTGGTGGCCTATCTGCAGACGTTGCGCCGATGAAGAGCACTCGGCCCACACTCGATGAAGCGATTCGCTCGTTCACGGGTGGCGCCGCCGTGCGCGAAGCTCGTGTGAAATTCGAGATCTCGCCGCTGGTGGAGAACGGCAACGCGGTGCCGGTCACCGTTGAAGTCGACAGTCCCATGACTGCGGCCGATCACGTACGGCGCATCGCGCTGTTCAACGAGAAGAATCCGCAGGCCGATGTTGCCGTGTTTCATCTCGGCCGACGCAGTGGCCGGGCGCGTGTAGCGACGCGCATCCGCCTCGCGGCCTCGCAAACGGTGGTCGCGCTGGCTGAAACCAGCGACGGTGCGTTCTGGTCCGCCCAGGCAAAAGTGATCGTGACGCTTGCGGCCTGCATCGAGGATATTTCTCAGCAATGATCCGCGCCCTCGTCAACGTACCGAAGACCGCCAGGCGCGGCGAAATCATCGAGGTTCGCGCGATGATCCAGCACGTCATGGAAACCGGCTATCGCGAAGGGCCGAACGGCGTCACGATTCCGCGCAACATCATCAATCGATTCGTTTGCAAATACGCGGGCGAGGAGATCTTTTCCGCCGAGCTGTTTCCGGCGATCTCGGCCAATCCCTACATGGCCTTCAGCACCGTGGCGACCGGGAGCGGCACGCTGACCTTCGAGTGGACCGACGACCAAGGTGAGACGCAGAGCACGTCCGCCGAAATCACGGTGACGTAATGTTGCGGCTCGCGCTTCTGGGTGCCCTGGTCGTTGCTGCCGTGGGCGCCGTTGCCGACATCGCTCCGAAAGACCGGCGTTCCGGCTTCGAGTTCATGTCGCCGCAGACGCAGGCCATGCAGTCCGACGAAACCAGCAATCCCGGCATGTTGTGGGTCGCGGATGGCGAGCGGCTGTGGGGCGAGTCACGAGGCAGCGCTGGTAAATCGTGCGCGAGCTGCCACGACGATGCCGTCGACAGCATGCGTGGCGTCGCGGCCCGGTATCCAGCATTCGACGAGGAAACGAAGCGGCCGATCGACCTGATGAGCCGCATCGATCAATGCCGCGCCAAACGCCAGGGCGCGCCGTCACTCACGCAGCAAAGCGATGAGCTGCTGGCACTCACGGCGTATGTTGCCTATCAGTCCCGGAACATGCCCATAGCACCGCCCGACGATCCTCGACTTCAGCCATTTCGTGACAACGGTCGCGACTGGTTCAATCGGCGTCTGGGCCAACTGCAACTCTCCTGTGCCTCCTGTCACGACGAGCGCTGGGGCGCGCGCCTCGGCGGCAGCGTCATTCCGCAAGGCCACCCGACGGGTTATCCCTTGTACCGATTGGAATGGCAGACCGTCGGTTCCCTGCAGCGCCGGTTGCGCGGCTGTCTGGTCGGAGTGCGCGCGCAGCCGTTCGACTTCGGTGCGCCCGAATTCGTGGATATCGAACTGTTTCTGATGGAGCGCGCCAGGGGCCTGCCGATGGAAACCCCGGCGGTGCGGCCGTAAGCCCTGACGCGACCTGATCGAATGACGACAGCACAGGTGCAGCGAGTCTCGACCGAGAATGTTCCCGAACCGGAGCGTTTGGAGTATCTGCACGACTTCATCGCACGCCATTGGGCGGGCATGCGGTTTACTCCGCTGAACGAAGCAGACCTGCGCATCGACATAGCGGTGTTCGCACTGCCGGATGCCGTGGGTATCGCGCGCGCTCACTATCCACCGATCATCGGCTGCCGCCCGCGCGATCTGCTGAGCGACGGGCGAGATAACTACACGCTGGCGATCGTGTCCGAGGATCACGAGGTCTCCGTGGCGGGCAGCCGGGCGTTCACTGTGAAAGCCGGCGATCTGATGATCGTCAACGAGGCGACGTGCTTCGAGGTCCGGCATCCTCGCGCCACGGTGGAAGTGGTTTCCCTCGGGTCTTTGCAAGTGGCCGAACGGGTGCCCCGTCTCGATCTCGCGCCCTTCTATCACATTCCAGCTAACGCTCCGGGCGCGTCGTTATTCATCGGTTACGCGAACCTGCTCCGGCAGGCGCCGCCAGAAGGGGACAAGGCGCAGCAGATGGCCGCAAGTCATATTCATGATTTGATCGCCGTCGTCCTCGACGGCTTCGTGCAGGGAGGCTCGGAGCGCAACGAGCGCGGCATTCGCGCCGCGCGTCTGGAGCTCATCAAGAAAGACATTCTCGAACGAGTCAGGGATCCTGCTCTCAGTGTGAATTCCATCGCCAGCAGTCACGGCGTGACGCCGCGTTACGTCCAGCATCTGTTCGAGAGCGATGGCACGACGTTCACGGAGTTCGTGCGTGACAGCCGGCTCGCGCTGGCATTCCAGCGTCTCGACGCGGGTACCGAGGGCCGGGCCATTTCGGAGATCGCGTTCGAATCCGGCTTCGCGGACCTTTCAAACTTCAATCGAGCCTTTCGCCGCCGCTATGGCGTGACGCCATCGGACGTTCGGGCGGAAGCCATGCGCAAGCGCATTCGCTGAAGCTCGGGCCAACGGGCCGTCACATGCCCTTTGGTCACGATATTCGTTCCCTGCAGCATCAGTTCGCCTGACGCCAAGACAGACACGCCTCCACGCCGCGATCCTGTCCGAATCGCGTGGCGCTTTTCGGCTATCGGCCAGCCACACGTCGTACTGCAGAGGCAAGAGTGAGCGTGAAAAGATCGATGTTTTCTGGAAAAAGTGAGGGTCGGGCCGCAGTCCGCAAGGGCACGGCGCGCATGATCTGGACCGGTGGATTGCTGTTGATGCTCGCCGGATGTGGTGGTGGCGGTTCGAGCTCCGATGACGGCGACCGCGACGATCCGCCGCCAGTGCAGCGAGGCCCCGTTACAGCGGTTGCCACCGCCGTGGGCAGCCCGCTCGATGCCGAGGTGACGCAGGCGGTCGGGCCGGCAGGCGGTGTTATCGAGTCGGCCGACGGCGCGTTGCGCATCGAGGTGCCTGCCGGCGCGCTTACAGCGGAGCAGACCTTCAGCATCCAGCCGATCTCGAATAATGCGCACGGGAAGATCGGCGGCGCCTTCCGGCTCGGTCCCGAAGGTGTCACGTTCGCCAGTCCGGTGCGGCTCACATTCAATTACACGCCGGAGCAGGTGATGGGCACGGCGCCGCAGCTGCTGCGCGTGGCGAGCCAGAATCGCAACGGTTTCTGGGAGCTGCACGAAACCGTGCAACTCGATGCTGACGAAGGAACGGTTTCGGTCAACACGACTCACTTCAGCGACTGGTCGCTCGTGAGTGGAGCGCAGCTTTCCCCGCAATCGGCAACGGTGAAGCCGGGCGAGACGGTTTCTCTGTCGGTCGTGGTTTGCGAACGCGCGCAGTCTGACGACCTGCTCACCGCGCTCGTCGCGGATTGTCAGCCGAGCACGGTGATCCGGAATCTCGTCAGGAACTGGTCGGTCAACGGGGTGTCGGGAGGCGACGGCCACGTGGGCACCGTTGCGGTACAGGACGATCGTTCGGCCGTGTACACCGCACCTGCCGCTGTGCCTCAGTCCAACCCGGTGGCGGTCTCCACGGAATACACCACGCTGCAGGGCGAGCTTGTGACGCTCGTTGCAAACATTCGTGTGCAGTCGGGCCTGTGCACGCCGGCGAACGTGGGCGAACCCTGCTACTTCGATCTGGTCGAGTACAACGGTCGGGGCCTGCCGTCCGAGGAGCTGCCTCGCGAGAGCTGGGAGAATCCTGAAAAGATCACCGGCGGACGGCTGTCGCTGGCGGATTTCGACGGCGATGGCTCGGGCACCTGGTCGCTGCGGCACGTGTGGGTCGAGGAACGACCGGCGGGCAATCTCGAACATTTCATGCAGTCCGCGGGGAACTACACCAGCGATGCGAGCGGCCGGCTGAATTTCACCGTGCTTGGCGGCGAAGGAGCGTTCACGGGCTCGATCCAGCAGGGCACTGTCACGATCGAGGGCTATCCACTCACGACGGAGAATGCGTTCCTGCCGGCCCAGCTCAAATTTCAGCAGCCATGACATCGATCCGGCCGCCGACGCGGGAGCGTCGGCGGTCGTGTGTCGAGGTTTCCCCCAGGTTCGATGGTGGCCGGGGCCTCAGCGGCCGCGGAATTTTGGCGGCGCGTGTTCGAGGCGGCTCAAATCCAATTCCAGACAAGTGCGCCCTGGAACGACGGCGCCCACCGTGAACGCACCCCACGCGTAACACCGGTACTCGGCGCGGCCTTTCTTTACCCGCACGAGGACCTTCGATTTGGGGAAGGTGTCGTGCAGGTGCAGCTCGATGTTCGAACCTTCGTCGAGCGCCCGGCCGGGATGCTCGGGATCCCTCTTGATCGACAGTTTTATATCGAACCATTCATCGTCATCGCTGTCCTCGACGACGGTAGCGGACAGGATGAGTCCGTCGCGCCGCGCACTTCGGCCAAATCGACCCCGGTTGAGATCGTCTGGATCCTTGATGGCTTTCGACGGCGTTGGATAGGGCCCGAGCGAGCGCCGGCTCGCCGCTTCGAGCTGCGGGTCTCGATTGCTCACAGCCGCTGCCAGCGCTGCTATGAATTGCGGGAAGAATCGATACTTGCCGCCGTTCGAGCGGGTCGAGCCTTCCCGATAGAAGATCGGCGAGACGCCGTAGCGTTTCTCGAGCATGCGACCGTAGATTGCACGAACGTCCTTGCCAGGGTCGCACAGGATCGCGACGTGTCGTGGCCCCTCGTGGCCCAGCGCTTCGACCTGATCGAGCAGCCGCAGAATGTGCGGGTCCGTCAGAGAGAAGCCGAGGAAACACAGGCGGTAGGTGGCGAATATCGCGAACAGCTGCTTGGCGTGCCGGTCGGTGCTCAGATAGAAGCTCGTGTAGTCCCGATTCGTGAGGATCATCGAATTCGGGATGCTGCACGTGCCGTGCACGTGGATCACTTTTCGAGGCGTGGTGCGCAGACGAACCAGGGCGGAGGAAGAATCCCGCGTCACACCCGTCCAACAGAACTCTTCGAGATGCAGGCTCGGGTCATCCAGCTGCCGCGACGCCTTTTCCAGGCAGTCGTCGTAGTTGGTGGTCAGAAAGTGACGGAACGGCAGCGAGACGATCTGACGGGGCAAGGGGCTGGCCTGCAGGCTGTCGAACTGGCTCGACGAAATGGCGCGCGCGAGCATCTGTAGAAACAGATCGTCTTTGCCGGCGCGCAGACGGTACTCCTCGGCTCGCCACAGCATGTCCTGATAGCTGGTCAGCGAATCGTCGAGCGACTGAGTGGCTTCCTGAGAAAGGTGAGTGCTCAGCTCCTTGTGCAGGTTGTTGAGCAACTGATCCCAGGTGGGGTAACCGGCGGCTTTGCTGACGCCGGCACCGACGAACGCGATCATGTCGGACGATCTCTTGAGCTCGGCCACGAGCTCTTGCGCGCGTGCCAGGTCTCCTTCGGAAACGAGACCGGCCGCGGTTACGCTTGCCAGGCTGGGTGTCGACACGCGAAGCCCTTTCCTTTTGACGCGTCGCCAGATGTTTGTTTGATCCGCTGCTGCGGCGAGCGGCAAACGATACTGAGCCGCCTGCAATCCGTTGTCCAGCAGCTGTAAAGAAAATCGGCAGCGCAATTCCCGGCCAGCGAGCGCCGGTCAGTTATATGATCTGGCGGCGATATAAGAAAGAAAAGGGAGGTTGGCATGAAAGCCTGCTGGCTGCACGTCTCCGATTTTCACTTCCGCGACGGCGAGTCGTACGAGCGCGAGGTGATCCTGAAGGCCCTGGTCGAGTCGGTCGAACGATTCAGGAAGAAAAATCGCAAGCCCGATCTGGTGTTTGCAACGGGCGATATCGGCAACTCCGGCAAACCTGGCGAGTACGCGCTGGCCACGGAATTCTTCGACCGGTTGCTGGCGGCAGCGGGGCTGTCGCGCGACCGCCTGTTTGTCGTGCCTGGCAATCATGACTGCGACCGCAGCGGGGGTGAATGGTTGCTTCGTACGCTCGAGACGCGGGAGCAGGCGGACAGGTACTTCGCTCCCAACGCCGAGAAGCTGCACCTGGTGAAGAAACAGACTGCGTTCATCGACTGGTACGACAGCTATTTCGCGTCGACCGGTCGGAAGTTTCCTCGCGATTCGACCTGCGGACCGATCGAGACGGTGACCGCAGGCGACTGGAGAATCGCGGTCCTGCCCTTGAACAGTGCGCTCTTCAGCCAGGACGATTCCGACCATGCAAAGCTGTGGATTGGACGCCGGAGTCTGGAGGCGGCGCTGAATGCATTGGATGCCGAAGACGCTGACCTGCGCGTCGCGCTGTTGCATCACCCGCTGAGCTCGCTGAGCGACGTCGAGCGCGCCTCCATCAAGACCTTGCTCCAGGAACGCGTGGACTTCGTGCTGCGCGGCCATCTGCACGAGAACGATCTCGAGCAGATCATGACCGCCAGCGGCGGTGCTTTGCATTTTGCTGCCGGCGCCACGTACCAGACGATGCGATGGCCCAACCGGGCCTTGTACGTGACGCTCGATGCCACCGGCGCGACGGTGTTTCCGATTCGTTACGAAGATGATCCGAAGCGGGTCTGGGTGGTCGACCCGGGGCTGTTTCCCGATGACCCGGCATTCGAGCATCGCTTTGCCATTCCTCGACTCAACGCCCCAGCCGGCTCACCAGATGTTTCCATGCCCAGCTCACGCGCCCAGCATGCGGTGCGAAGCTTCCCGAGCAATATTCCCGCTCGCGGCAGCAATCCCTTCATCGGCCGCGATGAGCTGCTGCAGCAGTTGAGCGAGCTGCTGCCGGATCCAAGCGCGCCCAATATCGTCGTGCTGCACGGAGCTCCGGGCGTGGGCAAGACCGAAGTGGCTCGCGAGTACGCGCGCCGCAATCGCGAGCGATATCCGATGGGGACCTTTCTCATCGACGCCAGCCAGGGAGCGGAATGGATCGATCTGGCGCGCATCGGCGCGAATACCTTCAACCTGGATTTCGCGCCGACGCTCTCGTTGCACGATCAGTGCGAGCGCACGCTGGCTCACCTGGCGGCGCAGCCCGGTGCCGTGCTGTTGATCTACGACAACATCGATGACCTCGACAGCGCGGAGCCGTGGCTGCCCAGGGTGGGCATGCATTGTCACATCATCGCGACCACGTGCCGGGAGCCTCGCGAAACGAATTGGCCGCTGCTGCTGGTCAGCCCGCTCGATACGCCGACCTCGTTACGCCTGATCGAGGCGGTGGGCGGCACGCTCATTACCCCGGAGATACGCACGGCGCTTGCGGAGCATGCGCAGGGCCTGCCGGTGCAACTGGTGCCCGCGGCGATGACGTTGGTTTATCAGGCGCGGCGAGGCCATGACACCAGCCGGATTCCCACTCTGAACAGCAGGGCGGTGAACTCCATCCAACTCGTTTACGGGCGTCTGCAGAAGGAAGACCGCCTGCTGCTGCATGCCGCTGCATTCCTCAACTCGCAACGCATTCTGCGCGAAGAGCTCGCCGAACATCTGGTCAGTGGCGCCGGCTGGCGTCCCGAGCAGTTCAGAAAATGCCTGGACAACTGTCAGGATCTGCATCTGCTGCGCGGCGTCGGCGATCTGCGCATGCATCAGCTGCTCACCGAATTTCTGTTGCAGCAGACGCTGCCTGCGAGCGAACAACAGCTGTTGACGAAAATCCGCGAGAAACAACGCGAGCGGTTCCTGGCACTGGCGAGCGAGCTGGCACAGACGCCTACCAGGACCGATCTGGCCGCCAGCCTGCTGGTCTTCCCGTTGAATCACGAGGCGTGGGAGAGCGCCGGGGTCGGTATCGAGCCCCTGGCGGGCGAAACCTGCGGCCACGCGTTGCGTGAGATCGGCAAGTTTCAATGGGCGCAGCCCTGGTATGAACGAGCGGTGCAGGCCAAGCAGAACGGCGTCGGCGGGGCTCCGATCGATTATCTGAGTCTGGGCTTCAGCATGAACGACGTGGGCCTGTGCCTTTCCAACATGGGTCGATTCGCGGAAGCGGATGTCTGGTATCGCCGTGCAGTTGAATGCAAACAGCGTGGCAACGCGCAGGGCGGGATCGACCATGAAAGCATTGGCGTCAGTCTGCACCAGATCGGGTTCTGTCAATCGAAGCTGGGCAACTTCAAGGCCGCCCGCCCGTGGTTCGAGCAGGCGGTGGAGGTGAAGCGGAAAGGCGACCTGCACGGCCGGGTGGACCACGCGAGCATCGGTGCCAGCTTGCACGGAATCGGTTATTGCTTGTCAGCTGACGAATCCATCGATGAGCGCAGCGCTGCGCGCCAGTTTTACGAGCGCGCCGTGGAAGAGATGAAGCTCGGCGACGTGAACGGGCGCGTCGATCACGCGGACATGGGCATGACGCTGCATCGTATTGGCGTCTCTCTTTCGGACGAGGGGCAGTTCGAAGAGGCGCAGGTCTGGTGCGAGAAGGCGGTCGAAGCGGCCAGGATCGGGCATCTCGACGGCCGGATCGATTACCAGAATCTGGGCACCAGCCTGCATCTGGTCGGGCACTGCCTGTTACGTCGTGGCAAGTTCGAGGCGGCCAAATCGTGGTACGAGCAGGCCGTCGAGGTGACCGAGCGGGGCGATATCCACGGTCGCGTCAACTATGATCATTTGGGAGCGAGCCTGTACAAGGTCGCGGACTGCATGTCGGGAATGGGAGATTGTGCAGGCGCCCTGTCGTGGTATGAGCGCGCCGTCGCCGCGACCAAGCGCGGCGACATCCACGGTTGCGTAAACGAAGAGAGTCTGCGGATTCAGCGCGCCGGATTGGCCGCATGCCAGGCGAAACTCGCGGTTCCCGCGGCCTAAGTGGCCTCGCTACGATCCCGAACCAGCATGTGCACGACCAGCAGCCCGGCTTCGTACAGCAGGTACATGGGCACCGCCATCATGCACATGGAAATGGCATCGGCAGGGGTCAGCAGTGCCGCGATCACGAAAATGCCGAGGAGCACATAGGCGCGATTCTGCTTCAGTGCGGCCACGCTCACGATGCCGGTCAACACCAGCAGCATGACGACGACGGGCAGCTCGAAAGCGATGCCGAAGGCCAGGAACATCACCATGGCGAAATCCAGGTAACTGGAAATATCGGTCATCATGGCGACGCCCGCGGGGGTGGTCTGCGCGAAGAACGTAAACATCGCCGGGAACACGAGCGTGTAGGCGAACACGATTCCGACCACGAACAGCACCACCGACGAAATCAGCAGCGGAATCGCGAATCGCTTCTCGCTGCGATACAGCCCGGGGGCCACGAACGCCCAGGCCTGGTACAGGGTGTAGGGCACCGACAGGAACACGGCAACGAAGATGGCCAGCTTGAAGGGCGCCATGAACCCGGACGTGACGCTGGTGCCGATGAGCTGACCATCGGCCGGCAGTTTTGCCACCAGCGGAGCGGACAGCACTTCGAAGAGCGTGTTCGAAAAGTACAGGCAGGGGATGGCCAGGATGAACACACAAATCACGGCTCGCAGCAGGCGCGTGCGCAGCTCGAGCAGATGCGACATCAACGGCGCTTCGGTGAGTTTTTCTTCTGAGCTCATGTGCAGTCACTCACAGGAGTACGAATGCTGCCGCTGCGAGAAGCGTGGGAACGGCGGCTCCCAACAGCAGCCCGCCGGCGCCGATGGTTTCATCCGCGAAGCCGCGTTTGAGCAGCGTGACCCCGGCCGGATTCGGCGCGTTTGCTATCACCGTGAGGCCACCGCCAGCGACGGCGCCGGCCACGAGCATGTATTTCGCTTCGTCGCTGATGCCGGTGATCAGCGAACCCAGGTAGGTCAGAGCGGCGTTGTCGGTGATTGCCGTGAGGCCGAGCGCGCCGAGGAACAGAGCCAGCGGCTCCAGTGCCGATACGATGGGCTGCAGCCACCAGCGCTGCATGCTTCCCAGCAACACCAGGCCAGCGAGGAAGAAGCCGACCAGCAACGCTTCCTTGATGATCAGCGGGCTCTGATAGCGGTCGTAGGCCTGCGTGAAGCCGAGGAACATCAGGAACAAGCCGACGAAAATGATCGGGTGATGCGCGAACACGACGACCCCGGCGAGGAAGATGGCGTGGACCATCACCACCGTGAGCGGAATGGTGGGGCGATCGACGGGAGCGTCGGTCTGCATGCGGATCAATTCGTGCCGTAGCGCGAAGGTGGCGAGCGTCGCGTTGATGAGCACGACCACCGCGGCTTTCCATCCGAAATGCGTCAGCATGTAGGTGCTGTCCCAGTTCCACGTGCTGGCCACCATCAGGACCGGCGGCGCCGCGTACGATGTGAGTGTGCCGCCGATCGATACGTTGACGAACAGGGCGCCGAGTGCGAGGTACTTCAGCGTTTCGGGCACGTGCCGCTGGAACACCTGCGGCGCCAGCATCAGTGCGGCGATCGTCATCGCGGCCGGCTCCGTGATCAGCGAGCCGAACAGAGGAACGACGGAAAGACTCAGCCAGGTGAGCATGACCGAGGTGGGCGCCGGCAGCAGGTGGGCCATCCGACGCAGCGACGCTTCGACGGCGTACAGGATCGGGCGCGAGGCCGCGATCACCATGACGACGAATACGAAGAGCGGCTCGGTGTAGTTGCGTGACTCGGCGTACTCCGTCGCGCTGGTGCCGCCGGAGAGCACCGCCATGAACCCGATCAGGACGATGGCCCAGAAGCCGAAGACGACTTCGACCTCTCCCAGCAAATGGAACAGGCCCGCATGTCGGGGCGCGCGCGCCGCCAGGCGCTCGAACTGTTTGGCGGAGAAGGTGTGAAGCAGCGCCAGGGCGAACAGGGCCAGGGCAATCTTCTGCAACAGAGGATCGGATTCTACTGTCATGGGGCACGGTCGAGCTGCGCGGCGGCCCGACCAGCGCACAAACCTGTCGACGATCATTCGACGACACCCGCCGCGCACTATACCCGAAATCCGGCAAACACTTGGGCTTTCGCGGGCAGGCTAGGGGGTTTCACCGGTGGTGCCGCCAGCTGCATCGGCTGACACTGCGCGAGGTCGATGGTCAAGGGTGCTGCTCATGTACCGGCGAATTCTGGTGCCGATCGACGGCAGCAACACCGCGCTGCTGGGACTGACCGAGGCGTTGCAGCTCGCCCGGGTGTTCCAGTCCACGATCCGGTTGCTGCACGTGGCCAGCGAGCTGAGCATCGATCCAGCCCTCACTCCGTCGGTGTACTACGAGCTCGCGGCCGAGGGCACTGAGGCAAGTGGCGAGGACGCGCTGGCGAATGCACGGGCGCTCGCGAAGGAGCGGGGCGTGGACGTTGAAGTCGAGCTCGTCGAGACCGCAGGCGCCAGGGCCGCCGACAGCATCGTTGCGGCGGCTCGGAACTGGCCGGCGGATCTCATCGTGATGGGAACCCATGGTCGTCGCGGCGTGCGGCGGCTGGCTTTGGGCAGCGATGCGGAGCTGGTGTTGCGATCCGCACCGGTGCCGGTGTTGATGGTGCGAGAAGGTGCCGCGAGCTGAGGGGCGCGTCGGAGCGAACCATTCTGGGGAGTGTCATGAAAGTTGGTGAAGTTTGTCGACACGGTGCCGTTGCGATTGCCAACACGGCAGGCATTACCGAGGCCGCGCAGGTGATGCGAGAGCATCATGTCGGCTTCCTGATCGTGCATCAGCTGGGCGACGATCTGCGCCGCCCGATCGGAGTCCTGACCGATCGCGACCTGGTCATCGAAGTCATGGCGAAGCGGGTCGATCCCGAAGCCCTGAAGGTGGATGACCTCATGACCCGGCAACCGCTGCTCGCGAAGGAGGGCGAGGACCTGGGCGAAGTGTTGCAAGCCATGCGCCTGGCGGGAGTGCGTCGCGTGCCCGTGGTCGATGCTCGTGGGGCGTTGGCGGGTGTCATTGCCATCGACGATGCGTTCGACATCATCACGACGTTCATGTCCGACATCACCGGCCTGATCAAACACGAGCAACGAGTGGAGCGGCGTGCGCGGCTCGGGTGAGATCGGCTATCGATCCCGCCGATCTGGATCGCCAGCTCTGGCCAGGTCTTGAATCGTCTTCGCCAGCAGAGGCGCAATGGAACAGACGCGCAGCCCGGAGCCGAGCCACTGCTCGAACTCGGGACGCAGCGGGACGGAGTCCGTCACGAGAACGTCATCGGCTGCATGGGATTCGAATACCTGGCTGGCTGCCGGCACGAACGCAGCGTGTGCTGCTGCGACTAGTACCGTCGCCGCGCCAGCCTGGCGCGATGCCTGACAAGCACGCATAACCGTGGCTCCGCTCGCGATCATGTCGTCGTAGATGACGAGCGCTCGCCCCGCCACATCGCCGACCACGGTCGCGCCGGAGATGACCCCTTGGGCGCGGCGCTTTTCCATGAAGGCCAGATCGACTTCGCGCGACAGAGTGGCCGCCAGATGTTCCCGAAACCGCTGTGCACGCTTGATGCCGCCGATGTCCGGCGACATCACGGTGACCGGTCGATCTGCGACCTCCCTGGCGATCTCGGCAGCGAACACGCCGGCTGCATCGAGCCGAAGGGCCTGACATCGAAACGAATTGTCGAATGCCGGCTCGTCGTGCAGCTCCAGGGCGACGACGCGATCGATGCCCATGGCTTCCATGAGCACGGCGACATATCGCGTCGTTACCGGATCGCGAGGCTGAGTCCGTCGGTCCTTGCGCGCGTATGCGAGATAGGGAGTGATCGCCGTGACACGCTCGGCACCGGCGTCCTTGAGCGCGCCGGCGAAGAACAATAGACGACACAGTTTGTCGTTGGCCGAGGCGTCGGGATCGCCACAGAGGTTCTGCACGACGTAGACGTCCTCGTTGCAGACGTCGACCAGCGGACGCATCTTGTGCTCGCCGCTTTCGAATTCACGCTCTTCGCTCGGCGCCAGCGTCTCTCCCAGCGCATTGACAACGCGAGCTGCGAGATCGGACGAGGCTTTGGGTGCGAATATCAGCATGGCACCAGTGTGAATTGCGGCTGGGGCAGGCAGCGGCGGCGAGATCGAGCAGCCGCTCCGGCGCACTACATAACACCCTGGATTTCACGCCTGTTCCCTGGCCCGAGCGCCGACAGTCTCGGCGTCCATTCATTACGGTGTGTGTAGGAGAATCGGGCGCCTCGCCGGCGCCGATCACGCCCGCTGCTTACGTGCCGGACTGGTGTGAAGCGCGGCGCTCGATTCGGTGGCGAAGCTGTTCAACAACGTGTCGACCAGCCCCAGGCCGTCGCGCTCCAGCGAAATGAGCTGCGGATTGAGCAGCCATTCACGAATCAGGCCGCTGATCGCGCAACGCAGGATCATCGAGCAAACCGATGGATCCAGCTCCGCGCGCAACTGCTTCAGGCGCTTGGCATGAGCGAACGCCTCTTTCATGCGCTCCTGAAATTGGGTGGCGCCGCGCTGCTCGCGGCTCAGAATCGGGCGGGTTTCCTCCGCAAGCTCGCAGTGCAGGTACGAGATCTCCACCGCGTTACGCGTATGCGCGTTGTGGGTGAGCTCATCGAACACGGTGATATGAAACTGTCGCAGCGTCTGTAGCGGCCGATCGCTGTTGTTCGAAGCGATCTGATCGAGCTGGCTGATGAAGGGGCTTTCGACGCGCTCCATCACCGCCTCGAACACTTCGAGCTTGTTGGCGAAATGCCAGTACACCGCGCCGCGGGTGTGACCGGCCTGGGCGGCGATGTCGTCCAGGGTGGTGCGCGCCACGCCCTTTTTCAGGAAGCACAGCTCGGCCGCGTCCAGGATGGAGGAGCGGGTTGCCTCGGCGTCTTCTTTGGTTCTGCGAGCCATGAAATGTGTCGGCCGTCTCGAGTCCGGAGCGCCATGGTAACGGTGGGTTGATATACATACAATCGTGTATGTATAATTCCCCGATCTGGTAACCCCTGGTGATTTGTGCCCCGTCCATCGTCCTTCCCGGTGGCGCTTTTTGGCGTCCTCGTTTTCCCGATCGCGCTCGTCGGGTGTGCTGAAGATCCGCCGCCTGCACCGCCCGCGCCCGATGTCATCGTCGAGACCGTGCAACGGAGCGACTTGCCGCTGGCGTTCGAGTATCCAGCGCGCGTGGCCGGTTCACGTGTCGTCGAAGTGAGAGCGCGCGTGAGCGGCGTGATCGTCGAACGGAAATATCGGGAAGGTCAGCCGGTCAAGGCGGGCGATCTCCTGTTCCGCATCGAGCCGGACAACTATCGCGCCGCTTACGAGCAGGCGAGCGCCGAAGTCCAGATGCAGCGTGCAGCGATAACGCAAGCCCGCAGCGACTACGAGCGAGCCAAGGCGCTGGTCGCCGAAGGCGCGGTCAGCAAGCGCGAATACGATCAGGCCGAGGCGGCATTCCTGCGCGCGCAAGGCGGGTTGGCCGCCGCCGAAGCCGCTCAGAAGATTGCACGGTTGAATCTGGATTACACCGAGGTGCGCTCGCCGGTGAGTGGTGTGGCGAGCAAAGAGGCAGTCACGGTGGGCAATCTGGTGAACGGCGCTGCGACCGCGGGCGGCGATCTGCTGACGACCGTGATTCAAGCCGACCCCGCCTACGTGGAATTCTCCATCGCCGAAGCCGAGCTGTTACGTCTGCGCGAGCTGTTGGAGGCGCAGAGCAAACAGGCGCAATACCCGGTGCGTGTCGTGCGCGGCTCGAATTGCGCAAGCACCGGCAAGCTCGATTTCGCCGATACCTTTGTGAATACGAGCACCGGCACGGTGCGGGCGCGGGCGGTGTTTCCGAATCAGAACGGCTGCCTGGTCTCCGGCCAGTATCTCGCGATCGAATTGAGCGGCGTGCAGATCGCCGATGCCCTGGCCGTGCCGAAAGCCTCGGTGTTGTTCGCTCAGACGGGGCCCATGGTCTGGGTCGTCGGTGACGACAACAAGGTCAGCCCGCGGCCCGTGAAGATCCAGGAGAGCTGGCGCGATCGCTGGATCGTCCGGGAAGGCGTCCAGCCGGGCGAACGAGTCATCGTGGAAGGTCTGCTGAAAGTGCGTCCCGGCGTCGAAGTCGTCGCACTGACCAGCGAGCAAGATGCCGCACGCAAGTCCGCCAAGGCGCAATCGGCGGGTGTAGCGGGCGAGGGCGGCTGAAATGTTCGCCGAGTTCTTCATTCGCCGGCCGATCTTCGCGACGGTGTTGTCGATCGTCATCGTGATCCTCGGGCTGGGCGCGATGGTCGGCCTGCCGGTGGCGCAGTATCCGGAAATCCTGCCGCCACAGATCACCGTGAACGCGACGTACTCCGGCGCTGCTGCCAATGTGGTGGCGGAGACGGTCGCTGCGCCGCTCGAGAATCAAGTCAACGGCGCGACCGGCCTGCTCTATATGAATTCATCGAGCAGTTCCGACGGGCGCATGACGTTGACTGCCACGTTCAAGACGGGCACGGATCCCGACGACGCGCTGGTGGAAATAAACAATCGCATCGCCGCCGCCACGCCGATGCTGCCCGAAGAAGTGCGGCGTCTGGGTGTCACCGCGCGCAAGTCGATGTCGAGCATTCTCGGTCTGGTCGCGTTGCAATCGCCGGACGGCCGCTACGACGACGTGTTCCTGAACAACTACGCGTTGCTGAATATCGTGGACGAGTTGAAGCGCGTGCCCGGCGTGGGCGACGCGATGTTGTTCGGCTTGCGCTACTACTCGATGCGCATCTGGATGGATCCGGACCGCATGCGCGCGCTCGGCATGACGCCCTCGGACATCATCCAGGCGTTGCGCGATCAAAACGCGCAGTTGCCCGCCGGCAGCATCGGCGCGCCGCCGCTGACCGAGCCGGTGAACTTCACGTATACGATGACGACCAAGGGCCGCTTGAACACGCCCGAGGAATTCGGCCAGGTCGTGCTGAGGCGTGACGCCGACGGCGGCATCGTTCGCATCAAGGACGTCGCTCGCGTCGAGCTCGCCGGCCAGAACTACAACTTCACATCGCAGCTGAACGGCAAGGCGGCGGTGCCGGTCGCGGTGTTCCTGAGCCCTGGCGCCAACGCGCTCGAGGCGATGGACGCGGTCAAGCAGCGCGTCGAAGAGTTGAGCGCGGTGTTTCCCGATGGCATCGAATACAGCATTCCGTACGACACGACCGAGTTCGTGCGCATTTCGATCAAGGAAGTGGTGAAGACGCTGTTCGAGGCGATGGTGCTGGTGTTCGCCGTGGTGTTCCTGTTCCTGGGCAACTGGCGCGCGACCTTGATCCCCAGCCTCGCCGTGCCGGTTTCCCTGGTCGGCGCGTTTGCCGGCATGGCGCTGCTTGGATTCTCGATCAATACGCTGACGCTGTTCGGACTGGTGCTCGCCATCGGCATCGTGGTCGACGACGCCATCGTGGTGCTGGAGAACGTCGAGCGCATCATGCACGAGGAGCACTTGTCGCCGACGGACGCGACCGTCAAAGCCATGCAACAGGTGACCGGCCCGGTGATCGCGATCGTGCTGGTGCTGTGCGCGGTGTTCGTGCCGGTCGCTTTCGTCGGCGGCATGAGCGGCGTCATGTACCGGCAGTTCGCCATCACCATCGCGGTGTCCGTGGCGATTTCCGGGCTGGTGGCGTTGACCCTGACTCCGGCGCTGTGCGCGCTGCTGCTGCGTCCCGGAGATAAAGCGCAGTGGCGATGGCTGGAGCGCTTCAACGAGTGGTTCGCGAGACTCACCGGTCGATATACGCAAGGCGTCGCCTATCTGCTGCGTCATACCGCGCTGACGGTTGGTTTGTTCGTCGCGATTGGAATCGCGGCGGCGCTATTGTTCCGATCCGTGCCGGCGTCGCTGTTGCCGAACGAGGACCAGGGTGTCGCGATCGCCGTGCTCAACCTTCCGGATGGCGCGTCATTGAGCCGGACCCAGGCTTCGGTCGATCAGTTGACCCAGTACGAGACCCGGCACCCGGATGTCGATCGCGTGGTCAGCCTGGTCGGCTACGACATGCTCACCGGTGCGCTCAAGCCGAACGCCACCACGCAGTTCGTGCGGTTGAAGGATTGGAAGGAGCGTCCGCAGGAGCATCAAAGCTCCGAAGCGATCGCGGCCCAGGTGATGGGCGAGGGCGGTGCGCAGGTGCGCGACGCGTTCGTACTCGGCATCAATCCGCCGCCGATTCCCGGACTGTCGACCACGGGCGGCTTCGAGCTGTACGTCGAAAGTCGCGTCGGGTCCGACTACCGCAAGATCGCCGAGGTCGTGGGCAATTTCATCGCCAGGGCGAACCAGGATCCTCAGCTCAAGGGCGTGACCACGATGTTCAGTGCCAATGCGCCCCAGATCTTCCTGAACATCGATCGCGACAAGGCGGCGCAACTGGGCGTGAGCCTGACGCAGCTGTTTCAGGCTACGCAGGCGACCTTCGGTTCGTTCTACGTCAACGACTTCAATCGCGACGGCAGAACCTATCAGGTGCAGCTGCAGGCCGAAGGCTCGGCGCGTGACGAGATCGAAGACTTGCGCAACGTTTCGGTGCGCGCCGACAGCGGCGAGCTCGTGCCGTTGAACACCCTGGTGACCGTCGAGCAGGACATCGGTCCCGAACAGGTCGAGCGCTTCAACAGCTTTCCGGCCATCAAAGTGCTCGGCGACCCCGCGCCAGGCGTCGCGCCGGGCGAAGCGATTGCGGCCATCGAACGGATCGCGGCCGAAACCCTGCCGCAGGGCTATACCCTGGCCTGGATCGGTTCGGCCTATCAGCAGAAACAGGTCTCCGCGTCGTCGGCGATCACCATGGTGGGCGGACTGCTGTTCGTGTTCCTGATCCTGGCCGCTCAGTACGAGCGCTGGTCGCTGCCGATGGCGGTCATGCTGTGCATGCCATTCGCGCTGTTTGGCGCCGCGCTCGCGGTCCTGATGCGCGGCTTGACCAACGATCTGTACTTCCAGGTGGGCTTGATCACGCTGATCGGTTTGTCGGCGAAGAACGCGATTCTGATCGTCGAGTTCGCGGCAGAGAACGTTCGTGCCGGGATGCGAGTCACGGAGGCGGCGCTGCTCGCGGCCAGACAGCGTTTTCGTCCCATCGTCATGACTTCGCTGGCGTTCATTCTTGGCGTCGTGCCGCTCGCGATCAGCGCCGGTGCCGGCGCGAATGCTCGTCACTCGATCGGCACTGGCGTGATTGGCGGGCTGTTGATGGCGACCCTGGTGGCGACCTTCTTCATTCCTTCCTTCTTCCGCTGGGTGATGCGTCGCGAGGAGCGGCGCGAACGAACCGTGCCGGCGAACGCCTTGTCGCAGGAGAGCTGAGATGCGACGAACTGTCATCGCCATTGCTGTCGCTGCGCTGTCGAGTGCCTGTGCGCAGATGCCGGAGCGCAATGTTCCGGCCGATGTGGAGGGCATGTTGCCGGATCGATTCACGGACGTGGTGGCGATCCCGGACACAGGGATTTCGGCCACCTGGTGGCGCGCTTTCGACGATCCGAAACTGACGGGGCTGGTCGAGCAGGGCCTGCAATACAACAGCGATCTCATCGTCGCCGCGGAACGATTGCGCGAAGCTCGTGCGACGATGCGCTCGGTGCGTTCTGCTCAGCTGCCCGAGGTCAGCGCCTTCGTCGGCGGCACGCGGCAGCGTACCTGGATGGCCATATTGCCGGACGCACCCCTCGTCGAGAACGGTCAGTATGGCGTGCAGGTGAGCTACGAAGCGGACCTGTGGGGACGCCTGGCCTCGCAAACCGAGGCCGAGCGCCAGAGATATCTGGCTCAAGGTTACACCTTGGCGTCGCTGCGACTGACGATCGCGGCGGAGCTCGTGCGAGGTTATCTCCAGGCGCAGTCGCTCTCCGAGGCACGCACCGTTCTGGAAGAGAACGTCCAGGTGCTGGAAGATCAGCTGCGGCTCAGCCAGCGTCGCTACGAAGTCGGTGCGATCTCGGAGCTGGACTTGCAACGTTTCCGTTCCGAGCTCGAGGACTCACGTGCGCAACTCGCGGAAACGACACAACAGCTGCGCGCCGTGCAGCGGGCGTTGCTGCTGCTGACAGGGCAGCTCCCCACCGATGAGCGCGTCGCTCGCATCAACATCGAACGCGAGGAGCGTCCGCCGGCAGTCTTGCCGAGCGTGCCGACGGGACTTCCGTCATCGTTGCTGAATCGCCGGCCTGATCTGAGAGCTGCGGAGGCGAACCTTGCTGCCGCCGGTGCAGACCTGAGCGCCGCCCGGCGTGCGTGGCTGCCGACCATTGCGATCACCGGATCGGCGGGTGAGGTTTCGCCGAGTCTGTCGGAACTGTTCAAGGACGGCATGAATGTCTGGTCCGTCGCGGCGACCGTCACCCAAGCGATTTTCGACGGCGGACGGCGCAACGCTGCAATCGAGATCAGCGATGCGCGTCGCGAGCAGCTGGCGGAGTCGTATCGCGCGACCGTCCGTCAGGCATTCGGCGAAGTGCTCGATGCCTTGGACGCTCGAACGGCTGCCGACGCGGTGTATCGCGCTCGAACCGAGCAGTCGGATGCGTTGCGAACGGCATTGCGTCTGGCGCAGCGTCGCTACGACGAAGGATATTCCGATTATCTCGGTGTGCTGGATGCGCGCCGCAGTCTGTTGCAATCCCGTCTGGCCGTGGCCGAAGCACGGCGCAATGGCGGCGCCGCGTATGTCGATCTGGTCCTGGCCATCGGCGGTGGCTGGAGTGAATCGACATGACGATCGACGCGGAGGCAGGTTGAGCCAGCAACGCAGCCGGCCCATTCAGGGTTCGCAGGCAAACTCGTCGCGCCGCCAGCAGCTGCTCGACTCGGCTGCCCGCCTGATCCTCGACAAGGGGGTCGGCCATTTGACCCTGGAAGCGGTGTGCGAGGCGGCGCGGGTCAGCAAGGGTGGGCTGCTTTATCACTTCGATAGCAAGACCGCGTTGCTGGAAGCTTTGGTCGACGACCTGACCGCACAGCTGCAAGGCGAGATCGATGAACAGCTGCCGACGAACTGTGCCGATGGTGTGAGCGGAGCGCGAGCGTACCTTCGCGCCGTCGTCCGGATGGGGGAGTTGCCGCGCACTCAGCAGTTCTGCAAGGCTCTGACATTCATCTGCGCTGCCCATCCGGAATTCGTCGAGCGCATCCGCTCGCGTGCGGGACGGCGCTCCGGGCTGTGCTCGGGCCGTGCGCTATCGCTCGAAGAACTGCACCTGCGTCTGCTCGCGGACGGCTTGTGGCTGGCCGACATCTATGAGTGTTATCAAATCTCCCCTGAATGCCGCATGCGACTGCTGGAACTCTGCGGATGCGCCGACAGCGACGTCGCAAGCGATCGTTGAATGTTCACAATGATGAAGAGGGCGGTCGCGATTCTCGCGATATCTCAGCTGGCCGTTCTGTGCAGCTCTGCAGCTGAGGCCGCCGAGGAGGCTGAGTTCTATGGCCTGTTGCGCGCCCGGGATCTCACCCCATTCGGATTCTTGCGGCTCGATATGCGCCCCGGCTACGCGGGCTCGCTGGAGGCGGGCGCTTGGGCGGTCGAGCTCGATATCGGTTACCAGAACACCTGGGCGTTGAGCCCGAACGTGGAGCGGTATCTCACCAGTCTGGAAGCGCGCGGTCGCAGGCAACTGGGCGCGGCCGAGTTGCAGGCGATCCGGGAGCTTCCGGGCGAGAACTATCTGGTCGACGTGGAATCGGCGACGCTGGATGCGATCGTCCATTACAAGTTCGCGGAGCACTGGACCGGCTATCTGATCGCGAGCGGCGTGTCGTACCAGGGCGGCTTTCTCGACGGCATGATCGAAGGTTTCCACGACGCTTTCGGCTTCAGCTCCTTCGGGCGGCCGGCCGTGCGCAGGAATCAGGTCAATATCATTTACGACCTCAAAGGCGCTCAAGTGACCAGCCTCGACGCGGCGGCCCATAGCGGCCTGCTGGATCCAACGCTCGGCGTGCGTTACACCGGCTGGCAGCTTCCGCAGCCCTGGACGCTGGCGGTCGAAGCTGCCGTCAAAGTGCCCATCGCCGGAACCCGCCAGTTACTCTCGAGCGGTCATTACGACTATGGATTTCAAGCGTCGCTTCAGCGCCGCGGCGTGCGCCATGCGCTGTACGCCGATGTGGCAGCTGTCTATTACGGTGGCGCTGAATTTCCCGTGCCGGAGGATGCTCAGATCATCCCGACCCTGATCGTCGGTTACGAGTACCGGTTGACGCCGCGGACCCATCTCAATCTCCAGGCGTATGTGAGCACCAGCGTGTACTCCAGGCGTCAAACCGATCTCGAGGAACTGACCGGCAACAAATATCAATACAGCCTGGGCCTGCGTCATCGTGTCGGTCGTGCGCTGCTGACATTCGGCGTGACCGAGAACGTGCAGAACATCAACAACACGCCGGACATAGGATTTCAGCTCGGCATCGCCTATCTGCCCGTCCGCGCGGAATAGTGGTCCCGGCCGCCTCGATGCGCAGGCGTCGTCGGGGGAGGGTCGAAATGTTCACACACGAGAGAGTGAATATTGACATCCGGCCGGCTTGATGGCTCACTGAAGACGTCAGTGCCGGGCCGCGGCGCGGTCCAGACACTCACTCACAGGTGAATGAATATAAAGACCAAGCAGCACCGACAGGGGGACGATCATGAAGCTCGCGTCATACGGGACCTCAAGCCTGGGCCTGTTATTGGGCGTGGCCGCGCCGGCCTGGGGTCAGCAGGCAGCGCAATCGGTGCCGGCCACGGCGGAGGGGGCGCTCACTGAAGTCGTGGTCACCGGCTCGTTCATCCGGGGCACGCCGGTGGACACCGCCTTGCCGGTCGAGGTCTATTCGCGGGAGGAGCTGGAGCGGCGCGGCTCGCCGAGTGCTCTCGAGTTCGCCAAAAGCCTCACGATCGCCGGCCCGACCACCGGCGAATCCTATTATTTCGGCGGGCCCACGCTGATCGGCTCGGTCAATTACAACCTGCGCGGACTGGGCGCGGACAAGACGCTGATCCTGCTCAACGGCCGGCGCATGGACATCAACACGGCGAACATACCTTCGCTGGCGCTCGCCCGAACCGAAATCCTCAAGGACGGCGCCGCCGTGATCTACGGCGCCGATGCCATCGGCGGCGTGGTGAACTTCATCACGCGCGATCGTTTCGTCGGCGTCGATCTGGACGCGCAGTACAAGTACATCGACGGCTCGGACGGCGACTATTCGGGCGGCATCCTGGCAGGCTTCGGCGAGGGACGCGTGAATCTGATGGCGTCGGTGGAGTACGAGCATCGTTCGCGGCTGCACGCACTGGAACGGGATTTCACGCGAGATTCGCTCGATCCCACCAAGCCCGGTTACAACACCGCGCCGTGGTCCACGCTGACCAACCTGGCGGGATGGTTGCCGCGCGGCCCTTTGCCAGCCGTTCCCACTGCGACCGCCAACGGTGAGTTCGGGATGCCGGTGGGGGACATCGTGGCTGATTTCACGCCGCAGTCATGCGCCGCAGTCGGCGGCAGATACGACAACAATTTCACCTGCGCTTACAACTACATTCCTTACTACAACCTGGTCGAAGACAACGACATCTATCGCGGCTATCTGCAGCTCAACGCGGAAGTGTCGGAGCACATGGATTTTCATGCCGATGCTTCCTACGCGCGCGTGACATCGCCGGCAGTGTTCGCTTCGCCAGCACAGCCCATGGTCCGAGGTCCGGCGATGGCGACCGGCTCGACGTTCCAGATCTACGTGCCCATCGAGAATCCATACGCCGCGGACTTTGCAGCTCGCAACGGTATCGTGGGCGCCTCGGGATTCACGCCTGTCACGTACCGGCTGCTGGGGCACGGCGGCAACTTCGCGTTTGGTAACGGCAAGGGCTTCGGCGTTCCCGATCGAATCGACAACGAGATCTGGCGCCTGTCGGCGGGCGTCAATGGCACGCTCGGCGACTGGGCGGGAGTGGCGCGCGACGTGGGGTATGACTTCGCGGTGACTTACAACCATTCGGATGCCTTCAACACCCATCCGGACACGATCGGTTATCGCTTGCAGCAAGCGCTCAACGGGTTCGGCGGCCCGAACTGTCAGGCCGCCGATCTGGATCCAACGCGATTCGGGACGCAGAACCCGGCGGCTGCCGGACAGAACGGCTGCATGTGGTGGAATCCGTTCTCCACGTCGTTTGCAGGCCAGCCCATCCTCGGTCTCGCCAATCCGAACTACGCGCCGGGCAGTGAGAACTCGCTGGAGTTGACGCGCTGGTTGTTCAATCCGCGCGCCACCCGAACCATCAACGAAAACACCACGGTCGACCTGGTGTTCGACGGCATGCTCGGAGTGCATCTGCCAGGCGGCGAGTTGGGTTGGGCGGTGGGCGGACAGTATCGCGACGTGAAGAGTCGCGAAGACATTCCCGATCCGCTCTATAACGGCAGCTTCGCTTGCGAGTGGCCGGCGGGGGTCACCAGCGCGAACGGCGTTGGTTCGCCGAACTTGCCGGCCATGCCTCTGCCGACCAACGATCCGAATTTCCGCGGCTGCACGCCGGACAACCCGGGGCCGTTCGTGCTGTTCGCACCCAATCCGCCGGATTCGCTCGGTCGCCATCAGTACTCGGCATTTGCCGAGCTGCGCATCCCGGTGCTCTCGAATCTCGACTTCCAGGCTGCCGCGCGTCACGAGGAGTTCGAGGGTGGGCTTGGCGCCGCGGTCTACAAATTCGCGGGCAAATGGAATGTGTGGGGGCCGCTGTCGGTTCGTGGCTCGTATGGAACGAACTATCAGGCGCCGCCGCTGGGCGTCGTACCCGGCGCTGTCACGGTTGCTGCTCGCACGTACACGGCCGCCGCGAGCAACTGGCTGGCTGCGCAATTCATCACCGATGCGAATCTGAAACCGGAAACCGCGACCGCCAGGAACTTCGGCCTGCTCTGGCAGAGCGAGGGCTTCCGGCCCGGTCATCGCTTCCAGGCGATCGTCGACTATTTCGACATCCGCACCCGGGACCAGATCGGCCAGGTCGCCGATCCGAACCAGATCGCGAGCCTGGTGTTCAATGGCCCGGGAAACACCATCACGACCTGCGATCCGGCCGTGCAGCCGTTACTCAACCGCGTGACGTTCAATGCGGGCTGCAGCGTCGGCATGAGCGGGGTGGGCACGTTCTCGTCGGTGTCGACTAGCTACGGCAACGGCCCCGGGCAGACCACCAACGGCATCGACTTTCAGAGCATGTACGACATGCCGCTCGCGTCTGGCGATCTGACCTTGAGTCTGAATGCGACCCGGATCACCGAGTTGAAGACCGGGCCGACGTCGCTCGACGGGGTCGTGATCTCCACCGGAGACGATCGGCTGGGCATGCTGAACTTCGCTACCTTCGCGCAGGCCGCGCCGGAATGGCGTGCGAACTTCGACGCGAACTACAGGTTCGATCGTCACAACGTGCGAGTGGGCGTGAACTACGTATCGGCCGTGCAGGACGAGCGCCCGGGCGTGCAATACGGCGAGGCGGGCGAGGACTGGATCACCGTCGATCTCACTTATCGATTCCAGTTCAGCGACGGCCTGTCGCTCTCGGCGACCGTGGCGAACGCGTTCGACCGCGATCCGCCGCCCGCGCAGGAGGAGTTCGGGTACGACCCATGGACTGCCAATCCGCTGGGTCGTACCGCCGAAGTCGGTCTGAGAATGACGTTCTAGCGTTCGCTATCTCGGCGCGTCCTCGATGTGGATACATTGACCTGTCCACACGCGGACGCGCTTGTTTCGTGCCGCGTCCGGTGCGACGACGGTTACGTCGATGGTGCATGGGTTGGCGGCGTCGAGGCCGCCGAACACCAACGGCTCCACCGGGTAGGTCGGTGTGGCTGAGGTCGTGTTCAGCGTGCGCCGGGGCGTCGTATCGGCGGGATAGCGAACCGACAGGGTCCATTGATAGCTCAACGTTTCATTCAGCGGATTTTCCACCTCCAGTTGAGCGGCGAAGCGCGGAGTCTGGGTGCCGATGAGCAACGCACAGCCGCGCCGGCGCAGATCGACGGTGGCGCCGGACGGAACGGCGTTCCATTGGCAGGTTATGATCGGGTTGGAGGAGAAGTCGCGCGAATACAGGGCCGCGCTGGTGACGCGCGGATAGGGATTCGCCGGCGGCGGCAGCACCGAGAATGTTCGGATGAGCGATGCGGTCGATCCTTCGCGATCCCGTGTCGTTGCACGCACGGTCCGGGAGCCGGCAATGCCGAAACGAATCGTTCGAGAACAGCCCGCGCCGGAGACGATGACATCCGGATCCTGGACTTGCCACGTCATGGCGTTGCAAATATCCGTGAGCGACGGCTCGTTGATGTCCGTGACCATGGCAGTGACGACGAACGGCTCGCCCTCCTGAGGCTGTCCGAGGGTCTCGAACTCGATCTGCGGCGGCGTATTGGTGGCGACGATCGTTTTCGTCGCAGTCACTACTTGCGTTCCATAGCGCGCGGTCAGCGTCAGCGTGCGCTGACCGGCAGTTTGAAATGCGACACGCAGATCGTTGCCGAACAACATGCCGCCGGGCGCAACCGGATTCTCCACCACCCACTGGCCGTCGAAGAGCTGTCCGTCCCGGTCCGAGGTGATGGTGAGGCGTACGTGACTGGCTCCTGGCTGCCGCACTCCGAATGTCGTCGCGATGTCCGCGGGCACGCGCACATCGACCGTGCTCACGCCACGCGGATCGATCGTCAGTCCCGCGGTTGCGCCTGGAAGAGACTGATCGTCGATCCACCGCTGGCTGCGCCTCGAATCGAACTGGAGCGCTTCCAGCGTGGAGAAACGAGTGCTCACGTAGTCTGCCGGAACGTAGTAATAGCCTGCATCGGCGGCACCACAGCCCCATGAGTTGCGGATCACGAAATAGCCTCCGCCGCCGACATTGCTCGTCAGCGGCCCGAAGGTCATGTCTTCGTTGCTGATGAAGCCGACGATCTGCACCAGATGGCCGCCGCCGTCATTGTTCTTTTCGTAATCGGTCAATCGGCCATCGGCGCCCACGTTGCGAAATCCGTCGTACACCGGAAACGAGGCCATGATCGAGACGCCACTCGCGAGCAATGCGCGATAGGTGTTCAGATCGAACGTCTGTCCGCTCTTCCACAGCAGGCGCGCGCGGCTGGCCCTCACGCCGGCACCCGTATAAGTCATGACCGAATAGGCGCAGTACGGCCGACCATTCTGGGTCGTGCAGTAGCGCTCGCTCTGATGCGCGCTCTCGGAACACGTCGACGTGTAATTGGCGCACGCGGATGCATAAGACGCGGCCGTGCCTTCGACGCCGGCATCGAAGGCGTTTGCCGGCCGGCCATACGAAGGGTTGTACGGCCAATGCATTTCCGGCTGCAACGGCACGTTTCGATCGGCTGCGGCATTGAGCGACGCGGACGAAGATCCGCCGTCCACGAACTCGCTCGGCAGCCATTGATGTTTGACCTGGTTGACGAAGAACTGCTCCGACAGATCGACGACGGCGTCGTTCTGCACGCGCTCCCGACTTTCGATCGCCGCGATCGCCGTGAACCCCCAGCACGTTCCTCGCATTCCCTGTTGCTTGACCGGCGAAACGAAGGAGCGCAGCGGAAACCAGTGGGTCCTTGCCAGTCCCGTCGGGCTGCACGTGCCGTCGTTGTCGACGCGCCTGGAGAGCTTTTGGGGTGCGGTCGCGGGTGCGTTTGGAACGGCTTCCAGGTCGAGACGGGTTCTATCCAGATCGACGACGGTTTCGAGCACGGCGTCGAGCTGACGCCTTGCCGCCGCAATCTGTTCCAGCGACGCTCCCGCCAGCGACTGCGGCGCGGGAACCTGCGCTTTCAAGTCCTCGCTGAGGATGGAATGCGACAAGTCATACGCCGCCAGCATCGCTGCGGGATCGTGTGCGTCTCGATGACTTCTGGCGAGCGCTTCGATCCGGCTGCCCAAGTCCAGCAGCGCCACGGCCTGACCTCCAGGCAAGGTGACGATAGGGGTGCCGAGATAATCACCGGATGCACGAGCGCGAGCGATCAACGCCTGCTCGTCTTCGGTGAGATCGGGCTGGCTTTCGAGGAACTGCAACTCTCGATCGATGTGTTCGCGCCGGGCGCGTTCCTGGTCGGCGAGCTCGCTCGAGCGGATGATCTGCAGCTCACCGGCCGCATGCATCCTCCGAAACTCTTCCGCTGCAACGGTCGTGGCATCGCCAGGGGTCGCGCCGAGCCACTCGTTCTGGGTCGTGAACAATGTTTCAGCGGCGGGCGGTGGACTCGTGGTCCCGCCGCCGCCACCGCCGCCACCACCGCCACAGGCTGCCAGGAAGAGCAGCATCGTGAGACCGAGGCCGGCCTTGATTTGACATTGTCCGCCAACGCTCGGAATGGGTCCGTTCACCATGGTCATCGCCCTCTACAGCCGGCGCAGAAAGCCGGCCGTTAACTGCAGTCACGCAGTTCGAGGGGAAAAAATGACAGGCGAATGGAAATCCCCGTGGCGTCGGGATGGGTCAGGAACGTTTCGTCTGGCGGCACTCACGCCCGCCGAGCTGCTAGCGCACCGACTCGGGCGTCGTTTGGATCATGTGATCGCCTCCGCGCAATTCGAGTCCGGCTTCCACACAATCCTCGGCATCGCCTGGATCAACATCGATCGTCACGGCTTGTCCCGTGGTCAGGTTCCGGCAGATTGCTCCCTCCGGAACGACGTTCGTCATCGCTCCGCCGGCGCCTCGCCCGGTGATGCGCAAGGTTGCGGCAGGCGGCACCTCCACCGTGTGAAATGCGACAAAAGGACCGTTCATCGCGATGGGCGAGGGCTCTGCAAACTCGAACCTGAAGCCAATGAATTGTTGTCCGGCCTCGAGCGCCGCTTCCACGGCCGATGTGACATCGAGTCTTACGACCTGCCTGCCGCGATAGCGGAAGGAGCGGACGAACGTTCCGCCCGTCCAGTCGCTCAGCGTGAGCTGTCCGTCGGCGGAATAGGCAAATACGTCGATGTCGAAGGGGAACGGTCCCATCGATGCGAAGACGGGTAAAGATAGTCTCGCGCGCGCGATTGGCAGCTCCAGACCGGCCAGGCTGAACTCGACGATGCCGCGCTCTTCGAAGGTCGGTACGTCGAGGGCTTGAGCCACCGAGTTCTCGACAATGTCATCGGGCGTACCATCCTTGGGCGCAGTGAGACCGTCACGAACGCCGCCGTCGGCGACCGCGAAAGTCAGTGTGGCGGCGGCGCTCGAGGTCGAAATCGATGCGATGATCGCAACCAGAACCCAATCTGTAAGTGATCTTCGGGTGGCCATGGCAGCTCCTCGAACCCCCCGATGGGGCAGTCGACGTGGATGCGACCGTGCCCGTTGGGGTGTGCGTTTGACGAAGGAAATGCGCATCTACAAAGCTGGCACAGGCGCGCGGCAACATTCCACCTGAATGTGGTATCCCGGCGTGTTCTCCTCAGCAATCGATCTTTCTATTCCCGCCGGGCCGAGTCATACCTTCCAGCCTTCGCCTTCGTATTCCAGGTGAGCGGCGGTTCTCGCCGCGACTTCCCGCCCGAAGTAACGTTCGATCACGCGGATCGATAGATCGATGCCCGCCGACAGGCCCGCGGAGGTCGAGATCGTTTCGTTCTCCACGAAGCGCACTCCGCGCATCAACTTCACTTTCGGAAATTTCTCCGCGAACTCATCGAAGCGCTTGAAGTGGGTGGTGGCGGCGAGGCCGTCGAGCAGCCCGGCATAGCCGAGGATGAACGCCCCAGTGCAGACGGACATCGTCACGTCCGCCTGCTTGCTCGCGGATACGAGCCATTCCTTCGCTTCGTCGCGCCTGGCAGCGAGACCCCCTTGTGCCGGCACGACGACCACTCGTGCCGCCGGCGCATCGGCGAACGTATAGTCCGGCACGATGCGCATGCCGCCCGTCGCACGGATTTCCTTGGTCGTCGGCGCGACCGTGAACAGATGGAATGGCATCATCTCGTCCATGGTCGAGCCTCGGCTGTGCACGTGACATCCCTGGAACACTTCCCACGGACCTGCGAAATCGATGACCTGCGCGTTGTCCGACAGCAGCACGGCAACCGGGATCTTGCCCTTTGCGGGCGCTTGCAACGGTCGGCCGCCGGCAACGAGTGCTCCCTGGCTGGACGAACCATACGAAGCTAGAGTGGTGCCGAGTGCGCCGAGCGTCCCGCCAGCGATCAATTGACGTCGGTTCATGGTTGGACTCCTGTCGGGGAGCGTCAGGACAATCGCGACTATTGCAATTCACATCCCCAAGGATTGGACAGTTATGCCGCAATTTCGGACATCGCCGCTGTGGGAGTTCACATCGTCACCGACCAGCAACGATGGCAGCGCGGCCGCGGCGGATCCTCGCGCCCGCCCGGTCGTGCTGCTCGCCTTCGATGGTTGCCAATCTCTCGACGTGTCGGGGCCGTACGAGGTCTTCAACAGCGCCAATGTGCGCAAGAGCAAGAGCTCGCCCGGCTATCGGCCGATCATCGCTTCGCGCGACGGCGGCAATGTGCGCGCGAACTCCGGGTTGACGATTGCCAACACCACCGCAATTGCGGATCTGCCATCGAACATCGACACCGCTTTGATT
Organism: uncultured Steroidobacter sp.; assembly: GCF_937958065.1. GTDB lineage: Bacteria > Pseudomonadota > Gammaproteobacteria > Steroidobacterales > Steroidobacteraceae > Steroidobacter. Next base: position 44,656 of record NZ_CALFXI010000042.1, read on the forward strand.
GCAGGAGGCGATGACGACGCAGCGCTGGCGCTCGGTACGGATCCCGTCGTTTCCGACTGGATGCGGCGCATGGCCAAGCGGGCGCGCCGCTACGGAAGCATTTGTACGGGTGCGTTCGCAATCGGCGCGATGGGTTTGATCGACGGATATCGGGTCACTACGCATTGGCAGTCGTGTGAACGCCTCGCGGCGATGTTTCCTCGGGCGCGCGTCGATGGCGAAGCGTTGTATGTGAAGGATCGGGGTCTGCATACCTCTGCGGGCGTTACCGCGGGCACGGATATGGCCCTGGCGATGGTCGAATCGGATTTAGGCAAGCAAGTCGCGTTTGCAGTGGCGCGACACCTGGTGTTGTTCCTCCGTCGGCCCGCCGGGCAATCACAGCTGAGCGCCGCATTATCAGCTCAGGCGCAGAGCTCCGATCGCATGCGCGAGCTGCTCGCGTGGATCGTCGAGCACCCGAACGTGCCGCTCAGCACCAGCGTGCTCGCGCACCGCCTCGACCTGAGCGAGCGCACCGTCACGCGTCGTTTTCGCGAGGAGACAGGCATGACTCCTACCGACTTCGTCGCGAGCGTGCGCGTCGATCGAGCGCGTGCCTTGCTGGAGCAGACGGATTGGCCGATCGATCGCATCGCGGTCAAGTCGGGCTTCGGCTCGAGCGACGCATTGCAGAGGGCGTTCGCTCGGCGCTTCGGATCGACGCCGCGCGAGTATCGGAGGCAACAGAGAAGGGCGGAGCCGTAGATTGCGAGAGGAGCCCTCGCGGCACTATCGTCCTGCGTCGCGCATTCACGTCAGCAGGTTGTGGCCGTCGGGTTCAGACATGAGACATTCCGAAAGACATCGAACACAGCGCACGGGTTGGTTGCGAGCCGCTGTGCTCGGCGCGAACGACGGCATCGTGTCGACGGCGAGTCTGATCATGGGGGTGGCGGCCGCTGGCACGAGCTTTTCCGGCATTCTCCTGTCCGGAGTCGCCGGCCTGGTCGGCGGTGCCATGTCGATGGCGGCGGGCGAATACGTTTCGGTCAGCTCAAAAGCCGATACCGAACACGCCGACCTGGCGCGTGAGCGGCAGGAGCTGGCTGCCAGCCCCGAGCAGGAACATGCGGAATTGACGGCGATCTACGTGAAGCGCGGGCTGCAAGCGGAGCTCGCTTCGCAGGTGGCTGCACAACTCATGCGGCACGATGCCCTTGGCGCGCATGCACGCGACGAGCTCGGCATTTCGGACGCTCTGGCGGCGCGGCCGGTGCAGGCGGCACTGGCGTCGGCTGCAACGTTCGCGACTGGAGCCGCGCTGCCGTTGTTGATCGTCGTGCTCGTGCCGCTGTCCTGGCTGTTATGGGCTGCACCCTTGGGATCGCTGGGATGCCTCGCAGCGCTCGGTTCAGTGGCGGCGAGGGCAGGAGGCGCGCCGGTGCGGCCCGCTGCAATGAGAGTGACCTTCTGGGGCGCCCTGGCGATGGCAGCGACTGCCGCGATCGGGACGCTGTTCGGCGCGTGACGAATCGATCAGGCTTTTTTTACGAACTCCGACTTCAACTGCATCGCGCCGATGCCATCGATCTTGCAGTCGATGTCGTGATCGCCTTCGACCAGCCGGATGTTCTTCACCTTGGTGCCCATTTTCACGACCAGCGATGAACCCTTCACCTTCAGGTCCTTGATCACGGTGACGGCATCGCCATCGCGCAGTTCGTTGCCGACAGCATCACGGATGACTCGCGGTTGGTCGACGGGCTCGTTCTGCTCGGCCTGCTGTCTGGACCATTCATGGCCGCATTCCGGGCAGATGTAGAGGGCGGCGTCTTCGTAAGTGAGGTTCGAGTTGCATTTCGGGCAGGCGGGAAGATTGCTCATGCGGCGATTATAGGGCGTCGCGACGGTGCGTCCCGGCGCTCGGACAGGCGCCGTCTCAAATTGCTGTCAGGTAATTGCAGATAAGAATGATTTGTATTAGTGTTGCCTCGTTGTGTCGTACCCGCGAAGCGCTCACTTTCTTTTTATTCTGCTGCTGGCACTGGGCCTGTTCGGTGCGGCCATCGGTGTTGCCCATGCCCATGGCAGCGACGGCGAGTGGTTGGTTGCGGGGGAGAAGGCGATTGCAGCGATCGAGGATTCGGGGGCAGTCGCCCCAGAGCGCGAGAAGTTGCGACCCAGCGTGGATGAGGTATGCAAGCGCCGCGCTCGCGAGTTTTCGGGGCCCGCGGCTCGGGCCAGAACCGCGCTCGCCCAGACACTGAAAGCGATCCCGTGGTCAGGTGTGGCACAGGCTGCTGCCGTTGACCCATTCTCCCTTCCATTCATCAGTGCGCTCGATGCGCACGCCTGCGCCCACATCGATCTTCGGTTGCAGCTGAAGCTGCAACTCGGCCAGGCCCCCTAGCAGCACTTCTTCCTAGCAGCACTCCTTCGCTGCGGCGTCGTTCGGCTGATCCGGTTCGACCCGGATCACGCGCGACAGTGCGCCTGTGCTTTCCGTTTGCGTTCATTCCTTGAATTCGAGGCCGTTTGTCATGCCCGCGCTTGCCCGTTCCCTGTGCGAAACCGTCGTTCGTAATCCGATTCGCTGCGCCATCGCTCTCGCTGTCGCCACCGGCGGCGCGGCACAGGCTCAAAATACTGCGGCGCTCGATTCGAAGGCGGTCGAGGAAGTCGTGGTCACCGCGGCGGGCTTCGAGCAAAAGATCGTGGACGCGCCGGCGAGCATCAGCGTCGTGTCCGCGGAGGAGTTGGCACAACGGCCGTACATCACGCTCACCGACGCCGTGCGCGAGCTCGAAGGCGTCGACATCGGCGAGACGGCCGACAAGACCGGTCAACGCACCATCAGCATCCGCGGCATGGGCTCGGACTACACGCTGATCCTCATCGACGGCAAGCGCCAGAACAACCACGGCGACATCTATCCCAACAACTTCGGCGGCAACCAGTTCAACCATATTCCGCCGCTGGATGCGATCGAGCGCATCGAGGTGATCCGCGGTCCGGCCTCGACGCTGTATGGCGCCGACGCGCTGGGCGGCGTGATCAACATCATCACCAAGAAAGTTTCGGACGCCTGGCGTGCCTCGACCACGGTCGGTCACTCCATCCAGGAAAACGACATGTTCGGCGCCGACACCACGTATGACCTGACGGCGTCGGGCCCGCTGCTGCGGGACGTGCTCGGACTTTCGCTGCGCGCATCGCGCTACGAGCGCGATGCTTCGCTTCCCGAATACGAGGTCATTACGGATCCTTCCGGTGAGACCCACGAGCGCGTGCTGGGCTTCGGCGGCGGCGGCAAGACCGTGGACAATGTCAACGAATCCTACGGCGCCACGCTGAACTGGCGGATCTCGGATCGACAGGACCTGAGCTTCGACTTCGATACATCCGAGCAGGTCTACGACAACACGCCGTTCACCAACAATCTCGGCAGCACCGCGTATCCGCTCGGCACGGTCGACAACATCGACGAGCTGTGGCGTGCCCAGCCGCGCGCAGGTTACGCCTCGGGCCAGACATTCACGCGCGACCAGTGGTCGGTCACTCATCGCGGCGATTGGGGCTTTGCCGGCAGCTTCGTGTCACTCGCTTACATCGACACGGCCAATAACGGCCGCACGCTGCCGCTGACGGCGACCGAGCGCGCTCTGCATACGCAGATCTTCCGGGGCGAAGGGCCGTATCAGGGGCTGTCGACTGCGCAACGTCGCGCCATCATGGAAGAAACGTTCCTGCCACGGCCGAAGCGCAACATGCAGAGCACTCAGTACACGCTCGATGCCAAGCTCGACTTCCAGATCGAAGGGTTCGCCGGTCGTCACCACCTGGTGGTGGGCACGCAGTATATCGATGGCGATCTGGAGGACGGCGTGTTCGGCATGGAGGGCGGTACCGATGGCGCCGGCACCGTGCAGCAACACAAGATGTATTCGCTGTTCGCGGAGAACAACTGGACCCCGATCGATCCGCTCACCGTGACACTCGGCGTGCGTTATGACGATCACAAGGTGTTCGGCGATCACGTGAGCCCGCGCGCCTACGCGGTCTACACCATCAATCCGAGCTGGAGCATCAAGGGCGGCGTCGCAACCGGCTTCAAGACGCCGAAGACCACGGATCTGTACGACGGCGTCACCGGCTTCGGCGGCCAGGGCACGTCGCCTTTCGTGGGCAACCCGGACCTGCAGCCCGAGACCAGCGTGAATACGGAAATCGCGCTCTACTGGACCGCCGAGGACGGGGACCACAACTTCAACGTCACGTACTTCCGCAACGACTTCAAGGACAAGATCGCTCGCGGCGAAACCAACCTGAGCTGCGAAGCCACCGGCGGTGTGCGTCCGTGCGCCAACCTGGGAGCTTACGCGGATCTCGGTTACACGACTTACGCGCAGAACATCAACATCGACGAAGCCAAGATCCGCGGGGCCGAAGTGGCCGGTCGCTACCGGATCGTCGGCCCGCTATCGGTGCGCGCCAACTACACTTACATCGACAGCGAACAGACCAGCGGTCCGGAAGCAGGCCAGCCGCTCACCAACACCGCCAAGCACATGGCGAATGCAACGCTGGACTGGGCGATCACCGAGGCATTGAGCACTCAACTCACCTGGGAGATGCGTTCGAAGCGCTATCGTGGCGTGGACAGCAACGACAATCATCTGTATTTCAAGGACTATGAGGTGCTGCACCTGGGCGCGCAGTATCGCTTCAACCGGCATGTGTCGTTCAACGCGCGCGTCAACAATCTGCTCGACGAGGATTTCACCAGCTTCCAGACGAGCTTCACCCAGAATCCCGACGGCACGTGGACGCCCACGTACGTCGACGATTACAACAACAAGGACAAGGCGAGGAACTACTGGCTCAGTGTGAATCTCGCATTCTGAACGCCAACGGGTGACTCGGTTCCCGACGCAGACCGGCCTGAAGTCTACAGAGCCGGTCCGTGTCACGGATCCAGGCAGCACAGCGCCTCGGCACGGCTCGACATCACTTCCTGCGCGGCCGTAAGAAATGGAACTTCAAGTGGGTTCGCACATTCACCGCGTAAGGATGGCGCCAGCGGACGTCGCTTTGCGGGTCCGCATGACACGTGGTGTTCAAAGTCGTACGGGAGAAGTGCCATGGCCGCAACGACCGTCGAGAATTTTCTGGATAGTCATCACCTGGCTTATGAGAAGGTGTCGCACAGGCCTACCGACAGCAGCATGAACTCCGCCCGGGCCGCGCACGTGCCGGCGGAGCGAGTCGCGAAGGGCGTGCTGCTGAATGCGGATGGCAAGTACGTGCTCGCGGTGACACGGGCCGATTGTCATCTCAACCTGGACGAGTTGCAGCGGCAGCTGCAGGCGCGAGTCGCCCTGGCAACTCGCGAAGAGATCGAAAGCGTGTTCGACGATTGTGCCTTCGGGGCCGTGCCGCCGCTCGGGCAGGCGTACGGCATCGAGAGCATCTGGGACGACGAGCTCGGCAAGGAGCCCGACCTGTATTTCGAGTTGGGCGATCACACGCACCTGGTGCATCTGCGCACCCAGGACTATCTGGCGCTGCTGGGCAATGAGCGGCACGGCTCCTTCAGCGAGCCCATGGCCGCGGCCGAGCCCGGTCTGTGGCGATGAACCGAGACAATCGTCCGTTGCCGTGGAGGTGATGCAGACCCAGCTTCGCAGTCTTGGATTTGCAGTCCTGGAGCCAGCACATTCCTTTTTGAAGGAGGAAAGCCATGGCCACCTACATCTCGCTGCTCCGATACACCCAACAGGGGATCGAGAAGATCAAGGACAGTCCCAGCCGACTCGATGACGCGCGCAAGGCCTTCGAGCAACTCGGCGTCAACCTCAAAGCCTTCTACCTGGTCACCGGCCAATACGATGCGATCGTGATTGCGGAAGCTGCCGACGCTGCGACGATTGCCAAGGCTTCCCTGGCCCTGGCGGCTCGCGGCAACGTAAGGGGCGAGACGCTCTGCGCCTTCACGGAAGAGGAGTTTCGCAACATCGTTGGCGCGCTATCGTAGGATGGACTCAATGCGCGCGACGCCGGAGTGTCGGGGGGATGAAAGTGCCAGCGTGCCTGCGCTTGTCAATCGCTCTGCTGGCGATGACCGGCTCGATCCGTGGTGCGGCCTCGCCGGCGGAGCTTCGAGATCTACCCTTGATAGAAGTCCCGCCTCGGGAGGTCGTCGAGGCGGGGCCTGACGATGCAGCGCTGAAAGCTTCGTTCGCCGTGCTACTCAGCGGGGCGGGCGGCTGGGTCACTATCGATCGGGTGCTGAGCGACGAGCTGGGGAACAAGGGTCTGCCCGTCGTTGGCTTCAACACCTTGCGCTACTTCTGGAGAACACGCACGCCTGAAGAGACGGCGGACGACGTGGCGCGCACCATGGATTACTACATGCACGCGTGGTCCCGCCCGCGAGTCGTGCTGATCGGGTATTCGCTTGGCGCGGACGTGTTGCCGTTCGTGGTCAATCGTCTGCCGCCCGATCTACACAGTCACGTCACTGCGACGGTGCTCATCGGCATCGGCCAGACGGCATCGTTCGAGTTTCATGTCAGAGACTGGGTGCCCAGCGCCGAGGCGCCGGGCCAGCCCATCGCACCGGAGCTCGACCGACTCGAGCTCGCGAAAGTGGTGTGCCTGTATGGGGCGGGTGAGCTCCATTCACTGTGTCCCCGCGTGGCGCGCGCTGGCGGACGCACCGAAGAGATCGGCAGTGGCCACCATCTGGGCGGTCAGTACCGCGAGATCGCACGACGCATACTCATGATCGTCGCCAATCCAAGTGACGTACGCGCAGAAGTGCCGTAGTGCGCTTTTGTGGCCTCCGGGTTGCGAGAGTCCCGGATAGCGTCTTGGAATTCTGCTTCGAGCTGCTACCCTGGGTGCGCTCAAGAAAAGTAATGATCATGCGTCGACAGTGCAATTGGGGTAGGGGAGTTTGGATCGCCGCGGTGTTGGCGCTCGGCACCTCCGTATCGCAGGCGAGCGAGTTGCCTTTCTTCTGGCAACCGCCGGAGGCGACCGACCGCGAAACGTTCCTGCCCGAGGACATGCCGTCGGGAATGCAGGTGGTGCCCACCGAGCTCGACGGGCCCGTGTTCGCCACTGCCGAGGGCAAGACTCTATATATATGGCCGCTGCGCGGCTTGCGTAACGGCGCCGTCGGCGACCGCCGCACGACTGCGTCGACTTGCGATGGGACGATCTATCGCGAAACCGCGGGCCTCATGAGTCCCTATCCTCCGGGATATCTGTTGCCCGAGGTCGATGAGCGTCGCAGTTGCGAGGAGCTGTGGCCTCCCGTCGTCGCTGGCGCGGACGCCAAAGCCGTCGGCAAGTGGACGCTCGTGCCGCGCGCGAATGGACAGAAGCAGTGGGCCTACGATGGCTTTCCTGTCTACACATCCCATCTGGATCGTGAGCCCGGAGACGTGCTGGGCGGCAAGCGTTATGAGGAAGGCGCCGGTGGTTATGAAACGGGCGCGCTACGCTTTGCAATCGGCCCGCGGCCCGACGTGCCACCGGAGTTGAAGGTGCGCTCGACGAACACCGGGCGCATGCTGGTGAATCAGAAAGGCTTTACCGTGTACGCGTCGAAGGCCGATGCGCCGGGCAAATCCAATTGCAGGGACGAGTGCCTGAAGACCTGGCGGCCGGTGCTGGCGCCCCAGATGGCTCGCGAGCACGGCGAGTGGCGCGTGCTGGAGCGCTCGCCCGGCATCCTGCAGTGGATGTACCGGGGCCAGCCTCTCTATATCTACGCGCCCGAGGCTGGGGCGGAATCTCGCGGCGGTCAGGTCACCGGCAACGACGTGCCGGGCTGGTACAGCGTGTTCACTCAGCGCGCGTTGCCGCCACCGGACGTGTTCACCGTGCAAGACGCGCGCTTGGGGCAAGTGCTTGCGGACTCAACGGGCAAGACCGTTTACGTCTACCACTGCAACGACGACGCCATGGATCAGCAGAGCTGCAACCATCCGACATCGCCGCAGGCGTATCGAATGGCCGTCTGTGGCAACGGCGATCCCGAGCTGTGCCTGAAGATGTTTCCGTATGTGACCGCTGCGCCCGGCGCCAGGAGCAGCAGCCGGCTGTGGAGCGTGATGACCATCGACAAGTACACCGGCCGCCTCGCCGAGGCGGGACAGCCCGGCGCGATCCAGGTCTGGGCCTACCGTGATCGACCGGTGTACACGTTCGGTCGCGACCGCCCCGGCGATACGGGCGGCGACGCGTGGGGCGAATTCAACGGCTACAGAAATGGTTTCAAAGCGTTCTGGCTCAGAGACGATTATCGAGCCAACGCCTTCGGACCATGACGATGGCGACCGGCGTTTTCCACCTGGAGGCTCACCATGTCCTTTGAGAGCACCTCACACGATTCAGTGTCGCGGACGCTGGCGGCACTATCGGCGGTGCTCATCCTTGGCGCGCAACCCGTGCATGCCGGCCCCTTGCGCGAGCAGACCAGCGCCCTGCGCGATGGCAGGATCGGTTATGTGCTCACGCATCGTTATTGGTCTTTGTATGAGACCGAAGGCGGCAAGACGGAATGCCCGAAAGGGTTCAACGACGGGCCGCGCGAGGAGTTCAAGAAGCTCTATCCGCCGGGCAAGAAGCTGTCGGTGGTCGACGCGCAGTTGCAGTGGGAAGGGGCGCAATGGCACCCGTCCACCAGCACCTATTCGCTGCCTTTTCATGAAGCGCAGGGCAGGATTTCTTACGGCCTGAATCTGGATGGCAAAGTGGGGCCGGAGGACTTCGTCAGTCCGCAGGGCGAACCGGGCATCGACAACCAGTTCTATCGCGCCATCGCCTGCGTCGACAGCTTTCGCGTCGGCGGCTCGCTCTATAACTTCGAGAACACCTTCCTGCAGCAGTATCCGGACAGCCGCCTGCTGATCGAGCTGACCGGCGTCGACGACCTCGTCAACGACGCCGACGTGACCGTCACCACCTATCGGGGCATGAACAGCTTGCTGGGCGATGCCACCGGCAAGAACTATCTGCCGGGCGGAAGCCAGCGCGTCGACATGCGCTGGAGCAAGGACTACGTGTTCCAGCTCAAGGGCAAGATCGTCGATGGCGTGCTCATCACCGAACCGATCGACTGGATGATGGTGCCTTGGGCCATGACCGCCAACGTGACCGCCTTCCAGGAATTTCGCGGCATGCGCCTGAAGCTGAAAGTGACTCCGGAACGTGCGGAGGGCGTGATGGCCGGGTACGTCGACGTGCAGCGGTGGCATCACGCGCTCAACACCAATCTCTCCACGCATCACATGAGCTATGGGCGCGTGTCTTCTCCGTCGGTGGTCGCAGCCCTGCAGCGGCTGGCGGACGGTTATCCGGACGAAGCAGGCAAGAACACCGCGATCTCGGCCTCGGTGGATCTGAAAATGGTGCAGGTCTATCTGGTGCATCCGACGCCGGATGGCGAACTGGTTTCGTCGAACCGTTGACACCCCAATAGAACAACTGTCAGGCGCCCCACGTCTCGGCGGCGCTCGGAACAGACCGGGATCCTGACGCATCCACAGGTGACTCGCGGCATCGGAGCTGGTGCCGGCGAGGCGGGCGCGCGCCCGTTCGCGACGAGGAAAGCGGCCCACCGTGGCGCGCGCGCCCTCGCTTTCGTTCTGATGGACAGCTGTTTTCCGGAACAACGTTCCTCGAAACCCCGCTCTACCGCTGCGAGTAGGGCCAATGTCCTGGCCAGAATCCGTAAGACTTGGCGCACGACGTAGCTTGGGAATTGGCTCGCAGAGGCTTCGATGAGTACCAGGGCAGAGGCATTCGATCGCTGGATCCGCAGTTCGTTCGTGGATCTCAACACGGAACTGGAGGAACTGTATTTCGCTCAGGAGGATCGCGCGCAGGTGGTGGGCGTGGGCGATCCGATCAAGGAGGAACTGCGAAAACAAGGACACGTCCATGTGGTGGCGTTGCTCGAGGAGGGCAATACCGGCGCTGGATTCGACACAGCGTTCGGCGTGCTCGGCAACGTCGGTTTGTATCTGGCGGCGCTGCGTCGCCATGAGCTGACCAATCCAGCTCGCGAAGAGCGCTCGCCGTTTCCGGAAGCGTCGGCGCTGGCGCTGCACGTTGGCGTCTCGCTCGGCATGGCGCCCCGGTTCGCCACCGCACACCTGGCCATGAACAATCTGGCTGTGGCCGGCGTGCGCAAGAGTTTCACCTGGTTACCGGATGAAGTGCTGTTCATCGATGAGAACACGCGCGGCATCCTGTCGCTGCAGACCGCCGCCGACGCGCTCATGCGCATCGTGCATCTCGGCGTCTCCAGTCCCGTCGCGGACGTGCTGTTCCGCACGGCCAAACAAGCGCTGCAGGACGTGCTGGCGGTCAATCAGCGCTTGTTCGAGCACCTGGATATTCAACGTTTCTTCTACTGCGTTCGCCCGTATTACAAGCCGCACCGCGTCGGGCGGCAGGAATATCGAGGCGCCAATGCCGGCGATTTCTCCGGCATCAACGAGCTCGATCTGTTGTTGGGCCTGTGTCGGGCCAACGATCCGTACTATGCCCAGCTGCTGGTCGACAAGATGCTTTTCATGCTGCCGCAGGATCAGGCTCGCCTGCGCGAGTGCATGACGCGCACCAGCCTGCTGGACGAGTTGCTCAGGCTCGGCGAGCAATACTCGGGGGCCGACTGGTTTCAACAGAACGCTCGCATGTATCTGGAGCTGTGCGATCTGTTCGGGCAAACGGCGGCCCAGCATCACGACGCCCTGGTGAAACGCTTCATCGAGCAGCCGGCGGCGGATCTGAAGGAAGACAAGCTGCCGGGCCTCACCGCCAGCGGCCCGCCGCTGCCAGTCCTGGTGCGCTCCCTGGAAATCCTGCGAGACATGCGGATGGCAGCCGATCGAGCCGATATCGTCACCCGGCATCGCGACCTGGTCCGGCTGCGTGCGCTCGTCGACGCGGGCGCCCGCGCCTGATCACCCAATCTTCAGAGAACAACCATGACAAATCGCAGCGACGGACAGACTGCCGAAACAGAAGGGGCGGGGTATTTCCTGTATCACTCGATCGGCATGTTTCGAGGCAAGCAGCAGCTGATCGAACAGGGACTGAGTGCCTACGCAAGATTGTGGAGCGTGCCCGACGATTCTCAATGGCCGCAGGCGCTAGGCATTCGCCAGCGATTCATCGATCGCTGGCGTGCGCTGATCAACGCCGAGCCGGGAACGCTGACTACGGCGGATAACGTCACGACCGCGCTCTACAGCGTGATCGGGTCGTTGCCGCCGGCCATGCTCAAAGGGCGCCGGGTGCTGGTCGGCGCCGACTGCTTCCCCAGCTTGCATTTCCTGCTCGCGGGCATGGCACAGCGCTGCGGGTTCGTGCTGGACACTGTGCCGCTGCGGCCCGGAGAAGCGTGGGTGCGCGATGAGGATTTCGTGTCGCAATGGCGTGGGGATGTGGCGGTGGCGTTGCTGACTCAATGCACTTCAACAGCGTCATACCGTTGCGACTTGCACGCGCTCGTGGCGCACGCTCGCAGCGTCGGCAGTCTGGTTGGTGTCGATATCACCCAAGGTATAGGGCTGCTGCCGTTCGATGTGCGCACTCCGGAAGTGGACTTCACGGTGTCCACCAGCTTGAAATGGCTTGGCGGCACTTCGGGAGCGGGCATCTTGCACGTACGCAAAGAGTTGCTGAGCCAGTGCAGCCCGGAACTGCGGGGCTGGTTCAGTCAGGAGAATCCGTTTTCATGGGCATTGGATGCGTTCGAGTACGCATCGGATTCGCGCCGCTTCGACCACGGCACTCCTTCCGTCGTTGCCTGCGCCGGGACGCTCCCGGTGCTCGATTGGCATGCACAGCAGAATCAGAGTGAGCGTCTGGCTCACAATCGACGTCTGGCCGCCAGGATCATCGCCGCTGCCGATGCAATGGGCATACCTCTCGTGAGCCCGCGCGACGAACAACGTCGCGGCGGCAGCGTAATGCTCAGAATGCCTGCTTCCGTGGATACTCGTGCAATCATCAACGACCTGCGCACCGTCGGCGTGTACGCGGATTGTCGTGGTTCAACGCTGCGCCTGTCGCCCGGCGACCTGACCACTGACGCTGGTGTCGATCGGTTGGCCGAGAAGCTGCGAGTGCTGCTCTAGGATCGCTCCTTGATGTCGGCGACCGCCACGTAGCGGAGCGGTCCGCCGGGAACGATGGCATCGAAGGGATAGCAGGTGAGCAGCGTGATCGTGGCGCCGGCCTTGTCATCGAACTGCAGGCGTTCGTGCCGGGCGTCGATGACGTGAGTCTCGCTGAGCTGGAAATGCCACTCGCGGCCGTCGGCGGTCTGTATCGCGAATTCATCACCGGGTTGCAGATTCCGGAGAAACGCGAAGTGAGTATCGCGATGACCCGCGAGCACCGTGTTGCCTTCGCCGATGGCCGCGGTCCCATTCACGTAGCCGGGACCGAATGCAAGGCTACGGCCCGACGCATCAGCGAGCACGTACAGATCGATGCCCTTGTCGAGCACCTGCAAGCGCGCGATTGGCCAGGTATCCGCCCAAGGCCACGGTTTCACTTCACGTTCACCTTCGAGCGTGCGCGTCCAGGCCGATGCGATCAGTTGCTGGGCCAGCCATGCCTTGGCGTGGATGTAGGTGCCACTGGCAATCTGCCACACGCCGATGCAAGCGACTGCAACGATAGCTATCCGAGTCCAATCGCGCCTCGTGATCGAGCGGAAGATCTTCATCGCGGCTGACACCGTTGCAGACGACCTGCTCGCAAGTGCCAGCCGAACGCGACGAGCAGTAGCAATGCACCTATTGTGAAGTTCAGCTGCGCGGAGGTTGCGGTGGACGGGACGCCCTCGGCCGGCCAATCGAGACCGTTGGGTTTGGTATTCGGGATGCGACGGCTGTGCAGAGCTTCACCGTCAGGGCGCGCTGGGGTGCGATCGACGGCGACGAGGCTCGTGTAATTGGACACGAGTTGATACTGCAGGGCCAGCGGCAACACGCCAGCGCGGATCGAATCCTCTGTCGCGCCGCTGGCGCGCGAGTCCATCAAGTCGCCAATGCGATTGCGTGCCCAGAGTGCCGCCACGCCAGTGCGCGGCTGCATGCCGGCGAGGGAGATTTGCCGCGTCCAGGTGCTGTTCGTGCGGCCGCTGATGCTCAGCATTCCCTTTGCAGAAGACTGCAATCGAGCGGTGACGACGATGGGTTCGCCCGCGTACAGATCGCCGATGCTCGCCGGCGCATATTCAGGCACGACGCCTGCGGGCCAGCTCAGCTCGATGTCGGTGAGCACGGGATGCGTGAGCTCGTTCAGCAGTTCGGTCATCTTGCTTTCGACTTCGTCGATCGAGCCGATGTAAGTGAACGTTCCCCGGCCCATGCGCGCGGCGGTGCGCAGAAAGTGGCCGTTGGGGGCGGAACCGATGCCCACCGTGAACAATCGTGCGGACCCGAGCTCTTGTCGTATGGCGAGCATGAGCTGGTCCTCGTTTCCGACCGCAGCGTCGGTGATGAAAATGATCTGGCGCAGATGCTTTCTGGACTCGGGCATCGAGAGCGCCGACAGCAGGGCGGGCAACATCTCGGTGCCGCCGGTGGCGCGAAGATTGCGCACGTACCGTTGCGCTTGCGAGAGATTCTCCGCGGACGCGGCGACGGGTTCGTCGAACAACGCCTCGTGCACCGAATTGAACTGAATCACAGTGAACCGATCGGCCGGCTGCAAGGTGCGCAGGCCATTCATCAATGCGGCGCGAGCCTGGGTGATGGACTCGCCCGACATCGAGCCGGACGTGTCGATGACGAAGATCACTTCGCGGGGCGTGTCGATGGGACGGGGCTCCTGCGGCGGCATGAACATCAGCAGCACGTGCTCGCCCTGGTCGGTCGGTTCGCGAAACAGGGCGATCGCTGGCTCGCTCTTCACGACCGGCACCCAGCTCAGCTCGAAATCGCGATCGGGCGGCGATTGCTGGTTGCGCAGCTGGATCTGTGCGCCACGCTCCGTCGCATCGACGAGAATGGGGTGATAAGGACTATCGACGTGTTCCACCGGCGCGCCGGCGTCGATGTCGATCTCCATGCTCACGCTCTGGCGCTGCGGATTTGCATACGCCAGTCGCGGGTGCAGATCGCCGAGAGTCGACGTGTCATCGGCTGGAACTGCGAGCGTCACCGCAGCGGTGCCCGTCTCGCTGGTGAGTTGGGTCTCGGGGTCCACGACCACGCCCGGGATGTAACGCGGCGTGATCGTGAGCGGGAATCTCAGACTGTAGCGGCCGGCATTCTGCTCGACGATCTGCAGATAACCGATCACGACTTCGATGCTCTCGCCGGGGCCGATGTTGGCGACGGCCGTGCGGAACAGATTCGGCCGCTGCTGATGCACGACACTGGCGCGCTGGCCCTGCTGGCGAGCCTGTTCGAAGATCCGCTGCGCCTGTTCCTTCTCGCGAATCTCGCCGACGATGATGCGCTCGCCGACCTTCATGCGCAGCGAGTCCACCGCCGAGTGCTCTGGCAACGGGAAGGCGTACACACCCTCAACCCACGCATCGCTGTCATTGTGAAAACGTTGCGATACCTCGACCCGCGCCACGATGCCCGACACCTTCATTCGCACGGCGGTCTGCATGCGTGGTGCATCGATGGCGCGTCCCTGATCGTCTCGCAGCGTCAGCGAGCCGCTGCCGATGTCTTGCTCGACCGCCTGCGCTTGCGTGATCGAAGCGAAGCTCTGCAGCATCCAGATGCAGAACAGCACGGCAAGTGGTTGCCGCAGCCAGCGACGCTGGCGGTGGAGGTGGTAGGTGGCGCCCGATCCGGCATTCTTCCTCTGCACGATGCCTCTCCCTTGGGTGACTGACTCTCACTACAGCCGTCAAAGGCGCCGTCACCAGGCATCCGGTGTGCCGAAGCGCCGATGGATTGTGGCCAATCGTGGCAGCGGCGCGTCGGTGCAGAGGCCTATACTCCAACCCGAGTCGCGAGCCCCCAAAGGATCTGGACCATGACGCAGCCCATCGCTCGATTCGGGATGAATGTCTTCCTGTGCTCCCTGGCGATTCCCGCCATTGCCGCCCCACCTGAACAAACATCGCAGCCCGGTGCGGAGCCGCCACCACCGGTCGCAACCGATGCTCCCTTCACCATCATTCAGCGCGGGACGAATGTGTTCCGACCGGTCGAGCCAACGCCGGCAGAGCAAGGAGCAAAGATGCGGAACAGAATCGAGTTCGTTACCGGCGACCAGGCGAACGAACGTGCGCAGCGGATGAGGGAGCGCCTGGGCGATCCAGAGCAGCGAGTGGCATTGCGCGCCGAGCAACGAGCTGCGGTGGCGGCGCAGAACACCGGTGTGGGACGGCTGGTCGGGCTCGATCCCGTCATGGAACAGCAGCTGATCGAGTTGCTGACGGACCAGCAGATGGAGCAGCTCCAGCGGGTGCATCTGCAGCCTGGACCGAACTTTCCGGATCTGCAGCAAGCTGCGGACGAGATCACGCAGCGAATGAATGCGTTGCGCGCTCTGCTCGGTGACGAAAAGCTGGAACGTTTCCAAGACTTCGAGACGAGCCGGAGCGGGCGCTACTGGGTCAGCCGGCTCTCCGAGCGGCTTGCGCCGGCGGACCAGCTGCAGCCGGATCAGGTGGATCGGCTGACCGCCCTAAAGCATGAACAGTTCGAGAGGGCCTCCGTCGCGAACGCACCGTGGCGGTCGTTGAGGCCCCCGAGGGATCAGCCGATTTCGTTCGAAGACCTGCGGCGAGACTCGCAACGACAGACACGGGTTGCGAACGAGAATGCCTGGCGCAGGCGCCACGTCGAGAATAGGGCCCTGGAGCAGCAGGCTGCGTCGTTCCTCACGTCAGCGCAACTGGCGGAGCTCTCCAGGTATCACGCGGAGGAGCAGGACGACCTGCGGCGTTACCTCGAGTCCGCGCGTGCGCAAGCGGGCCTGGATCCGACGATTCCGGAGCAGCCGGAGGTGGTGGAAGAAGCGCCGAAGCTCATCGACGCTCGAGTACAGGTCGAAGTGAGCCTGATCGTGAACCGGGAGCCGACGAAGGTGATGCGCACGGTGCGCACTGGGGAGTCGTTCACGTTCGAGGCCGCGCAGGGGCTGATCGTAGAAGCCACGCCGATGATGTACGACCACGATTGGATCTACGTGCAGCTGAAGTACTACGAAGATGGCGCGACCGGCCGCCGTCGTCTGTCGGGGGGCAGTATCTCGACTTCGCCGGCGCGCCCGTCCGCCGGTTCACCGGGCGCCGGAGGCGGTAGCAGTGGCACCGTCATCACCGGTCGCAAGGGCTATGCGGTCGAGACCAGCATCGATGCGAGGGTGCTGTGATGCCGGGCTGAGGGGACCGCCGCGGTCGACCACATCGACGCCCGGCCGCGGCGATTTATTGCAACAACAGGCCAGTACAGCGCGAGAATTACTCAATATTGCATTATTTCGGGGATCTATAGAAAAATGCGCGGATCTGCCGGCGTCGTGGCTCGATCAAGAACAAGGAAGCGATGGCCAGTCGGAAGCGCTCGATCTCTGTAAAGGCCTGCTGAAAGTACCATGAGCCAAGATTTGCACTACACCGTCAACCCGCTGCTCGGCCGGGTGGCGCCGCCGCCCATTGCGGAAGCGCGGGGCTGGATCAGGGGCCGCGAGTTTCCCGCCGACAAGCCGTTGATCGATGTCTGCCAGGCCGTGCCCGGGTATCCGCCGCCGCCGGCGATGATCGATCATCTGGCCAGCGCCATCGGTGATCCGGAGACGTCTCGCTATACCGACATCGAGGGGCTGCCGACCTTGCGCGAGGCGCTCGCGGCCGACATCGCGCGGGTTTATGGCGGCAAGGTGACTGCGGACAACGTGCTGATCACCGCGGGCTGCAATCAGGCGTATTGCTTGTCGACGCTGTCGCTGGCCAAGGCGGGGGAAGAAATCATCCTGCCGCTGCCGTACTACTTCAATTATCAGATGTGGCTGGACATGCAGGGCATCCGTGCCCGGCATGTCGGCTTCCGCCCGGACAAT
Source organism: uncultured Steroidobacter sp. (assembly GCF_937958065.1). Taxonomy (GTDB): domain Bacteria; phylum Pseudomonadota; class Gammaproteobacteria; order Steroidobacterales; family Steroidobacteraceae; genus Steroidobacter. The sequence continues at coordinate 61,705 of NZ_CALFXI010000042.1, forward strand.
GGCGGCGTGCCGGATCTCGACGAGATCGCGGCGGCGATCGGCCCTTCGACCCGGGCACTGCTGATCATTTCGCCGAACAACCCGACCGGCGCTGTCTATTCACCGAAGGTGCTGCGCGGCTTCTACGAGCTCGCGAAAGCGCGCGGCATCGCTTTGATCCTGGACGAGACCTATCGCGATTTCATGCCGCATGACCAGGCGCCGCACGATCTGTTTCAGGATCCGGACTGGCACCGCACGCTCGTCCACCTGTACAGCTTCTCCAAGGTGTTCTGCCTGACCGGCTATCGCGTCGGTGCGCTGGTCGGCTCGCCGGCACTGGTCGAGAATGTCGCGAAGGCCATGGACACGGTCGCCATCTGCGCGCCGCATGTCGGGCAAGTGGCCGCCATCCGTGGCCTCGAAGCCCTGGGCGACTGGCGTCGCGGCAATACCTTGCTGATGCGCGAACGGCTCACGGCGCTGCAAACCGCGCTGAGTCGGAGCGATCTCGGTTATGAGCTGATCAGTGCCGGAGCTTATTTCGCCTATGTCCGGCATCCGTATCGGGGCCAGAGCGCCGTCGATGTAGCCCGCCGCCTGGTCGATCGCCAGAACCTGCTGGCGTTGCCGGGCTCGATGTTCGGGCCCGGCCAGGAAGACTATCTGCGCGTCGCCTTCGCCAACGTGGAGAAGGAATGGATGTCGCAGATCGCCGCGCGCCTGGCGGCCGACGCCGCTTCGTAATCGACTGCACACGCGGCGCGACTGTGATGGCTGCGAAGGCGGCGACCTTCGACGGTGTTCACTGCTTGCGCCGGGCTTCGAATTCGATGATCAGATCGACATCGTCACCGACCCAGCCGTTCGCGACGCCGTAGTTCATTCCCCATTCGCTGCGTTTCACTTTGCCACGCAGCGACACGCCCATGACATACGGTTTCGGATCGTTGCCGATCGGATAGACGCCGCTCTTGTTGACCGTGCCCGTGAGCTGCAGCGGCCGGCGCTTGCCGAGCAGTTCGAGCTCTCCGTCCACGCGGAACGTCCTGTCGTCGGTCCAGGTTGCGGAACTCGCGGTGAAGGTCATGCGCGGAGTGCGCGAGGCATCGAGGAAATCCGGGCCGCGCAGGTGGCCGTCGCGTTTGTCGTGTCCGGTGAACACGCTGCTGGTCTCGACGACCACTTGGACATTGCCGAGCTTGCGGGTTGCCTCGTCGAAGGTATAGGAGCCCGAGGCTTTCCTGAAAGAGCCCAGCGTGTCCGCATACCCAAGATGCCGGACGAGAAAGGCGATCGTGAGATGGTCGGGATCGATCTCGTAACGAGCATCGGCGGCGTGTGCTGGCGCCGCGGCGATGAGTGCGATTGCGAGGACGGCCTGTAAGAAGCGCGGACGGATGCGGGCGCGAGTGTTCATGCCCAATATTGAATCGCTGCACGCTTTCCCGTCCAGCAGCGATTTCCGCTGCCGAACTGCTGCTACGTCCCAGCTCAAAGAGACGCCCCTCCGTGGAGGGGCGTCATGCTAAGGGCCCGCGCGATGCGAAGCCCACATCCGCAAGAGAAGATTCACCGGCCGAGATAGTTCATCAGCCAGGTCATCGCCGGACGCGGTGTGCCATTGCTCTGAATCAAGCCGCTGCCATTCACCCACGTGCTGCCAACCACGTATCCCCAGAGCGTGATGCCTGCCACGGACGGATGGTTGTAGAACAGCGGGAACTGAGTCTGCATGATCTGCAGCTGTTCCTGGTCGTTGGTTCTGGCGACGTCGTACTCCGAAATGTAGATCGGCAGGCCGAGCGCGGCCACCTGGTTCAGCTTGTTCTGGATGCTGCTCAGTGACTGGCCCTCCAGGCCGTGACCCTGCGCGCCCAGCGCGTCGACGACGCCGGCGTTGACGGCCGGAGTGGCCATCTGGATGAACGCATCGGTATCCCAGCTCAGCACGTTGTAGTCGTTGAGGATCAGGATGGCGTTGGGGCAGTACTGACGCGCCAGTTGGAACGAGCGGATGATCCAGTTGCTGCCGAACGCGTTCTGCGCATAGGTCGCCGGCGCGTGGCCCGGCGTAGCCTCATTGACGACGTCGATCATCGCCGTGTTGGGATAACGTGTGCAGTAGTCGCGAATCCATTCCTCGATCTCCGCCGCCTGTTCGGCAGCGCTCAGTGAGTGGATCCAGCTCGGCGCCTGATTCCCCCAGACGAACGTGTGCTGCTTGAACGGAATGTTGTTCGCCATCGCGTAGTTGTACGCCTGGTCGAGGCCGCTCCAGTTGTACACGTCCCGCGTCGCTTCCACCGTGCCCCATTTGCCCTCGTTCTCGGGCGTGAGCTGATCCCAGTACTGAATGAAATCGGACCGGACCGCGCCGTTGGTCGTGATGTTGCCGACGAAGAACGCGGGCAGGGGACCGCCGCCGTTGCCGCCGCTGACGTTCCCGAATCCAATCACGCCGTTACAGTGCAGCCATTCGCTGAAGCCGCCGCCACCACAACTGCCATTGGTGTAGAACCCGGTGTTGTAGCTCTGCGCTTCCGCCTGACGCGTCTGGCCGTTGACGATGATGTAGTCCACCTGCACGTCGCGGCCGTTGCCGTCGTTGGTGAACGCGACCGTGATGGCGCCAGTCAGATTGGTCGACGCGGTGTAGTTCTGGTAGCCGGTCGTCAGTGTCCAGGTCGCCAGGTTGGTATTGTCGACGCGCAAGCTGATGGACTCACTGCCGGCAGTGCCCCGGGCGCGAACGACGATACTGTTGGCCGAGCTGGAAACCGGACCATAGGCAATGGCGCCATTGCAATGCATCCATTCGCTGTTGGAGCCGCCGCCGCAACTGCCATTCGCGTACAGCCCGGTGTTGGAGCTCTGGTTCTCCGACTGGCGAGTCTCGCCGTTGACGGTGATGTAGTCCACTTGCACGTCGCGGCCACTGGCATCGTTAGTGAACGCCACCGTGATGTTGCCGGTGAGATTGGTCGACGCGGTGTAGTTCTGGTAGCTGGTCGTCAGCGTCCAGGTTGCCACGTTGACATTGTCGACTCGCAGCGAGATCGATTCGCTGCCGGCGGTGCCGCGGGCGCGCACCACGATCGTGGAATTGCTTTGTGCGTCGGCTTCCGTGACCAGCCCCGTTCCCAACAGGGCAGTAATCGCAACGACTCCCAGCGCCAGGATTCTCATGGGCGCCATGGCCCACTTCGAGTACCCGGCATTGTTCCTTGATTGTTCCATTGAATATTCCCCCTTTCGTTTGCAAATGAGGTTACCGCTAACAAAATTTGTTTGTTTACACCTCCTGTGGATGGGCTTGGATGGAGTGGACGAAGAGAGCGAAAGCAGCGGGCGGCAAAACGCTCAGCGTCACCCGCCCGCTACGGAGGCCCGCTCAGAACGTGCCGGACACAGTGAAACTCTGGCCTCCGGTCGTGTACGTCACGGTGTAGGTGTCACCGCTGGTCGGGTGTACCGTACCGGTGCCGCTCATTTGAGCAGCAAACGTTCGGTTCGTGGATGCACCCAGCGTTTGCCCTGCTGCCAACGCGTATTGATACGTGATGGCGCCCGCTGTGCTGTTGCTGCTCTGAGTGATAGTCGAGCCCACGGTGTTGTACTGTCCAGAGAAGCTGAGGCCGGTCGTGCGCTGAACGACGATGGTGACCGACAGTGCAGTCAGGGTTCCCGTGTTTGCGATGCGCAGTTGCTGCTCGACGAAGTACCCACTGCTGCTCGTGACGGTCGGTGTCACCGTGACAGAGCCATCGCCGCCAGGTGTCGTTACGGTGAGCGCGACCGTAGCGGTGCGTGTCGTGGTGCCCGATGTGCCAGTGATGGTGACGGTAGCTGGCCCCGATGTCGCGCTGCTCGATGCTGTGAGTGTGAGCGTCGAGCTCGTACCTGTCGCCGACGCGGGATTGAAGCTGGCCGTGACGCCGCTGGGCAATCCGCTCGCGGTCAAGGCGACTGCACCGGTGAAGCCGCCGGAGCGTGTGATGGCGATCGATACCGTCCCGCTCGCACCTCGTGCAATCGAGAGCGTGCCTGGAGACGCAGTGACGGAGAAGTCTTGGGTTACAGCAGTGGTGGTGGCGCTAACCGATGCACTTGCTGCGGACTGCTTGCCTGACGCGTCCTCAGCAACGACGGTGTACGAGTAGGTCGTGCTCGGGGTCAGTCCGGTGTCCGTAAACGTGGTTGATGTGGCGGTCCCCGCCAGAGTCGTGCCGCGGAAGATCTGATAACCGGTGACGCCGACATCGTCGGTCGATGCATTCCAGGCGAGAGCAACGGTCGAGCTCGTCGTGCCGGTGACGCGCAGGTTCGTCGGCGTGGTGGGCGGCTGAGTATCTACGACCCCGCCGCTCGGTTCGCTTCCGAACACGCGCACGCCGTTGTCGTACACCGGGATACGCTGTACGAGGACGGGCGTCGAGCCCGGCGTGGTCGACACGCCCGAGAACGACCAATCGTTACTCGGATCCCACGCACCGGAGCTGGCGATCCGGAACTGCACTTCTTTGCGATAGTGCTGCTGTCCGCCCGGATAGATCTTGGTTCCGTTGCAGCTCACCGTGACGTAATAGATGTTGCCCGAGTGCTGCGTCGGACCTGTCGGCGGCAGGCATTGGTTGTAGTTTGCAGTCAGCGCGATCTGGCTTGGGCTCACGCCGGGTTCGAGCGTGAAGTAATAGCGGAATGAGAGCTTGTCCGTGACGCGGGCAGGCCAGCCGGACTGATTGTTGAGCAGGAGCTTGATCTCGGTGAAGTTGGTACCCGTGGCGTTGATGGACGCCTCGGGAAAGATTTCGTTGCCGACGACCGGCTCAGGCGTTGGGAAATTCGCCAGCGGCGTGCCGCCGAACTCGCCCACGAGTCGCGCCAGGGCGCTGGTGAAACTGGCGTTGTAGTCGGTGGCCACCTCGTTCATGGTGTAGTCCGAGCGATCGTCGGTGTACTGATCGTTGGGCGACGTCGGGCCGCCGACCAGGGCGCCATACAGAATGTGACGGCTGACCGTGGGATTGTTGATCTGGTCCGTCCAGGAGCCGTGCGCGGTCCGATGATGCGGGTTACGAGGCGGATTCGTGCCGAAGCCCACGACGAAGCTGCGGTTCAGCGGATTCTGGCCGAGTGCGTAATTGATCTGGCGCACGGCGAAGTCGTGATAACGGGCTTTCAAAGTGGCATCGCTGATCGCGTCTGAATAGACGAGGGCGACGAACGCGGTGTTCGCCGCATAGCGCAGCGATCCCCACCGGTCGAGCACTGCCTGTCCGCCCGGGCTGTAGTTCACGCGCGTGCCGTCTGCTCCATGGGCAGTGCCGCCCACCGTCCACCAGTTGAGCCAGCGCTGTGAGTCCTCGTGGTAGCGCGTCGCGCCAGTGAGCTTCGCGAGCAGCACATAGCTGCCATAGGACTTGTCATCCCACGCATGCGTCCACTTGTACGACTTGACGCTCGTCTGCTGCTGGTTGGATAGATTTGCGTAATAGTTTTCCGCTTTGGTGAGGAACGCTGCCTCGTTCGTTGCGCGGTATAACCAGATGGCGCCCCACACGAGCTCATCGTTGAAGCCGCTCCAGGAGTTGTAGAACGTTGCGGCGTCAGTGATGCAGTCGGAGTATTTGCCTCGGTAAGTATCCGCGAACGAATAGAGTTGCCGCGCGTGCGTGAGCAGCGTGTTTGCATACGTAGGATCGGTCGGCCGGAATGCGATGGACGCTGCGGCGAGCGCCGCGGCCGTCTCACCGGCCAGGTCCGAGCCGGGGCACGACGCGGTGATACGGAAGGAGGGTCGTGCCATCTGCATGACTTCGGCCGGGCCCCACCACGCGTGATCTGGTCCACCCGCGCCTACCTGGCCATAGAGCTCGTTCGGCGCGGTATGCGCTTTGATGAAATAGTCCGTCGCCCAACGCAGTTGGTCGAGCGCCTCGTCGAGCTGACCGATCTGCACGTAGTTGGCGCGATACTCGACAATTCCCCAGGCCAGCATTGTGGCACTCGCGGCCATGGGCAAACCGAATTTCACATGGTCGCCCGCGTCGTACCAGCCACCTGTGAGATCCCGTCCAACGTCGGAGCCATCCTGCAGCCCCGAGTCGCCGCGCCAGTTCAGACGGTTGGACGGCGGCAACTCGCCGGAGCGCTGGGCTTCATAGAAGAGCAGGGATTTTTGCAACGCCTCGGCGTAGTTGAACGTTTGCGCCAGCAGTGGCGGTGCGAACAGAACGAAACACGCGACGATGAAGCTCGCAGCGCGCTTTAATGTTCGATGCATCATGGGTCAGAACGTGCGGCTTCATTGCCGTACGCCTCCGGTGGTGAAGAATTCTTCGAGCGGACGAGGGAGCGTGGGACGTGGCTGCGCGGGCCGGGCAGAGTTGTTATCCGCGGCGTGAGATTTCGATTTCAGAAAAGGAACAGGTGTGGCTACCTGTCCGGAAGGCAGTGATACATCCATGTCTGCTCGCATCCGTGAGTAAGCGGACCGCCCCGCGCGACCGCGGCGCCTCCGCCGTGACGAGACCGTTCCTGTCTACACGTCGGCTCCAAAGTTACGCCAAACGACATCGCTGTCAATGCCGAAGTGGCAACAACCTCGACGACCGCGAGGCAAGGTTCATATTTTATTTAACAAAACGATTTCTTCAATAAAAGCTTCCAGTTCGGCAAGCGTGGAAACTGAGTGTGCTCAGAATCGATGGCCTGGGCCACTTCAGCACGAAATGCCGATTGCATATTCCAGATGGCGCTTGCGGGGGGGCTGGCGTTGCAAAGTGCGGCCGTCGTCGATTTCATCACCTCCCTCCTGGAGTGCCAGTATCATTCCGCCCCTCGCATTCGAGGATACCGGTATACATGATCATTTCGAACTGGAAGGCGAAGCTCGGCCTGCTGACGGCAGCGAGTCTGGCCGCAGCTCTCCCCAGCGTGGCGAGCTCGCCGGCGCAGGCGGACGCGGATCGCGCGGCTGCGCAAATCAGGGCTCATATGAGCTTCCTCGCGAACGATCTCTTGCAGGGACGCGAGGCAGGCTCTGATGGATATCAGATTGCCGCCGAATACGTTGCCTCACATCTCGCGCAGTTTGGCGCCAGGCCCGCCGGCGATAATGGCACGTACTTTCAGACTGTCCCATTGCTCGCGTATCGCCCGGCGGAGCACGGTTCGGTCGTGCTGCGAAAGAAGAGCGGCGGGACCGAGGCGATCGAGTTCGGCAAGGACTTTCTCCCTGGACGCCACCCGGGACTGCCCGAGGTGTCGCTCGATGTGCCCGCCGTGTTCGTTGGATTTGGCGTCGTCGCCCCCGAACGTGGCCGCGACGACTACAAAGGACTCGATGTCCGCGACAAGATCGTTGTGGTCCTGAGCGGCGCGCCCAGCGGCATTCCACCCGAGGAGCGGGCCTACTACGGTTCGGGTGGCACCAAGCGCATCGAAGCCGCGCGTCGCGGGGCCAAGGGCATGGTGATTGTGTATACGCCGTCCGATGAGAAGCGACGGCCGTTCGAGAGCAGCGTCAAGCAGTGGCAAGCCTGGGGAATGTCCTGGCAACAGAAAGATGGCACGGCCCATGACGTAGCTCCGCAAACGCCGTTGCTGGCCACGATCAGCGCCGCGGGCGCGCCGAAGTTGTTTGCTGGAGCACGAGCAAGCTGGGATCGCATCGTGGCCGACGCCGGCAAGCCGCAAGGGACACCGCCGAGATTTGCGCTCCCGTTATCGATCAACGTGAGCCTGCGTACCGAAGAGCAGCGCATGACCAGCGTGAATGTCGCCGGCCTGATCGAAGGCGCCGATCCCGTGCTCAAGAATGAAGTCGTGGTGCTCACCGCGCATCTGGATCACATCGGCCTCACGCCGGGCGAGGACGACCCGATCAACAATGGCGCCCTCGACAACGCTTCAGGCATAGCCACGCTCATCGAGGTGGCGAGAGCGTTCCAGACCTCCGGCCAGCCACCGCGTCGCTCCGTGCTGATCCTGGCTGTGACTGCCGAGGAGAAGGGCTTGGTTGGCTCCGACTACTTCGCTCGGCATCCAACCGTTCCGGCCGGCTCTCTCGCGGCCGTGGTGAATCTGGATATGCCAGTGCTCACTTACGATTTCACGGATGTGATCGCCTTCGGTGCGGGACGTTCATCGATCGAGGCAGCGGTCCAGGCGGCCAGCCAGCGTATCGGGGTGGCTCTATCGCCGGATCCATTGCCGGACGAGGGCCTGTTCACGCGCTCCGACCACTATCGGTTCGTGCAGCAGGGCGTGCCTTCGATATTTCTGATGACAGGCTTCCAGAACGGCGGCGCGGAGCAGTTCACCAAGTTCCTGAAAAGCTGCTATCACAAGCCGTGTGACGATCTGTCGCAAGCCATCGATTACTCGGCGGGCGCGAAGTTCGCTCGCCTGAACTACGAGATTGCCAGAGAGCTTGCGAATGCGGATCAGCGCGCGCAGTGGAAGGCCGGAGATTTCTTCGCCAGTAAGTACTCTAGGCCGCAGTAAGCAGATGCAGACAGTCGAGGGCCTCGTGCAAACATTGCCCGGGCCCTCGACCGAGTCTGCGTCAATCCATCAGCTGTTGCCTCAGATAAGTAAACTCCAGCGCCTGTCGCTTCGCCGCTTCACGCAGATTCGCCGCGGCCGAATGTCCGCCATCGATGTTCTCGTAGTAATAGAAGGGCATCTGCAGGCTCTCGAGCTTCGCTCCGTACTTGCGCGCATGGCCCGGGTGCACGCGATCGTCTTTCGTCGACGTGACGATGAAGGGCACAGGGAAATCGTCTCGCTTCCTCAGATTCTGATAAGGCGACAGCTTTTCGAGCCACGCGCGCTCCTCGGGCACATCGGGCGAGCCGTATTCATCCACCCACGAGGCACCGGCGAGCAGCTTGTGATAACGGAGCATGTCCAACAGCGGCACCTGCACGATCACTCCCCGGAACAGTTCCGGGCGCTGGGTGAGCATCACGCCCATCAGCAGTCCACCATTCGAGCCGCCGCGAATGCCGAGGTGGCGAGGTGACGTGATCTTGCGCCGGATCAGATCCTCGGAGACGGCGATGAAGTCGTCGTAAACGACCTGGCGCTTGGTCTTCAACCCTGCCTGATGCCAGGCGGGGCCGAACTCGCCGCCGCCACGGATGTTGGCGAGCACGTAGACGCCGCCTTCATCGAGCCAGAGTTGACCGAGCGTTGCCGAATAAGAGGGAAAGCGGGCGATCTGGAAGCCGCCGTACGCGGTGAGCAGGGTTGGCGCCGAACCGTCCAGGGACAGTTTCTTCGGTCGCACGACGAAGTAGGGCACACGCGTGCCATCGCGCGAGGTTGCTTCGAACTGCTCGACGACGTGCTTGCTGCTGTCGAACTTGGCAGGCAGCTGCATGATCTGCTTCGGCTTGCTGGTGTTGTCCACGGCGTAGATCGTGGGCGGCTGCAGGAAGCCCTCGTAAGTGACGAAAGCCGTGGCCAGCTCAGGATCGGTGCCCTCGATCACGATGTGACCGTCCTTGGGCAGGCCCACCTCGGCGGTGCGCCACGAGCCGTTCTCGAACGTGGCGTGCAGCAAGCGGCCCCGAACGTTGGTTGAAATCGCAACGAGCAGGCCGGTCGCCGTGATCGAGGCGCCGTGGATTGCGTCGCGTGCGCCCGGTTCCAGGATCAGGCGAATGGCCGGCTTGGCACTCGTGGCCTCGGCGAGTGGCATGGAGAGCAGCGAACCGCTTTTCCACGTGCGACCGTTCAGAGCCCAGTCTTCTTTGATTGCAAAGATCAGCTGGTCCGCGTACAGCCCGACCACGGAGTTACGGGACGGCAGCGTGATGCGTTCGAGCGCGCCTTGCTTGCCAGGCGTCCACAGCTCGGTCGTGAAGTAGGTGGGCGAGTTGCTGAAGACACGGATGCCCGCGGCATTCTTCCCTCGCAGGAACTGGCCACCGGCGCCGATATGGTCAGGCTCGCCGCGAAACAGTTCGCGTGCCTGGGTGAGCGGCTGGCCGCGTTTCCATTCTTTGAGGATGTAGGGATAGCCGGAGGCAGTCAGCGTGCCGGGCCCCCAGTCCGTGGCGATCAGCAACGTGTCACGATCGTCCCAGTCGATCATCGCTTTCGCCTCGGGAACCTCGAAGCCGCCTTGGACGAAGCTGCGCGCCGTCGTGTCGAATTCACGATAGACCGATGCGTCCTTGCCGCCATCGGAGAGGCGGACCATGCAGCGCTGATACTGAGGGGGGAGGCATTTGGCGGCCTTGAACACCCAGTTCTTTGCTTCACGACGCGCTAGCTCGTCCACATCGAGGAGCGTTTCCCACTTCGGAGCGCCTTGCACGTACGAAGCGAGCGGAGCACGGCGCCAGAGGCCTCGGACATTCACGTCGTCCTGCCAGAAGTTGTACATCCACTCACCTTGCGGATAGGCGAACGGCAGGCGGTCCTTGGCTTCAGCCAGTTTGAGCGCGGCGTCGTAGTACCGCTGGTAGCGCGGATCCTTGGTCAGGTGGTCCAGCGAGCGCTTGTTCTGCTGGGTCACCCATTCGAGCGCGCGTTCGCCTTCGACGTCTTCGAGCCACAGAAACGGGTCGGATGCGGACGCGGTGGTGCTGGCGGGCGCCTCCGAAGCGCAGATCGCGCCGGCGGCCAGGCCGAGCGTGAGGGTGAGCGCGCCGAGCAACGAGCGAAAGTGATTCAAATCGTTCTCCTCTGTTCAAGTCTCATGGTGATGCTTGCGAGCGCGGCACCCGGCCAGATGAGCGCGCGAGCGCAATGTGCTCCATCGGACAGGGCGGGCGCCGTGGAGTTCGGCGGCGACTTTACGTCAAAAACATCCGGATTCAGCAGGTGTTGCCGGCGGCGGAAAAAATTTCGGTCCCGTTTTTCGGTTCCGAACCGTCTTAGTATTCGAGCCGATGAGCGCCCGGCGAGCGGGTGACTCCAGTGCGTGCGTGGAATGCGGAGTGGTCAAGTCGAATCATCAACTCGTGCTCGAGGTCGTCGCCCGTTTTTCGGGCGGCCTGATGCGCTATTTGCGGCGGCGCCTGCGCAATTCGGCGGACGCGCGCGACATTGCTCAAGAGACGTACACGCGCCTGTTGCGGATGGACAAGGTCGAGGTGATTCGCGATCCCCAGGCGTACCTGTTCCGGATCGCGGCGAATCTCGCATACGAGCACGAGCTGGCTCAACGGCGTGAGCGCACGCGATTGGACGAGCCGCCGCTGATCGACGATCTGGAGCGCTTGACACCGATGCCGCCGGATGAGCACGCGGAACTGGCGGCGCACGTGGCCCGCTTGAATCGGGCGATGGCTCGCTTGTCTCCCAAGTCGCGTGCCGCGCTCGTGCTCCATCGACGCGACGGTCTCACGTACGAAGAGATTGCCCAGCAGCTCGGCACCTCGGTGCATATGGTCAAGAAATACATCGCGTCCGGTCTGGAGCAATGCCGGGCTCGCATGAACGCTCCAGGGAGGCAGCCATGAGCCACAGGGACGAATCGTTCGACACGGGTTTGAGCGGCGAGGCGTCGGCGTGGTTCGCGCTCATGCAGGATGCGCAGGTTTCCTCTCGCGATCGCGCTCGTTTCGCCGAGTGGCTTTCGCAATCGAGCGGTCATGTCGATGAGTATCTGGCCATTGCGTCCCTGTGGCGCTCCATCGATCAGTCGGATGCGGCGCAGTTGTCGGCACAGGAGCTCATCGCGCTGGCGCGTGAGGATGGTGCATCGAACGTGATCGAGCTGCCGCGCGCGGCGACGACGACCGTGGGACAGCCATCGTTACCGCAGCGTTCGGCATGGACTGCGCTAAGAGCGTGGGCATTGGCGATGGGTTTCGCGGCCCTGCTCGTCGGCGGCGGATTCGCAACGGACCGCTGGATGCACGGTGCGCGCTATTCCACAGCCACCGGCGAGCAAACCTCATTTACGCTCGACGACGGTTCGATCGTTCGACTCAACACGCAGTCGTCGGTGCGCGTTCGGCTGACCGACAGCGCGCGTGAAGTGACGCTGACCGCTGGCGAGGCCATGTTCGAGGTCGCAAAAGATCCGTCGCGCCCGTTTCGTGTGCGTGCGGGCGAGACGACGGTCGAAGCGCTCGGCACCGTGTTCAATGTTTATCGCGCGACCCATGAAACGACTGTTACGGTACTTGAAGGGCGTGTGCGTCTGACGACCGAACCGGGCGACGGAAGGGAAGCGAAGGGCAAGTTTGCGACCGGCTCGGCCGTGCGCACCGCCGAGCTTGCCCCGCGTGAGCGCGCGCACGTTTCGAGCGTGGGTATCGTGGCTCGCGAACACGATGTGAGTGCGGACGAAGCGGGTGCCTGGATGGAGCGGCGCCTGGTGTTCAATGTCGAGCCGCTCTGCAGAGTCGTCGAACAGTTCAATCGCTACAACGATCGGCGCCTGCAAGTCATCGATCCGGAACTCGGGCGCATGGAGATCAGCGGCAACTTTCACGCGAACGATCCGGATTCCCTGGTCCAGTTCCTGGTGCGCACCGAGTCGGTCGCCACCAGCACGGGTAGCGACGGCGTGCTGCAACTGTTTCGAAAATGACGGTCCGGATTTTTTCGCGACGGCAGTCTACATCCCCGAGTAGCAACAACACGCGCCGACCGACACGGCGCGAATGGGGAGCCCGATGAAGTGCCGTAAGTCGATGACGAATGCCGGGGTCGCCCTCGCATTGCTGAGCGCCAGTGCTGTATCCGCTCAAGTGAGCGCAGGCGAGCAAAGCCCGGCGAAGTCCGATGCATCGCTGCAGGTGAATGCTTCCAGCGTCGTGCAGCAGCCGATTGCCTCGCAATCTCTCTCGCAAGCCCTCGATGAGTTCGCCACACGAACCAAATTGCAGGTCGTGTATCGCTCCGACATTGCCGCGCGCGTGCGAACGAGAGGGGCTGCGGCGAACTTGTCTCCCCAGGAAACGCTCGAGCAACTGCTGCAGGGAACCGGGCTGCGATACGAGTTCATCAACGATCGCACCGTGGCGATCCGGCCGGAGACGAGCGAGACATCCGAGAAGATTTCCGCAGCTGAAGCCAACAATGCCGCCGCAGCTCGGGGCGAGCTGGAGGAAATCCTCGTCACTGGATCTCACATCCGCGGTGGCAAGGAACCTGCGGCGCCCACGCAGGTAATCACTCGCACCGACATCGAGAAGACCGGCTACACCTCGCTCGAAGGCCTGTTGGAGGAGTTGCCTCAGAACTTTGCCTCGATCAGCCCGGAAGGCTCGCTCTCCGAACACGGCGGACGCATGGCGGTGGGTAACGCCGTTGCTCGCGGCGCCTCTGTCGATCTGCGCGGGTTGGGGCCCGAGTCCACGCTCACGCTGGTGAATGGCAGACGAATCGCGGCGGGCAGTGCGGCCGGAAAAGTCGTGGATATCTCCGTCATCCCGTTGTCCATGATCGAGCGCGTCGAAGTGGTCTCGGGCGGTCAATCCGCCATTTATGGCGCCGACGCCGTGGCTGGTGTCGTGAACTTCGTCACCCGACGCGACTTCAACGGCTTGGAGACGCAGGTGACGCATGGCTTCTCACCCGAACACAGCGGCGGCGATCGATTGCAGGTGAGTCAGCTCGCGGGCTTCTCGGGAGAGCGCTTCGGACTCGCGGCCGTCTACGATTACTCGCACACCGATGCCCTCAACCTCGGGGATCTCGGCTTGCTGAGGGATCACGTCGACATGTATCGACCGATGGTCAGGGAAGCAGTGTCCGATGCGAGCGTGCATTCGGTGTTCCTGTCCGGCCGCTACGCGGCCACCGACACGGTGGAGATCGTCGCTGACGCGTTCTACTCGCAGCGAGACAGCCTCGGGGTCAGCTCGAGCTGGTACGACGGCGCGCCGCGGGCCAGCCAATCGCTGATCGACTTCGTCAACGATCAATACGGCGCCGTGTTGGGCGTGGAGGTCGACCTCGGTCGCGATTGGGCTGTCAATGTCACCGGCAGCATGGGGCAGGCGGGCACGAGCTACGTGATGAGCGACGATGTGAGCTATAGCGACTTCGAATTCGACTTCAGCACCGATGTCGAGCAGGATGTGAGCACGCGGGCTTTCACTGCCATTGCCGATGGCAGCTTGCCGCAGATGCTGGGCTTCACACCACGCCTCGCCGTCGGCGTCGAATACCGAGAGGACGAAGTGAAGACGGTCTCGACTCGAACCACTCGTCTGGATCGCAGTCTGAAATCCGCCTTCTCGGAGCTGTTGCTGCCGATCGTTACGAATGGCGGCCCGGGCCTGCGCGCACTGGAAGTTTCCGTGGCGGCTCGCTATGACGAGTACGACGATCTCGGCAGCACCTTCAACCCACAGGGCGGGATCGTCTGGCACGTTTCGAATTCATTCAAGCTGCAGGCTTCGTACACCGAGGCGTTCCGCGCGCCCGCCATGGCGGACCTCAATTCGTCCGGCTTCCACTCGGTCGTCTGGCGCGACGACCCGGTCACGGGGGATCCTTCACCGGTACTTTTCCTCGGCGGGACGAAATCCGGCCTCCGTCCGGAAACCGCTCAGAGCTGGAGCGTGGGTTTCGAGCTCACCCCCGAGTTCGCGCGCCGCACGCGGTTGTCGGCCTCGTACTTCGCGATCGACTATCAGGACCGACTCGAACGGCCGATCATCTCCTCGGCCGAGGACGAGAATATGCTGGTGAATGCCGGGTTCTATGCGCAACAACTCACGCGCAATCCCACCGCCGCAGACGTGGCAGCGGCGATCGCAAGCGATACCGATGGCAGAATCGATAACCTCACCGGCGTGGCGCTGAATCCGGACGGCTCCAACCTGCTCAGCGTGTTTCCGGATCTGATCATCTTCGACAATCGCACCGCCAACGTTGCCGTTCAAAAGTATTCGGGTCTGGACTTCGGCGCAAACGTCGAATGGGACGCGGCCCAGTCGCTCTGGAGCGCGGGGCTCAACGCAACGTACACGCTCCAGCACGATCGTTATCTGACCGCGACCAGTCCGGCGATCGAGGCCATGGACGGGGTAGGCAAGCCGGTGCGCTTCAGAGTGCGGGCCAACCTCGGCTGGAGCCGTGGCGCGTGGGGCGCTTACCTCTACGCAAACTTCACCGAGGGTTACGCGAACCAAATGCCGATGGCCACTCGCGATGTGAGTTCGTGGACCACGCTCAATGCGTCGCTCAGATTCGACGGTTCCGCGTTCGGCCAGGGCAGCGCTTGGAATGGGCTGAGCGCAACGCTCAGCGCCGACAATCTGCTCGACAAAGATCCGCCGTTCGTCACCGGCATGAGTGGCGACGGATTGCTGTACGACCCGATGAACGCCAATGCGATCGGACGCTTCGTTACCGTGCGGCTGACTAAACGCTGGTAACCGCACCTCGCGCGCGCGGCGCGAATGCCGCGCGCCATCTACCAGTCGAATATTCCTGGCCCGCAGCGGCCGTCATGCCGTATTCGGAGATAACATTCAATGAGATCGATGGTCCTGGCCGCGAGTTTGCTGATGTTCACCGCAGTGTCGCCTGCCGCTGAAACATCCGTCGTGCAGCCACTGGCGCCGGAGGACGCATTCGAGCTCAACGAGTTCGCGCCGTACGGCGGAGCGACGGTGATCTCTCCAGACAATAAGCGCGTGGCATACACCGCCTGCGACACCAAACGTGCCTCCGAACAACGATCCGGAGTTCTAGGCGGCGGAGTCATGGCGACCCCGGACGCTCCGCCGTACACGCTGGGTTGCGACGTCTGGATCAGTGCGACCGAGGGCGGCGCGGCTCGAAACATCACCGGCGGCCAGGGGAATAGCTGGGCTCCTGCCTGGTCGCCCGACGGCCGCCTGCTCATGTTCCTGTCCGACCGGGATGGCAAGCCTCAGTTGTTCGTGTGGCAAGCGGCATCGTCGAGCATTCGAAAAGTGATCGATGCGCCGGTGCGCGGAATGTCCGGTGTTTCGCAGTGGCTCCCGGATAGCGATGGAATTCTGGTCCGGTTGCGCCCGCAGGGGAGGAGCGATGCCGAACTGGGAATCGAGGCGCCGAAACAGGCGGATGGATCACCGCAGACGGCGCCAGACGACCCCCCGATCGTCACAGTGCAGTACTCGGCTTCTGCGCGCCGAATGGCTGAGGCTTCGAATCCGAAAGGCGCGGCTGACTTCACGAGCCCTGCGGAAACGCCGGCGCAACGGGACGAGGCGCCGAAGAATTCGATCAGCGACATCGCGATCGTGTCCGCGTCGACGGGCGAGATACGCACTCTGGTGAAGAGCGCATCGACTCGCGCCGTCACGCTGTCCCCGGACGGCAAGAGTCTTTACTACTTGCAGTGGAAACCGGGTCGGCCGTTCGGAGCGTTCATCGATCGCTACGACCTGATCGTCGTGGCGCTTGCATCGGGCAAGCAGCGAGTCATCGCTTCCGATCTCAACATGCGTTCGGCGAGCGCCATTGCATGGGCGCCCGATAGCCGTTCGATTGCCTATTTCAGCACCGTAGCGCAGGCCCAGGGGGAAGGTCTGCAAAAAGGATTCGTCGGGGTCCCGCGAGCGGATCTGTTTGTCGTAGCCGTCGCCGGCGGCAAGCAACGCCGCTGCATTCCGCCACGAGAGATGCCGGGATTCACCTCGTTCGGCAACGCTCCAGTGTGGCGGGAAGATTCCTCGGCTGTGTTCAGCATCGCGGAGAATGCACTCTGGTCGTTCGATGTCGAGGCGGGACGGTGTCGTGAAGTTGCGCGCGATCCGAAGCTCCAGATTCGCAGCGTGGTCGCGAGCGCGCGCGGAGCGGCATGGGCTCCCCAGGACTCCGTGGCTGTCGTACTCGCGCAGAACGTGCAAGCGCAAGAAGATGGCTTTTACTCGATCGATTCCGCGGGGCGCCTGCACGCGCGCTTGAGCGACGTGGCTCGTTATGACGCCCCCGCAGCATCCGCCGATGGACGACGCCTCTTTTTCAAGTCTGAACGAGCATCAGAGCCACAGGACTTGTGGGCGACGACGGCCGCGTTTGCCGCGCCGACACGCATCACGCAGCTGAATCCGCAACTGGCCAAGTATCAGTTCGGCCGTTCCCGGCTGATCGAGTTTCGTAGCGGCAATGGCGAGTCGCTGCAAGCGTCGGTGCTGCTGCCGTCCGACTATCGACCTGGGCGTCGCTACCCCACCGTGCTCATCGTGTATGCCTCCGGCGAGGGTGCGTCCAGCGTGAATTCGTTCGGACTGTCGCAGCTCGGCGGTCAATTCAACTTTCAGTTGCTTGCCACTCGCGGTTATCTGGTGGTCACGCCGGATATGCCGGTGAAGGTCGGCATGCCCATGCTGGACAGCCTCAAGACCGCCATGCCCGCGATCGACGCGGCCGTGCATCTGGGGCTCGCCGATCCGGAGCGCCTGGCGGTGATGGGTCAGAGCAATGGCGGCTTCACCACGCTGGCGCTGCTGGTTCAGACACAGCGATTCAAAGCGGCCGTGATGAACGCGGGTTTCGGCGATCTCGCCGGGCTGTTCGGAATGACGGATGGCGTGTGGCACCCCTGGCTGCTGCAACAAGGCGGCGCGATGGGCGTGCCGCCCTGGGAAGATCCGTTGCGTTACGTGCAGAACTCTCCCTTCTACTATCTCGATCGGGTGACCACGCCGCTGATCATTCAGGCGGGCGGCGAGGACGCGTTCATCCATCCATTGTCCGAGCAGGTCTTCACCGGGCTCAAGTACCTCGACAAAGAGGTGACTTACCTGAGATACGAGAACGATGGGCATGTGTTGATGCGTGCCGCGAGTCGCATTGATTACTGGAATCGGGTGCTGCCGTTCTTCGAGCGGCATGTGAAGGCTGTGGCGCCGCACGGTGAATGATGGCGATGATGACGAACCGACGGATTCGAGCCCGTTTGACGGGAATCCTCTGTGCCATGGCATTGCCCGCGCTCTCGGTCGCGGCCGCGCCGCAGCCGTTCACCGTTGACCTGATGGTGAAAGCCGAGGGTCTCGGGGAGGTGATGTTCACCCCTGACGGCGATCGGTTGCTGTTGGAGAAACTGGCTGCTTATGAAAACAGTCAAAGCTTCGGCTGGTCGCCTACGTGGGGCCGAGATCGCGCCACCTTGCTGAGCGTGGACTCCTCCGGCATCCGCTCGGTCTCGCCCGAGCAAGAGGAACGGGTCTGGTTTGCGTCCTATTCGCCGAGCGGCTCCAAGGCCGCAGTCGGCTGGTTCGACGGCGATGTCGCGAAGGCGGGTGTCTACGACCTGCGGTCGGGTGAGCTGAAGAAGTTCGACTTCCTGGTGAGCAACGTGGGGTATTGCGTGGTCAACTGCCCGCACTGGTTGTCGGAAGATGAGTTCATCCACATGACCCTGTCGGCCGAGGCGCAGCGGCGGAATCTGAGCTCGATTCAGTACACCGATGAGATCACCCGACGCTGGGCCATCGACAGCTGGAACGGCAAGCAGCCTTCGGCCAAGGTGCTCGGCAGCGGTGCCTATCAGAGCAAGGGGGCGGAGGAAGGGGACATCTTGCTACGGGTCAACGCTCGCACGGGCGAGACGGTTGAGCTCGGCCGCGGAGTGGTACGAGGCTTGTCATTGTCGCCGGACCGGCGGCGACTAGCGGTGTTGCGCGAGACCGGCGCGCTGAACGTCGCTGGTCTGCAACTCAAATCGGTCAGCAACGTGGCCAAGGTCCTGGAACTGGTGGTCTACGATCTGGCTGCCGCCGACGCCGAAATCTTCCCCTGCAAGAGCTGCAACGTCACGAGCGGTTCGCTGCGCTGGTCGCCCGGCGGCAGCAAACTTTTCTTCGGCAGCCGTCATCCGAAGGACGGCAAGCTCGCGCATGAGCATCACATCTACGATTTCCGTCGCGCCAGGTTGGAACGGTTCGCGCCGCGAGGGCTTGCTTTCGACACCGAGGAAAACGTGCAGCGGTTCGTTCATGTCGTTCCGTTTGCATGGCTGACGGAGGACACGCCGGCAGTGCGTGTCACGAAGCAACAGGCGAGCGCCGGAGCGAAGACGGAGTACGAGTGGTTTGCAGTGCCGCCGCGACGTGCGCCGGTGTCGCTCACGGCCGGATTGAAATCCGAGCAGGAGAATTCGTTCGCGGATCATCTCGCCGCGTATCGGGGTGATTTGTTCATGATGGTGGATGGCGATCTCTGGAAGCTGTCCGCTGACGGCTCGCGCAAGAATCTGACGGAGGATGTTCCGGAGACTTTGCAACCGTGGTGCCCGGCGCCTGGCTACGCGCGCGATATGAACGCCCGGTTCGAGTGCCGCGGTGGCGTTGCCGGCCCGGGCGATCGGAAGGCGCGGGCTGAGGGCTGGCTGACGTTCACTCCGGTCGAGAATGGAGTGCCCACCGAGGACGTGTGGTTCCTGAATGTGGCGAGCGGTGAAAAGGCACGCATCGCCGCTCCGCACGAGGACGCTCAACTCGTCACCACGTCCGCGCTGGCGAAAGTGGCTGTCTACAATCGCAAGGCAGCGGACGG
Organism: uncultured Steroidobacter sp.; assembly: GCF_937958065.1. Taxonomy (GTDB): domain Bacteria; phylum Pseudomonadota; class Gammaproteobacteria; order Steroidobacterales; family Steroidobacteraceae; genus Steroidobacter. Next base: position 81,163 of record NZ_CALFXI010000042.1, read on the forward strand.
GGATCGAGTGCTTCTCGTCACCAGCACGGGCACCAAGCGGCAGTTGCTGCACTTCAACCGGCATCTCGAAGGTGTGGTCGGTGGCAAGCCTGTCATGCTCACGCGACGGGAGCAGGGCGAGAACGAGGATCGCTACGACTGGTTGCTGCTGCCGCCCGGTCACCAGCCCGGGGATCGTCATCCGCTGTTGGTGTACTTCTATCCCGACACCAGCTATTCGAAGGAGTGGCCCACGGACGATCTACGGACGGTGCGATTCCTGAACCAGCACCTGCCGGCCGCCCGCGGCTTCGCCGTATTGTTCGCGAGCATGAAAATATCGAGCGTCGCCGAGCGCGGCAATCCGATGACCGAGATGCACGAGCAGCTGATTCATGCCGCCGAGAATGCCGCGCAAGCGGGATACGCCGATCCCGAGCGCTGGGCGCTCATGGGACATTCCTATGGAGGTTATGGCACCGCCAGCGTGATCACTCAGACCGATCGCTTCAAGGCGGCAATCGCCATGGCGGGTACCTACAATCTCACCAGCGGGTACGCCGCGGGCCTGTCGGTCTCCAGGGCCACCGATGCGGGCACCGGTCTGTCGTTTGGCGCGCAGTGGGCTGAAGGCGGTCAAGGCCGCATGGGAGTTGCGCCATGGCAGGATCCGCAGAGATACATCGACAACAGCCCCTTGTTCCACGCGCACAAGATCGACACGCCGCTGCTGCTGATTCATGGCGACTATGATTTCGTGAATGTGAACGAGGCCGAGCAGATGTTCAACGCCCTGCAGCGCCAGGGCAAGGATGCGCAGTTCGTGCGCTACTGGGGCGAAGGTCACACCATTCTTTCGCCCGCGAACATTCGCGACATGTGGGACCGCATCTTCCTCTGGCTGGATCAGCACCTCGGGACGGGCACGTAACCGACGAGTGGGCCATGCCTCGGCGTCTCGACGATGGCCTTGCACTCGCTGTCGGTGAGCACCGGATTGAAGGAGTGCCACCGTTGCCGTGGACGAACATAGTGGTAACCGTCAGTGTCGGCTTACGACGCTCGGAGGATCGCTGTCCTTCACCTATGGTCTCGCAACGTGCTCGACAAGTACTATTGGAGCGCCGTGGCGAGCAACGCCCAAGCTGATGAGTACCGAGCCCGTGACCCGGGTCGACGACCGCTGCCGCAAGTTGATTTTCTGCGGCCGAGCGGCGCGCCTGCGTTGTACGCGCCCGATTCGCTCGCCTGGCAGGTGTTCAAGAATCCGGTATCGCTGTTCATCGGCGGCATTACCGCAGTCCTGCTGGAGCTTGCCGAGGAGCGGGTGCGCACCGGCGTTTGGGAACATTCGACTTTCCCGACGGATCCGCTGACACGGATGCAGCGGACCGGGCTGATGACTCATGTGAGTGTTTATGCACCGGCCGCGGTCGCGGAAAAGCTGATTCGAGGCGTGGTCGCGATGCATGCGCGCGTTCAGGGAACGACGCCAAAGGGAACGCCGTATCGGGCCAACGATCCGGAGTTGCTGAACTGGGTTCAGTGCACGGCGAGCTACGGTTTCATGGAGGCCTATGCCGAGTTCTGTCGGCCCTTGTCGGATGCGCAGCGAGATCACTTTTATCGGGAGTCGATGGTGTCGGCCCGGTTGTTCCTCGCGCACGGGGCGCCGCAGTCGTTAGCGGAGCAGCGGCAGCAATTCGAACGCATGCGGCCGCACCTGGAGGCGCATCCGATCGTTCTGCAGTTCCTGGAAATCGTGCAGCGGACATCCGCACTCCCGCGGATCCTGCGGCCGCTGCAATCTACAATGGCTCGCGCAGCGATCTCTCTTCTTCCCGACTGGCTGACGGAACGACTCGATCTGCAGGGTCAACAATGGCGCCTGAATCCCTGGGAACGGCGGATGCTGAAGAACCTGGGGACGTTGTTCGAACGCTTGCCCATTCCCAACACCGCACCCACGCTCGCGAGTCGGCGAATGGGCTTGCCGGCCAGCTATCTCTACAAACGATTTACAGCAACGGCGGGGCAGGGAACGATGGCGAGCGCCGAGCCGTGACCGGCAGGCTGGACGAATTTGATCGCGCCAGCAACTGGGTCGCGAATGCAGAGCCCGACGCCGAGCGCTTGAGGGGCACTGACGGGGAGACGGCGCAAAGCGTGGGCCCGCGCAGGTTAGAGCAGATGCTCGATCCGGATCGGCAGGTTGCGGACGCGGCGGCCGGTGGCGTGAAACACTGCGTTGGCGATGGCCGCTGCAGCTCCGGTCATCGCGACCTCACCGAGGCCCTTGGCGCCGGCGCTGTTGAAGGTCTTATCGGGCTCGTCGATGAATTCGACGTCGATGGAGCCGATGTCGGCGTTCACGGGCAGCACGTATTCGGCGAGATCCGCATTGAGGAAGCCGCCGTAGCGAGCATCGACCTCGCTGGCTTCGCGCAGCGCCGCGCCGATCCCCCAGACCACGCCACCGCGTACTTGGCTTGCAGCCGTGCGCGGGCTGATGACTCGGCCGCAGTCGGCGACGCTCACGACGCGTGGTACACGGATACGCCGCGTGCCGGGCTCGACGCGTACCTCGACGAAATGGGCGATATAGCTGAACGTGACATAGCTGCCGTAGACAGGGCCGCCGATAGACGGCAGCCCGGCGCGCAAGCGTTCGAAGATCGCGTCGGGTTGGCCGGGAGCCTTTCTTTGCACTTCTACTTCGAGCGACTGACGGCCTGCGGCTTTGAGGATTTCAGCAGGAGATCCGCGAACGCCGGTGCGCGACAGATCGGCAAGGGCCTTCAGCATGGCGTCGCATGCGTCTTCGGCCGCAGGAATCGCGGATGCCGTTCCCCAGGAGCCCGCCGTAAGGTGTTGCGGGGCCACGCGAGTGTCGCCGATGACGACGCTCACTTTCTCCAAGGGAACGTCGAGCTTGCGGCTCACGGCATTCGCAAGCGCGGTGCGAATGCCTTGTCCCATCTCGTGACCGCCGACGCTGATCGTCACATTGCCGTCGTCAGCGACCTTCAGGTGTGCGATCGCCGGAACCATGATGCCTGGGTACGCTCCGAGCGCCACGCCCCAGCCGATTTGCGAACCGTCCTCGCCATGCATGGACTGCGGCGCCATCGAACGCTGCGCCCATCCAAACCGCTCGGCGCCCCGACGCAGACACGCGGCGACGTGGCGGGAGGAGAGCGGTAATCCGGTTGGCGAGTCAACGGATGTGTCGTTGGCCAAGCGCAGCTCGACCGGGTCTTGGCCGAGCGCGTATGCCAATTCATCGATGGCCGATTCCATCGCGTAGCAAGCCGGATGCTCGAACGGCGCGCGCATATAGCCCGGTGTTTGTACGTCGGTGCGGACGAGTCGCTCGACACCTCGGAAGCTCGCAAATCCATAAAGCCGCGAGCTCGTCGCTGCGTACTCTCCGGGAAAGAGGTCGTGACGCGAGGTCTGGGCATCGATCTCATGCACGCCAGCGACGATCTTGCCCGCTTTGTCGGCGCCCAGTCGCACGCGATGTCGAGTTGCTGGACGGAAGCTCGCGTCGTGAAACACGCCGGTACGTGGCACGACCAGCTTCACCGGCTGTCCCGTCCGACGTGCCGCGATGGCGACCAGCACGGTCTGCGTCTGCAGCGAGTTCTTTTGGCCGAAGCCGCCGCCGGCGAAAGATGAGATCACCTCGATCTTCTCGGGCGCGAGCCCGAGTGCCGTCGCGACGCCATGACGAATGGCTTCTGCATTCTGCGTGCCTTCGTGAATGCGCAGCCGGTCGCCGTCCCACGCGGCGACTGTCGCGATCAACTCGATGGGATTCTGGTGTTGCACGGGACAGTTGTACACCTCGTCGATCTTCACCGACGCCGTCGCGAAAGCCTGCTCGGCATCGCCGACGACGATTTCGGGAATGAAGTTCTTCAGCGGCGTGTCGGCCTGATTGATAGTCTCGGTGCCCTCGGCGTCGAGCGTGACGCTGAACGGTTGCTGCTCGTAGGTGGCCTCGATGCGGGACGCCGCTTCCATCGCCGCTTCGAGCGTATCGGCTGCAACGAGCGCAATCGGTTGACCGCGATAGGCGATGGCCGGCGAGAGCATCGGCTGAAAGCTCTGAAAGCCGTAACCGCCGCCCATGATGAAGCCACGCGGCTTCACCTCGCCGATGTTCTCGTGCGTGAGCACCAGTCGCACGCCGCGCACCGTCAGCGCCGCTGTCGTGTCGAGCGAGGTGATGTGTCCCTTGGCAACGGTCGAGACTGCGAAAGCCGCGTGCAGCAGGCCGGATCGTGCGTCGTCCGCTGCGAAGATCGGCTTGCCGCAGACCTTGTCGTAGGCATCGACACGCGGCGTGTCGGGGAATGGCATCTCGCTCATGTTCAAGCCCTTTGCCTGGCGATCATCAGCGCATCGGCCACGGTGCGAGCCCCCAGCTCGATGCGAAATTCGTTATCGCGGCCCGGCTTCGCGCCTTGCAAGGCGAGATCGCCGGCCTCGCGTGCGATTTGCGGCGTGAGCGTCTTGCCGATGAGCGATTGCTCGGCCATGCGAGCGCGCCAGGGGCGTGTCGCGAGCCCACCGATCGCGACGCGTGCAGCACGCACGGTGTCGCCCTCCATGTCGAGCGCGACCGCGGCAGAGGCGAGCGCGAAGGCATACGACTCTCGGTCACGAATCTTGTGATATGTCGAAGCGCGCCCCAGCGGCGACTTCGGCACTCGAATTCGCAATATCAACTCGCCGTGTCCGAGTGTCGTCTCGATCTCCGGCGTCTGTCCCGGTTCGCGGTGAAGATCCTCGACCCTGAGCGTGCGCTCGCCGTTCGGGCCAAGCACTTCGATCTGCGCATCGAGCGCAACGAGAGCGATTGCGAAGTCGCCGGGATACACGGCAATGCAAGCGTCGCTGCCGCCGAGCAACGCGTGGCCGCGGTTGATGCCTTCCTGAGCCGCGCAGCCGCTGCCGGGTTTGCGTTTGTTACAGGCGAATGGTTCGCCACCCCGGAAATACGCGCAGCGCGTACGTTGCAGGAGATTCCCGCCGAGTGTGGCCATGTTGCGCAGCTGCTGTGAAGCCGCTCGCCAGAGCGATTCCGAAAGCGCCGGATACTCCGCGACGATCAGCGGATGCGCCGCTACGTCGCTCATGCGTGCGAGCGCGCCAAAAACGAGCTCGGCTCCGCCGGTGTCGATTTCATCGAGCCCGTCGAGTGCGGTGACGTCGACGACTTTGCTCGGCCGTTCGACATTCAACTTCATGAGGTCGTAGAGTGTCGTGCCGCCGGCGAGGAAGCGTGTGCCGGGTCCGCCAGCGACGACCGCGTGAACGGCGTCCGCGGTGGTTTCGGCTCGCGTATAGGTGAAGGGCTGCATGATCAAGCTCTCCGCATCTTGGCCGCCGCGTCCTGGATGGCGGCTACGATGCCGACGTAAGCGCCGCACCGGCAGAGATTGCCGCTCATATACTCGCGAATCCGTTCGATCGAGTCGGCGTGCCCCTCCTGCACGCATGCAACGGCGGACATGATCTGGCCCGGCGTACAGTAGCCGCACTGTAAGGCGTCGTGATCGATGAACGCTTGCTGCATCGGATGCAGACGGCCGTCGCTCGAGGCCAGGCCTTCAATGGTCGTCACTTGCCGTTCGCTGGCTTGTACCGCGGGCGTCAGACATGAGACGACGCGCCGTCCATCGAGATGCACCGTGCAGGCGCCGCACTGTCCGTGATCGCATCCTTTCTTCGCTCCGGTGAGGGCGAGATGCTCCCGCAAGAGATCCAGCAGCGAAGTGCGAGGATCGACAGTGACGCGATGGTCACGTCCATTGACGCGTAGACGTACGGTGACTTCGCTCCCGTCATTCCGTACACCGCTCGTGGGGGCCTCGGCGATTTGATCCAGGGTCATGGGGGATCTCCACTCTGCTGCGGAGAGAGCCGCCATTTCCACGCGGCATGGACGCATCGTCAATCAGTGCAACGGGCGCAGCAGTGGGGCGGGATCGAACGTGTCCGTTACGTCACGTCGGGCGGCTGCGCAGGACGAGGTCGGGCGATCGGTGCATTTTTCTTGCGCGTGACGGGCATTTCGCGCTGTCGGACTTGCGTTTGTCGGCCCGTTGGCGCGCACATTGTCCCGTGGCCCGAGGACGATGGCACAATCGAAGTCGTTTCATCTACGACGCTGCCCACGCTCGGCAAGCGTTCGACTGCGGTCGATCCTGTGTCGAGCCAAAGAATCAACAGAAGAGGAATCACCATGACAACGACCTTGGCGGTACGCCGTCTCTTGGGAATCACTTTGCTCGGGATGGGCATGAGCGCCACGACATGGGCGCAGAATTCAGGCGCCGCCGAGCAGGGCAAGCAGGTGTTCGTGCAGGCCGGCCGTCTGCTGGCCGATCCCGCCAATGGCCGGGTGGAGCAGGAACGCACCGTGGTGATCGCGAACGGCAGGATCGTCGAGGTGCGCTCTGGCTATCACAGCGCGCCCGAGGGCGGCAGCACCATCGATCTGCGTGACAGCTTCGTGCTGCCGGGCCTGATCGACAGTCACGTGCACATTACCTCAGAAGGGGGGCCCACTTCGGAAGTGGATGCGGTGAAGAAGACAGCCGCCGATCTCGCGCTGGATGGCTTGATGTACGCCCAACGCACTCTGCAGGCGGGCTTCACCACTCTGGCTGATCTGGGCGGCGACGCCGATGCCGTGATCGCTCTACGTGATGCCATCAACTCCGGTCGCGCCTTCGGTCCGCGCATCATCGCCGCCGGCGGAGTGGGGGCACACGGCGGTCATGGCGACGTGCATGGCTATCGTCCCGACATTACCGAGCTGTTTGCCCGTCCGGGGCGTTGCTCCGGTGCGGACGACTGCCGTCGCGCCGTGCGTCAGGCGGTCCAGCGTGGCGCCGACGTGATCAAGATCGCGTCCACTGGCGGCGTGCTGTCCAACACTGCGGCTGGGTTGAGTCAGCAACTGCAGGACGATGAACTGCGAGCCATTGTTACCACCGCTCATGCGCTGGGTCGTCGCGTCGTGTGCCACGCGCACGGTACTGACGGTGTCAACGCGGCGCTGCGCGCCGGTGTGGACTCCATCGAGCACGGCACTTATCTGGACACTGAATCCATCAAGCTGATGAAGGCCAACAAGACATATCTCGTGCCGACGCTGCTTGCCGGCGCCACCGTGGCCGAGCGTGCCAATACCGCCAGCTGGATGCCGCCGGCAGTGCGCGCGAAAGCGCTGGAAGCCGGCCCGAAGATGGTGGACATGGCGCGCCGTGCGCGTGAAGGTGGCGTGCAGTTCGCATTCGGTACGGACTCGGGCGTGTCGGCTCACGGCGATAACGCAAAGGAGTTCGCGCTGCTCGTGTCGGCCGGCTTCTCGCCGCTGGATGCGATCCGTTCCGCCACGGTCTGGGGAGCCAGGCACAATCAGATCGACAACGAGGTGGGCACGCTGAGCGCTGGCAAGCTGGCCGACCTGATCGCCGTGAAGGGCGATCCGCTGCAGGACGTGACCGAGCTGGAGCGGGTGAGCTTCGTGATGAAGAGTGGCAAGGTCGCCAAGCTCTGAGGGTACACGCGGGCGTGGCTGAGCCACCGCCCGTGATTGAACAAGGGCGCGGACAGCGAGAGCTGTGCCGCGCCTTTTTCATGAGGCTGCGGATCGCCGGCTGCAGTCGATCAGCGCGCGGCCGATCTTCCGCCGGCGAAGGGCAACCGATCATTGCGTCGTGATCTGTACCACTGCATTGGCAATCGTCACGAGGAGTTGCACATCGCCCGACGGCAGCTTCCGAGCGTGAATTCCAATCGGAACGTCCAGCGAGCCGGGCAGGGCGCCGATCACCTGGCCACGTAATCCCTTGCTGCCGGCCACGGTGCTGACGATACCTGCGGGCGTGATCTTTCGAATCATCCAATTGCCCTGGTCGGCAACATACAAGTTGCCGTCTTCGTCGATCGCAACGTCAGCGGGGGAGCTGAACAACGCACCCGCGCTTGCGCCATCGATATATCCCGCCACTCCCGCCGTTCCGGCGAGCGTAGTGACGACGCCCGCAGGCGTTACTTTGCGAATCGTGTGATTGCTGCAATCGGCGACATACACATTGCCCACCCGATCCGCTTCGATGCCGCACGGTCGGTCGAAACGGGCCGCCGAGCCGATGCCGTCGGCCGATCCTCCCGGTTGCCCGGGGTTGCCGGCGAGGGTGCTGACTCTTCCCGTGACAATGTCAATCTTGCGAATCGCGTTGTTGAAGGAGTCGGCCACATACACATTGCCGTTGCCATCGGCTCCGACGCCGGTAATGTGATCGAATCGCGCCGCTGCGCCAATGCCGTCGGCAAAGCCCCGATGGCCCCGCGAGCCGGCGAGGACGGTCACTTGTCCCGTGGGCGAAACCCGCTCGACAGTGGAGTCGATGTATGTAGCAACATACAAGTTGCCGTCGGACGCGGTCGAGATCCCTTTCAACGAGCCAAAGGTCGGGGCGCTCGAGCAGGCGCCCAGTCCTTCCCCGGGCTCTCCAACCAGCGTCGAGACGTCGTTGTCCAGATCGATCTTGCGAATGGCGCAGTTGCCGTCATCGTTGACGTAGATCGCGCTGCTGGCATCGGCCGTGATGGCGACCAGGCCGTTGAACATCGCGGTCGCTCCGGGGCCATCCTGAAAACCGCTATAGCCGTCCATTCCGAGTCGCAGGGGCAAGCTGGATACGCGAAAGTCGGGCGCCACTTTTCTGATCACGTGGGCCGGCGTGTCGGCGACGTAGGTGTTGCCGGCGCTGTCGACGGCTATGCCGTTGGGTTGAGAAAACGACGCGCCGGTACCGACCCCGTCATAGCTGGATCCGCAGCAGATGCCGGCCGCGGTGGTCACGGCTCCTGCCTGATCGATCCTGCGGATGCGTCGCGAGTCGGCCACCATCACGATGCCATCGCTGCCGACCGCAAGATCTGCAATCGATTGGAATCTGGCCGCGGAGCCGACGCCATCGAGGCTATTGGACATCCCAACCATGCCTGCCAGCGTGCTGACCTGTCCGTCGACTATTTTGCGGACGGTGTAATTGCCGCTGTCCGATACATACATATTCCCGTCCGCATCGAAGCCGAGCGCGGCGGGGCAGTTGAACAGTGCCGAGGCCACAGGACCGTCCGTGCTGCCGGGCTGATTCGCCGCTCCGGCGTAGGTGCTGACCACGCCAGCGGGCGTGATGCGTCGAATGACATGGTTGTTGCAATCGCCGACGTAAACGTCGCCGTTCGGTGCAACTGCCAGCTCGCCGTTGCCCATGTCGAACCGGGCCGTCGTTCCGGGACCGTCCATGTAGCCAGTGACATCAGGGACGCCCGCCAACGTCGCGACCGAGCCGTTCACGGCGATGCGTCGAATGGCCGCTGAATCGGCGACGAATACGTTGCCTGAGTCATCGACCGCGATGGAATGAACACGGCTGAATCGGGCGGCAACGCCAAGCGCGTCGACATGGCCTTGCTCGCCGGCGGTTCCGGCAATCGTTGTGACGACTCCGAGCGGGGTCATCTTGCGCACCGTCGTGTTGCCGAAGTCCGCGATGAACAAGTTGCCCGAGCTGTCGACGGCCACGTCGAGAGGGCGATCGAAATGGGCGTTGCCGCCGACGCCATCGACGTTGCCCGGGCCGCCCATGAGTCCAGCCAAGACGTCCATTTGGCCGGCTTGCGACGCCACCGACAACGTCGCAGCGGCGCTGGTTACCGAACCGGCAGCGTTGCTGACCACCACGGTGTATCGGTCCCCATTGTTCTCGGCGCTGACCGGCACAATGATGAGTTTGGGGTCACTTTGGTTGGGAATGTCTACCTCGTTTCGCTGCCATCGATAGTGGAGCGGTCCGGTGCCGGTGGCCACCACCGAGAATGCAACCGCGCCACCCACACGTGCATTGACGCTCGCCGGCCCGGTAACGATTTCCGGGGCGACCGGCGCCGAGCTGACGGTTAGCAATGCCGCGGCGCTGGTAGCGACGCCGCCGACGTTACTGACAACAACATCGAAGATGGCTCCTGAGTCGCCGAGGACCGTGGCACTCGTGATGTAGCTGCTGCTGGTGGCGCCCGGGATGGGAATGCCGTTCCTGCGCCATTGATACTGCAGCGGCTGCGAACCGCTCGCCAGAACGGAAAAGGTCGCGGTCGCGTTCGTCAGCACGGATTGTGCGAGCGGTTGAGTCAAGATCGCGGGGGCGGCCGCATGTACTGTGAGTACCGAGGGATTGCTGGTTGCGGAGCCGGCCGCATTGCTCACCACCACCGAGAACTGTGCGGCATCGTCCGCGAGCGAAGCTGCCTCTATACGATAGGTGCCGAGCGATGCGCCCGGAATATCGATGCCATTGCGCTTCCATTGATATGTGAGGGGCGCGGTGCCGGTGGCTTCGACGGTGAACGAGGCGGACTGGCCGTCGTCGACAACCTGATTCGCCGGGTGGCCGGTGATCGTGGGCGCCGTGCTCGATCCGCCCCCGTTTCCGGTGCCGCCGGTACCGCCGTTGGTGCCGCCCCCGCTGTTGCTTCCACCACCGCCACCACCGCACGCAGCCAGAGCGAGCGCGATGACGAATGCGCCAAACCACCGTGAGATAGTCATGCCGAGGAACTTCCGCTGTATGTCATCCGTAGGTCGCGGGCTCGATAGCGTTTTTATGAGATCGAAGCGCGCTCGAACCAATATAGCAGCGACGCGCACGGTCCCGGATGAAAATTGAAGAGCTGGCAAATGGATCGACACCGGCGCCGTGCAAACGAGCATTACACGTGGCTAGCGCGTGTGAAACAGATTAGAGAAACTCACGCGCCAGCTCTTCGGAGACCTTCCACAGGCGCGCCGCCATCGCCTGATCGGTTTGATGAGCGCTCTGCTCGGCGGGCCTGCAATCCCGGAAGTATTCACCACTCACGTGCGCGAGTGCCGGATTCGTGGCCACATAGCAGATCGTGGCGGCGCCTTGCTGTGGAGTGCGTGCATCCCTTCGATAGTCAGCTTTCACGTTGCGCAAGATATGCGTCCTGGTGTGACCAGGGGTGACGCAATTCGAGGTCGCACGCGTGCCGTGCAATCGCCGAGACAGCTCCAGCGAGAACAGGCCGTTGGCAAGTTTCGAATGGCTGTAGCCTCGGCCGTGCCAACCTTCGCCCGACAAACGTTCGAACTGAATGCCGCCCGGGGGCGCATTGCGATGATCGCCGCTGCCAACCACCACGATTCGTCCCTGGGGTGCTTGGATGAGGCGATCGAGCAGATGACGCGTCAGGATGAAATGACCCAGATGATTCACGACAAACTGCTTCTCGATCCCGCGCACCTGCTCGTGATCGTCAAGAACGATTCCTGCGTTACAGATCAGGATGTCGATGCTGGAGGCCAGTCGGGCGATTTCGCTAGCGCAGGCGACGACCGAGCTGAACTCGGCCAGATCGAGCACGACCGGCGTAGCCTTACCCTCGATGCTCTCGCACGCTTGCCTGCCTTTCTCGGCGGTTCGTGCCGTGCCAATGACATGGGCTCCGCGTAGCGCGAGCACACCCATCGTCTCGTAACCGATGCCTGAGTTACATCCGGTGATCACCACGGTCTTTCCGGTGAGGTTCAGGCCGGCCGTGACTTGTTCTGCGGTGGAGTCTGGACCGAAGGGACTCTTGGGAGGAGGACGAGCCGCATGGATGGGGCGCAGGGACGGAGCAAGCGTTGCGAGCAAAGCGGAGGCGGTGAAAAGACGTCGAGTGAAAGTGGCTGTCATGTGCGATGAAGCTTCCTTGTGCAGCGACTTTGATCGGGTCGTCCCTGGTGTCGCTGTGGGCTGAAAGGTCCAGGGCACTCGTGCAGGCTGTGAAGCATACACCTGTCGGGAGTGATTACCGGTCCAACCCGGGCTACACTCCAGCGCCAGTCAACGCCGCCTGAACCCTGGCAATGAACACTTTGACTCGCTGCTTGCTTGCTCAATGCATTTTTCTGTCTGCCGCCCTGGCGCACTCCGCGGCGGGTCCCGAATCGGCAGCTGCCGATTGTCGCGCTAAGTATGCCGAAGACCCGAAGGAGCACATCGCTTGCCTGGAACGGGCGCTCTACGCTCTGGCTGACACACCTCAGGAAGGCGCGCAGTCAACTCTCGGAGCTGAGCAGCTCCGGACAAAACCTCAGCGGGAGACCGTCGAACGGGTGACCGTCGAGATTCAGGATGTGAGCTATGGATACGAAGGGCTGGCACTGTTTCGCATGACGGACGGTCAGGTCTGGAAAGCTACGGAGAGCACGCCCCGCGAGCAACGGCTCGAATCCGGCAAGAGCTACGCAGCTCGCATCGAGCGCGGAAAACTGGGCGGGTACAGAATGTACATCGACGGTGTGCCGAGAATGATCAAGGTGAGGCGGATGCAGTAGCACGTTCCGTCGACCCGATCGTCGATCGGGTGACAAACACTGCCGGGGCGACAAACGCTTGTGAGCGGTGAAAAATTTCGATTGTTTCCCGGCGCCGTTGCAAGTGCGGCTGCGGCGGCTCAGGCAATTAGTCCAAGAATTGGACGACGTGCCTCGAAGTCTCCGGCGTGCGGACTTGGGGCAAGAGGTTTGACATCGCCGCGGATCGGCGGAAAATGACAGCGCTTGCCAGAACAGCCCAAGGTGGGGCTGTGCACGGACAGTTGTATGGTGACGCGTAACCGAGGGAAGGTGCTATGTTTCAGCTCACCCGCGCGCTCCGCTCAGTAACAATCGCGCTCTTGAGCGGCGCTGTCATCCTTCTCGCTGGCGTGCCTGCGCCGTCAGTCGCCAAGGACAACGATAAAGTGGGGCGGTCGCAGGTCCGATTCCATGTGCGAAGTCCGAACCCGGCGGCGCTCCAGCAGATCTATGAACTGATCCGGCAGCGGCAATATAAAAACGCCGAGCTCCTCCTCAAACTGGTTCTCGTGCCGCAGGCAACGTGGTTGGTCGGTGGTTCGCCCCAGGAGGTGGCGCAGATCGCCCGACGTACATTGTTGGAGGCCAAGCTTCAGCGGGCAATGCCGGTCTTCGTTCTATACAACATACCGGGCCGTGATTGCGGCAGCTATTCTGGCGGTGGTGCACAGACGACGGCCGCGTATGTGGCTTGGATCGACGCGATTGCCGGCGCCCTCCGTGACCGCGAGGCCATCGTAATCCTCGAACCCGACGCTTTGGCCAATCTGCCCGTGGATTGTGGTTACGATCCGACGGGCCAGCTCACCGCGGATCGCTACACACAGCTGCGCCATGCAATCGATACTCTCGGTGCATTGCCAGGAACCCGTGTGTATCTCGATGCAGGCCACAGTCGCTGGCATGCCGTGGGCACGATCGCAAGTCGGTTGGTGCAAGCGGGGGTTGCGAACACTTCCGGTTTTTTCCTGAACGCGTCCAACTACCAACCCACAGCTGCGCAGGTCCAGTATGGCACGTGGATCAGCAACTGCATCGCATTCGCGAGCGATCCGTCGGACGGCGGCTGGAGATTGGGACACTATGACTATTGCGCCAGCCAGTACTATCCGGCCAACGCAGATGATTACAGCACCTGGGCGCTCACCGACGAATGGTATGCAAACAATCTGTCCGGGCCGCCGCAGGACCCGACGCACTTCGTCATCGACACTAGCCGCAACGGCCAGGCACACGCTGGCAATTCAACAAACGATCCGACGTACGCGACCGAACCGCCCGGACGCATGACGCTGTACGCGCAAGCTCCTTACAACCAACCCTCGAACGTCATCTCCACTCTGGCCGCGGGCAGCTGGTGCAATTTGCCCGGCGCTGGAGCCGGCGCTCGCCCCACGGCCTCAACTGGCAATGCGCTCGTCGACGCCTATCTTTGGATCAAGATCGTCGGCGAGTCAGATGGCTCCTGCGATGCAGCCGGCGGAGTTCGCGCCTGGGATTACGCCTCATACAGTGAGCCGGGCTGGCCGACGACCTTCCTCGAGCAGCAAACATTCGATCCGTTGTGGGGGCGCAAAGATCCGGATGCAGGTGCCTGGTTCCCGGAACAGGCATTGGAGCTTGCGAAGAAGGCGGTGCCGCGTTTGTGAGGGTACTGGCTGATGCCTCGTCCCTTGCGCTTCCATGCGCAAGGGACGAGGCAGATCATCGCGATCGGTTCTCACAGTGCGCGCCAGTCTTGATCCACGCGGAGATCAGCTGACCGAACACTTGTTGGGTGCCTGGCGCCGGCGCACGGCCCTCGCCGGGATCCCACGCCCAGCCTACGAGAGGATCCTCCGCAAGATGTTTCTCCAGTTGCGCGAGCGTGCGATTCCCGTTGCGCTTCGGGTCTTTGATCTGCTCGCAGATTTCAGCGGTCGTGAGGCCCTGCCATGCCATCGAGGCGGGAGCGAGCGACCAGTGGTCGTTGCCAGGAATGCTCTTCACGCGCGCGCCCAGCGTCGCTGCATTTGCCGCTCCGTGGCAGCTGGAGCAGGGCAGTTCCTTCGTGCCTTTATTCTCCGGCCCTGCCTGCACGAGCGGAACGTGCGGATGAAGGTCGTCGCCTTGGGTGGGGCTCCGCGTTGCCGGATGACAATTCAGGCAGCGAGGATGTTGCAGCACTTTGGCCGCCTCTGTGAAGTAGGCTTTGGAGCGGGCGGCACGATCGCGAATCGAGTCGAACTCCTGCGGTGAGCGCAATGGTTCGAGCGGCGTATCGGCAACAGTCGTCGCGGCAAGCAAGACACCGACCAGCGCGACGGCATGAGCGCACTTCATGGCAAGTTCCTCAGTTGAGTGGTATCGATCGGCAGATCGAGCAAGCGTTTGCCGGTCGCGGCAAAGATCGCGTTGGTCACCGCGGGGAACACGGCGGCAGTGCCGGGCTCGCCCACGCCGCCAGGGGCTTCCAGGCTCGGCACGACATGCACTTCGATGAGCGGGGAGTCGTGCATGCGCAGAACGGGACAGTCGTCGAAGTTGCCTTGCTGAATCCGACCCTTCGCAACCGTGATCCTGCCGTGTAGCACGGCTGAGACGCCGTAGATGATGCCGCCCTCGAGTTGCGCCTTGACGATGTCGGGATTCACAGCGAAGCCGCAGTCGACCACGCAGAACACGCGATCGACGCGCACCTGTCCGGAGCGCGATACGGTGACTTCCGCGATTTGCGCCACGTAGCTGCCGAAATCATCGAGCAGGGCGATTCCGCGACCACGGCCGGCGCCGAGCGGTGTTCCCCATTGTGCGAGCTCCGCAACCTTGTTGAGCACATTGAGGAGTCGCGGCGACTTGGCGAGCAGCTCACGGCGATATGTCAACGGATCCTTGCCGGCGAGCTTCGCGAGATCGTCAATTGCGCTTTCGACGACGAACGCATTGCGCGATGCGCCGACGCCGCGCCAGTTGCCGACGTTCAGACCCCTGGGGGGCTCCACACGAACATATTCCACGTGCACGTTCGGCCAGGCATACGTTCCGGCGGCAACACTGATGATGTCGAGATCGACATTGTTCTGGAAGAACGCGGGCAACCAGCGCGCCATTACGGCGGGCCCGACGATCTTGTGAGAGAAGCTGATCGGCGCGTTATTGGCGTCGAGTCCGACCCGTACTCGACTGTGGTTGTGATATCGGAAGAAATCGTGTTGCACGTCCTCTTCGCGACTCCAGATTACCTTGACGGGTCCATCGACATGACGAGCGATCCGCACCGCCTGGGCGACATAGTCCGCCTCCAGGCGTCGTCCGAAGCCGCCGCCCAGCAGATGGTTGTGAACGGTGATCTGCTCGATCGGCAATCCGGACGCCTCGGCCGCCATGCGGCGAGCGAGCGCCAGCCGCTGGCACCCCACCCAGATTTCGCAGCTGTCCTTGCGCATGTGCACCGTGCAGTTGATCGGCTCCATTGCCAGATGCGCGAGCATCGGCAAACGGAAGTCCGCGTCATAGAACGACGCCGCTTGCGCTTCGGCCGCCTTCACATCGCCGTGAGTGGTTGCTGTGACGCCGGGCCGATCGAGCCCAGCGTTGCATTCGGCAACAAGGGCCTGCGTATCGACGTTCGCGTTCGCGCCTTCGTTCCAAGTCACCTTCAGCGCGGCCAATCCCTTGCGAGCAGCCCACGTGTGATCCGCGATCACCGCGACTGCATCCTCGATTCGAACGATCTGTCGAACGCCGCGAATGCTCTTCGCCGCAGTGTCGTCGATCGTGCCTACCTGGCCGCCGAAGACAGGGCATGCGGCGACGGCGGCGAACTTCACGCCCGCGGGAAGCGCGTCGATGCCGAACTTGGCTTTGCCGTTGACCTTGTCGGGCGTATCGACACGATTGACTGGCTTGCCGACGATTCGGAATTGCGCGGGTGATTTCAGTGCCACGTTCTTCGGAACCGGCAGTCGTGCGGCAGCGTCGACGAGCTCTGAATAACGGATGCGACGGCCAGAGCTTGCATGCACGATCTCGCCGCGCTCGGCGCTGCAACTCGACGGGGAGACTCGCCATCGCCGTGCGGCCGCCTGAGTCAGGAGTGTGCGGGCCGTCGCACCTGCCTGGCGTAGTGGCTCCCAAGCACCGCGCAGTCCAGCCGAGCCTCCGGTGATCTGGTCGCCGAAGACTGGATGACTGTAGAGGGCCTCGTTGGGAGGCGCGTGTTCCAGCGTCAGCTGGCCGATCTCGACTTCCAGTTCTTCCGCCAGCAACTGCGCCTGCGCGGTGTACGCACCTTGGCCCATTTCCACATACGGCAGCGTGACGCGAATTGCACCCGCGCGATCGATCCGGACGAACGCATTCGGTTCGAGCGCGGCATCAGCCGATTGCCCCCTTGCCAGCGGCACGCGAAATCCGATCAGCAGCCCGCCGGCGGTAGCAGTAGCGCTGACGAGGAACGACCGCCGCGATAGCGCATGCGAAGGAGTGCCGCTCATCGCGTGCCCTCCGGCGCCGATTGATGAATCTCAGCGGCAGCCTGTTTGATCGCGGCCCGGATGCGCCCGTAGGTGCCGCATCGACACACGTTCCCGCTCATGACCGTGTCGATGTCTTCATCCGAAGGTGTGGCGTTACCGGCCAGCAGCGCCGCGGCGGACATCAATTGACCTGATTGGCAGTAACCACATTGCACGACTTCCAGGTCCAGCCAGGCTTTCTGCAAGGACCGTCCGACCGGCGTGGTCTCCAGTGCCTCGATCGTACGGATCGAGGCGTTGCCCACCGATCTCACCGATGTGATGCATGACCGGCGGGGCACGCCATCGATATGAACCGTGCACGCGCCGCAGAGCGCGATCCCGCAGCCGAATTTCGTTCCGGTCAATCCGATGACGTCGCGCAACACCCATAGCAGTGGGGTGTCATCGTCCACGTCGACAGTATGGGTTACGCCGTTGATCGAGAGCTGCTGCGACATGTATGCCTCCAGACTGGCAGGCGTGACCGTATCGGCCTGCGGCATCTCGTCACATCACATGTTTCTATTACTCGGGGCGAGCGGCGTCAGCGGCAGGGCAGAGATCGTCGCATCACCGAAACCGATGATTGTTCGGGCGTGCTTCCGCTCATAGCTTCTGCGCTCGCTCCTCCTTAAAGCGAGATACGCATGTTGAAGATCGGTCTCATCGTCGGCAGTACGCGCCCCAATCGATTTGCGGATGTCCCAGTGCAATGGCTACTGGACGGTGCGCAGTCGCGCAACGATTTCGTGTTCGAAGTGCTCGACTTACGCGAAGCGGATCTTCCATTCTTCGCCGAGCCGCAAAGTCCATCTGCCACGCGCGGCGTGTACTCGCAGCCGCGAGCCGAGGCCTGGCGGCATAGAATCGGGCGGTGCGACGCCTTTGTCGCCACCGTCGCCGAGTACAACCATGGTCCCACCGCGGTACTCAAGAACGCATTCGACAGTGCGTACCTGGAGTGGAACCGTAAACCGATTGCCTTCGTCGGCTACGGCGGCGTAGGCGCGGCGCGTGCGATCGAGCATCTGCGTGGCATCGCAGTGGAACTGCAGATGGCGCCGATCAAGCACGAAATAAACATCGGTATGGAGCCCTTCCTTGCCATTCTGACCCAGGGCCGTTCGCTGGATGACTATGAATTCCTGAGAACCGCTCGCAGCGCGCTGTTCGACAATCTCGTGTGGTGGGGAAGTGCATTGCGGGCCGCGCGCACCGAGCGCGCCCGGGTTTGAGCATGAAACGGGAAGTCGGAACGGTTCCGCCGTTCCGACGTGTAGGGCTCCCAGCTTCCGAGCAGCACCATCATAGGCGTCGCAAGCCAGCCGATCAGGCTCGGTGCTGATGGTGAGGTTGCGATGCTGACCATGCGCGCCGACCCCAGGCGGTTGTCCTGTGCAGGATAGTGCCACCCGGTCGATGCTCTTCTCAATGAAGGAAATACACGCGGTTCCTGAGCTGGCTGAACAATTCGAGGCAATCCACGAAAAAGATCTGGCATCTGCACGCACGAGGCCCGCAAAGCGGCCGGGCCTCGTGATCGCCCGTCATCAGACCAGGCTGGCGGGATAGCCGTCGTCTTTGAGGGTCTGCTCGATCTGCTGCGGAGTCGCCGTCGTGATCACGGTGATCTTGCGCGCAGCGATGTCGGCCTCGACCTTGGCGGCGGGGTCGACCTTTGCGATCGCCTCGTTGACGTGGCGCACGCACGAGCCGCAGGTCATGTCTCGGATGTGGAACTGCATTTGACTCTCCTTCGGAGCTGGATTCGTGCGACCGAGGATGAGGGTTGTCACTGTGGGAAGGTCAAGGACGCTCCACGCACTTGACCCTGCCACCATGGGAAGCCTCATAACGCCTCGGTCGGTTCACGAACAGCGAGGAAGCGAGAGATGTCAGCGGCGGGAGAGTTTTCAGCATCGACCATCAGCTTGCCCATCGAAGGCATGACCTGTGCGTCGTGCGTCGGGCGCGTCGAACGCGCGCTGAAGGCGGTGCCGGGGGTCGTTGTGGCGACCGTCAATCTTGCGACCGAGCGCGCCACGGTACGTGGTACCGCTGATCCGGCGGCGCTCGTTGCTGCTGTCGCCGGTGCGGGCTACAAAGCCCGGCCACTCCAGTCGAGTGCGACCACGGAGGACGACTCGACAGATCTCAAGCAGGAGGAGCAACGCCGGCTCAAGCGCGACCTGATCGTCGCCGCGCTGCTTACGCTGCCAGTCTTCCTGTTGGAGATGGGCGCACATCTGATTCATAGCGTGCACATGTTAATTGCGCGCAGCATCGGCATGCAGGCGAGCTGGTACATCCAATTCGCGCTGACCACGCTGATCCTCGTGGGCCCGGGATTGCGCTTCTACCGCAAGGGTCTCCCCGCGCTCGCGCGTTTCGCGCCCGACATGAACTCGCTGGTAGCGGTGGGAACGCTGGCCGCGTATGCGTATTCGCTGGTCGCCACCTTTGCCGCCGAACTGTTACCGCCCGGCACTGTGAGTGTGTATTACGAGGCCGCGGCTGTCATCGTCGCACTGGTCCTGCTCGGTCGTTATCTGGAAGCTCGCGCTAAAGGGCGCACCTCGGATGCGATCAAGCGTCTCGTAGGGCTGCAACCGAAGACGGCGCGAGTCCGTCGCAGTGGCGTGTTTAGCGAAGTGCCGCTTGCCGAGGTGATCGCTGGCGACATCGTCGAGGTGCGGCCCGGCGAGCGCGTTCCCGTCGATGGCATCGTGATCGAAGGCGACAGCTTCGTTGACGAGTCCATGATCACGGGCGAGCCCGTTCCGGTTCGGAAGGCGACGGGTGCCACCGTGGTCGGCGGCACCGTCAATCAGCGCGGCGCGCTTGCGTTTCGTGCGACGGCTGTGGGCGATGGCACGATGCTCTCGCAAATCATCCGCATGGTCGAGCAGGCGCAGGCCGCCAAGCTGCCGATCCAGGCGCTCGTCGACAAAGTGACGATGTGGTTCGTCCCCGCCGTCATGGCAGTAGCCGCTTTCACCTTCGCCGCCTGGCTCTTTTTCGGCCCGTCGCCGGCGCTGACGTTCGCGCTGGTGAATGCGGTAGCGGTGCTCATCATCGCATGCCCCTGCGCCATGGGGCTCGCCACGCCCACCTCGATCATGGTTGGCACCGGCCGCGGCGCGGAGCTGGGCATTCTGTTTCGCAAAGGTGAAGCTCTTCAGCTGCTGAAGGATGCCAAGGTCATCGCGCTCGACAAGACGGGCACGCTGACGGAAGGGCGGCCTGCACTCACTGATTTGCAAGTGACGCCCGGGTTCGATCGCGACCGTGTGCTCGGCCAGATCGCGGCGGTGGAGGAAAAGTCGGAGCATCCGATCGGCCGTGCCATCGTCGCTGCGGCAAAAGATGCGGGCGTCGCGTTACCTGTGGTCGGGAGCTTCGAATCGGTCACGGGATTCGGCGTCACGGCCGACGTGGAAGGCGAGGCGGTGCAGATCGGTGCGGATCGTTACATGCGTGAGCTGGGGCACGATGTTGGCGTGTTTGCGAACGTCGCAGAGCGACTTGCCGATGAGGGTAAGTCGCCGGTCTATGCCGCAATCGGCGGCAGGCTCGCGGCAATTGCTGCTGTATCCGATCCGATCAAAGAGACGACGCCAGGCGCGATCGCCACGCTTCATGCATTGGGTCTCAGGATCGCGATGATCACCGGCGACAACCGGCGCACGGCCGAGGCGATCGCGCGAAGGCTGGGTATCGACGAGGTGATCGCGGAGGTGCTGCCCGACGGTAAGGTCGAGGCTGTCCGCAGGCTCAAGAAAAAACATGGTGAGCTGGTGTTCGTCGGCGACGGGATCAACGATGCGCCAGCACTGGCCGAGGCGGATGTCGGCGTGGCGGTCGGCACCGGCACCGACGTCGCCATCGAGGCGGCTGACGTGGTGCTCATGTCGGGTCACCTAAACGGTGTCGCCACTGCAATCGCGCTCTCGCGCGCGACCATCGGCAACATTCGTCAGAACTTGTTCTGGGCGTTCGCATACAACACCGCGCTGATCCCGGTCGCGGCGGGTGCTCTGTGGCCGCTCTGGGGCGTGCTGCTCTCGCCGATGTTCGCAGCGGGTGCGATGGCGATGTCGAGCGTCTTCGTGTTGGCCAACTCGTTACGGCTGCGCGGCTTCCGGCAACGAATGCCGGAGCCGGGTTGAGCGTGCAACGAGTCAATACGCTGTCGCGCAGAGCCGGCAGGAAATCGCGTTTCAGGCAGGTATCGAATGGCCGCGCCGGCGAAGCTCCGTGTCGGGCAGTCGCCTCCAGCGCTTGTAGGATTCCAGCCGGGTGACGGGATCGCATGGGGCGATGACCGCCGACCAGATTTTCTTTGTTTGCGAAGTGGGTCGTTCGTCTCGTCAATCGCCATCCGGTGATCGATGATGCACACTGGCGAATGAGAGGCTTGGATCATGTTGGCCGGCCGAAGGAGATCGCCATCCTCGCCAGGAATGTATAGAGCTACATGCTTGGTGCCCAGGCCGTTGCCGAGTCGTGCGGAGTTGTCGTCATGCTGCTGAACGAAGATTTTTCCAAAAGAGCTCTGGTACACGCTGCCGCGCTCGACTGGATTCCGAGCCCTGCCAGGGGCGTCGAGCGTCGGATGTTGTTTCGTATCGGCGAGGAGAAGGCCCGCGCTACATCCATCGTGCGCTATGCGCCGGGCAGTCATTTTTCTCGCCATGCACACCCCGGCGGCGAGGAGTTTCTGGTGCTGGAGGGCGTGTTCCAGGACGAGACCGGCGATTTTCCCGCCGGCACCTATGTTCGCAATCCCCCGGGAACGGGACATGCGCCTGGCACGGAATCCGGGTGCACGATTTTCGTGAAGCTGTGGCAGTTCAAGGAGGACGATCGAGAACGCGTCGTCTGCCTTCCCCAAAGTGGCGGGGACGTGGGTGAGCTTCGAGCCGGCGTGCTCTCCTCACGCATCCTGTTCGAAGGCGCAAACGAGCGCGTCATGGTTGAGACTTGGGAGCCAGGTGCGGAAATCGAACTTCCCAACGCACAAGGACTCGAATTGCTCGTCCTGGCAGGTGTCATTGCCGATGGCGCCGATACATTGGATCGATGGACGTGGCTGCGATTGCCCGCTGGCCAACCGCTGCATGGGCGCGTGGGTTCGGAAAGTGCGCGCGTGTGGTACAAGTTGGCGCCGCTGCTGCACGAGGATGTGTGTGCATTCGATGGTGCCGCGGTGGAGTTGTAGATTGCGATGATGAAAAGTGAAGTGGCGGTGGTTGGTGCCGGACTGGCTGGCCTGTACGCGGCTCGTTTGTTGAATGATGCAGGCGTCGATTTCGTATTGATCGAGGCGCGTGATCGTCTGGGTGGACGGATCTTCACGGCGGACGAGGCCGGTCTGCCGTGCGATGACGGTTTTGATCTTGGCCCGTCGTGGTACTGGCCTCATGTGCAGCCCGCGATGGGCGCGCTGATCGAGGAGTTGGGGCTTCGCGGCCACTGCCAGAACAGCGATGGCGACGTGATCTTCGAGCGCATGTCGCGCGAGTCACCTCAGCGCTACCGGAGTCTTGCGCAAGAACAGCAGTCCATGCGGTTGGTCGGCGGTTCAGCCGCACTGGTACGCGCCCTCGGGCAAGGTCTGCCTGCGGAACGAATCCAGCTCGATACGCGCGTGACGAGAATGAGCCTCGTTGCAGGTGGAGTCGAACTCTCACTCTCACGCGCTGATGGGACTTCAGAGGTGATGACGGCGGAGCGGGTCATCGCCGCGTTGCCGCCGAGGCTACTCGAAGCCACGGTGTCGTTCACACCGAAGCAGGATGCAGCGACCGCGCAGCTGTGGCGTGACACGCCCACGTGGATGGCACCGCATGCGAAGTTTTTCGCCTTGTACGATCGTGCGTTCTGGCGCGAAGCGGGCTTGTCCGGCACCGCGCAGAGCATGGTCGGGCCGATGGTCGAGATGCATGATGCGACCACCGCGTCGGGCAGCGCAGCTCTGTTCGGATTCTTGGGCGTAGCCGCTGAGCAGCGTGCGCTCATTGGCAAAGAAGGTCTTACTCGCGCCTGTCTCAATCAATTGGCGCGCATCTACGGCGAGCAGGCGCTCCATCCCCGCGCGACCCTGTTCAAGGATTGGGCGGCTGATCCACTGACCGCAACTTCGACAGATCTCGCTGCAGCCGGGCACATCGTGCCCGGCAACGAAACGTGGGTATCGGGAGCGTGGCGCGAGCGCTTGATCCTCGCTGGCAGCGAGACCAGTCCGTCAGATCCCGGCTATCTCGCCGGCGCGGTGACCGCCGCGAAGCGTGCGGTTGCTGAGGCGTTCGGCGGTCTCTGATCGAGACCATCCAACCCTAAATCTCCGAGCGCATCCGAGCCGGACACATTCCCGGAACCGCCCGCTGCATCCAAGCGGACACGCTTCCTCATGCCCCCAAGTGCCCGCGCGAAGGGCGTCCGCTTGGCTTCGCCAAACCCCGGTCTCAACACCCTCCCAGGCGCGCAGGTCGCGGATTTGCGCGATCCGTTTGACAACTCCCTGTCCCAGTAAGTATATCGTATTCCGTATACCGAAGAATCGTATACGCCATGGTGCGGGTGGGCCTGCACCGTTTCTTTCAGCGCGCCCACGGGCTGACACGGGGGAGTGCACCCAAATGTCAGCGAACCCTGGGGATCAACAAGAGTAAAGGGGTGATGATCGTGCCAAACACACGACCCGGAGCGATTTCGAAGCGACGCATCTTGCCGATCGGCGTCGGCGTATTGTGTGGAGCGAGTTTGCTTGCGCCGCTTGCGGCCATGGGACAGGAGGCGCAAACCACCAATACGGCCGTTGGCGAGCTGGAACAAGTGCTCGTGACTGGCTCGCGCCTGATCCGCAGCGATCTGGCCGCACCGAGCCCGCTCACCGTGATCGGTGAGGACGTAGTGAAGCTGTCCGGCAGCGTGACGATAGAGAACACGCTCAACGAATTTCCCCAGCTCGCCTCGGGCAACACGTCCAGCGTCAACAGCGGTGGCGGCTCGGGCGTGCTCACCGCCAATCTGCGCGGTCTCGGCGCGACGCGCACGCTGACCCTGGTGAACGGGCGGCGTTTCATTCCCGCCAACTCCGACGGTCAGGTCGATCTCGCGTCCATTCCCGATGCGCTGGTCGAGCGCGTCGAGGTCATCACGGGCGGTGCCTCGGCGGTGTACGGTTCGGATGCGATCGCCGGCGCGGTGAACTTCATGCTGCGCGATGACTTCGAGGGCGTGGAGGTCAATTACCAGTTCGGCGAGACGTTCGAAGGTGACGGCGGCTCGCAGAAGGCCGACCTGACGTTCGGCGGTAATTTCGCCGAAGGGCGGGGCAACGCAGTGTTCTCGCTGTCTTACACCAAGCGCGATCCGGTGTATCAGTCCGATCGCAGATTCTCCCGTGTGCCCTTGGACACCGTAGGCAACCAACTCCTGCCGGGCGGATCGAGCGCCATTCCGGGAACACGCATCGGTCTGAGCAGCTCGCAGCTCGGTCAACTCGTCGGCGTGGACCTCACGCCTGGCGGTGCGTGCACCACCATCAACGGCGTGCGCTTCGGTGAGAACGGCACGGTCGAGCCTTACTGCAATCCGCAGGACGCATACAACTACGCCGATCTGAACTATTTGCTGCGTCCCCTGGAGCGTACGCAGGCCACGGCGCTGGGTCGTTATGATCTGAACGATCGCGTCGAGGTGTACGCCGAGGCTTTTCTCGTCAACTCGCGTAATGCCTACCAGCAAGCGCCGGATTCGGCGACGCCTGTGACGCCGGGCGCGGGCGCGGGAATTCTTCTCGTACCGAACTACGCGAACAATCCGGGCTTGTCGGCGAGCGTGCGCGACTTCTTCATGAACAACGCCGCTATTTTCGATCCCAATGGCACGGGCACAGCGTCGATCCAGGGCGCCGGCCGTCGCTACGACGAGCTGGGCCCGCGCGTGCACTCCTACGAGCGCAACTCGCTCAGCTTCACCACCGGCCTGCGTGGCGACTTCGAGATGTTGA
Source organism: uncultured Steroidobacter sp. (assembly GCF_937958065.1). Classification (GTDB taxonomy): domain Bacteria; phylum Pseudomonadota; class Gammaproteobacteria; order Steroidobacterales; family Steroidobacteraceae; genus Steroidobacter. The sequence continues at coordinate 106,115 of NZ_CALFXI010000042.1, forward strand.
GCTCGAACTGGAACTGGGACACGTTCTTCCAGTACCAGCGCAATCGTGCCGACAACCGCACCACCAACATGATCTCCGGCTCGCGGCTCAGCCTGGGCCTGGACACCGTGCTCGATGGCGATGGCAACGTGGTTTGCCGCTCGCAGGTGCTCGGCTGCGTTCCCGTCAATATCTTCGGCCTCGGCTCGATCTCGCCGGAAGCGGCGGGGTTCATCGCGCCGGTGCGCGCGAGCGATGAAGAGTTCACTCGCAAAGTGGCCGGTGCCACGTTGAGCGGCGAGCTGTTCGATCTGCCTGCGGGGCCGGTCGCCATGGCCGTCGGCGTCGAGTATCGCGAGGACGGTTTCGAGTTCAATCCGAGCCCGCTCGATGTAGCCAACGAGTACGGCTCCGTGTCGCTGGCCGCGATGGATGGTTCTTTCGATGTCGCCGAAGTGTTCACCGAGTTTCGCGTGCCGATTCTTTCCCGCCTGCCGTGGGCCGATACGCTGGCATTCGAAGGCGCTGCGCGTTACTCCGATTACGGTGGCGACAACAGCACCGTCGGCGGCGTGGTCACCTGGAAGGCGGGGCTCGAGTACGCGCCCGTCGATTGGGTGCGCTTCCGCACCGCTGTGAACCAGGCCATCCGTGCGCCTACGATCAACGAGCTGAAGAGCCCGGTGACCACAGGCTTCGCGACGGGTGTCGATCCGTGCGTTGCCTCGCGTAATCCGACGCCGGAGCAACAGCAACTCTGTATCGCGCAGGGCGTGCCGGCGGCGGACCTGCCGACCTTCACGCAAGCCAACGTCGGCTTCGAGGCATTCACGGGCGGCAACCCGAACCTGAAAGAGGAGGAGTCCGAGACTTTCACCATCGGTGTCGTGCTCACGCCGCACTTCGTGCCTGGCTTGAACATCGCCGTGGACTATTTCACCGTGAAGGTCGAGGACGCGATTGCACGCATCAACGCGGACCAGACGCTGAACGACTGCTTCGCGCGCCTGGACCCGAACGCGGCGACGTGCCGTTCGATCGACCGCTTCTCGAACGGTCAGATCAGCTTCATCTCCACGCAGCTCAACAACATCGGCCTGCTCAAGGTCGAAGGTGTCGATGCGCAGGTCGACTATGGCTTCGAGCTGCCGTTCGCTCAGCTCGGCGGCTCACCCGCGCGGCTCAATCTGAGCGCTCTGGCGGGCTGGCTGTTCGAGCGCTCCACCTCGCTGTTCGCCGGTCAGCAGCCGGTGGATTGCGCGGGCCGTTTCGGCGGCGGTTGTACTGGCAACGGCGTGTTCGGCACGCCGGACTTCAAGCTCAACCTGAGCGCGACCTACGCCAGCGGCCCTCTGATGGTGCGCATGAATACCCGCATGTTGGGGGGAATGCAGCTGTATCCGGGCGTGAACTCGCCGGTCCGCAAGGCATCGGAAGAGTGGTACGTGGATCTCACCAGTGCGGTCGAGATGCCTGGCGGTGTCGAGCTGATCGGCGGTGTGAATAACGTGCTGGACAATCAGCCGCCGATCCTGGGCACGGCACTCGCCGGCGACACGAACACGGATCCGTCCTTGTACGACGTCATCGGTCGGCGCTACTTCATCGGTGCGAGGATGAAGTTCTAATCCCTAGCGCATGCAGGGCCGCGCGGGCTGGTTCCGCGCGGCCCTCCTATCCGAATCCAGCGAGAACGCCGGAATGAAAAAAACCTTCGCCGCCTTGAGTGGCCTGATCCTGTCCACAGCCTTGTTGTCCGCTGCATGGGGTGCGGCGGAGGTGAAAAAGGAGCTCGTCGCGGATCCGATTCCGCCGCGTACCCAGGGAGTGGGGCCACACCCGCGCATCGTTCTGCGCAATGTCACAATCGTCAACGGAACGGGCGCTCCTGCGCAGGGCCCTTTCGACCTGGTGCTCTCCGGCGATCGCATCGCCGAGATCCGCTCGATCGGCGCGCCCGGGGCCATCGATCCGAAGCTGCGCGCCGCACCGGGCGATTACGACGTGGATCTCACTGGCCATTACGTGCTGCCCGGATTCGTGGACACCCACGGTCACCTGCACAGCTTGAACGATGGACAGAACGTTCCTTCCGACTACGTGCTGAAGCTGTGGCTGTCGAGCGGCATCACGCAGATCCGCGACCTCGGCAGCGATCGTCCGATCGAATGGCTCGTGGATATCAAGAATCGCAGCGCGCGCAACGAGATCGTCGCGCCACGCATCGACGTGTATCCGTTCTTCCACAAGATTCTCGATCAACCCGTGAACGACGTGGAGACCGCACGGCGTGCGATACGGGATGCGAAGCGCCGCGGCGCGGACGGGATCAAATTCATCTCGGCCGAAGAGGACGTGCTGTACGCCGCGCTCGATGAGGCAGAGAAGATCGGCTTGCGCACGACGATGCATCACGCGCAGCACATGGTGGCCTACGCCAATGTGTTGCAAACCTCCGCTCATGGACTCGACTCGATGGAGCATTGGTACGGTCTGCCCGAAGCCATGTTCCCTGATCGCGCCCTGCAGCGCTGGCCGGTCGACTACGTGAACACGGACGAGCAGATGCGCTTCGCCGAATCCGGGCGCCTGTGGCAGCAGACCTCGCCGCCGGGTTCGAAGAAATGGAACGAGGTGATGGACACGCTGCTCGAGCGCAATTTCGCGCTCAGCCCCACGTTCACCGCCTATCTCACGAGCCGCGACTTCATGCGGATGAGCCGCGCGACCTGGCATGAGGAATACACGCTGCCCTCGCTGTGGGACTGGTATCGCCCGAGTCGCGTCAATCACGGCTCGTACTGGTTCGACTGGACCACCGAGAAAGAGATGGCGTGGAAAGAGAATTACCGCCTGTGGATGCAGTTCGTGAACGAATACAAGAACCGCGGCGGGTTGGTCACGGTCGGTAGCGACAGTGGCTATATCTACAACCTCTACGGCTTTGGCTACGCCCAGGAGATGGAACTGCTGCGCGAGGCTGGCTTCGACCCGCTCGAAGTGATTCGCGCCGCCACGCAGTCCGGCGCCAAGGTGCTGGGACGTGACAACGAGCTTGGCGTGGTCCGCGTCGGCCGCAAGGCGGACCTGGTGATCGTCGAAGGCAATCCGCTTGCCAACCTGAAGCTGCTGTTCGGCACCGGGACGATTGTGCTGAACGACGAGACCGGTGCGGTCGAGCGGGTAGGCGGGATCAAATACACGGTCAAAGACGGCATCATCTACGATGCACGCGCGTTGCGCGCAGAGATCCGCGACATGGTCTTGCGGCAGAAATCCGAGCGGAACATTCCGCCCGGCCCCATGAAGATCGAGACCGTCGATGCGTCACATTCCAATGCCGGAGGGCAATCTCATGAACATTGATCTGGTGCGTGCCGTTGCAGCTTCGCTCGCGTTGGCCGTCGCTTGTGCTGCGCCGGTCGCGTCTGTCAGCGCCAGTGAGCCGTCTTCCAGCGTGGTCGGTGTCGCCGATGCGAAATTGCAGGCGCTGTACAACGCCGAATGGGAGTGGCGTCAGAAACAATTCGCGCGCGAGCCCAGCGATAACGGCCGCGGTGCGACTGCCGATCACCTGCCGCGCGAAGACGCAGCGACTCAGCAGGAACGCTTGAAGTATTGGACGAATGTGCTCGCGGAGCTGGACAAGATTCCGCTGGCGGACCTGTCGCCCGAAGAGAAGATCAACGCGCAGGTGTTCCGCACCATCATCGAGGAGTTCGTGGTCGACATCCGCTTCAAGAACTATGAAGCGCCGTTCAACGCCGACACGTTCTTCTGGACTTCGTTCACGCCCCGCGAAGGTTATGCGTCGGCGGACGAGTACCGACGTTACCTGGGGCGTCTCAAGGACGTGCCGCGGTACTTCGATGAGCACATTACCAACATGCGTGCGGGGTTGAAGCGTGGATTCACGGTGCCGAAGGTGTCGGCGACCGGACGCGACAAGACCATCGAACCGTACGTGAGGTCGGACGAAACGAATCCGCTGTATGCGCCCTTCAAGATGATGCCGGTGTCGATCCCGGCCGCCGAGCAGGCGCAGTTGCAGGCACAGGCTCGGGAAGTGATTTCCTCGCAGGTCGCGCCCGCCTACGGCAAGCTGCTCAAGTTCATCCGCGAGGACTACATCCCCAAAGCGCGCACGTCGATCAGCGCATCCACGCTGCCCAATGGGTCGGCCTATTACCAGGCGATGATCCAGAAGTTCACCACGCTCACGCTCACGCCCGAAGAGATTCATGCGATCGGGCAGAGCGAAGTGGCGCGCATCAAGGCGGAGATGATCGCCACGATGAAGGAAACGGGCTTCGAGGGGTCGTTGCCCGAGTTCATGGAATTCCTGCGCACGGATCCGCAGTTCTATGCGAAGACGCCCGCGGAGTTGCTGGGCAGAGCGGCGTACATCGTCAAGAAGGCGGACATGAAGCTGAAGGACACGATCGGCTTCCTGCCGCGCTTCCGCCATGGCGTGCAGCCGGTGCCTGAAGCGCTCGCGCCGATCTACACCGGCGGACGCGGTGGTCTCGAAAGCTGTCTGTTCAATACATATAACCTGCCTGCACGGCCGCTCTACACGCTGCCGGCGTTGGCGCTGCACGAGTGCACGCCCGGCCATAGTTTCCAAGGCGCACTCGCCCTGGAGGGACCGAAGCGTCCTGCCTTCCGGAATGCGGTGTATTTCTCCGGCTACGGCGAGGGCTGGGGGTTGTACACGGAATGGCTCGGCACCGTCATGGGCATCTATGAAACGCCCTACGAGAACTTCGGCCGGCTGACTTATGAGATGTGGCGCGCAGTGCGCCTCGTGGTCGACACCGGGATTCACCACTACAAGTGGAGCCGCGACCAGGCGCTCGACTACATGAAGCAGAACGTGGCGCTCTCCGAGCACGAGATCACCACGGAAGTCGATCGCTATATCGCCTGGCCGGGGCAGGCCGTGGCGTACAAGCTCGGTGAGTTGCAGATCCGACGTCACCGTCGCGAAGCGGAGGAAGCGCTCGGGCCGAAGTTCGACCAGCGCAAATTCCATGATGCGATTCTCGCCATCGGCGCCGTGCCATTGCCGGTGCTCGAAGAGCGCATGAAGCAGTTCATCGCCGACGGCGGCGAGAATCCGCCGCAGGGCGAGCCCTGCAATTGTTCCGGGTCCTAGGACGCTGAATAGGGGATGCGTAGAACGTGACTGATCAAGTGAGATTGACGCTGGATGAAGTGCGCGAGCTGGCGCGCTCCGTGCTGCGTCGACACGGGCTGGCGGAGCCGCACGTCGAGGTGGTCGCCGAGACGATCGTGGCCGGTCAGCGCGATGCCTGTGATTCGCATGGCGTCTATCGCTTGCTGGTCGCGGTGCGCAGCATTCAGCTCGGCAAAGTCGTTCCCGACGCTGTTCCCGAAATCCACGACTTCGCGCCGGCAACCGTGCGAGTGGATGCACGAGGCGGCTTTGCACAGCTCGCGTTCGAGCGCGGCCGACCGCTGCTCGTGGAGAAGGCACGTCGCAGCGGTATCGCTGCCCTGGCCATCAACAACTGCGTTCACTTTTCGGCCCTGTGGCCCGAAGTCGAGGCGTTGGCTAGCGAGGGCCTGGTGGCTTTCGCATTCACGCCCAGTCACGCGTGGGTGGCGCCCGCAGGCGGCAAGTCGCCGCTGTTCGGGACCAATCCCATTGCGTTCGGTTGGCCGCGGCCCGGCACGTACCCGTTTGTGTTCGATTTCGCCACGAGCGCCGTTGCCCGTGGCGAGATCGAGCTGCACCGGCGCGCTGACAAGCCCATTCCGCTGGGATGGGCACTCGGTCCTGACGGCGAGCCGACGACCGATCCCACCGCAGCGCTGGCCGGCGCCATGCTGACGTTCGGCGGGCACAAGGGCTCGGCATTGTCGTTGATGGTGGAGTTGATTGCCGGGCCCCTGATCGGCGATCTTACCAGCGCCGAATCGTTGGCTGCGGACGACGGCGCGAAGTGCTCTCCGTTGGGCGGCGAGCTGATCCTCGTCATCGATCCGGCAGGATTCCTGGGCGAGGCAGCGGCCGAGCATCTGCGGCGGGCCGAGCAACTGTTCGATGGCGTCGTTTCCCAAGGCGCGCGGTTGCCGTCGCAACGTCGCTACGAAGCGCGACCGCGCAGCCAGAGAGAAGGGGTCAGTGTGCCCCGGAAGCTGTTCGAGGATATCCAGGCACTGCTCGAGTGAGGTCTGCGCATCAATGAAGATGAGCCTGAAAACGATCCTGTCTTTGCTGGCCACGGCGCTGTGTTCGGCGTCCGCGTTGGGCGCGGATGTCGACTATTCGGCTCAGCTCGCGGAAGGCGATGTCGAGCTGCGCGATTTCCGTTTCGGCTCCGGCGAGAAGCTCGATCAGCTCAGGATGCATTACGCAACGCTCGGTAAACCGCGGCGTGGCGCCGATGGCAAGGTGCTCAATGCCGTGATGGTCCTGCACGGCACCGGCGGCAGCGGGCGCCAATTTCTCCAGCCGCAGTTCGCTCAGGAACTGTTCGGGCCCGGCCAGCCGCTCGACATCGCGCACTGGTTCGTGATTCTTCCCGACAACATCGGCCATGGCCGTTCGTCGAAACCGAGCGACGGCATGCGCATGAGCTTCCCCAAATACGACTACGACGACATGGTCGAAGCGCAGCGTCGCATGCTCGTCGAAGGGCTGAAAGTCGATCACTTGCGCTTGCTGATGGGCACCTCGATGGGCTGCATGCACGGCTTCGTCTGGGGCGTGAAGCATCCCGATTTCGTGCAGGCGATGTTGCCGATGGCGTGCATGCCCATGCAGATCGCCGGTCACAACCGCATGTGGCGTCGCGCGGCCATCGAAGGGATCACGCAGGATCCGGCGTGGCGAGGTGGAAACTACAAGAACCAGCCCCTGCAGGGCCTGCGGACTGCGGTAAGTCTGCTACAGGTTGCGGGCTTCGCGCCGTTGTATCTCCAGAGCCAGTACGGTACGCGCGAGAAGGCGGATGCATACATTCTCGACCGGATCGCAAAGGACATTCCGACGCGCGACGCCAACGATCTCATCTATCAGATCGATGCATCACGCAACTATGATCCCTCGCCCGACCTGGAGAAGATCGTTACGCCCCTGACCTGGATCAACTCCAGCGACGATTTCATCAATCCGGCGGACTACGGCTTTGCCGAGAGGGCGGCCGCGCGCATGCCGAACGGACGTTACGTGCTGATCAAAGCGACTACGGATACGCGCGGGCACAGTACGCACACGTGGGCGAAGTTCTGGCGGCACGACCTCGTCGATCTGATCCATCGCACGGAATCAGGGACGGAGTGACTACGAACTGAGGATGCGGCGCGCTCGTTGCGCGCCGCCCGTCTCAGCGATCCTGCCGAGCGGATACATGGTTGAGCGCGATCACCCAGCGGCCATCGCGCTTGCGCATCAAGCGCGTGTTGATCCCGTCCAGCGTGTTACGCGGCCGCTCTAACCGATATCGGCTGATCAGTTGCGCGGCATCGGGCGCCAGCATCTCGATCTTGATGTCGTAGAAGTGCAGCTTGCCGCGCGTCTCGGCCGACTCGCCGTAGTCGCGGATGTAGTGATCGAGCGTGCCCTGCCAATCCTTCTGAAACTCGCCGCGAGAGACAAAGACGACGTCCGGGTTGGCGAACCCTTCCATGTAGCCGCGGAAGTCGCCGCGATTCCAGGCGTCTTCCATGCGCGCGATGACCTGCAGGATCGCCGCCTTCTCGTCGGCGGCGGCTTTCGTTTCTGGCGCGGGTGACTCGGCTCGGCCCGGTGTTGCGGCCAACATCAGCAATGCGAGTCCGACGCCCGCGACGCGTGCCGCACGATTCATCCGCGAGCGGGCATTGAATGTCTGTGACATGGGATACCTGCTTCAGCCGAAAGGCGCATCGATGGAAGGCGAGGGCTGCGTGAACCACTGCGCGCCGTGCTCGGTCACGTAAAAGTGATCTTCCAGTCGTACACCGAAGCGGTCGGGCACGACGATCATGGGCTCGTTCGAGAAACACATTCCGGGCGCCAGCGGGGTGCGCTCACCGCGCACCAGATAAGGCGCTTCGTGGATCGAAAGCCCGATTCCGTGACCCGTGCGGTGGGGCAGGCCAGGGAGCTTGTAGTCAGGCCCGAGTCCCGCGCGCTCCAGCACCTTACGTGCGGCGGCGTCCACGGACTCGCAGGGCACGCCCGGAGTCACTGCATCGAATGCTGCCTGTTGCGCGTCGTGTTCCAGCTCCCAGATGCGACGCTGTTCTTCATTCGCCTGGCCGTAAACATACGTGCGCGTGATGTCGCTGTTGTAGCCCTCCACCGTGCACCCCGTGTCGATCAGGACAACGTCACCTTCACGCAGGACACACTCTCCAGGAAGGCCGTGCGGGAATGCAGTGGAGCGGCCGAACTGCACGATACAGAAGCTGCTGCCGCTCGCGCCCAGTGCGCGGTGGGCTTCATCGATGAACCGTCGCACTTCCGTTGCTGTGATCCCTTCGCGCAGAATGAGCGCGGCGCGGCGTTGTACTTCCAGCGTCATCGCTTTCGCCTGACTCATGAGTGCCAGCTCGGCAGGCGATTTGATGCGACGGCAGCCGTCGACGATCGGCGAGCCGTCCACGAGCTGGACTGAGCCCGCGACCTTGCGGATATGTTCGACCATCGTAAACGCCATCGCCGGGTCGACGGCAACCTTGGTCGCGCCGAGCTGGCGAAGCGCATCGGCGACCAGCATCGAGGGGCTCTCATCTTCTTCCCACAAGCGCACGTCCGCGTTCACAGCAAGATCCGCTCGCAATGTGCCCAACTCGAATGCGGGGCAGATCACGATGGGATCGCCTTCGCGGAGTAGCAGCATGGCCACGAGCCGTTCGCTCGCACCCCAGGGAACACCAGCGAAATAACGCAGACTTCCACCAGCGCCGATGAGCAACGCATCGACGGAGTTTGCGATCATCAATTCGCGCGCGCGGTCGAGGCGAGCGAGCCGCTCCTCGCGCGTGATGGATGCTGCAGGTCTCGGCCAGCGCGCCAGGTCGGCCAATTGAGCCGCAGCGTTCGAACCACCAACTCCACGTGTCATGGATGTTTCTCCGTCATCAGCTGAAGCGCTCGATATCGAAAGGTGCAAGATCGAATGGAGGCCGATCGCCGCGTACCAGCGCGCCCATGGCCTCGCCCGTCGCCGCCGCCAGCGTCAGTCCCAGGTGTTGATGGCCGAACGCGTAGTACAGATTCGAGCTGCGACGACTGCGGCCGATGGCGGGCAGATAGTCCGGCAGCGTCGGCCGCGCGCCCATCCATTCGGAGAGCGGGTCGTGCAACGACAACCCGAGCTCGGTGACGTGCTTGCGGAGTCGCTGCCATTTGCGAGGGTCCGGCGGGCTGTCGGCGCGTGCGAATTCGACGAAGCTGGCGGCGCGCAGCCCGCTCGCAAAGCGCGTCACGATCATCGAACGCTCCTCGAACACGACGGGCGGAGAGCCGAGCGGCCAATCGGTCAGGGCCGAGTGGATGTGATAGCCGCGCTCCGCGATGATCGGAACACGATAACCGAGTCCCGTAAGCAGCGGGGCGGAGGCCACGCCGGCGGATATGACGATCGCATCGGCGCTGTGTCGTTGTCCGGTCTCGGTGACGAGCACAGTCTCATTCGAGTTTGTCTGTAGCTCACGCACCTTCTCGCGCACTTGCGTACCGCCGAGCGTGGTGAAGCGCGCCGCGAGCGAGTTGGCGAGCTCGCCCAGATCGAGGATCTGGCCGGAGCCGCTGAAGCGGATGGCGCCTGCGGGACGTCGAACCATGCGTGCAGCAAGGTCGTCCATTTCTTGGGGAGTCACATCCCGGATGCTCGTATTGCCGATATCGGCGCGTTCCCACGCGGCACGTCCAGCAGCGGCTCCTTTGGGCGTTTCCCAAACGATGTAATGACCGTCTTCCCTAAAGAGCGAAGGAGCCTCGGCGAGAGTAACGAGCTTGCGCCACGCAGGCGATGCAGCCGAGAGCGCTGCGCCGAGGGCCGCTTTACCGGCTCGATGCCGTGCGGGGCGGCTCGCCAGGACGAAGCGCAGACCGAACGGCAACCACGTTCCGATGTCCGCGGGCGGCAGGGATAGGGCACCGCCGCGCCAGAACAGACGTTTGTGAAAGCTGCGCACGGTTGCGGGGTTCGCCAGAGGTTCGACCTGTTCGACCGCGATGTGGCCGGCATTGCCCCAGGAGGCGGGGCGGGGGCGTTGCGGATCAATAAGAGTCGTCTGTACGCCGGAAATCTGCAGATTCACGGCGCAGGCCAGGCCGACGATGCCTCCGCCGACCACGACTGCAGTTTCAGGGCTTGGTTTTTTTGCAGTTGTCATGGGTCATCATATACAGTATACGGTATGCGGCTTCAACGGAGGTTTCAGTGAGCTTGTCCAAACCCATGTGGCACGGCGTTTATCCGGCCGTGACGACCCAGTTTGCCGAAGATCTGTCCCTGGATCTGCCGGCTTGTCAGCGAGTGCAGACCGCCCTGGTCGACGACGGCGTGGATGGTCTGGTCTTGCTGGGAACGGTGGGTGAGAACAACTCGCTGCTTCCCGAGGAAAAGCGCGCCGTGTTGCGGACGGCGGTCGAGGCCCTGCGAGGGCGCACAGTGCTGGTGACGGGCGTGTCGGAGCTGAGCACGGATCGCGCCGTGCAGTTTGCGCAGGATGCCGAGAAGATCGGTGTCGATGCGCTGATGGCGCTGCCGGCGATGGTCTATGTGCCCAAGCCCGAGGAACTGTACGCGCACTTCAAAGCGATCGCCGAGGCGACTTCGCTGCCGATCATGCTGTACAACAACCCGCCTGCCTATCGAGTGAGCATCGACCTCGACACGCTCGAGCGCCTGGCGTCATTGAAGAACATCGTCGCCATCAAGGAAAGCGCGCCGGATCCGCGGCGTTTCACTGACATCATCAACCGCCTCGGCGACCGCTACAAACTGCTGGCCGGTCTGGATGACGTTGCTCTGGAAGGATTGCTGCTCGGGGCGAGCGGCTGGATCTCCGGTTTGACGAGTGCCTTCCCGCGCGAATCCGTCGAGCTCGTGCGTGCGGTGGACCGTGGCGACTGGGAGCGGGCCCGGCGCATCTATCGCTGGTTCATGCCGCTGTTACATTTGGATGCCGAGCATGACCTCGTGCAGTCGATCAAGCTTGCCGAGCAGATCATGGGCCGCGGTTCCGAACGCGTGCGCATGCCCCGCCTGCCGTTGAGCGGGCAGCGACGTGCAGAGGTGACTGCGATGGTGGAGAAATGCGCCGCCACTCGGCCTACGCTGACGGCCTGAGCGGCAGCGTTGGTTACGCACACCCTACATATGTAATGGATCCTGTCGAATGATGCGCCATACCTTCTTCTGCATCGATGGCCACACCGCGGGGAACCCGGTGCGACTGGTCGCGGGCGGAGCACCTCTGCTTCGCGGCGCGACGATGGAGCAGCGTCGACAGGATTTCATGGCCCGCTTCGACTGGATCCGGACGGGCCTGTGCTTCGAGCCGCGCGGACATGACATGATGTCCGGCGGCTTTCTGTATCCGCCCACGCGCGAGGATGCGGATTGCGGCGTGCTCTTCATCGAGACCAGCGGCTGTCTGCCCATGTGTGGTCACGGCACGATGGGCATCATCACGTTCGGTCTGGAGAACGGCCTCATTACACCGCGCGAGCCGGGGCGGCTGCGCGTCGAAGTTCCCGCGGGCGTCATCGACATCGAATACCAGGCTGCAGCCGATGGCGTTGGCTTCAAGGTGACGAGCGTCAAGATCCGCAACGTCCCCGCGTACCTCGCACGACGCGACATCCGCATCGACGTGCCCGGTTTCGGCCCGCTGTCGATCGATGTCGCGTATGGCGGCAACTATTACGCCATCATCGAGCCGCAAGGTCCCTACAAGGGACTGGATGATCTCGGTGCTGCGCGCATCGTCGAGTTGAGCCGCACCGTGCGCGAGCTGGTGCGTGCTGCATACGAACCTGTGCATCCGCTCGAAGCAACGATTCGCGGCGTCAGTCATGTGCTGTGGGCCGACAAGCCGAAAGGCGAGGGCGCGGACGGCCGCAACGCCGTTTTCTACGGCGAGCGCGCGATCGACCGCAGTCCGTGCGGCACGGGCACGTCGGCGCGCCTTGCACATCTGGTCGCGACAGGACGGCTCGGTGCGGGCGACCGCTTCGTGCACGAAAGTTATATCGGCAGCCGCTTCATCGGACGGGTCGAGGAACTGACCTCGATCGCCGCTCAGCCGGCCATCGTACCGTCGATCGAAGGCTCGGCGATTTCCACCGGTTTCAACACGATCTGGATCGACCGCCGCGATCCGTTCTGGGCCGGTTTCACCGTCGTTTGACAACGAATCCTTGTGGCGATGACTGAAACGATCACACTTACGCATCACATCGCCGGACGCGAACGCTCCGGTGCGGTTGGCTTCGAGCAGCGCAATCCCGCCGCGCCGGACGATCTGCTGATTCGGGGGCCACAAGCTGACGCCGCGCTCGCAGCCGAAGCTGTCACGGCCGCGCGCGGCGCGGTCTCTGCGCTTGAAGCTGCAGGTATCGAAGCGCGCGCAGATGCTCTAGCGCGCATCGGACGAGCGCTGGTCGCCAATGTCGATCGTTTGGCGCTGCTCATTGCGCGCGAGACCGGTAAGACGCTGGGAGATTCCAAAGGTGAAACGATGCGCGCCGCGCGCATCTTCGACTTCTTCGCGGGTGAGACCCTGCGCAACGTTGGCGAGCGCTACGACTCCACGCGTCCGGGCGCCACGGTCGAAGTGGACTACGGGCCTGTGGGCGTGGTCGCGGCCATCACCCCTTGGAATTTCCCCATTGCCATCCCGGCCTGGAAAATCGCGCCTGCGCTTGCGTTCGGCAACGCAGTTGTCTGGAAGCCCTCCGAGATTTCATCAGCCACGGCCGCGGCGTTGATGACAATCATCAGTGAGAGCGGCCTGCCGGCTGGCGCCGTCAATATGCTGTTGGGCGCGGGTCCGGCCGGCAAAGCCATGCTGGACGCGGACGATATCGATGCGATCAGCTTCACGGGTTCGCAAGCGACCGGTGATCTCATCCGCACCGGTGCGGCGGCTCGCTCGCGTCGCGTTCAGCTCGAAATGGGCGGCGTCAACGGCTTGATCGTGATGGGCGACGCCGACCTGGACAATGCCGTGGATTGCACCGTGAATGGCGCGTTCTTCGCTGCCGGCCAGCGTTGCACGGCGACGTCGAGAATCATCGTCGAGCAGTCCATCGCGGACCGTTTCATCGAAGCCGTGCGCGCGCGCGTAGCTGCGCTGAAGATAGGTGATCCGCGCGATCCGGCCGTACACATCGGACCGCTGGCCGCGCCCCGGCAGAAAGAGCTCATCAGCCGCCAGGTGGCGGGGCTCGAATCGAATGGCATGAAGCCGCTGTTTGGCGGCGCTGCGCAGCCGCTGGATCATTGCTTCTACGCGCCCACTCTGTTCGATCACGTGCCCCTGGACAGCCAGCTCACGCACGAAGAGATCTTCGGGCCAGTAGCTGGCGTGTATCGCGTCGGTGGATTCGAACAAGCGTTGCAGGTGCTGAACGGAAACCGCTTCGGCCTGTCCGCCGGCATTTGTACACGCTCGCTGCTGTACACCGAGCAGTTCAAGCGTCGCGCTCGCGCCGGCATGCTCATGGTGAATCTGCCCACTGCGGGCGTGGACTATCACGCGCCATTCGGCGGGGTGGCAGCGTCGAGTTATGGGCCGCGCGAGCAGGGCCGGGCGGCACGCACGTTCTATACCGCGATCAGGACGGTGTATCAGAAGCCGCTATGATCGCCGCATGAGCAGCATCGTCGTCCGAAATCTGTCCGATCAGCTCGTTGAGCTGGTCCGTGAGCGCATCCTCTCCGGCGTGGTGTCTGCGGACCAGCCGATCCGCCAGGATGCGCTCGCAGCCGAACTGGGTGTCAGCAAGATTCCGTTGCGCGAGGCGCTCACGCGGCTGGAGCAGGAAGGACTGCTGCGTTCGCAGGCCAATCGCGGCTTCTTCGTACGCTCGTTGAGTGCGGCAGAAGCGGAAGAAGTCTATGCGCTGCGCCTGAAGCTCGAACCCGAAGCTGTCGCGCTCGCGGCAGAGCGAGCCACCGAGCAAGAGCGCAGGCTCGCCGTCGATCTACTCGCGAAGCTCGACGTAGTAACCGATCAGCACAGCGCGGATGTCGGCGCGTTCAATCGCGCATTCCATCTGGCGATCATCCACCCGTCCGGCCTCACGCTGACCGCGAATTTTCTGGAGCGCCTGCACGTAGTGTCGCAGCGCTACGTCAAGAAACACCTGGAGCCGCTGGGGCGCGACGAGCGCGCCAACGAGGAGCACCGTCGCTTGCTCGAAGCATGGTTGGCGCGGGACGGCCGCAAAGTGGCCGAGCTCACGGCAAAACACATCAGTCAGACCCTCGACGACCTGCGCAGACAATTGGCTGCCGAACGTTAGCGAACGCGGCGCAGCGGGTTTCTCGAGAGAGGCAGTCAGGGGGAGGAGCAGAGTCTAGTGTCACGAAACATCCTGGGTCCGCGTAAGCCGATCGAGTCGGGCCACGCCTTGGAGCGCGGCCACACGCTGCGCAAAACGCTTAGTTGGCCTCACCTGATTGCGCTCGGTGTCGGTGCCATCGTCGGCACCGGCATCTACACACTCACTGGCGTTGGCGCGGACCGAGCAGGGCCTGCCGTGATTCTTGCGTTCGCCATAGCTGGCGCAGTCTGCGCTTGCGCCGCGCTGGCGTACGCCGAGCTGGCAACGCTCATTCCTACGGCCGGCAGCGCGTACACCTATACCTATTCGGTCATCGGCGAAGCCGCCGCGTGGATCGTGGGCTGGAGTCTGATTCTCGAATATTCGCTCGCGTGCAGTACCGTGGCGGTGGGATGGTCCGGCTATCTCGTGGGCTGGATTCAAGCGGCCGGAGTTGAATTACCCGCCGCCTTGTTATCGGGGCCGCACGGCGGCGGCCTGATCAATCTCCCGGCGGTGATAGTGGCATTGGCCGTGGCGGGGCTGCTCATGGCGGGCACGCGCGAGAGCGCCACGCTCAACATTGTGCTCGTGGTCATCAAGCTCACCGCTCTGGCGGCGTTCGTGCTGCTGGCGCTGCCATTTTTCAACGCGGACAACATGACTCCGTTCGCACCGTACGGCCTGGGCAGCTCGGTGGATTCGGAGGGCGTCACGCGCGGTGTCATGGCCGCTGCCGCGATTGTCTTCTTCGCGTTCTACGGCTTCGATGCGGTGGCGACTTCAGCGGAAGAGGCGAAGAATCCCGGTCGCGATCTGAAGATCGGCATCATCGGTTCGATGGCCGTGTGTACGCTCATTTATATGCTGGTCGCCGTATCTGCCGTGGGCGCGGTCGATCACAGGCAGGTCGCCGGTTCCGATGAGCCCCTCGCGTTCGTGCTGCGCACGTTGCAGCACCCGGTCGCGGCGTGGGCGGTGGGCATGGCCGCGCTGGTCGCATTGCCTTCGGTGATCCTGGTCATGATGTATGGTCAAAGCCGCATCTTTTTCGTGATGGCGCGCGATGGTCTGCTTCCGCGCAAGCTGAGTGCGGTTTCGCCGCGCACGGGCGCCCCGGTTCTCATCACCGCGATCACGGGCGTCTGCGTGGCGACCGTGGCGGGTTTCTTCCGTCTGGACGAAATCGCCGAACTTGCCAATGCCGGCACCTTGATCGCATTCATCGCGGTCGCTGCTTGCATGATGATCCTGAGAATGCGTTCGCCGGAGCTGCCGCGCGTGTTCCGGTGCCCGCAGCCGTATCTCGTCGGCTCGCTTGCGATCATCGGCTGCGTGTATCTGCTCGTGAGTCTTCCCAATCACACGCTGATCCGCTTTTTCATGTGGAATGTGATCGGCGTGGCCTGTTATCTGATCTATGGCCGCGCGCGCAGTGTGATCACTGGTGAGAAGGGAAGGTTGGCGGCGGAAGAGAACTGACGGAGCCGCAAAGCTCACCAGGAGAAGCGCAGGTCCGACACGGCCAGCACCGTGTCATCGTCGGTTGATTTGTCACCCATTGATCGGACAAAAACGCGAGCCCCGATTCCGGCAGCTGTGAAGCAGTTCCGCGCAGCCAAAAGCAAAGATAAGTGAAACTCCGACACAGGATCGGCTCCGGAACGACAGCCGATCCTGGACTTCGATCCGAAAGCTGCCGAAGAGCCGCACCGGATTCTCGAAGAGACATCCCAGGGATGTTCTCTCGAGAGCTCGTCAACTGCGCAGAGGCTCGACATGCATCACCGCCGCACGTCCGGTTCCCATTCCACAGACCCCTCGAGCTCGATCTCTGCGGTGGGTCTGCCCCGAAGCCGCCTGCTGAAATCCGCGGTACGTTTGTCGTTGGTCCTGCATTTCTCGCTTGCGTCGCATGCGATAGCTCAGTCCGTCGATATCGACGGCGATACGACGCCCTCAGCGCTGCCGTCCGATGGCGTACTCGGGGCCGACCTTCTCATTGGCGAGACAGGCATCGGCTCGCTGAGCATTCTGGATGGCGGGTCTGTGTCGAACTGGTATGGAGTTCTCGGCGATCAGGTGGGCGGCGAAGGCAGTGCCAGAGTCGCCGGTACGAGTCCGGGCGGCACCCAGTCGAGCTGGAGCAATTCCGGAAATCTGACGATCGGAGCTCAAGGTAACGGTACGCTGATCGTCGAAAGCGGCGGCGTGGTTTCCAACATCGACGGGATGCTTGGTGAACAGGGCACCGGCGTCGGTGAAGCGACCGTCGCGGGCGAGGGCTCCAGGTGGATCAACTCCGGCAGGCTGGTGGTCGGAAACTATGGCACGGGCAGGCTGCGCATCGAAGACCGGGCTACGGTGACCTCCGACGGGGGCATCGTGGGCGCTGGAAATTCGCCTGCGAGCAGCGAAGTCGTCGTCACCGGCGGCGCGAGATGGATCACTACCGACCAACTCGCGGTCGGCAACTACGCTGCCGGTTCGCTCACGATCGAGAACGCAGGTCTCGTATCCAGCACGCAAGCTTATATCGGCGGCTCCTCGAATGGCGTCGTGACGGTGACGGGCGTCGGCTCATCCTGGAACAATGACACCAGCCTCGTGATCGGCAACATCGGTGTGGGCACGCTGACGATCGCCGATGGGGCGCACGTTCGCTCTGACCGGTCGGTCGAGCTCGGGTTGGCCGGCGGCGGCACCTTGACTCTGAGCGGCTCGGCAGCGACGCGGTCCGTGCTGGAGACGGGGCGCATATTTGCAGGGTCGGGCCATGTCGAGGTCAGCATCGATGGGGGTGTCCTGCGCGCGACGCGCAGCAATGCCGATTTCATGGCTGGCTTTGGTTCGCGTGAGGTCACGATCGGCGCCAACGGCGCGATCATCGATACAGCCGGCTTCAATATCGGCATCGCTGCCACTCTCGGCGGTGCCGGGAGCCTGCACAAGACCGGCGCCGGCACGCTGACGCTCACCGGAGGGAACAGCTACAGCGGACACACATTCGTGGAAGAGGGTGTCCTGGTCGGCAATGTCGGTTCGATCAGAGGTGACATCGCCAATGCCGGTATCGTCGAGCTCAAGCAGGAAACCGACGCGAGCTTCGGCGGAGCCATCAGCGGCATGTCGGGTGTCGATGGCAGGATGGTGAAATCCGGGGCAGGAACGCTGACGTTGACCGGACCTTCGTCGCTCGACTGGACTGTGACGCAGGGCAACCTCGTCGCTGCAGTCGACCGCTTCGGCGGGAATGCCAGAATCGAAGGGACGTCCGCGGTATTCACCTTTCGAGAGGCGGGCTCTGCAAACTATGGCGGCACGATCTCGGGCGATGGCGCGTTCGTCATCGACGGTCCGGGCACGCTGCTGTTGACCGGAGACAGCGCGGGTTTTTCAGGCACGACGACGCTGCGGCAAGGCACGCTGCGGGTGGGAGATTCGTCCGGCCACGGCCGTATCGGCGGCTCGCTCGATGTTCTTGCGGGGAGCACGCTCGGCGGTTCAGGGGCAGTGGGATCGGGTGCCGGATCAACGGTAACCATCGAGTCCGGCGCGACCCTCGCTGCGGGAAATTCCATCGGCACCCTGACCGTCGACGGCGATCTGATCATCCGTGATGGCGCGCGGCTCGAAGTCGAAGTCAACCCGAGCGGTAACGAGAGCGATCACGTGCGCGTCACCGGCAACACGGCACTGGCCGGAGGCGCTGTTGCGCATGTCGGGGCAACGGGGGAATACGATCTCAGCTCGCGCTATACCATTCTCTCGACGCAAGGCTCTCTCACCGGATCGTTTGCGTCGGTCACGTCCGACTTCGCTTTTCTCGATCCTTATCTCTTTTACGATTATGAGCTGGGCACGGTCGATCTCGCGTTCCTGCGCAACGACCGAAGCTTGACCTCTGTCGCGCAGACACCGAACCAGATCGCAACCGCCGGCGGCATCGATAGCATCGGGTTCGGATCCGGCAATGCCGTCTACGATGCCGTGATTCAACTCGCCGACGATCCATCCCTGATCCGCGACACGTTCGACGCGCTGTCCGGCGAAGTGCATGCTTCAGTCGCGTCCAGCCTGATCGAAGACAGCCGCTTCGTGCGTGAAGCCGCTCAAGACCGCGTCCGCTCGGCGTTCCATGCAAGTCCCGGGATTGCATCGGAGCTCTCCCACAGCAGTGACCTCTGGGCCCGCGGCTTCGGGTCCTGGGAAACGAGGGACAGTAACGGCAATGCCGCTGACTTCGACCGCTCCATCGGTGGCGTCATGGTGGGCGCCGACATGCGCTCGTCGGATTCGCTGTTAGGGGTGCTCACGGGTTACAGCCGCTCGGATGTTTCCATCGGCAGCCGCCATTCATCAGCAGACATCGAAAGCTATACCCTCGGCGGTTACGGCGGCGTTCAGTGGCAGCGCGTCGTCTTACAGGGCGCTGCCGCGCACACGTCGAGCTCCATCGCAACGAAACGTTCCGTCGCCGTTCCGGGTCTCACAGATCGTCTGACCGGCGATTACCGCGCGGGTGTGTTTCAGGCGTTCGGCGAACTGGGCTATCGCATGCCGTTCGAACGTGGCGTGCTGGAACCGTTTGCCGGCGTTGCCAACATCAATGTCGATCGCAAGGCATCCACGGAAAGCGGAGGCAGGGCGGCGCTCGCCATCCAGAACGAGAACAGCGATACCACGTTCACTTTCCTGGGAACGAGGGCCGAACGGCGTTCGGTCATGCGAGGCATCGATGCCGTGTTCAGCGGCATGCTGCTGTGGCGCCACGCGTTCGGAGACACAGACCCGGAAAGCGCCCATGCCTTCAGCGACTCCAGCATTTTCACGGTGTTCGGGACGCCTATTGCACGAGACAGTGCAGTGATCGCGGCAGGAGCGAGATTCGATTTTTCACGGACCACGCGGCTCGCCGTCGAATATTCCGGGCATATCGCCTCTGGAGTCGAGGACCACGGCCTGCGGATCACGCTAAATAAAACGCTTTGATGCGCCGACCGGAGCAGTGATCGCCGCGGCGATCCGCTACTCGGGAGGCGACCTGCACCAAGCCGCTGTTGCTTCATCCGCGGGGAACATGCTCTCGATCCGCAGTTCGTCGAGAGTGATGTCCCACGGCGTGCCGAATGTGGTGAAGGTCGAGAAGAAGTGCAGCTCGGTCGCTCCTGCGCGAAAAGCTGCCGTCAATATGGGCAGTGGAGCGGCATCAGGCCCGCGCGCGTGCCAGCTCGCTGGAATGTCCGGATAGGTCAGGATTTCTTCCAGGAGCGCCTGCGCTTTGGCATCCGCAGGCGAGGCTGCGACCTGCGCATGAAGATGTCCGATCACATTGCCGGCCACTTCATCCCAATTGACGATCAGCGGGCGCATGTCGGCCGGATCGAAGATCTGTCGTAGCACGTTGGCGTGCAGTGGCGGTCCTCCCCGCAGTCGTTGGAAGGCGCGCGTCGTGGCGCGATTGGTCGCGAGCACATCCCAATAGCGGTTCAAGACGAATGCGGGATAGGGCTCCTGCTGCTCGAGCATGAAGTCGATCGCGCGGCGGATCGGCGCCAGCTGCGTGGACGCGAGCGAGCTCTCCCGATACTTCGGTGCGAATCCCGCTGCGACCAGCAAGGCGTTGCGTTCACGCAGCGGCAGATCGAGGGCGTCCGCAAGCTTGTCGATCATGTCTCGACTCGGTTGCGCCTTGCCTGTCTCCACACAGCTGAGATGCCGCGCCGACACGCCCGCCTCGAGCGCCAGATCCAGCTGACTCAGGTGCCTGACCGCACGCCATTCGCGCAGCAGCTTGCCGATGCCGTTGGCGGGCGATGCGGGTCTCGAACGCAAGGGGAGGGAGTCCATCGCGGCATGATAAGAGTCGTTGCGCAAAGTTGCATGACCTCCGAGGTCATTGTTTACACCCCGGTGTCGGCGTATTCATGCCCTGTACGGCGAGCAGCACCCGGCATGGAGACAGCAAGTGCGACCCAGACAGGTTGTTGGATCAGCTATGGAAGCGATCGGCGGACCCGGGGGCGGCGCGCTTGGTGAAGCAGGGCTGCGTGGGCGGGCGGACGGTCGACGTCACGACATTCCATGGCCAACGACGGTACTGCGAGACCGCTTTCGGGAGAATTTGAGCACCCGCTGCGCCATGCTTCGTTTTCATGGTGTGGTCACGGCTTTGGTCTGCGGTCTGGCGATGGGCGCCCCCGCTTCCACGCATGCCGCACAGGACACGCCCCAACCAACCCAGTCGGCGCCCGATCTCAGCGGGCTGCACGCCTTCGATTTCCTGGTCGGCGACTGGCGCATCCACAGCCGCCGGTTGAAGGAACGTCTCGCCGGCAGCGACGCATGGGAGGAGTTCGATGGAACACTCAGCTGCCGCAAGCTGATGGATGGCTTCGCCAACGTGGACGACACGGTCTTCTACACGCCGCAAGGTGTTTATCGGGGCGTTGCGCCGCGAGCTTACGATGCAAAGTCAGGCGAGTGGGCGATCTGGTGGATCGATGGCCGCAATCCGTTCGGGAACCTGGACCCGCCCGTCAAGGGGCGCTTCGTCGACGGCGTTGGCACCTTCCACGCCGACGATACCTTGAGAGGTCAGCCCATCAAGGTGCGATTCACCTGGTCGCACATCACACGCAACTCGGCGCGTTGGGAGCAGGCGTTTTCCGCTGACGGAGGCAAGACCTGGGAGACGAACTGGATTCAGACGCTGAGCCGCGTCGAGTGACAACGCTCCGAGAGCAGAGCGTTGTCGTTGCTCGACGTCGTCATCACATCCCATGAGGGCTCATCCACGCGAGCTCGATCACGTGACCGTCCGGATCCTCGACCGCGCGGTTGTACAGGAAGCCCAGGTCGATCGGCTCACGAATGCCGGCTTTGCCGCCGGTGCTGGCCGCGGCCGCCGACAACGAATCCACCTCGTCGCGACTCTCGCAGGACAGGCAGAGCATGACCTGGCAGGTGGAATGCGCATCGGGGATCTGCTTCGACGTAAAGGTCGAAAAGTATTCGCGCGCCAGCAGTTGGAACGTGATCTGATCCGACCAGACCATCGAGGATGCCTGGTCGCTGCTGAACTGCTGATTTTTACGGCAACCGAGCGCTTCGTAGAAGCGGGTCGAGGCGGCGAGGTTCCCGACCGGAAGGTTCACGAACAACATCTTTGGCATTCATTCATCTCCTATCAACGAGCCAGTCCGACAGGAACATTCTTGAAACCTGTCCTGCTGCGCACGGGAGCCTAGCAGCGCGTCGCGACCGCGCAATTACCTCTGAGGTCATTGAATCAGTGCAGATGTATCGCAGCGTCGTCAGACCAGGAGGCCGAAGCTCTGCCTCTTGGCCGCCCACGCCATCACCGATGGAGCGCAGTCCGCAACGCTGCGTTGGCCTGCGAAATCGCTGCGCGGGCCGCAGGTGTTTCGCTGATGGGATTCAACGAGACGAAGTCGTGAATCGTTCCGTTGTAGCGCACTGCCGTGACGCGGACCCCGGCCTGCATCAGCTTGCGCGCATATGCCTCGCCCTCGTCTCTGAGCACGTCGTTCTCATCGACGATGATCAGAGCCTCCGGCAATCCCTGCAACTGCTCGGTCGTTGCATTCAGCGGGGTGGCCAGCAGCTCGTTGCGTGCAGCCACATCGGGCAGGTAGGCATCCCAGAACCATTGCATCGCCTTCTTGGTCAGCCAAGGACCAGCGGCGAAAGTGTTGTAAGAGACGGTTTCGAAGTTCGCATCCGTGACCGGATAGAACAGCACCTGCAGCGCGAAGCGTGGGCCGCCTCGCTCCTTTGCCATCAGGGTGAGCGCTGCTGACAGGTTCCCGCCGGCGCTGTCGCCGACGATGGCCAGCCGGCGGCCGTCGAGTCGAAGTTCCTGAGCGTGTTCGATCGCGTGGAGTATCGTTGCATACGACTGCTCGATGGCGGTCGGGTAACGCGCCTCCGGCGAACGAACGTAATCGACGAATACCACTGCAGCGTTTGCTCCGACGGCGAGCTCGCGAGTCAGACGGTCGTGGGTGTTCTTATCGCCCAGAATCCATCCGCCCCCATGCAGGTGGAACACCACCGGCAGCAGCCCCTGCGCCGAGGGCGGCCTCACGATACGAACCTCGACGCTCCCGGTCGGCCCGACGGGGAAGGTCATGTCTTCGATGATTGCGTCGGGCTTCGGCACCGGTATGTTCTGCGCGCTCGCGAACTCCGCGCGAGCTGCATCGGGTGTCAACGTATAAATCGGCGCGCCGCCCAGGGAATCGACGAATGCTTGCGTCCTGGGTTCGAGGGCGGGACCTGGGAAATGTGCGTTCATGACGGCAGCTCCGGCAGTGAGCAAGTAACGTGTGGACGCACTGCCTTTTCCACGATTGCGGGTGCAGCTGTTTGCGGCACATTACGTGACAAGCGCCACGCGGCGCCACGACACCTTTCGTCATGCCCACGGATATCGCCACCCGCCCCGCGTTTTTGTTCGATCTCGACGGCACGCTGGTCGATAGCGTGTACGAGCATGTGCTGGCGTGGCGGGCAGCGCTGCGGGAGATGCAGATCGAACTGGCCACCTGGCGCATCCATCGCCGCGTCGGCATGAGCGATGGACTCACTCTCTCTGCGCTTCAACGGGAAACCAATCGCAGGCTGAGCGCGGAGGAGGTCGAACGCCTGAAGCAACTGCACACCGAAGCTTTCCTCGAACGAATCGACCAGTTGCGTCCGCTGCCCGGTGCTCGGGAGCTTCTGAATACGCTGACCCGCCTGTCCGTTCCGTGGGCGATTGCGACCAGCGGAGTGGAGGAACGCGCTCGACGAGCCGTCAAAGTTCTGGAGCTCGGCTCCGAGGTGCAGTTGATCACCCGCGAAGACGTGGTTCACGGCAAACCTTTTCCCGACCTGTTCCTCGCCGGCGCGCGGCGGCTGAAGGTCGACATCGAGGATTGCATCGTCGTGGGCGACAGTGTCTGGGACGTGCTTGCTGCGCGTCGAGCCCGCGCCCTGGGTGTGGGCCTGCTTTGCGGAGGGTACGGGCACGACGAGCTCGTCCAAGCCGGCGCATATCGCGTCTACGAAGATCCTGCCGAGCTGTATCGCCATGTGGATGAGCTCGGCGTGCAGGTGACGTGAATCCCACGATCGCGGTCGCAACTCCGGAACTTGCCGGATCATTCATCCCCCCGGCGCGGATGGTCGCCGGTGCGCTCTATCCAGCCACCGCCAAGAGCGCGATAGAGGTCGACGAGATTGGTCAGTCGTTGCAGGCGGGCCCCCACCAGCACGAGTTCCGCATCGTAGAGATCCGTCTGCGCGGTGAGTACATCGAGATAGCTCGCCTGGCCATTTTTGTAGAGCAGCTGGGCCAACTCCAGCCTGCGGCGCTGTGCCGCGGTGAACCGCTCCAGGGCGCTGATCTGTTCGTCGAACGTCCCGCGGGCGGCGAGGCCATCCGCAACCTCGCGAAATGCCTCCTGTATGGTCAACTGATAGCGCGCGATGCTGATATCTCGATTGACGAGTGCCGTGTCCAGCTCGGCAGCGAGGGCGCCGGCGTTGAAGATCGGCAGCTGGATCGCAGAAGTCAGTGACCACGCCGCCGAGCCGGCCGTGAATAGCTCGCCGAGCTTGCCGCTGGCGGTGCCGCCGGTGCCGGTGAGAGAAAACGACGGGAAGAAGGCGGCCCGGGCTGCGCCGATGTTGGCGTTGGCCGAACGCAGGAGCGCTTCCGCTTGCAGTACATCCGGCCGGCGGGTCAGCAACTGCGACGGCAGGCCGGCCGGGATGTCGGCAAGAATGTTCTGGTCACCGAGGCGTTTGCCGCCCGTGACGGGCGATGGCAATGGTTGACCGAGCAACTGGACGAGACCGTTCTCCGCCTGTGCACGCGCGCGAAGTTGGGCCGCGCGATTCGAACGGGCCTGCTCGACCGCTGTTTCGGCCTGTTTCAGGTCGAGCTCCGTGGCCGCGCCGGTCTCGAACTGCAGCTTCACCAGATCATAGGAGGCAACGTCGGCATCCAACGTGCGCTGCGTGACTTCGAGCAGCTCATCGGCGGCGAGCAGTGTCAGGTATTGATCCGCAACCTGCGAGACCAACAGGATCTGCGCCGCTTTGCGGGCCTGGATGGATGCCAGGAACTGTTCCAGTGCGGCACCCTCGAGGCTGCGCAAGCGACCGAACACGTCGATCTCCCAGGCCGCGGTCAGTCCCACTGAATACGATCGCGGGCGCGGCGAGAGCACTGCACTCTGCGGCCCGAAATCGAGCGGTGTGCGCATCCGTTCATCGAGGGTCTGTGCCCCGATTTGCGGGTACAGTTCAGCCGCCTGGATGCGGAACGCCGCTCGCAACAACTCCACGTTCAGCAGCGCGATCCGCAGATCGCGATTGTTCGTCAATGCGATTTCGACCAGCTGCTGCAATCGGGGATCGGCCAGGAAATCCCGCCAGCCGATCTCGGTCGCTGCCAGCTCGCCGGCGCCGTGACTTGCTTCATAGGCCCGCCCGGTCGGGTATTCGTCGGCGACCGGAAGCGACGGCTGTCGGTATTCGGGCGCGAGCGTGCAGCCGCACGCCGCTGCCCATGTGGCAAGGGCAGCGCATCTTCCCACACGAGTTTTCGAACCGGCGCCCACGTCAGCCCGGACCTCGTTCCGCACCCAGCTGCAACGCTGGCGGCCCCATCGGGCGCGACGTGTCGCTCCTGAGTGGCTCGTGGCCGAGTTTCTGCGAGACCACGACGAACAGCATGGGAATGATGAAGGTCGCCAGGAATGTGGCGCTCAGCATGCCGCCGATCACGCCGATGCCGATGGCGCTGCGGCTCGCCGATCCCGCGCCGGTGGCCAGCGCAAGCGGCAACACGCCCAGGATGAAAGCCATCGAGGTCATCAGAATGGGGCGCAAGCGCAAGTGCGCAGCTTCCAGAGCAGAGGCTTCGAGATCGCGTCCCTCGTGATGCAGATTGCGCGCGAACTCGACGATCAGGATGGCGTTCTTGGCGGACAGTCCGATGGTGGTCAGCAGACCGACCTGGAAGTACACGTCGTTCGACAAGCCGGTGGCCATCGCCGCACACAGTGCGCCCAACACGCCCAACGGCACCACCAGGATGACCGAGACCGGAATCGACCAGCTTTCATACAACGCGGCGAGACTCAGGAACACCACCACGATCGAGATTGCATAAAGAAACGGTGCCTGCGAGCCGGACAGCACCTCCTGCAGCGACAGTCCCGTCCATTCATAGCCGACTCCTGGTGGCAACTGCCGCGCGAGCCGCTCCATTGCCGCCATTGCCTGGCCCGTGCTGTGTCCGGGCGCTGCCGCGCCCTGGATTTCGACCGCGGAGACGCCGTTGTAACGTTCCAGCTTGGGCGATCCGTAAGTCCACTGCGTGGTCGAGAAGGCCGAGATCGGCACCATCGTTCCTTGATTGTTGCGCACGTAGTGCAGGCGCAGGTCCTCCGGGTTCATGCGGAACTGCTCGTCTGCCTGGACGAAGACGCGCTTGATGCGACCGTCGACGTCGAGGAAATTGTTGACGTACAGCGAACCCCACGCGATGGAGAACGAACGATCGATATCGCTGGGACTGACGCCCAGGGCACTGGCTTTCTCACGATCGACGGTGATCTTGAACGTTGGATTGTCCTCGAGCCCGTTGGGCCGCACGAGCGCCAGCGCGGGGTCCTGCTGCGCGAGCTGCAGCAGCTGATCGCGCGCTTCCATCAGCCTCATGTGACCGATGCCGCCGCGATCCTGCAGCTCGAAATCGAAGCCCGCCGCGGTGCCGAGCTCGCGAATCGGCGGGGGATTGACGGGAATGATGGCGGCAGCGTCGTAGCTGGCGAAGCGGGCGCTGATTCGGGCCATGAGCGCCTGCACGCTCAAGCTGGCCTCACGACGTTCGTCCCAATCTTTGAAGCGCACGAACAGCAGCCCCTGGTTCTGGCCGCGCCCGGCGAAGTTGAAACCGCTGATCTGGAACACCGCGTCGACCATTCGTGCTTCGTCGTTACGCAGATAGCGACTCACGTCGTCGAGCACTGCGCCGGTTTGGCCGATGGTCGAGCCGGGCGGTCCCTGCACCAGCACGAACACGTAGCCCTGATCCTCGTCCGGCAGGAACGAGGTCGGCAGGCGAACAAACAACACGCCGACGACCACCACGATGCAGCCGTAGATTGCGAGCCATCGGCCAGAGCGTCGCAGGACATGGCTCACGCCGCTCAGATAGCGCTGTCGCACGCGCTCGAAAGTTCGATTGAACCAGCTGAAGAACCGGCCGCGCGGCGCATGGCTTGCAGGTCTGAGGATCGTGGCGCACAGAGCGGGGGTCAGGGTGAGCGCGACGAACACTGACAACAGCATCGCCACCACGATCGTCAGCGCGAACTGCCTGTAGATCGCACCGACCGAGCCGGACGACAGCGCCACCGGCACGAACACCGCACAGAGCACCAGCGCCACGCCGACCAGCGCTCCGGTGATCTGCTCCATCGCCTTGAGAGTCGCCTCGCGCGGCGACAGTCCTTCCTCGGCGATGATCCTTTCCACGTTCTCGACCACGACGATCGCATCGTCCACCAGCAATCCGATCGACAGCACCAGGCCGAACATCGACAGCGTATTGATCGAGAATCCGACGGCCGCCATGACTCCGAAGGTGCCGAGCAGGACGACCGGCACCGCAACGGTCGGCACCAGCGTGGCGCGGATGTTCTGCAGGAACAGCAGCATCACCAGGAACACCAGCACGATGCCTTCGAACAGCGTCTTGACGACCTCGACGATGGAGATGCGCACGAACGGCGTCGTGTCGTAGGGATAGACGAGGCTGATGCCCGGCGGAAAATAAGGTTCGAGCTCGGCGATGCGCGCGCGGATCGCATCGGCCGTTTCCAGCGCATTTGCGCCCGGCGCGAGCTGGAAGCCGATGGCCGCCGCCGCCTGGCCGTTGTACTTGGTATCGGTATTGTAATTTTCCGCGCCCAGGCCGATGCGCGCCACGTCGCTCAGACGGACCTGAGAGCCGTCCGGATTCACTTTCAAGAGAATGCGTTCGAACTCCGCCGGCGTCCGCAGCAGCGTGGATTCGGTAATCGTGGCGCTCAATCGCTGCGATGTCGGTGCCGGCGTGCCGCCGAGTTGTCCGCCCGATATCTGCACGTTCTGTGCGAGCAGCGCATCGGTCACATCGACGGGCGTGAGCGAGAAGCTGTTGAGCTTGTTGGCATCCAGCCAGATGCGCATCGCGTATTGCGTGCCGAAGACTGTGATGTTGCCGACCCCGTCGAGCCGGCTGACGGGATCCTGGATGTGCGAGACCACGAAGTCGGCGATATCGTAGCGGGTCATCCCGGGATCCGAAGACACGAAGCCGGCCACGAGCAGAAACGAAGCGCTCGACTTGACCACGCGAATGCCGGATTGCTGGACCTGCGGCGGCAGCAGTGGCTGCGCGAGCTGCAGCTTGTTCTGCACCTGGACCTGGGCGATGTCGGCATCGGTGCCGGGCTCGAAGGTGAGGGTCGTGGTCGACTGGCCGGAATCGTCGCTGGTCGAGGCGAGATACAGCAGATGATCGATGCCGCTCATCTGCTGCTCGATCACCTGTACGACCGTATTCTCCACCGTCTCGGCCGAGGCGCCGGGATAGGACGTCGTGATCTGTACCGACGGCGGCGCGATGGTCGGATACTGCTCGATGGGCAGCCGGGTAATGGACAATGCGCCCGTCAGTGCAATCAGGATCGCAATGACCATTGCAAAGATCGGACGATTGATGAAGAAGCGCGCCATGAGGGCCGTCTATTTGCGTTCGCGCGTGTTGACGAGTTGCGCGGGGTTGCTCGCGACGGGCACGGCTTGAACCGCCATCCCTTGGCGCACCATTCGCATGCCGCTCACGATGACGCGATCGCCGTCGTTCAAGCCGCCTTCCACCACCCAGTGATTCGCGACGGTGCGGTTGGCGGCGACGGGCTGCACGGCTACTTTGTTGTCGCTGCGGACGACGAGCACGGTTGCGCGGCCGGTGCGATCGTGTGTCAGGGCCTCCTCTGGCACGAGAATGGCGCGATCGTCCGATCCGAGCTCGATGCGCGCACGCACGAACATTCCGGGTAACAGTACATGCTGCGGATTGGGGAACAGGGCGCGCACCGTCACGGATCCGGTGCCGACATCGACAGTGATATCCGTGAACTCGAGTGACCCGGTGTGCGGATACTCGGTGCCGTCCTCCAGAGTGAGCGTGACTCTGGCCTGTTGCGGGCCATTGATCTTCAAGCGGCCCGCGATCACCTGCTGGCGCAGCTGCAATCCTTCGACACTGGTCTGGTTCAGATCGACGTAGATGGGATCGATCTGCTGGATCGTGCTCATCAGCGTCGCGGCGCTTGCCTGAACGTACGCACCCTGCGTGACCAGCGAGGTGCCGATGCGCCCGGAGATCGGAGCAGTCACGTCGGTGTAACCGAGGTTGATTGCCGCCGCTTGCGCCGCGGCCTCCGCGGCAGCGACATCCGCTGCGGCCTGCTGCTGGGCTGCAACGGCATTGATGTACATCTGCTTGCTGACGGCGTTCGCTGCGACCAGCACTGCATCGCGCTCGGCCTGGGCACGCGTCGCCTGAACATTCGCCTTGGCCCGTGCGAGCTGTGCCAGTGCGCTGTCGAGAGCCGCACGATACGGCGCGGGATCGATCTGATACAGCAACTGATTCGCCTTCACGTCCGAACCTTCCTGAAAGGCGCGGTTCAACACGATTCCGTCGACGCGGGCTCGGACCTGAGCTACCAGATATGCGGAGGTTCGGCCTGGCAGATCCGTGGTCACTGGCACGGTGCTATGACGAACCACCATGACCGAAACGCGCGGCGGGGTGGATGAGCGAGCCGGGGCATCGTGTTTACATCCACCCAGGACAAAAACCGCCGCGACGACCGCGCTGAGCGCTCTGATTCCCGCGACTTGCCGAAGGAGATGGCGAGTATTCATGAGTCGTTGACGTGACGACCGCCACTACTTCGTCGAGGTTACCTGTGAGCTTGCAGTCGCCGTGGGCGGCAGCTTGAAGATCGCCACCGTATCGCCGTACGGGAATGTCAGCTGGAAGTTGCCACCCGCGGCCACGGCCACATACTGCTCGCCGTTCACCTGATAAGTGATCGGCGGCGCATTGACTCCGGCGCCCAGGTTGAAGCGCCACAGGCGCTCGCCGGTCTTGGCATTGAAGGCGTTGAACCAGCCGTTGCCTTCGCCCATGAAGACCAGGTTGCCGGCGGTGGCCAACGCGCCTCCGATCAGCGGCTGCGGCGCCGTGTACTGCCACGCGATCTTGCCGGTGTCGACGTTCAGCGCGACGAAGGGACCGTTCTGGATGCCGCCTGCCTCGACGTTGGTGAAGGCACTTCCCAGACGCAGCCGTCCCGGCCCCGGGTCCTGAGGCTTGGTCGTAAAGCGCATCAGCTGATTCATCGCGAGGATGTACAGATTGCGAGTCTGCGGCGAGTAAGCGGGCGGTGACCATTCCGCGCCGCCGTTCGCACCGGGCAGCATGTTGACGCCTTCGCGCGTCGGCGTAGTGAACATGTTCTTCGACATCATCACGTACGGATCGGAGCGACGAATCAACTTGCCGGTGCGCCGGTCGAGGATGAAGACCCAGCCGACCTTGCCGGCCTGGGCCGCGGCCGGGATCTTCTGGCCGTTGTGCTCGGTATCGAACAGCACGACGTTGCTGACCGCATCGTAGTCCCACACGTCGTGGCGCACCTCCTGGTAGTACCACTTCATGTTTCCGGTGTGCACGTCCAGCGCGACGATGCTGTCGGTGTAGAGGTTGTCGCCCTGGCGTTGCGTGCCGTCCAGGTCCGGATTGGGATTGCCCGTGCTGAAGATCACCAGCCCGAGCTTGGGATCGATCGCCGGCGTGGTCCAGACCATCCCACCGCCGCTCTTCCACGAGTCGCCCTGGTAGGTCTTCGGATCCGTGGCCATCCAGCGCCAGCGCTGCTGCCCGCTCTTCGCGTCATAGGCTGCGACGAAACCGCGCAGCGCCCATTCTCCGCCGGCGCTGCCGACGATGATCATGCCATCGTAGATCTGCGGTGCGAGTGTTTCGGAATAACCGTTGTCGGCATTGACGATGGTCGTGTCGAACACAGTGCTGCCGTCCTTCGCATCGAGCGCAACCAGGTGCGCGTCGAGCGTCACGAAGTACACTCTGCCATAGCCGACCGCGACGCCTCGATTCACCGGACCGCAGCAGATCTGGAATCGCCCCAGGTTGTAGATGACTTCCCAGTTGCGTTCGCCAGTGGCGGCGTTGACCGCCATGATTTTCATTTTGTTGTTGACCACCGGCGTGGTGATGTACATCACACCATCCACGACGATCGGAGTGGTCTCGAAGCTCGCCGTCATGCCGGTCTGCAGCAGCGCCACCGGGCTCAGCGACTTCACGTTCTCCGCGTTGATCTGGGTGAGGGGTGAGAAGCGCTGGTTGTCATAGGTCCGGCCATGCAGCATCCAGTTGCTATGATCGGAGTCGGCGTTGAGCATCATCTGGTCCGTCACAGTCACGTTCGCGCCGCTGGGAAGCGGCGCGAATACAGTCCGCGTCGGTGGCGCCGCACGCACGATCTCATCGCTGTTCGCAGTCTCGCTGCCTGGAGTTCCAGTACTGGCCGCGACCGCCGTGCCGCTGCCTGAAGCAGGGATCTGGACCTGGGCGAGGGTGGCGGTACTCAGATCTTTGCTTCCGGCCGGAATGCCGTTCTTCGACAGCATATAAGCCGTTACATCCAGATACTGCTGCTGGGTCAGGCTGCCCGGCTTGTCCTGGGGCATCTGTCGGCTGACGAAGTCGTAGAGCTGCTCGGCCGTGCCGCCGCCATAGGCCTGCTTGAACGTATCGCCCGTGAGCGGCGGGCCGGATTCGCCCTGAAGGTTTGCGCCATGACACACGACGCACGATTGGGTGTAGACGGTGTTTCCCCGCGAGACCTGCGCTCTCGTGTACGCGCCATCGTTCTTCTCGGCAGCGAAAGTCTCGACACTGCTGGCAGCCAGCACAAAGGCAATCAGCGCGAATCGCATGGCAGTTCTCCAAGTGAGTACTGAACTTCGCGGCGGTCGGTCAACGCAAGCACATCGAATCGCTCAGGCACGATGCCGATCGCAACGTTGACGTCGGCCCACGGAAGAAAAATCCTCCTCGACGGGTTCGGGCGGTAGGGGGAGCCGCGGCGAACCGAGGGGGGTCGAGGAGGGGGTTGAAATCGGTCGCCCCCGGTCGCGTGCCAGCGCGACAGCCGGGAGCAGCAAGGTTGCACGAGGAATCCGGGTTTCATCGAAGCGTCTCCGTACCTGAGCAGTCGAGATCAGGTTGGCTGGAGGTGTTTGCCACTCGATTGCGATTGGTGCTGCGGCTGTTTCAGTTGACATCGAACGCGTGTGACACTCGTTACGCGGAGAACTCGTTCCAGGCGCGGTTCTCCTCGATGCGTGCGTAAGTGGCCATCGCGTCGATACGACGGCCGGCGATGCCGCACACCAACGCAGCGTATCGATTGCTTACCAGCTCGCCGGGGCGGGCCGTCTGACCCAGTCTCAGTCCCAAGGCGAAGCTGTCCCGGCTGATCAGCACGTCACCGCACCGAAGCGAAGCGCCGGCGCGCACGATCCTGCGAAGCTGCACGATCACCTGTGCGGCGCCATGCAATTCGTGGCAGATGGAAT
Source organism: uncultured Steroidobacter sp. (assembly GCF_937958065.1). GTDB lineage: Bacteria > Pseudomonadota > Gammaproteobacteria > Steroidobacterales > Steroidobacteraceae > Steroidobacter. The sequence goes on from NZ_CALFXI010000042.1 coordinate 138,360, forward strand.
TGCCGGCAGGCCAGACCCAACTCACGTTGTCCGCCAACATCGGAACGATTGCGCTCCAGTCACGTGCACGAAGCGCATCGTGCATGCCGCGCGCCAGTGCGAACGTTACTGCATGACGGCTGTCGAACAGCGAGTCGCCGCCACGGCCGCCCGGGTTACACCTCGGCAGAAGTACCGCTCGTCCTTCGCTGTCGACGAAGAACGTGAACTGCGGGTCTGCGTAATCTGCGTTTGCCGACACTGTCTTCTCCTCGCCTACATCATGGGAGCCGATGCTGAGCCCGCGTGCTGGACGCTCTGATATCAGTGCAGCGGCGGAAGATCGCAGGAGAGTTTCAGTTGCCAGGCCATCTGTTTCGGATGCAAGCATCGCGCTTGAGCGCGGGGCATATCGAGAGCGTCGCGGGCGCTGAGCCAGTACGTGATCTGCCCGCCGAAGTCGTCGACCTCGGTGTCGTCACCCTTGGCGCGGGCCTTCTCCACCTCGCTCCGCAGCCGACCTGGCGCGTCCTGCCAATCTGTCAGTTGAAACGGCGTGATTACCAGGCGTTACGAACGGGACATCCGCTGTGTCGATCTTCGCGGTGTCGATCTTCTCGACGAGATGTCGATGAACGGCGAGCGGCCGGGCTCACCAGCTTCGGGCCGCAGGGCGTGTCAGATCACCGCGGTGGAGCAGCAACCATGAGCAGCATTACGACCAAAGACGGCATCCAGATCTTCTACAAGGACTGGGGCAGCGGACAACCGATCGTCTTTCACCACGGATGGCCTCTGTCGGCCGACGACTGGGACGCGCAATTGATGTTCTTCCTGGCGCACGGCTTTCGCGTCATCGCGCACGATCGTCGTGGGCACGGCCGTTCGACCCAGTCGGCCTCCGGTCATGAGATGGATACCTATGCAGCGGATGTGGCCGAGCTCGCCAGGCAGCTGGACTTGCGCGATGCCATTCACGTCGGACATTCCACCGGGGGTGGTGAGGTTGCTCGTTACGTAGCGAGGCACGGAGCGGGGCGGGTGGCGAAGGCGGTGCTGATCTCGGCGGTTCCCCCCGTCATGCTCAAGTCGGCGAAGAATCCAGGCGGCACACCGATCGAGGTATTCGACGGTTACCGCGCGGCGCTCGTAGCGAACCGCGCGCAGTTCTATCGGGACGTGCCGTCCGGACCCTTCTATGGTTTCAATCGTCCGGGTGCAAAGGTGTCCGACGGCTTGATCGACAACTGGTGGCGTCAGGGAATGATCGGCGCCGCCAATGCGCAGTTCGAGTGCATCAAGGCGTTCTCCGAGACGGATTTCACCGAGGACTTGCAGTCGATCACCGTGCCCGTGCTGTTCCTGCACGGCGACGACGACCAGGTCGTGCCATTCGCCGACGCGTCAGTGCTCGGCGCGAAGCTCGTCAAGAACGCAACCCTCAAGGTGTATCCGGGCCTGCCGCACGGCATGTGCTCGACGCATGCGGACATCATCAACCCGGATCTGCTCGCGTTCATTCGCGGCTGACCGGCCTGCGGCTGGCGAGACTCAGAATTGCCGGAACCGCGTAGCGTGTTCGCTCAGTTGCCTGCTGTGCGTAGGCGTCGTACGCCGGTCGTGTCGGAGGGAGAGTTGGCAGCAATGTAGTACCACAAAAGCATAATTGGCGCGCACGGCGCGGATGCCTAGGGTGACGCTCGGATTCAGATGACTGCCCGCTCATGTGCAGGATGCCCGGGCACTACCGAGAGGAGCGTCAACGTGGATACGACTGCTCTGCCAAGCGCATGTTCGCACGTGCTCGTCGTCGACGAGGATACCAACGTCTGCAGCCAGCTATGCTCCTATCTCGGACAGCACGACTTTCGAGTGACTGCGGTGAGCACTGGCAAGCAGATGCTGGAGGTCATCGCCCGCGAGGCGATCGATTTGTTGCTGCTCGAACTGCGGCTGCGCGGCGATGACGGGTTGCGGCTGACGCGTACTTTGCGCGAGACGTCCAGAATGCCCATCGTCGTGCTGTCCGAGCTCGTCGATGAAGCAGATCGCGTCATGGGGCTCGAGCTCGGCGCGGACGATTACGTGACCAAACCTTTTTCGCTGCGCGAACTGCTGGCGCGAATCCGCGCAGTGCTGCGCCGGTCGCGGGTCGAGGCAGTGCCGCCGGGGCGTGATGAGACGCTGCGGGCATACCGCTTCGCGGGTTGGGAGCTGAATGTCCGTCTGTATCGACTGCAGTCGCCCGCTGGCCAGCAGGTCGAAATCTCGCGAGGCGAGTTCCGCCTGCTATGCGCGTTTCTTTCTTCGCCCCGTAGGATTCTGACCCGCGACCAGCTGCTGGACCTGTCGCGTCTGCACTCCACCGAGGTGTACGACCGATCGATCGACGTGCAGATCATGCGGCTGCGACGCAAGATCGAACTCGATCCGCGGGCCCCGAAGTTGATCAAGACCGAGCGTGGCGTCGGGTATTTCTTCGATGAAGACGTGAAGCAGGTGCGTTGAGCGAGCGGCCCGCTGTCATCGATATGCAGCGGGCCGCCGTGCCTCTTCGACCACACACGCATCGGCGCCAAGGAGATCCCAGAGTGGATGCCGGCTCCTCGACAGGCGCCTCCCAGTCCGCCTGGCGGCCGTTCCGGCATCGGACCTTCGCGATCCTGTGGACAGCGACGGTCGTGTCCAACGTCGGCGGATGGATGTACACGGCCGCATCGGCCTGGTTGATGACGATGCTGGACGCCGATCCGTTGCTGGTGTCCCTGGTGCAAGTGGCGACCACTTTGCCGATGTTTCTTTTCGCATTGCCGGCGGGCGCACTTGCCGACATCGTCGATCGCCGCCGCTTTCTCATCAGTGCCGAGCTTTTCATCACAGTGACGTCGACGACGCTGGCGGTGTTGGTGTGGTTGGAGCTGATCACGCCGGCGACGCTTCTGTTGCTTACGTTTCTGATCGAGGCGGGCGCGGCCGCGACGGCGCCGCCATGGCAGTCGATCGTGCCGCAGCTGGTGCCGCGTGCGGACCTGTCCGAAGCGGTGGCACTGAATGGTGTCGGTGTGAACGTCAGCCGTGCAGTAGGTCCCGCGCTTGGCGCGGTTCTGATCAGCACCATCGGAATCGGTGCGCCGTTCTGGCTCAATGCCGTGAGCAATCTCGGAACCATCGGCTCACTATGGTGGTGGCGGCCGCCGCGGACGCGTCGATCGCAGCTGCCTCCGGAGCATTTCAGCAATGCACTTCGTGCCGGAATCCGGCATGTGAGACACAACCCATCGCTGGTCGCGACCTTGGTGCGCGCCGTCGGCTTCTTCATGTTTGCGAGTTGCTACTGGGCACTGCTGCCGCTGGTCGCGCGAGTGCAGATCGGCGGCGGCGCCTCTGTCTATGGCGCTCTGCTGGCCTCGATCGGCGCCAGTGCGATCGCCTCTGCCATCGTGTTGCCACAGCTGCGCTCGAAACTGGGTGTGAATCGTCTGGTGGCCGTGGGCTCGATCGGTACCGCGGGGGCGCTTTGCCTCTTCGCAATCGCGCGCGACGTGCCCACTGCGCTCGCGGGCAGCCTGCTCGCAGGCTTGTGCTGGCTGGTGGTGCTCTCCAGTCTGAACGTTTCGGCGCAGTTTGCCTTGCCAGAGTGGGTTCGTGGCCGCGGGCTGGCCGCCTATGTAACGATCTCTTTCGGCGGCCTGGCGCTGGGCAGTGCACTTTGGGGGGAGATTGCGCGGCTGATCGGCGTGCCGGCCGCTCTGTTGCTCGCTGCCGCGGGCCAGCTGCTGGCGATTCCACTGACGTGGCGCTGGAAGCTGCAGTCGGGCGCAGATCTTGACCTCACCCCATCCATGCATTGGCCGATGCCGGTTGCGACCGCCAATGTCGGCATCGATCAGGGACCGGTGCTCGTCATGGTCGAGTATCGGGTGGCGCAGGCGAATCGCGCGGCGCTGCTACGAGCGCTGGAGGACCTGTCGCACGAGCGATGGCGCGACGGAGGGTATGGCTGGACCGTGTTCGAGGATGTCGTGGACAGCAATCGAATCGTGGAAACATTCTACAGCGATTCCTGGCTCGAGCACTTGCGTCAGCACGAGCGCGTGACGAACGCAGATCGTCACTTGCAGGAGAAGGTTGCAGGTCTGCTGCAGCGGCCGCCGCAGATCGTGCATCTCATGCGGTTGTCGGGCGGCCGTCGTTGACCGGTCTCATCTGCGATCGAGCTGGCAAAGGTCGTTCGAGGTGCTCGCGCTCGTCGAGCGTCGATACGATCTGCCAGCTGCTGCCGGCAAGCCGTATGAGTTGCTTTTGTGAGAGCCGGCGCGCGACTTGCCGCTGCATGTTTCTCGTCACAGATCGAGGATGCCGCGCTTCAGCGCGATCGTGACTGCATGAGTGCGGTCGGTGGCATCGAGCTTGGGGAGGATGCTCTTCATGTGCGCTTTGACCGTCTCTTCGGAAATCGCCAGCTCACCGGCGATGATCTTGTTCGACTTGCCGGCCGCCACGCGCCGCAGAACTTCGATTTCGCGCCCGGTGAGCTGGTCGTCGGCGATGTGCTCGGCGATCTCGGTCGCGATCTGCGGCGGCACCCAACGCTTGCCGGAGTGGACGACGCGGATGGTCTCGATCAGTTCCTTGCGCACCAGGCTCTTGAGCAGGTATCCGGCCGCTCCGGCCTTGAGCGCGGCAGCTGCCTGTACATCGCCCGCATATGTGGTCAACGCCACGATCCGAGCGTTCGGAAATTCGGCACGGATCGCGGTGATCGCGTCGATACCGCTCATATCCGGCATGCGCAGATCCATGAGTGTGACGTCCGGTCGCAGACGTCGGAAGCTCTCGACGGCTTCGCGTCCGTTGCTGGCTTGTGCCACCAGCTCCATGTCTGGCTCGCTCTCGAGCACCGCCGCGATGCCTTCACGCAGCAGTTGATGATCGTCGACCGTAAGGATGCGAATCGCCGCGGACTGCCGCACGAGCTTCATGGCATCAATCCCCCTACCGAAGTCGTATGCCCCGCGACTCCGGCTGCATCTGTCGTGGTTCAGCACAGCATACGCGGCGGTGACGGTACTGACGACCCGACGGACGTCGTGAGAAGTTTACCGAACGGCGGGAAGCTCGGTATTACCGCGCCCAACAGCGATTTCTCGATGGGTGGACGCGCGAGATAGCGTGGCTCACAATCGCTCGCGTTTACGCGGGTGAATGCGCGGCCTCCGCAGATGAAAGCAAAATCGCTTCTCGGGCTCGCAGCACTGCTGGTGTGCTTCGAGGTTGCGTCGCAGACGCGCAATCTGAGCCTGCATCAGCTGAATCATCGTGTGTTCACGCCGATGGATGGTGCACCCACCGACATCGTCGCGCTTGCCCAGACTGGCGACGGCACGCTCTGGATGGGCGGGCGCACCGGTCTCGCTCGTTTCGACGGCGTACGCTTCGTGGCGTATCCCGGCCGCTCGGAAGAGGCACTACATCAGACGAATGTTTCCGCGCTCTTCGCCGCGCCTGACGGAAGCTTGTGGATCGGCTTTCGGCCCGCGGGCGTTGCCGTGCTCAAGAATGGTCACGTCACTCATTACGGAGAGAACGACGGCTTGCCTGGAGGCTCCATCCAGCAGATTGCGCTGGATCGGGACGGCTCCATCTGGGTCGCGGCGCGTCGTGGCATCGCTCATTTCGAGCATGGGCGCTGGACCGAAGTCGTGGGCGAGTCGGAGCTGAGCTCGCCTTTTGGCGTGCTGGTCGATCGGGCCGGAACGCTTTGGGTCGCCAGCCTCGACGGACTGTACGCGCGCGCTGTCGGAGAGAAACATTTCCGGCAGATCGACGACAGGCGGTATTTCGGGCCGCGCGGCCTGCTTTTGACTGCAGACTCCGACGGCAAGATCTGGGCCGCCGCGGGCCAGGAGGTCATCGCTATCGATCCGACGCGGAGTCCATCGCCAGCCTCCATCACGCTGCCTGGCATGGCGGGTGGACCGCTGCTGCCGGATGCGAATGGCGGCCTGTGGGCAACGGATCCCACCGAAAACAACTTACTGCGCGTCACCTCCGACGATCTGGCGCGAATCGGCGAGCCCGGGGCCGCGATCGCGCATCCGCAGAGCTTTTCGCGCGCGGAAGGACTGAGCAAAGGCGTTGTGAACGCTCTTTTGGAGGATCGCGAGGGCAACATCTGGGTCGCCACCAGCACTGCGTTGCATCGCTTCAGCCGCAGCAACGTCGTGCACGATATCGTCACACCATGCCCGACCAACAGCTTGCATGCGCCCGCATTCGCTGCAGGAGACAGTGGTGCGCTATGGGTCACGTGCGGCGGAGAGTCCGAAGGATATCTCGCTGAGATACGCGACAGCGACATAGTGAACAATCGGAGGACAGAGCTCTTCAGCGTGGCGTACCGAGACCGCGAGGGGACGGTGTGGTTCGGCGGACGGACGGTACTCGCGCACCTGGAGGCTGGTCGGATCGTCGCGACACCGCTGCCTGCCCATTTGCACGGTCGCCCCATTCAAGCGTTGCTGCGCGATAACAGGGGCGGCCTGTGGGTCTCCGTATCGCGAAGGAGCACCTACTATGTCGTCGGCGAAGCGTGGATCGAAAACGACAATCTGCCGCTGCCGCGCGAGCCTGCCTACGTTGAATCTGCCGACGAGAATGGCGTGCTCTGGTTCGGTTACCCGAACAACCGTATCGCGCGGATCGAAGGTCGCGATGCGCAGCTGCTCGGCGCGGAGCAGGGACTGCAGGTCGGCAACATACTGGCAATACTTGCACAGGACGATGAGGTCTGGGTCGGTGGCGAGCTCGGCTTCGCACGTTTCGACGGCAAGCGGTTCGTGCAGATACGCAACAGCTCGGACCAAACATTTCGTGGAGTCTCCGGCATCGTCAAGTCGCGCAACGGAGATCTATGGCTGAACGGTGCCGCCGGCATTTCACACATCGCGCGCGCAGAGCTCGATCAGCTGGCACGCAATCCGGCACATCGCGTGCAATCCGAAACGTTCGATTATCTGGATGGCGTGCCAGGTACGGCCATGCAACTGCGCCCGCAGCCCTCCGCAGTGGAGACGACTGACGGGCGCATATGGTTCGCGATGACGAGCGGCCTCGTATCGATCGACCCGTCGCAACTTGCGCGCAACACTCTTCCGCCGCCGGTGACGATCTGGGCGCTGACCAGCGGGAATGAGCGATACCCCAACGTCGGCACTGCCTTGCAGCTGCCAGTCCACACGAGCGAGGTGCAGATCGAATACAGCGCCGGAAGTCTGACCGTGCCGGAGCGCGTGCATTTTCGCTATCGACTCGAGGGCCTGGATCGTGACTGGCAAGACGTGGGAAGCCGGCGCGAGGCGCTGTACACGAATCTCGGCCCCGGGAATTATCGCTTCCGCGTCATCGCATCCAACAACGACGGCGTCTGGAACGAGACTGGCGCGGCGCTCGCGTTCACCATCGCCCCGACGTTCTATCAGACACGATGGTTCTATGCGTTGTGCGTGCTGGCTTGCGTAGCTACTCTCGCCGTGTTGTACAGGTTACGAATGCGGCGGGTTGCCGCGCAGATCAGCGAACGTCTGGAGGCGCGCCTTGCAGAGCGCGAACGGATTGCACGGGAACTGCACGACACGCTGCTACAGGGCATGCAGGGACTCATCTGGCGCTTCCAGGCGGCCGCCATGCGTATTCCGCCCGATGAGCCCGCGCGGCAGCTCATGGAGCAGTCGCTGGATCGCGCAGACAGGCTGCTGATCGAGAGTCGAGACAAGGTCAAGGATCTGCGCCCCGCGGCGCGCGATGTCGCCGAGCTGACGCAGGCGCTCGCTGAGGAAGGGGAAGAACTCGCGCAGCTACATCACGTGAAGTTCCGGCTCACCAGCTACGGCACCCGCCACGAGCTGCATCCGATCGTGCGCGAAGAAGGATTCATGATCGCACGCGAGGCATTGACGAACGCGTTTCGGCACGCTGGCGCCAGCACGATCGAAATCAGGGTGGCTTACAGCCTTGGAGGATTGAACGTCCGCGTACGTGACGATGGTAAAGGGATCAGCTCCGATGTGATGGAGGCGGGCGGCCGGCCCGGGCACTTCGGACTGGCCGGAATGCGGGAGCGGGCCAGGAAGCTCGGCGCGCATCTGGAAGTCTGGAGCAGACCCTCGGGCGGCACGGAATTGGATCTACGAGTGCCCGCGAAGGTCGCCTACAGAGCGCCGCAGGCGGGGAGGTCGAGAGTGCGTGCATGGCTCGCAGTCTTCGGTTCGGTTCACGAGAATTGAGGGCATGCCATGCCGCCCGAAGTCCCGCCGACGCTGGAGGAGGTCATAGTCACGGCCGATCGTCGCGGTAGTTTCAGCGCGGATCTGGTGCGTGCGGGTAGCTTTCGAGGGGCTCGTCAGCTCGATACGCCGTTGACGATCAACGTCATCCCGGATGCGCTGATTCGCTCGCAGCAGGCACAGGGACTGCTCGACGCTCTGCGCAACACCGCCGGCGTCAGTCCATCCCAGACCTCGACCACGGTCTACACCAACATCGATATCCGCGGCATCAACGTCGAGAATCGCAGCAACTATCGATTGAACGGCATTCTGCCCATCGTCAATCTGGTCGACCTGCCGCTCGAGGACAAGGATCGGGTAGAAGTGCTGAAAGGCGCTTCGGCGTTGTATTACGGCTTTACCACGCCCGCGGGCATCGTCAATCTCACGATGAAGCGTCCGACACCGGAGCCCTACGTTGCCGCAACTCTGTTCGGCAACGGCTACGGCGCGGTCGGTGGGCACATCGACGCTGCGAACACCTGGGGACGTTTCGGAACGCGAGTCAATGCGCTTCATGGCGAGGTGGACCCAGGTATCGATCACACGCGTGGATACCGCTCGCTACTCGCCGCAGCCATCGACTTCCGTGCGAGCGACAATCTCACTCTGACTCTGGATTGGGAGCATATCGTCAAGCGCGTGAACGAGCCTGGCGTGTTCCGCTACGTGAGGGTCCCCGCGCCGACGCCGACCGATCTTTATCCCGCTTTGCAATTGCCGCCGCTGCTCGATGCCACCAGCAACTTCGGGCCGGACTGGGCGTCCAATCGTGCCGAAGAGCGTAATGTTCTGGCGACCGTGAGTTGGAAGATCTCGCCGGCGTGGGCGCTCTCCCTGAGCTACGGGAACTCGCACCTCGTGCGCGACCGTCACTTCAACACGATCGATCTCGACCAGTACGGCCCGGACACCAACGGCGACGGTCGGCTCAGCATCAACCTGCAACCTGGCGCGAACTTCGAGAACGACAACTATCGCGCCGAGCTCGCAGGTGCAGTGAAGCTCGGCTTCACGGAACACGAGTTGTTAGTTGGCGTTACGCAGAACATCCGCTACGGCTTTACGGCGACGAGCGTTCCGGCCACGTGTCCCGGTCCCACCCCGACGGCGCCACGCGTGACGTGCAGACAGAACATTTTCCATCCTGTCGACATACCCGAGACTGCGTTCCCACCGCGCAAGGGCACACGCACGCGCATCGAGGATCTCGGCTATTACCTGTTTGATCGCATCCGGATCACCGGATGGCTGCAGGTGCTCGCCGGCGTGCGCAAGGTCGACTACAGCGAGCGGAATCTGGACACCGGCGAGCTCACATTCGCGGAGCAACCGACCACAGTCTCCTATGGCGTGATCCTGCAACCGCGGGGCTGGATCAGTCTCTATGGCACCTACATCGAGGGGCTCGAATCGACGCCCGCTGCTCCGCTGTCCGCGGCCAATGCCGGATCGACCGTCCCTGCGACGAACAGCACGCAAGTGGAGGCGGGGATCAAGCTGGAGCCGCGACCTGGACTGCTGGTGCAGGCAGCGCTGTTCGAGATCGAGCGCGGCTCCGCCTTCGTCAATGCTGCGAACGTGTATGTGCTCGACGGTCGCGCGCGTTTCCGCGGCGCCGAGCTCAGCGTGACCGGCGAGCTGACGCCTAACTGGTCGTTGTATGCGACCACGCAGTTCCTGGATGCGAAACAGGTCTCTGGCGCGCAGACACAAATCACCACGGACCCGGACACGGGAAGGGTGACTGTCGAGCCGACAGTCGTCGGGCGAAAAATCGAGAACACCCCGGAGCGAACCGTGTCGCTCGCGACCGAGTACCGGTTCGAGCGCGGCCTGCCGGGACTGAGCGTGAACGCCGCGGCCTACTATGTCAGCGAGCGCGCGGTGAATCCGCTGAATCAGGTGTTCATCGCGGGCTATACCTTGTTCGACCTCGGCGCTTCCTTCACCACTGCGCTGCGCGACACGGAGCTCACCGTGCAGCTGACTGCCCAGAACGTCGCGGGCAAGAAGTATTTCTCGTCGACGGGTGGAAACATCATCGCGCAGGGCCCGCCTCGCGTGATCAAGTTCTCGATCAGCACCCGATTCTGAGACTGACCTGCTGTCAGACCGGTTCCCGCGCAAGCGAGCAGCCGACCTGTCGATCTGCCTTGGGCAGCTCATCACTCGAAAGAGTAGTGGCCGCGTACTCCGAAAGGGTGTTGCATGTCGCCGGCACGCGCAGCGCGCTGCGCCTCGGTGCCGCTCATGACACAAAAGAGTGGCGTCTGCGTCCCCAGGATTGGTGATGAGAGTCGGCCGGCCGAGGTTCAACCTGAGCTTCCTGATGAAGGGGGCTTTATGAACCCGGACAGCGAATTGGTCTTTGTCGTCAATGCGGCCGAGTGTACACGTGCGTTGCTCCGCGATTACATTGCCGCGGAGCACTTGCAGGTCGTGACTTGCGAAACGGCAGCACAATACCTGAGTCATCCGCAGCGCGATCGAAGCGCTTGTGTGGTGCTCGACGTTCACCTGCCCGACATGTGCGGACTGGCGTTGCAAGAACAGATTGCCGTAGCTGCGGTCCCGGTGATCTTCGTGGCCCGCCGAGCGGACGTAACCAGCTCGGTGCGTGCTCTCAAGGCAGGTGCCCAAGATTTCCTCTCAACTCCCGTCTGTCCCAGCGAGCTGGTGGCGGCGGTGCGTGCTGCAATCGAACGCGGACGGCATTCGCGCGAAGCACGCGCGCGTGTTGCGGAAGTTCGGCAACGCTGGAACAAGCTCACACCTCGGGAGCGCGAAGTGATGGCGTTGATCGTAAGTGGGTTGCTCAACAAACAGGTCGCGAGCGAGCTCGGCATCAGCTCGGTCACAGTGCAAGTGTACCGTTGCAGGACGATGCAGAAGATGGGCGCGGAGTGCTTCGCGGAGCTCGTGCGCATGGCACACGCGCTGGGCATTCCCTATGAGTACGAAGGCAATGATCTCGGCGCGATCCTAACGGCCCGTGCGCTGATTCCCCCATCCTCATCGAAACGCGTGGGGCGCGAGCCGCGCGGCCGTCGTTCTCTCGCGAGCTATCGATCAGAGCCAGGCTCTGTGTGCTCGCGAGACCTCATGCAATCGATGCTGGTGCCGTCGCAAGCAGTCGCGCACTGGCCGCGTGTGCGCGGCGACACTGTTGCAGAGGCAAGGCACGCGGTTGCGCTGGCGCGATCGCCCTGAGTTTCGGGCGAACGGCCATCCACACATTCTGAAACGAGGGCACGGCGATGAGCGCAATGAGAACGGGCTTGTTGGGATCGATACTGAGCGCGCTGGTACTCGGGGCCGCACCTGCGCGCGCGGAGACTGAGGAACAGGTGACACCCGTGTTCCGACACTCGCTACCGAACGTCGAGGGAAAAAGCATGATGGCCGTTGTCGTGGCCTATCCTCCTGGCGCGAAGTCTCCCGCGCATCACCATGCTCCCTCGGCGTTCGTCTACGCTTACGTACTCTCCGGCGCCATTCGCAGTCAGGTCGACGATCAGCCGGCCAGGGTCTACCAGGTCGGCGAGGGGTTCTACGAAGTTCCCGGCTCGCATCACAGGATCAGCGAAAATGCGAGCGACAAGGAACCAGCGAGCCTGCTGGCTGTATTCGTCGTCGATTCCAAAGACGAGCCCCTGACCATACCCGAGCGGCCCCGAACCGGGACTCATTCATCTCGATGACGTGCGAGTCGGCAGGGCAGCATCAGCGGCATGAAGCAGTTCATTGTCCGGACAGTCGCTTCGCGAAGGAGATGGCATAGGCGGGGGATCGGAACATCAACACAGGATCGTTCGTGGGCTCGATGCCATCGGCCATCACCAAAGGATCGAAATTGATCTTTTCGCACTCGGCGCCCGCTTGCGGTGTCGCCTGGGTGATGCTGAGCGTTCCGGCCACGAAATGGTTGCGCGTCTCTGGCCACGCGAGCGTCGGGTTGTCCTCGGGATCGCCCGGTTCACCCACGTACACGACCATGTCCCATTGTGCGGGTCCGCGCTTGACCCGCTCGATGAGCCGCTGTTCCAGGAAATCTTTCGGCGCCGTCGCGAGCGCGTCGGCCGACAAGGCGCGCTCGCCGTCCCGAGGCACGAAGCGCCACTTCACAGGGTGATGGGTGCCGCGAGCGTCGATGAAGCGGAACGTGTGAATGCCGAAGTAGGCCGAATTCGCATAGCTCTCGGGCGCATTGTGACTGGCCAGGAACCGCGCCTGGTTCATCGCGTCCGGATGCGACGCCAGGAACTCGCGCAGCTTCTGCGGATCCGGTTTACCGGTCGCTGGATCGGGCTTGCTGGCCTGGATCATGTCGTTGAAGGTCTTCGGATTGTCGGCGCCGAACACGGGCGTGTTGATCATCGTCATGTGCTGTCGGTTGCTCTCGGGGAGCCGGAATTCGAGCGCCATGCCGCGCGCGCCCGGTGCTGCATCTGACACATTGGGATTGCCTCCCGCGACGGAAAAACGGGCCACGACGGGCACGACTTTGCCGGAGAAGAGATCGGAGCGGCTGATCTTGGCCGCGGCCTCGGTGCCGACAAAATTGCCGCGCGCGCAGGTGCCTTTCACGTGATTGCGTCGCTGGCCGGGATGAACACCGAAGGTCTGTTCCAGCGAGTTGATCACCTGCGCAGGTTCGACCGAAGGAGGCGCAGCGGCGGCGGCTATGTTCGTAGTGAGCGCGCCGAGCGATACAGCCAAGGCGGGCGCAGTCGCCGCCAATCTCGCACCATTCCGCATGGGTTTTCTCCCGTAACACCTTGATGAAGAGTGGCGGCCGAGTCCAGCGTGCTGATTGCAAGCGCTCGTGGGCGCGATTACGAATGAAACAGCGGCGGCATCACATTTCCGCGACGCATGCCGACCGCCACCATTTCCAAAGCCCTGTAGATAACGCTAACATCCGTCAGCGAGCGAGGCCGGCACCGGCGGTACGCTCGACCAACAATGGCGGCGTCGACGGAGGGGGAGAATGCATAACCAGCGTGGAATTTCGCGTCGCGAGTTTGCTATCGGAGCGTTGGGCGGTGCCGCTACCGCGGTATTCGGGCCGATGCTCCCTGCTTGGGCGGACAATCAACGTGCGCTAAGCGCTCTCGCCGCCGACAAAGGCATTCTGTTCGGTTCCTCCGTGGGCGCGGGCAAGCCAGGGGCGCTTGGGGCATCGCTCAGTGACCCGGGCTATCGAGACATCCTGAAAAAAGAATGCGCCGTACTCGTGCCGGAGAACGAGCTCAAGAGCTACGTGATCGCGGCCGAGCAGGGCAAGTACAACTTCGAGCCCGCGGACCGGATCGCGCAGTTCGCCGCGAGCAACGAGATGAAACTGCGAGGACACACATTGCTGTGGAATCGCGTCGAGTACACACCGAAGTGGCTGCTCGCTCACGTGGACTCGTCATCCGCGGCCGGGGCGGAGAAGTTTCTCCGCGATTACATCCAGCGCGTTTGCACCCACTACGGGGATCGAATCATGTCCTGGGACGTGGTGAATGAAACCATCGACCCGAAGAGCGGGCAGGTGCGCGACACGCCGTTCACCCGCGTGCTCGGATTCGACGCCTTGCGCATCGCCTTCGAAGCGGCGCGGGAACATGCCCCAGGTGCGCAGCTGGTCTACAACGATTACATGTCGTGGGAGGCCGGAAACGAACGGCATCGAGCGGGCGTGTTGAAGTTGCTCGAGCAGTTCAAGACCAGGAAGGTGCCGGTGGATGCATTGGGCGTGCAAAGTCACATCGGCAACGATGGTCGCATTCAAGAAGCGCAGCACCAGCAATGGCGCGACTTCATCGATCGGGTCGTCGGCATGGGGTACAAGTTGTTGATCACCGAGTTCGACGTGAACGACAAGGATCTTCCCGGAGATGCGGCGAAACGCGACGCGGAGGTGGCCGCCGCCGCCAGGGGATATCTCGATTTCATGCTGTCGTACAAACAGCTGGATCAGGTGTTGTGCTGGGGAATGGTGGACAAATTCAGCTGGCTACAGAGTTTCAGCAAGCGCTCCGACAAGACCCCGCAGCGTCCGACACCGTACGACGATGACTACCGACCCAAGCCGCTGCGCGACGCAATCGCAGCGGCCTTCGAGGCGGCTCCCAATAGAAGCTCGGAAGTGAAATCGTCGGCGCGGCGTTAGTAGCACGTGCGTTCAGATCGACACGGTCATCGGCACTGCGTCCGTGGGATCAGGTTCGGCGCGGGCTGCGCCAGAGTGACTGCCGCCTAACGGAACATTGGAGCGGGCTTGCCTGCCGCTTGCCGAGAAATCCGTTCGACTCTGAACGACGTGGTTGTCTCGATCCGGGGAGTTGCTGGCCTTGATCCGGGTTGTTGCGTCTTGCACATCGCGCCCGCCTGGAATGCGCTCAGTGTGTTTGTGAGCAGGTTCGTATCGAACGGTGCCGGGCTTTCGGCCCGCAGGTCCAGCTGTCCAAGCGCGTTACTGGCGTCGGCGAGGCCGGCCGGATTCACGACCTCGGCAATAGCCATCATGCCACCATCCTCGTGCTCGAGGATGTGACAGTGATAGACGAACTTGCCGACGATGTCGGGATTGCGAAAGTCGATCAGGAGCTTCACCGAGCCCGGTGGACCTTGTGCCTCTGCTTGAAAGGGCACGTTGATGCTGTCCTGGTAGCCATTGAACTGCTGAGGCGCTCCGTTGATCTCGATCACCTGGAAATCGGTCTGATGAATGTGGAATACGTGAAGCTCCGCCGTAGCATTGTTCACGGTCCATTCTTCGACGGTCCCGACGGGGATGGTTGAATCGACCCGATTGGCATCGAATTGCAGGGGACCCGCGCCTGAGTCGACGAAGAACGTGTTGTTGGTCGTGTCCTCCGCGAACGTGATCGTTCTGCGACGGGCGACTGGCAACGTCCTCAAGTCCTCCATTGCCGGTAGCTCTTGCGGTAATTCGAGCACGGCTTGATCGGATGCGGCACCGACGACCACCGAGGCAAGATCGGCCGCTGCGTAGTCATCGCCGACCGGCCCCGTGTTGACATCGAGTGTACGCAGGCGGTACTCGCCCGGCTCGCCGCCGCGCACGAAGGCTTCCGAGCGTGCTCCCGGCGGCAACAGGATTTCCTGCATCTCCACCAGCCGGGTGTGACGATTGCCGTCGCGCGCCAGCTCGTAGAAGGTATGGCCGTCGAGCACCAGGCGGTAGTACATGTCGGCGCCGATGTTGGCGAATCTCCAGAGCTGCAGTTCCTGTTGTCGAAGCTCGATCCTGGGCATCGTCTGGCCATTGATGGTCCGATGAGTCGCGCCTCCCGGGTCGATGTCGTCGGGCAATCGGCCCTGCGGGGTGATCTGGACATCCTTCAGCAGCAGCACCTGCTCCTGAATTCCTGCAAGTTGCGGGAACGGGTCGAGAATGCCTTCGACGATCAAGCCGCCGGACAAGCCACCCATCACCTGCCGTTCCGCCTGGCCGTGAAGGTGCGCGTGATACCAGTACAGTCCAGGGCGGTGCCACGACGGGATCGAAATCCTGTAGTTCACCTGCATGCCGGGTTCCACCTGGATCAGGACGTTGTCGGAGATCGTGGCGTCCGGATTGACCCGGGGGGACACATTGAGCCCATGGTAGTGCTCGTTGGTGGGCTCGCCGGTTTGATTGATCAGGTTCAGATAGATCGTGTCGCCGGGCCTGACCCGCAGCAGCGGTGGCATGAAGGTGTCGTTGTAAGCCAGGGTTCGCAGCGATCTGCCGGCGACCTCCACGGTCGTATCGGAGACCGTGAATGTGGTACGCAGCTCACCGTTCTGGCTGGCGATTTCCATTGGAGGCTGCAGCCTTTCAGGATCGTCTCGATCTTCGCCGCTACAACCGATCAGCGAGAGCAGACACAGGGACGGCCAGGCGTGCTGCCATTTGATCATGGTCGACGTGCTCCATTGTCGCTGCGCTTCAACGGCCGGTGCGTGCGGACTTCGTGAGGCGCTGGATCTCGATAGCTACGGCGTCGGGCCGCAGCGGCACACTGAAAAGAACGCGCAACTGGGCATTCGGATCGATCAGCGCCACCGATGATGTGTGATCGATGAAGTAGGAGGTGCTCGTGCCGCCCGCTCTTGCGTACTTCGCTCTGAACTGCCGTGCGAACGAATCGAGCGCGCCGGGTTCGCCGCCCACGCCGGTGAAGTCAGTCCCGTATTGGGTCGAGTACTGTTTCAGCTGCTGAGTGCTGTCGCGTTGCGGATCGATCGAGACGAAAACGACGGCGGGTATCACGGCGTCAGGGTGCTTCGACAGCTGTTTCGTCACGGAGCGCAGCTGTGCGAGTGTCGTCGGACATACGTCCGGGCAATGCGTATAACCGAAGAACAGAAGCGTCCATCGATTTCGCAGATCCTCGAGCGTGAACTCACGACCATGCTGATCGATCAGCCCGAACGGCTGGAGAGCCAATGGTTGCGGCAGCGCATAGCCTGGAACCTGCAGCGAAGCCATCCGCGCCGGCGCGGCGCCGAGCGATGAAGACGCCGCCATGCATAGATAAACCGACACGAATCCCGCGAGAACACTCATGACACGGTCACTGCGAGGGTGCCTTGTGCGGTGGATGACGCTAGCAGCCCGTCGCCTTCAAAGAGTCTGTACTGAGGGAACGCAGCTGTGGTTTGCGCAGAATCGTCGGCCGGTGAAACGCAACGGATGCAACGACGCGGGGAGGCAGACCGCCTCGATCATGAACAGCCCTGCGGGGATGCAGTATGGCGTTCTACCGGCAGTTTATCCGGGTAAACTGTACGCTCGGGAGTGCCACGGAGCTTGGGAGATCATCCATGATCACGCGACGGGGAATGATTGCCGGCATGGGTGGAACCCTTCTGGTGAGCGACCTGGGGTCGAGGAGGGGGCGCGCGGAAGCGGCCGAAGCCCTGGCACCCGAGCTGGTCGCTCTTCCGCAGAAAAAGCCGCTGATCAAGCAGACGTTCCGGCCACCGAACTTCGAAACTCCGTTCGCGGATCTGCGCTCGGAGTTCACATCCAATGATGTCTTCTTCGTACGCTACCACCTCGCAAACATCCCTCAGGTAGACGTGGCCACCTGGCGGCTGCGTGCGGGCGGTGAGAGTGCCAGCCGCACGCACGAGTGGTCGCTCGACGATCTCCGGCGCGGGTTCGAAAGGGTGAGCGTCGCTGCGATCAACCAGTGCTCGGGGAATCGGCGTGGATTGTTCACGCCGCGAGTCCCTGGAGTGCAGTGGCAGTACGGCGCGATGGGCAACGCGATCTGGACTGGGGTGCGTTTGCGCGATGTGCTGCAGAAAGTCGGTGTCCGCCCGGATGCAGTCGAGGTCGTATTCGACGGTGCGGACGCCGCGCTGCTGCGGGGGACGCCAGACTTCGTGAAGAGTTTGCCGGTCGAGCGCGCACTCGACGAGAACACGCTCATTGCTTTCGAGATGAACGGCCAGCCGCTCCCACACTGGAATGGCGCACCGGCGCGCCTGGTCGTCCCGGGATGGACCGCGACCTATTGGGTCAAGCATCTCACCGAGATCCGCATCATCCCCAAGGCCTACGACGGTTTCTGGATGCAGAAGGCCTACCGTGTACCCACGAGCGCTTTCCCCGGCGCACGCTTTCAAAGTCAGGAGCGGCCGGATACCACTCCGATCACGGAGATTCTGGTCAACTCGCTCGTCACGAGCCATGAATCCGGCGCTCGACTCACCCGCGGCCGCCGCGCCGAGCTGAGTGGCTGGGCATGGGATAACGGCGCAGGGATCGCCAAGGTCGAGGTCTCGCAGGATGGTGGCCGATCATGGCGAGACACGACGCTGGGCCGGGATCTGGGGCGTTTCGCATGGCGAGGATTCAACTGGCCGCTCGATACCACACAGGCGGGTCCGATCACAGTCTCGGTGCGTGCTACGAGTCGCAACGGTACTCGGCAGGCAGACAAGCTCACGCCAAACCCTTCGGGTTATCACCACAACATCATCCAGACGCTGCGGCTGGAGGTCGTATGAGGCACTGTGCGGCGGTGTTCGCGCTTACGGTCTGCGCCTTCGCGGCCAGTCCATCGCGCGCGGGCGAAGAGAGCATTCGGCTGACGGAGGGTGTCGGTCGCGACGTGACGATGGCACGTTGCGCGGTCTGTCACAGCCTCGATTACATCACCATGGTCGCGCCCGTGATGAATCGTGCTGCGTGGGAGGCGAGTGTTCGAAAGATGATCGACGTGTTCGGAGCGCCAGTGGGCGAGGAAGACTTCAGGTCGATCGTCGAGTATCTGGGGCAGCATTACTCCGCCCTCGCCGGGCCCCGGCAATGAGCTGGTTCCAACAGACAGTCTCGTAAATGCTGAAGCTCCTTCTCGGATGATGGATCTCCAGCGCCTCTTCTCGATATCATCCGCGGCTTTGTTCGGGCATCGTCCCGAGTTGGCGTCGAGAAAGATGAGCGAGAAGACCCTTAAGATCGAAGCGCGTACGTCGAGCATTCACGGCCTTGGAGTTTACGTGGTCGAGCCCATTCGCGCCGGCGAGACCATCGTGGAGGTGGTTGGCGAGCGTATCTCCAGTGCCGAGTCGGATCGCCGCTATCAGGAAAAGCAGACGGAGCCCGGTCACACGTTCATGTTCTATGTGGACGAGGACACCGTGGTCGACTGTGGAGTCAATGGCAATGTCTCCCGATTCATCAATCATAGCTGCGAACCGAATTGCGAAGCGGTCGATGATGACGGTCGGATCTTCCTGGAGGCACTTCGTGACATCGAGGTTGGCGAGGAGCTGGTCTACGACTATCGGCTCACGTGGGAGAGCACCGACGATCCTGAAGATCTGAAGGTCTATTCGTGCCGGTGCGGATCTCGGTCGTGCCGGGGAACGATGCTCGACGTCGTACCTCTGTCGGAAGCCAGCTAGACCGTATTGGCGGCACTGCCAGCAGGGCTGCAGGACAACCAGGGCTCCTTCATCGCAACGGAACCTGCCTCCGATCCGTCCGTTCACACTCTCGACCGTCCGACCGAAGCGACGGCTGCGGTGTAGCGCAGGAGGTTGTCATGAAAAGCACTATCGGGGCAGGCGCACTGGCGACGATTGCCTTTGTCTGCGCCGGCGGCCTGACCAGCTCTGTCCATGCCCAGACTTCGCCAACCGCATCGTGGTCCATGAGCACACGCGCTTCGCAATTGCCGGCGCGAGCAAGCGAAGTGACGCCGGACCCTGCGGTGAGGCGGCGCTGCGATGACCTGCCCGGCCTAGTGACGAGACTCGCAAAGTCGGAATGCGAGCGTCGCGATACCGTGAACGACGATGCGCCGGCCGGAATGACGCCAGGTATTCGCGAGAAGAGGGAGCGGCTGCGTGCCCAGGGGGCCGCCGGCTTCGCGGAGTCTGGCCGCTAGTGATC
This sequence comes from uncultured Steroidobacter sp., assembly GCF_937958065.1. Classification (GTDB taxonomy): domain Bacteria; phylum Pseudomonadota; class Gammaproteobacteria; order Steroidobacterales; family Steroidobacteraceae; genus Steroidobacter. Next base: position 158,076 of record NZ_CALFXI010000042.1, read on the forward strand.
GGATGCTTGCGCCCGCGCGATAGCGGCGCGACTTGTTACATACCTCATTCGGTAATGTGACAAACGGCTGCCACATCCAAACCCAGCAGATATCACATCGGCGTGGGTCGGCACTCTGGCCATGAAAGAATCATGCTGCCTGAGGCCGATGCACGCATTGCCGTGTGTCCGCTCAGCTCTATTCAAATGATCGTGCAGGCGACGCGCGCGCTCGGATGGTAGGCTCGTTGTGACCGGTTCGCGACTGAATCCGCGGCCGATCCGGGGTATAAGCCACCGGGTCGAACAACACTGCCACTCGGAGATCACAATGAAGAGACAAAACAATAGGCATTTACGACGTCCCCTCGCGCTGGCGCCGTGGTGGATCGCGTTGATTGCAATCGCTGGTTGCGGCAAATCGCCCGAGGCACCAGCGCCACAGCAATCCAGTGCCGTGCTGTTCGAGGGTGGACGCCTCATCACGGGCAATGGAGAGTCGATCGAGAATGCGGCATTCCTGGTCGAGAACGGTCGGTTCGTTACTGTCGGAGCGGCCGGCGAGGTCCCGCTGCCCGCGGGGGCTCAGCGCGTGGATCTCTCTGGAAAGACGGTGATCCCCGCACTCATTGATGCTCACACGCATCTGAGCACCACCAGAGAGGGGTTGATCGCCGATCTGGAAAGACGGGCGTACTACGGTGTCGGCGCCGCCTTGAGCTTGGGCAGCGATGATGCGAGCGCGCCGCTCGAGCTGCGAGAGGAAGCCCTGCCCGGTGCTGCTCGCTATCGATCGGCGGGGCTGGGCATCACCGCTCCCGAACCCGGACGACGTGAAGTTCATTGGGTGACGACCGAGGAGGCCGCGCGCGAGGCCGTTCGCACCGAGGCGGAGCGAAAGGTCGAGATCGTGAAGATCTGGGTCGACGATCGCAATGGCAAGTACCAGAAGCTGAGCCCGGCGCTGTACCGTGCCGTCATCGACGAAGCGCACCAGCGGGGTCTCAAAGTCGCCGCACATATCTTCGCGCTCGACGATGCCAAGGAATTGCTGCGCGCAGGGATCGATATCTTCGCGCACGGTGTTCGCGACCGAGACATCGACGAGGAGTTCGTCTCGCTGATCAAGGAGAGACCCAACGTCGTGCTGATTCCGAACCTGCCCAACCGCGGGGTGGCCACCGATGTGAGCTGGCTTGCCGCTTCGGTGTCCTCCGAGGAACTGGCGAAGTTGCAGGCGAGCGCGAAGGATGATCCCAAGGCGCAGGCCGCCTTCGGTATTCAGGCTCGCAATCTAGCTCGGCTCGCGCGCGAGGGCGTGACGATCGCCCTGGGCACCGACGGCAACACGCCCTGGGCACCCCACGTCGAACTGGAAGACACGGTCGTGGCCGGTTTGTCGCCTGCCGAGGCACTCGTGGCGGCAACTCGCAATTCGGCAGCGGTCGTCGGTTTGAGCGACACCGGCACGATCGAGGCCGGCAAGCGGGCCGACTTCGTAGTTCTCGAGGCGAACCCGCTCGAGGATATTACGAACACGCGTCGGATCTCGTCGGTGTACCTGAACGGCGATCAGGTCGATCGCGCTGCCAAGCCGGGAACTGCCAAGCGCGAGAGCTGAACGCCGCGGTCGCTGCATTCGTTCTTCATGAGCATGTGCGCCTGGTATCGTCCATGACCCGAAACACCTGATCGCCGCTGCTCCCACGGCGGCGATCAGGATCTTGGCGGCGTCCGCCTGTGGCATGATGGCGGACAGTCGTTGTTGCCTCATCGGGTATGCAGCGGACGCGAACACAATAGAATAGGGCCTGAATCCCCCATTCCGAACGCCATGCAGATCAACCACCGTGTGCGCCGGGCCGCCCAGCGATCGCCCAAACACAGCAGCCTTGCCGGGACCAACCTGGAGCGCGCGGCGGATTACAACCAACGAGTCACGCTGCAGGCGATCCGCGTGAATGGCGAGATCACCCGGCAGGATCTGGCCCGCATCACCGGATTGACCCCGCCCTCGATCGCCAATATCACCAATCGTTTGCTGCAGGAGGACCTGATCGTCGAGCTCGGTCGGCTGCGTGGCAAACGGGGGCAGCCCGCGAAGCGCCTGGCCATCAATCCGGACGGTGCTTTCTCCATCGGCTTGAACATCGATCGCGACCATGTCACAGCCGTGGCGCTGGACGTTACGGGGAACGTCCGGGCGCGCATCACCGACGAGATCGATTTCGCGCTGCCAAATGCCGTGGTCGGCTTTGCGCGAACGGCGATGGAGGAGATGTTACGTTCGCGCCAGTTCGCGAAAAGCAAGATCATCGGAACGGGCGTGGCATTGCCGGACGATCTGGGGCAGATCGACCTGCCGCATCGTCCCTCCAGCTACGGCGTGTGGAACACCGTGGATGTGCACAAGATGCTGGCCAACGTGCTGCCCGAGCCGATACTGGTCGAGAACGATGCCGCCGCGGCTGCCATCGGCGAGCTCCAGTTCGGACATGGTCTGCGCAGCCCGACGTTTTTCTATCTGCTGATCAGCGCATCTTTGGGCGGCGGCCTGGTCATCGACGGCAGTTACTTCCGAGGCGCCGACGGTCGTAGCGGAGAGATCGGTTTCCTGCCGCTGCGCTCGCGTCGTACCAAGGCCCGTTCGCTGCAGGCGGCGGTCTCGTTGTCCGCCCTCTATGAGTTGCTGGCCGAGAAGAATCGCACTGTATCGCGGCCGGAGGATCTGTTGTCTCTGGATGCCAAGGGCAAGCAGGTCGTCGCGGATTGGATTGCCGACTCGGCGGACTTTTTGACGGATCCGCTGCTAGCGGTGAGCTGTCTGGTCAATCCCAAGGCGGTGTTCATCGGCGGCCGCTTGCCCGGCGAGCTGGTGGATGAGCTCGCGGAGCGGCTCAATCAGCGTCTGCGCAGCAGGGCAGGCGATGTTCCAAAGATCGCGCCAGTGATGCAGGCGGCCATGGCCACGGATGCGCCGGCAATCGGCGCGGCCATCCTTCCGTTCCAGGAACGACTGCTGCCGTCGCGTTCGGCACTGATGAAGGTCTCGGCGGACTGATCCATGCTGCCGCCGCTCTCGGGCAGCGGCTGGCACAATAAATAAATTTACTTTCTTAATTCGCCGAAGTACGCTGTTCGGGTCGGCCTTTGAGGGAACCGCTGGAGCGGCGGGGGCGAGCCTTGATTCAAATCGGCGTGGACTTCGGAGGGACCAAGATCGAAGCCGCCGCCATCGACTGCGACGGCGAATTTCGCGCTCGCATTCGTGCGGCGACACCGGGGAATTACGAGGCAGCCATCAAGACGGTTTGCGAGCTCGTGCACGGCGCCGAGCAGCAAGCCGGAACGACCAATTGCACCGTCGGGATCGGTACGCCGGGCTCTGTTTCTCCGCGTACGGGCGCGATGCGCAACTCCAATGCGACCTGGTTGAATGGACGAACGTTCCGCGAAGACGTGAGCTGCGCATTGGGCCGGCCGGTGCGGATCGCGAACGATGCCAATTGTCTGGCGCTTTCCGAAGTGATCGACGGCGCGGCCGCGGGGTCGAAGGTCGCCTTCGCTGTCATCCTGGGAACGGGCTGCGGCGGCGGGCTCATGGTTCATGGGCAACTCGTCGAAGGCGCTCACGGCGTGGGCGGCGAATGGGGACACATCTCCCTGCCTTGGCCTTCGCATGAAGAGCTGGAAGGACCAAGCTGCTGGTGCGGCCAGCGCGGCTGTTTGGAAACCTGGGTGTCCGGCAGCGGCCTGCAACGCGATTACGTCGCGCACACGAATCTCCAAAGGTGCGCCGAAGACATCATCGAGCTGGCTCGAGCAGGCGAAGACGCGGCGCGCGGCGCTGTGCATCGATACATTCATCGTCTGGGAAGGGCGCTCGCAGTCATCGGTAACATCGTCGATCCAGACACGATCGTGCTTGGCGGCGGTATGTCCAACGTTCGCGAGCTCTATGAAGAGCTGCCGGCAGTGGTGCGTTCGTTTGTGTTCACCGATAGCTGGGAGCCGCGCATCGTGCAGGCACGCTGGGGAGATTCCTCAGGGGTCAGAGGCGCGGCGCGCCTATGGCCACTGAAGTGAATGTCATGGAGAGAGAAGTCTCCACCGTTGTGTCGGCGGACGCGGCAGCGCTGACATTGCTCCTTGCGAGCAGGGCGCGTTTGATGCGCTGGCTCGTCGAAGACGCCTATCCGCTCTGGTGGTCTCATGGCGCGGATCGTGTGCACGGCGGCTTTTACGAGCGCCTCGAACAGAACGGACAGCCTCTCGACGAACCGCGCCGTGCGCGACTGCATCCGCGACAGATGTTTGCATTCAGTCTGGCGGAAGACCTGGGCCGCCGCGGGATGACGGAGCCGGCGGTCGCGCACGCGCTTGGATTTTTCTTGCGTCACTATGTCCGAGCCGATCGGCTCATCCGCACGTGCGTCGCACCCGACGGCAACTGCGTCGACGATTCCGTGCGGCTCTACGATCAGGCATTCGCATTGTTGGGCTATGCGGCGGCCTACCAGGTATTCAACGACCAATCGCTGCGTCAGCGCGCCCATACATTGTTGGCAGCAGTGCAGGGCTGTCTGGCAAATCCGGCGGGCGGATTCTTCGAAGCGCCAGATCGACAGCTCGCGACGAGCAACTCCCATATGCATCTGCTGGAGGCGGCGCTCGCGTGGCAGATGGTAGATCACGATGTACGCTGGCGCCGTTTGGCTGTGAGCATCGTTGATCTCGTGTTTAACAGGCTCATCGACGCGGCGAGCTCGCAGATCCGAGAGTTCTACAACGGTGACTGGCAGCCGGCGCAAGGCGAGGCAGGGTTGATCGTGGAGCCGGGGCACCAGTTCGAGTGGGCTTGGCTGCTGCTGCGCTGGTACTCGATTACAGGGGAGGCGCGAGCTGCAAAGCTTGCAACAAGACTCATCGACACGGCAGAAAGCCGCGGCGTGGATCCGTCAAGAGATGTAGCCGTGAACTCAGTGTGGCTCGACGGCAAAGTCCGCGATCGGCGGGCCAGACTGTGGCCGCAGACCGAGAGATTGAAGGCCGCCTGCGCTGCTTGGGAGTTGACGCGAGCGCCGCGCTATCTCGATATGGCGCAACGCTCGGCAGCTGCGCTCGAACAATATCTGCAGACCAGGACGGCAGGGCTGTGGCGAGATCAGATGTCCGAGCGAGGCGATTTCATCGAGGAGCCTGCGCCGGTCAGCACTTTTTATCACCTCGTGGGCGCGATCGCGGAACTGAATGCCACGTTGGCCCGCGGCACGGCGACAGCGTCTCGCTAAAGAAAGCTCACGCGAGCAAATATTGCCCAGAGATCACTGCCGGGAATGATAGATGGACACCGGCTATTTAAATAAAACAAATATAAGAATATATTGACAAGGCCAAAACAGCCGCAGCAGAATCACGATCAATGACGCCTCGTGCGCGATCCATGCGGATGCTCGGGACGAGCGAAAGCGTCGATCAGCTGAAGGCCGGCGAAGAACGGTTCGGTGGTCAACCAGGGGGATGTGAGATGCCTACACGCAGTGTGCGATGGCGACGTAGTTCGTGGATGGCGGCCTCCAGCGTAGCGCTGTTCGCCAATACCGGCCTCGCTCAGGATCAGAGCGCGGGTGAGCTGGAGGAAGTGGTAGTCACCGGCGTGCGCGCCGCTCAGCAAGCCGCCATCGACATCAAGCGCGACTCGCTGCAGATCGTCGATGCAATTTCCGCTGAAGATATCGGCAAACTGCCCGACGTCACGATCTCCGATTCCCTGCAGCGCATCGCTGGCATTCAGATTCGCCGCGATGCCGGCGAAGGCAGCCAGATTGCGGTGCGCGGCTTGCCTCAAGTGTCCACGTTGCTCAACGGCGAGCAGTTTCTGGGCGCGAACTCCATCACTACTGTACAACCGAACTTCACGGACGTGCCCTCACAGCTGTTTGCGGGCGCGAATGTCTACAAGACGGCAACGTCGAGCTTGATCAGCAGTGGCTTGACCGGCACCGTCGATCTTCTGACCCGGCGGCCCTTCGACCTGCCACAAGGCCTCACCGCGTCGGCTGCCATCGAAGGTACGTACGGGGACGGCGCCGAAGAGCTCGATCCGCAGGGCAACCTGCTGGTGGCCTGGAGCAACGATCGTTTCGGCGCGCTGGTCTCGGTGGCGTACTCGAATGTGAACCTTGCGAATTACTACAGCGGTATGCAGGGCGATCAAGGCTGGAGCGGACGGCCCAACGAGGGCAGCAATTGGCCCGGCCACGTGAACGGCGATGTGAACGGCGATGGCGATACCACCGACATGATCATTTCCTATCAGGGCCACACCGCCTTCAATCGTTTCACCGAGCGCGACCGCATCGGCCTGAATGCCTCCTTCCAGGCGCGCATCACGGACGCCGTGCAGCTGACGGCCGATGCGTTCTACACCGATCAGGAGCAGTATGTTCGCACCGCCGGCATGGCCGCCGAAGACAAGTGGCAGCGCTGGGAATGGTTCACGCCGTTATCCTCGCGAGGCAGTGGCGCGATCATCGACGGGCGCGAGCTCGTCCTGGTCGATCAATTCCTGCTGGATACACGACGCCTCAAGTCGTTCTCGCAAGTCGCGCGCACCGATGCGAAATCGCAAAATTTCAATCTCCAGCTGAGCTTCGACAACGGCGGGAAGTTCACCGGGAGCGCGCGTGCCATCCTGGCGGATGCCGAACAGAACATCGTCAACAGCTACGCGGACATCGATCTTTCGAACGGCAGCCAGTGGGGTATTCAGAACAACTACTATCCGGGCGGTGCGCAGAATCCCTATCCGAACGGATACGCCGGCTTCCCGCAGATCACGGCCGATTATCGTGGCGAGCACATCCGCTTCTCGGGCATACCGGACATCGTCAATAACCTCGACGCCTACTCGATCGGCGCTCTGTCCTCTGAGAACAACTTCGACCGCGATGCCGACATGGCCGCATTCCGCCTGGACGGCAGCTACGAGCTCACCGAGAAATTCGCGCTCGATGCGGGTGTCCGTTACAGCGAGCGGGAAACCACCCAGCTGGGCTACGACTATCTCGCGCCGTTTTACGCGGGTGCCGCCTCCAACGACAGCGGATGTCTGGTGAAGTGGAAGGCCACCGACGTCGTGCTGAGCGGCGGCGGAATCCCCGGTGCGTGCACGGCAGGGGACGCGGGCGGCTTCTACACGGCGCTGGGGCGCATGCCGCTGTCGTCGTTTGGAAATAACGTGATCCGGATTACCGACTATGGCGACGCACAGGGTGTACCGCCCATGTACGTGCTGGACCCCGAAGCGATGGACGACCCGCTCGCGTTCCACAACGGCCTGTTCCCCGGCAATGTCAAAGTCATGAATCCCGGCAACTCGTTCGGCGTGGACGTGGATCAAACGACCGCCTATCTGCAGGGACGATTGAACGGCGGCGACGATGTGCCGTACTCGGCCAACATCGGCTTGCGCATGATCAAGACCAAGCTGAAGGTGGTCCAGAACAATGTCGGCGCTCCCCAGCCCTACGGTGCGGCAAATCTGGACGCCGGCGATGTCGTTACCGACCGCGAGTTCAACGACTACCTGCCGTCGCTGAATTTCACGTTCGATCTGAGCGACTCCGTCAAGTTGCGCATGGGCTATTCGAAGACCATGACACTGCTCGATCTGGAGCAGTGGGGCGGGGCATTGACTCCTTCGTATGCGATCTCCAATGCCGAGGGTGGCCGCTTCGTGATCGTCGGCGCCAACTCCAACGGCAATCCGCAGCTCGATCCGTGGCGGTCGAAGAACTTCGACGCTTCGATCGAATGGTATCTGGGCGACCAGACCATGCTGGCGGCGGCGTTGTTTCACATCGAGGTCGACAGTTTCATCGAGCGCGGTACGGTGCCCATGGCGCTGCCCGATCAGGACGGCGTCGTGCGGCGTACGGTAAACGTGCTGACGAACGTGCAGGGCGAGGGCGGCACGCTCGAGGGCGTGGAGCTGTCGGCGAAACATGCGTTCTCGGATCTGCCGGGCATCTGGAGCAACTTCGGTGTGGACGCCAACTACACCTACTCGCCCAGCGATTCCGGGCGCACCGACATCGCCGGCAACAAGCTGCCGTTCCCGAGCAACTCCAAGCACCAGACGAATTTCGTGTTGTGGTTCGAGAGCGACCGCCTGCAGGCGCGCATCGCTCACAACTACCGCAGCAAACGAGCCGAGGCATTCAACCAGGTGTGGGGAGCCGAAGGGCTCACGTTGTATCAGTCGTCCACGAGTTACATCGACGCTTCGGTTAGCTATGACATTACCCCGAGCTTCACGGCGTATCTGCAGGGGCTCAATCTGACCAACGAGTACGAGAACTATTATTTCCAGTGGGAAAGTCAGAAGGCGTACCAGTTCGGCTATGAGCGCCGGTTCATCGCGGGCTTGCGAGGGAAGTTCTGACGCGCTGGCGTCAGTAGGGCGATTGCAAAGTTCAGTCAAGAGCGACAGCCCGTGACAGCTTGCGCTGCACCTACACGCAACTTGCGTCCGCGGTTGCTGTGGACCCTATTGCGTGTGTCTGCCCCGGGCTGATGAACTGGAGTGCGTGAGTACCAAGATCATCTTCATTCGCCACTGTACTCCATATGATCCGTGCGAGAGCCCGCCGGGGTGCTTGAACGGCTGGACTGATGTCGCCCTATCACAGGAAGGGCAAGCTCAAGCGGCGCTGCTTGCGGAGCGTGTCCGAAGTGCGGGGTGCGCTTTTTCCGGTTTGTACGCGAGTCCCTTGCGGCGCGCGGCCGACACTGCGCGCGCCATTTCCTCTCACTGCGCGATACCCATTCGATTTCGGACCGAGCTCAAGGAAATCAACTGCGGGGTCCTGGACGGATTGCCCATCGACCGGGTGAAGGCGCTTCATCCGGGATTGTGGGAGGAGAACTTCTCGCAACAGAACGAGCATTTCCGCTGGCCTGGCGGCGAAAGTTACGTGGAGCTCCGTCGCCGTTGCATCGAGGTGGTGGAGGAGACGGCGCGGCTTCACGATGGCGAAGCGGTAGTGATGGTGACGCACGCGGGGGTGATCAGCCAGGTCCTGGGCTACATCAATGGATTGAGTCCGGCGCAGTGGCAGCTCTTCAGGCCGGATTACGGGTCGCTCACGGAAGTGACATGGGAGAAAGGTCTCGGTCGGCTGATTGCGTTCGACGATCGATCTCACTTCGAGCGCGCTAAACCTGAGTAAGGTCCCGAAGGAACCAAAGGCGAGCAGTTCCGAGCGTCTTGCCGCAAGTGAGCTCACCAGTCGATCGAGCCCTGGTAGCGAGCGGCGCAGCCAGGAAACTCTGGGTTACGGCGCATACGCCGAAACTGTTCCAGTTGCGGAAGGAACTGTGCACATTACTGAGCGGAACCTGAGCCATGAAGCGAGCGAATGCGCTCGCGCACTTGGGGCTCCAGCGCTTTCAATCCCCAGGCCTTACCCACGGCGATCGCGTCATCTTCCGATTGACCTTCAATCCACGCACTCCGAAGTGCAGCCATGGCGCCGACACGATTCCCACTCGCGCAATGGACGAGCACGGGTCGTTTCGCATTCTGGATCAATTGATCGAACGCAATCACGTTCTCTCGTGTCAGATCCTCGGCACCGCGGACCGGCAGGTTCGAGTATTCGATGCCAGCGGATCGAACAGCACTCGCCTCATCGAAGTCGGGAGTCTCATCGTCGGGCGTGAGATCGATGACTTGTTCGATGCCGGCTTCCCTCAATTGCGCCATGTCGGCAGGCTGCAGTCGTCCCGCCGACACGATGCCCGGGGCTGGGGAGACCGCAGCGGTCACGTGGGGGATCGGGGTTTCCGACACGGAGGCGGTACAGCCAGGAGATGTGGCGAGAGCCATGCACGCAGCAAAGAAGGAGATTTTCACGGCGCAATCCTCGAGGTCGAATGATCAGCCGGTGCAGCAGCATGCCACCAATCATGGCGGGTACGAAGCACAGTGCTTCCAGTGAGCCGATGCCCAGCGTGGGTCCCAGAATCAGCGGTAAGCACGCGAGTAGAGACAAGTGACTGCAAGTCTGCTGGCTGACTCCGGGCCCGCGGGATCAGTTCGAGGGCAGGGAGGCTTGGTGGCAGCTCGTGCACTGTAAAGGCCTGCCGGAGCCGCCAGAAGATGGCGCGATTTCATGTCGGGTGCAAGGTCCTGTCCAACGGGCTTGCGGACGACGACAAGCTCGAAGCGGCGCCTGGTGCGTGGAGGACAGGATTTGGTGAATTGAGCGGCGAGCTGGCTGACAGCACTGGTCTAGATGGAGCATGGTGACCGCGGCACCCGCACCGAACGTCTACGCTTTCAATATCACCGCCGGATTAGTCGGCGACCTCGGCTCGCTGTTCGAATATATCTGCGCACCGCGCATCACCGTCGAGGGCGCTGCTAGATTGTCTCTGTGTGATTCTGATGTGTCCTGCGCGTCTGCTGCAGCCAATCGCAGCGTGAGCGAGCGTAACGCTCTCGTAACAAAAACGATCAACCCTCCGGCCGTCGCTACGGACGGGTTGAACATGCAACAGATGTTGAACGCTTCAGGAAACACGGCATCCGAGCGCTGAGGGAATTCCTTAGATTCGGATCAAAATGCAGACGATTGGTTTGACGGTTCGGCGCCAAACCGACAACGTAAGCGCTACATGCTCTGCGACTCGGGGCTGAATGGAGTTGAGATGGGTTACGTGTTGGAAAGGAAGGAAGAGTTCGACCGTCTGGAAAGACAATCGGAACAGCAGGCCTACGATTTCAAAGACGAGCTGCGGGACCTGCAGGCGAAGGAGGGCTCACTGATCCTCGATGCGGGATGCGGGTCCGGCGTGGTAAGCCGCTATCTCGCCACGCACTTTCCGAAATCCCGCGTGATCGCCTGTGACTGCTCGGCGCTCCGGATCGCGCAGGCGGCGGAGCTGGCATCTTCAATCGGCAATCTTCGCTTCGAAACGCAGGACCTCAAGCAGCTCGATTATCCGGATGACCATTTCGATGTGATTCTCTCGCGCTATGTCGTCGAGCATCAAACGCCGGACGACTTGCAGCGAGTCGTCAGTGAGATGGTCAGAGTGCTCAAGCCGGGCGGGCGGATGGTGGTCGTCGATGTCGACGGGATCATGCACAACATCTACCCGCAGACTCGGCGTGTCGCGCAAGGTCTGGGATTGTTACTGACGGCGAAGCGCGTCGACCTTCATGTCGGCCGGAAGATTCCCTGGCTGCTCGCCGAGGCAGGTCTCACGTCGATTTCCTGGCGAGTGGAGGTCATGTCGTTCCAGGGCGCGAGCAAGTCTGCCGAGCTGGAACTGATGCGCGATCGGTTCGCGATCGCAGCCGCGTTTTTCGAAGAAGTGCTGGGCCGCGAGTCGTTTCAGGCATTCAAGGACGATTACCTGCAGTCGCTGGCCCATCCGCAGGCCGTCAGCTTCTTCAACAAGTTCATCGTCAGTGCCACCAAACCCGAGCTGAGGCGCGCACTCTCCATCGACGGCGACCGAGAGCCAATTCGCGAAGGGAGAAGCTTGCGTGGTTGAGATCGCATCGACATACCGTCTGGTCCAGCTGGAGAACGCGATCGAGCAGTGGGACGATCCTTCGATCCGCAGGCTCATCGAACGGACGCTGACGCTCAGGCTGCAAGGATATGGAAGCAAATATCCAGGCGGAGTCGTCCCTTTCGATGCCTCCGCCTGGTACGCGACGCACTTTCTGGTGTGTGCCGAGCGCGGCGGGCTGCAACCGATCATGGGGTTCCAGCGAGTCACACTGCAAAGCTGCGGCATGCACTATGCTCAATTTCCTCCGCTGGCAAGCTGCCGGCAGTCCGGCTGCGCACGGCACATCGAAGCGATGGAGAAATTGATCGCTCGATTCGAAGGCGCGCCGGAGAAGCTCTCCTATACGGGCGGTTTCACGATCGAGCCCGGCCTCAGAGCCGACCGCGAGCTGATAGCGGAATTGCGCACGCTGATGGTCGTTCTCCACTATCTGTTCCATCGCGACGCCGGAGAAGAGCACGAGATCGTAACGGCGCCCATCATCCGATTCAGGATCGATGAGCTCCTGGCCTCGTACGGCTTTGAGCCGCTGCTCGAGCCTCCAGATGAAGGTGTCCTCGCACTCGGCGCTTTTGCCGGAGAGAGAACGCGATTCATGCGGGCTCGAAGGTTCAATCGACACATGGTTGAACGAGCCGGGCACTACGAAGCCTGGTGGAACGATCGCGTTCTGCTTCGCAATCGCGCGGGCGCTGATACACGTTCCGAAGAGCCAACCAGGCGCTTGGAGCAGGTTGCGAATGGCTCTTCAACGCGGGCGGCTACTACGCTGCAGCTTCGGCCGCTTGTCACCTGAGTTTCGTTGTGAATGATCGCAAGGAGAAGGACATGAGCAAGGCCCTGTCGTCAGAACAGATCGCTAGCTACCGGGAGAATGGCTACGTTTTTCCAATCGACATTCTAGGCGAGGCCGAGGTCGCCGAGCTGCGCCGCAAGTTCCACGAGCTCGAAGCGCGCGAAGGAGGGCAACTATCCCGCCGCACGAACACCCGGGTACATCTTCTCGTGACTTGGCTCAATGACTTGATCCGCGATGCGCGCATCCTCGATCCGATCGAGGACCTGATCGGCCCAGACATTCTGTGCTGGGCCTCGGGCTTCTTTGCCAAACACCCCGGCGATGGGACATTCGTCAGCTGGCATCAGGATGGGGCCTACTGGAACATGCCCTCGCATGAGACGGTGTCGGTCTGGATTGCATTCACCCCGAGCACGCCGGAGAGCGGCTGCATGCGCGTAGTCAGGGGCTCGCACAAGGAGATGCTGCAGCATGAGGACCGCTGCAACGAAAAGAATCTCCTGATGCGCGGCCAGGAGGTTGCGGTCGAGGTGGACGAGACGGCAGCCGTGGATAT